>CALIZL010000001.1 GCA_938028745.1 uncultured Prevotella sp.
CAGAGAGAACAAACGCCTCTTAATGTATAGAAACATTAAAAGTCAAGACGACTTCGGGAAAAATCTTCCTAAATCCGTCATTTATTCGCCAATAATGCGGCAGGCTCTCTTGTTTCTATTCGCTAAAAAACGTTAAAGCCTTTATATATAATAAGGTGTATGCAAAAGTTTTATTTACTTTTGCGCGGCAAATGGCATGTGCGCCGTTGGGGTGTACGCCCCTTAGCCGCATGCACAGAACTTAAAATAACAACACCATGCAACAAAACTTAGTGATTGTAGAGAGCCCCGCAAAGGCCAAAACCATAGAAAAGTTCCTTGGAGAAGATTTCAAGGTAATGTCGAGCTACGGACATATCCGCGACTTGAAAAAGACTGGATTGAGCGTAGACCTCGACACCTTTGAGCCTTTCTACGAGATTTCGGACGATAAGAAAAAGGTGGTGGCCGACCTGCAAAAGGCTGCGAAAAGCGCCGAACGCGTGTGGCTGGCAAGTGATGAGGACCGCGAAGGAGAGGCCATTTCGTGGCACTTGTGCGAGGTTTTGGGTCTAGACGAAGACAAAACCAACCGCATCGTGTTCCACGAGATTACGAAACCGGCCATCCTTCGCGCCATTGAAGAGCCGCGCCGCGTTGACATGAACCTCGTAGATGCGCAACAAGCACGCCGCGTACTCGACCGAATGGTGGGTTTTATGCTCTCGCCCATACTCTGGCGCAAGGTAAAACCGTCGCTCTCGGCTGGTAGAGTGCAGAGTGTTGCCGTGAGATTGGTGGTAGACCGCGAGCGCGAGATTAACGCTTTCAAGCCCGAAACCTTCTATCGCATCGTTGCCATCTTCGCCATTACCAACGACGAGGGCGGCATGACCGAGGTAGATGCCGAACTAGACACGCGATTTAAAACCCACGAAGAGGCGCTGGCTTTCCTCGAAAAGTGCAAAAACGCCGAATTTACCGTCGAAAGCGTCAGCAAAAAGCCCTTGAAACGCTCGCCTGCCCCACCTTTCACCACCTCTACCCTGCAACAAGAGGCGGCCCGAAAGCTGGGGTTCAGCGTGTCGCAAACCATGATGGTGGCCCAACGACTGTACGAAAACGGACGCATTACCTACATGCGTACCGACAGTGTTAACCTATCTGGCCTTTGCATCAATGCCACGAAGGAAGAAGTTACCCGCCTATGGGGCGAGCAATATAGCTTTCCGCGCAACTTCCACACGCACGCAAAGGGGGCGCAAGAGGCGCACGAGGCCATTCGCCCTACCTATATGGATGCCACTAAAATAGACGGAACGCAACAAGAAAAAAAGCTGTACGACCTGATTTGGAAACGTACCGCCGCCTCGCAGATGGCCGAAGCGCAACTCGAAAAGACGCGCGTTAACATCAACATTTCGGGAACTAGCGAGCATTTCGTGGCTACGGGCGAGGTTTTGACCTTCGACGGATTCTTGAAAGTGTACCGCGAATCTACCGACGACGAAGACGATAACCAGTCGGATTCTTCGCGAATGCTGCCCCCCATCAACGAGGGCGACAAGCTAGAACGCCGCGAAATAACCTCGATTGAACGCTTTACGCAGGGTCCGGCACGTTATACCGAGGCCAGTCTTGTGCATAAGATGGAGGAATTGGGCATCGGTCGCCCGTCTACCTACGCCCCAACCATCAGCACCATCCAACATCGCGAGTACGTAACCAGGGGCGACAGCAAGGGCAAAGAACGCCAATACCTGGTAGATACGCTTAAAGGCATCGTGATAACGACTAAGAATAAGAAGGAGAACGTTGGCGGCGACAAGGGCAAACTGCTGCCTACCGACGTAGGCATCGTGGTGAACGACTTCTTGATGGATAGTTTCCCCACCATCATGGACTATAACTTTACGGCCCATGTTGAAGAGGATTTCGACCGCATTGCCGAAGGACAAGAGGAGTGGAAGGCCATGATGAAAGCCTTTTATGCCGACTTCGGCCCAACGGTAGACACGGTGATGAACGCCCGTTCGGAGCATAAGGCCGGCGAACGCGCCCTAGGCGAAGACCCTGCAACGGGCAAACAGGTGCTTGTAAAGATTGGCCGATTCGGCCCCGTGGCGCAGATTGGCGTTGCAAGCGACGACGAAAAGCCGCGTTTCGCTAACCTCACCGCTGGCCTGAGCATCGAAACCATCACGCTTGAAGAGGCTCTCGAATTGTTTAAGCTGCCTCGTACGGTGGGCGAATTTGAGGGAAAGCCCGTGGTAATTGGTTCGGGAAGGTTCGGCCCGTACATCTTGCACGACAAGAAATACACCTCGTTGCCCAAAACCGAAGACCCACACTCGGTTACACTCGAAACTTCGGTGGCACTTATCGAGCAAAAGCGCATGCAGGAAAAGCAAAAGCACTTGAAATCGTTTGCCGAAGACCCGAAACTAGAAGTGATAAACGGTAAGTTCGGCCCATACCTTGCTTACGACGGCAAGAACTACAAATTGCCCAAAGAGCTGCACGAAAAGGCTAGCGAACTTACCTACGAGCAATGTATGGAATTGGTGAAAGCCGCGCCTACAAAGCCCAAGCGCACCACCAAGGCATCTGCGGCCAGCAAGGCAAAGAAATAAACATAAAGCCCACAAAAGGCTCCACTAAACAACGCGTTCAGGATAATATGCAAAACGGCTTGCCAAGCACTGCAACGCCCAATAAGGGCAAAGGCGCGTGCCATCGCATCATACTCATTGGCTATATGGGGGCAGGAAAAACCACCATAGGCAAGGCTTTGGCCGCCGAGTTGGGCCTGCGTTTCTACGACCTGGACTGGTATATCGAGTCGCGCATGCGCAAAACGGTGGCTCAACTGTTTGCCGAAATGGGCGAAGAGGGCTTTCGCCGCATCGAACGAAACATGTTACACGAGGTAGCCGAGTTCGAAGACGTACTCATTAGCTGTGGTGGCGGCACGCCATGTTTCTTCGACAACATGCAGTACATCAACCAACAAGGCCATACGCTATACCTTAAAGCCTCGCCCGATGTGCTATACAAGCACTTAAAGATGGGCAAATCGGTGCGCCCCCTGTTGCTGAACAAAACGCCCGACGAGGTGAAAGCCTTCATCAGCGAGCAACTTGCCGCGCGCGAACCTTTCTACCTACTGGCCCATCACACCCTCGACGTAAGTCTGATGGACAACTTCGAGAAGATTAAGCAGTCTGTGGCACAAGCAAAAGAGGTGCTGGGCGTATAGTTAGTGGATTAGTTAACGAGTTGACAAGTTGACGAGATGGTGAGTTGACCAGTTGACTAGTTAATGAGTTAACGAGGTGACGAGTAGACAAGATGGTGGGTTGACGAGAGGACAAGTTGATGGGCGCAGCCATCTTTTCACCTTTTCACCCTTTCACCTTTTCACTTTTAAATGCCTTTTCACCTTTAAACGGTGGACAAGTTGATAGGCGCAGCCATCTTTTCACCTTTTCACCCTTTCACCTTTACTCATCTTTTCGGTCAACGAACATTAATATAAGAAACCAAAATAGCAGAAATGAAGAAATGGACTATTGAAGATTCGAAGGAACTATACAACATCAACGGTTGGGGCACTTCGTTTTTTGGCGTTAACGATAAGGGCGACGTGTACGTGTCGCCATGTAAGGACAACACCGAGATTGACTTGCGCGACGTGATGGACGAGCTGGCTCTGCGCGACGTTACGTCGCCGGTACTGCTGCGCTTTCCCGACATCCTCGACAGTCGAATCGAGAAAACAGCCAGCTGTTTTAGGCAGGCTGCCGAGGAATACGGTTACAAAGGCGAAAACTTTGTTATCTATCCCATCAAGGTTAACCAAATGCAGCCCGTGGTTGAAGAGATTATCTCCCACGGCCGCAAGTTTAACCTGGGGCTCGAAGCTGGCTCCAAACCTGAACTGCACGCCGTTATCGCCGTGCAATGCCAAAGCGATTCGCTCATCATCTGCAACGGATATAAAGACCAAAGCTACATCGAACTGGCCCTATTGGCACAAAAGATGGGCAAGCGCATATTCCTTGTCATCGAAAAACTGAACGAGTTGGAACTCATCGCGCGTGCTGCGAAGAAACTAAATGTGCGCCCCAACTTAGGCATTCGCATTAAGTTGGCCTCATCGGGTTCGGGTAAATGGGAAGAAAGTGGCGGCGATGCAAGCAAATTTGGCCTAACAAGTAGCGAACTGTTACAGGCACTCGAACTGCTCGACCAAAAGGGGTTGCGCGACTGCCTGAAACTGATACACTTCCACATCGGCTCGCAAATAACCAAGATACGCCGCATACAAACCGCCCTACGCGAGGCATCGCAATTCTATGTGCAGCTGCATAAGATGGGTTACGACGTAGATTTCGTGGATTGCGGTGGCGGACTGGGCGTGGACTACGACGGAACGCGTTCGCCAAGCAGCGAAAGTTCGGTAAACTACTCGATACAAGAATACGTTAACGACTGTATCTACACCTTTGTAGATGCTGCAAACAAGAACGGCATCGAACATCCCAACATCATTACCGAAAGCGGACGCTCGCTAACGGCTCACCATAGCGTGCTGGTTATCGACGTGTTGGAAACGGCCACGCTGCCCGAAATGAAGGAAGAATTTGAGCCTTCGGAAAACGAACACCAACTGGTAAAAGACCTTTACGACATCTGGGACAACATCAACTCGCGCTCGATGCTCGAAGATTGGCACGATGCAGAGCAAATTCGCGAAGAGGCCCTCGACCTCTTTGCGCACGGACTGGTCGACCTACGTACGCGAGCAGAAATAGAAAGCATGTATTGGAGTGTGTGCCGAGAAATTAACACCATTGCCAAAGGCTTAAAACATGTTCCTGAAGAATTACGAAACATGGACAAGCTATTGGCCGACAAATACTTCTGCAACTTCTCGCTGTTCCAATCGCTGCCCGACAGCTGGGCTATCGACCAGCTTTTCCCCATCGTTCCCATACAAAGGCTAGATGAAAGACCCACACGCAACGCCACGTTGCAAGACATAACCTGCGACAGCGACGGCAAAATCGCCAACTTTGTTACCAATCGCCACATCTCGCATGTGTTGCCTGTGCACACGCTACGCAAGAACGAGCCTTACTATTTGGGCGTGTTCCTCGTTGGTGCTTATCAAGAAATACTTGGCGATATGCACAACCTGTTTGGCGATACCAACGCCGTGCACGTGTCGGTAAAGGATGGAAAGTACCACATCGACCAGATTTTCGACGGCGAAACGGTTGAAGAGGTGCTCGACTACGTGCAATATAACCCCAAGAAACTGGTTCGACAGCTCGAAATTTGGGTTACTAAGAGCGTTAAGCAAGGCAAAATCTCGCTCGAAGAGGGTAAGGAGTTCCTCTCAAATTACCGCTCCGGATTGTACGGATATACTTATTTGGAGTAAGCTATTGAGGGGGGGGATGCGCGTACATCCCCCCCTACTTTTTTGTTTGAATGCGCGTACATCCCCCCAACCTTTTTATTTGAATGTTGGGTTGTCCCCAAAATCGCCCGCTAAGGTTCGGTCGGCATGCTCGGCCTACCTTGTCTTAACCCCAATCGGTTCATTAGAGCCGCTTAGGTTTTGTTTGGTTGCTAACCATATTATCTGTTTTATTCTTGAAGGCGCAGCGGACTACGTCGAGAGAATAAGACACACAAGATGCCGACAAGCAAGTGGAAGATGAGCAGAAAGCGATAGAAACAACCTAAAATTACTGATAAGCGGTATAACCACCGATTGGTATTTAACGCTTTACCAACAAGTTGAGAACTGGCTGCTAATGGCAGATGATTTCGGTGTTTCCAGCAGATGATTTCGGTGTTTCCAGCTTTACAATAGCCGCTATATGCAAAGCTTTTGTAAATGAACCTCAATACTTTTTGCAGAGCAAAAACTGAACTTCACTTCACAAAACGCTTATACGCAAAAGCACTGGTCTCAACACTTCTTTGCCATAATCAAGTTTGCACATATCTGCATTAGAAACCACTATCTGGCTTTTGTAGCAGTACGCATCTCACTCAATTAAATATTATAATAAAAGTTAATTAGTCGCTAAAAATTGTTTTATATCAAGGATAACTATACCTTTGCACTCGGAAATCATTAAAAGGCAAACAGAAAATGCCACAACAATGACACTGCAAAACGGAGTGTTAGTAGAGAGTAACAACATTATACCTGGCCTAACCGCATCGCTATTTACATGGCGAAAGAACAACAAATAAGGTTATTGGCCAGCATATATTCAGGTCGTAAGTATTTGGTATAACATCTCTTGCGAAGGTATCTCAAGCCTCAACGCAATTAATTCAATTTGGAAATCGTGTTTTCTAACATTAGGAACAAACAACAAGACAAAACAGACCAACTCGCACCGTGCTGCATATCGTTGCTCGGACAATTAGGTATACTCTAGCATTTGCTAACAGCAAGTAAGGCACCACCTCAGTAAATGGGGTGGCTAAAAACCTTTGCGCCTACGCCAATAAAGCAGGGTGCAATGCCTTACACGCTCACACAAGGCAAAGGATAGCCCAGTTTGCACCTGCGCATACGCATTGCGCAACAAATAGGCTACCGCTATTCGCACCCTAACCCAAAGGTGCCCGCCCCACAACAAAGAAACATCAATTTTCAAAAGTCATTCAAAATAACATCTATGAACAAGGAAAGAATCCTATCAACGGCAGTCTTTCTTGTCGGCATCGGCACTGGCGTAATGGCCAGCAATGCCTATCCCAACAACAACGGGACGGCACTTGCCAAACAGCTTACAGAAAGGACTGGGGCCTCAACGCCCAACAATCTACAACAAAAGCACAACGAGGTGAAGGTTACGGGAACGGTGTTCGACAGCATGAACGAACCCGTTATCGGCGCCACCGTACGCGTTAAGGGCGAACAAACAGCCACCGTTACCGACATCGACGGTAACTTTACGCTTAACGCCCATGCTGGCGCAACACTCGTTGTTAGCTACTTGGGCCACCAGACACAAGAAGTGGCCGTGCCGGCGAATGGCAATGTAACGGTTACGTTGAAGTCGGAATCGCGACAAATCGACGAGGTTGTGGTTACGGCCTTGGGTATTCGCCGTTCTGAAAAGGCGCTAAGCTACAACGTACAGAAGGTGGGAACAGACGACCTGACCACTGTAAAGAACACCAACTTCATGAACTCGCTCAACGGTAAGGTGGCCGGTATCAACATCAACGCCTCTTCGGCGGGTATGGGTGGTGCAACGCGCGTGGTGATGCGTGGTCCTAAGAGTATCTCGCAAAGCAACCAGGCTCTGTATGTAATCGATGGTGTGCCAATTACCAACACTTCGCATGGCGAAACGGGCAGCATGTACTCTTCGCAGCCTGGTTCGGAAGGCATTGCCGACATCAACCCCGAAGACATCGAAAGCATCTCGGTGCTTAGTGGTCCTGCCGCCGCTGCCCTTTATGGTTCGGCTGCCGCACAAGGTGTTGTGATGATTACCACCAAGAAAGGCAAAGAAGGCAAGGTTAGCGTTACCGTTAGCCACAGCACGCAGTTTGCAAACCCCTTCATCATGCCCGAGTTCCAAAACGAGTATGTTAACAAACCCGGAAGTGTTGCCAGCTGGGGCGAGAAAAAGCCGTCGGCGTATGGCAACTACGAGCCCAAGAACTTCTTCAACACGGGTACGAACATACAGAACAACGTGGCGCTTACCGCCGGCAACGACAAGAACCAAACCTACTTGTCGCTGGGTACGACCAACGCCGCCGGTATCTTGCCCAACAACAAGTACAACCGTTACAACCTTACGTTCAGAAACACAACGAACATGCTTGGCGACAAGCTGACTCTAGACTTCGGCCTGAACTATATCCTTGAGAACGACCGTAACCTTACCGCGCAAGGACAATGGTTTAACCCGCTTACATCGGTTTATCTCTTCCCCCGCGGCGAAAGTTTCGATGCCGTTCGCACCTACGAGATATTCGACCCCAACCGCAATGTCTATGTACAGAACTGGAACTATGGCGATGCGCTGAAAATGCAAAACCCCTACTGGGTGGCTAACCGCATGGTGCGCGAGAACCATCGCAGCCGTTACATGCTTAGCGGTAGCCTTAAATACAAAATTACCGACTGGTTGGACGTTACGGGAAGATTGCGTTGGGACGATGCTGCCGTTAAGCAAGAAGACAAACGATACGCATCTACCATCGACCTCTTCGCACATTCGAAGTACGGATATTACGGACACGCCAAAATTAACGACCAATCGCTATACGGCGACTTGATGGCTAACGTGAACAAGTCGTTCGAAAACTTCTCTATCGGCGCCAACGTGGGCGGCTCGTTCTCGCGAACCAAATACGACAACGAAGGACATCAGGGCGGTTTGAAGGCACCATCGAACATCTTCACCCCTAATGCCATCGACTATTCGCAGGTTACTAACGACAACCGTCCTATCTACGACCTGCACAAACATGCCGTGAACTCGCTCTTTGCCAACGTTGAATTGGGATGGAAGAGCATGGTTTACCTAACCCTTACGGGACGTAACGACTGGGATTCGGCACTCGACGGCACCAGCAACGAGTCGTTCTTCTATCCCTCGGTGGGTATGTCGGGCGTTATTTCGCAAATGGTTAAGCTGCCTAAGTTCATCAATTACATGAAGGTTCGTGCCTCGTGGGCATCGGTAGGTAGTGCCATTTCGCCCAACATCACCTCGCCCTGGCGTTACGAATACGACCCCGCAACGGGCACTTACCGCACCGTTACCTATCGTTTCCCCAAGACATTCTACCCCGAACGCACCGACTCGTGGGAGGCTGGTCTTACCGCGCGCTTCCTAAACAACGCACTAACGCTCGACCTTACCCTCTATCAGAGCAACACGCGCAAGCAAACTTTCCTGCGCGACGTAACGGCGGGAGGATTTAACAAGGAGTATATCCAGCTTGGTAACGTGCGCAACCGTGGTATTGAGCTATCATTAGGCTACAATCACCGCTTTGGCGACTTGGATTGGAACTCATCGTTCACGTTCAGCTCTAACCAAAACAAGATTGTTAAGCTGTTCGACGACGACAGCGAAGTGTCGAAGAAGGGCGGACTTAGCGGCGCAGAAATCATCTTGAAGAAGGGTGGCACGATGGGCGACATCTACATGTCTACCGATTTCCTTCGCGATAACGAAGGCAACATCGCTACCGACAACACGGGTAGCGTGCTGCAACGCAACCTAGACAACCCCGAATACCGCGGCTCTGTATTGCCCAAAGCCAACATCGGTTTCTCTAACGAGTTCGCTTGGAAGGGTTTCAACTTCGGTTTCCTTATCACGGCTCGCTTTGGTGGCATCGTATTGTCGCAAACGCAGGCCATACTCGACGCGTGGGGTGTTTCGAAAGCATCGGCAGACGCTCGCAACAACGGCGGCATCAACCTCAATGGCGGTAAGATTAGCGCCGAGAACTACTATCGCATCGTAGGTGGCGACAACCCCATTTGGAGCGAATACATTTACAGCGCAACCAATGCACGCGTACAAGAGGCGCATTTGGGCTATACGCTGCCCAAGAAGTGGCTCAAAGGTATGGAACTGTCGCTGGGACTAACTGCGAACAACCTATTCTTCATTTACAACAAGGCTCCATTCGACCCCGAAGCCGTTGCCTCAACAGGCACCTACTACCAAGGTTTCGACTATTTTATGCAGCCTAGCTTGCGCTCGTTGGGTTTCAATGCAAAACTGAAATTCTAAACGCACACGCATACATTTTATATATTCAACACAAAGAATACAACGATGAACAACAAACATATATTCAAGTCGATGGCCTTGGGTGCCCTGCTAGTAGGCGGCATGGCCATGCAAACGGCTTGCACCGCTGGTTTCGAAGAGGCCAACCGACCCGGCCATAAGGTATCGGCAGAAGAGCTGGACCGCGACAATTACTCTACCAGTTCGTTCCTTACCCAATTGGTAAACGAGGCTTTCCCCGAACAAGAGAACACGTATCAGATGACCGAAGACCTCATCGGAAACTATTTGGGTCGCTATATGACCTACGCCAACGATGGTTTTAGCGACAAGAACTTCGCCCGTTTCAATGCGCCCAATGGCTGGGTGAGCTGGCCTTTCAACAATTCACTGCCCAAAGCAACGTCGGCTTTCAAAGCCATCGCTGCCAAAACGGGTCGCGAAGGCGTGCTCTACGCTCAGGCCTTGATACTCCGCGCACAGGTTTACCAACGCTATGTTGACATGTATGGCGCATTGCCCGTGGGCTTAGAGCAAGACGACGCCGCCTACTCTTCGCAAGAAGACGTATATAAGTTGCTCGTTGCCAACCTAGACACGGCCGCATTGCTGCTCAAACCGTTCAACACTTCAACGGTAAACGAAGAGAACGACAAGGTTTATGAGGGCAAAGTGTCTAAATGGTATAAGTTGGCCAACTCCTTAAAGTTGAGAATGGCCATACGTATGCGCTATGCCGACCCCGCATTCGCCAAGAAAACGGGTGAGGCGGCCGTTGCTGCTGGCGTTATTACGAGCAACGACGACAACTGTGCCGTTACCTATACGCCCAACGGACAATATAAGACTTCTATTGAATGGGGCGACAGTCGTGCTTGTGCCGACTTGGAATGTTTCCTCACGGGTTATGCCGACCCACGCCTTAGAACGTACTTCAAACCTGCACAAAAGACATCGGGTCGTGCCATCGTGGGCTGTCTGGCTGGTGCAAAGATTGAGAATAAGAAGAAAGCCAACGAGATTTATTCGGCTGCCAACGTGGGTCAGAACACTCGTGGCGTGTGGCTAACTGCCGCTGAAATGGCGTTTTGCCGCGCAGAAGGCGTGCTAGCCGGTTGGAGCGGCATGGGCGGAACGGCCAAAGACCTGTACGAAGAGGGCGTAAAACTGTCGTTCGAACAATGGGGAGCAGGCAGTGCTGCAAGCTATCTCGAAAACAGCACGGCCAAACAAGCCGACTATACCGATGCCGAAGGAGGTTTCGGACAGTCGCAAGCTGCTGTTAGCACCATCACCATCAAATGGAACGACGGCGCAACAGCCGAGGAAAAGCTCGAACGACTGATGACACAAAAGTGGATTGCGCTCTTCCCCGAGGGGCAAGAGGCTTGGAGCGAACTACGCCGCACGGGCTATCCCAAGGTGTTCCCCGTGGCTCAAAGCACATCGGGATACAGCTTGAAGGTGCCCAACCGCATTCCTTTCGCCATTGACGAACTTACTAAAAACCCCACCAACTATCGCAAAGCGGTGCAACTTATCGGCGGTAACGACGACTACGCAACGAAAATGTGGTGGCAAAAGAAGTAAAGGAATAAATGCTAAGGAGTAAAGGAGTGAAGGGATAAAGAGGAGTTATGGAGTTGCGCCAAACCGCGATACGGCTATGGCTAATGGCTTTTAAGCCCACCAACTCCACCTCTCCTTGTTAACAGGTAAACCCGTAAACTCCCCAACTAGTGAACTAGTAACTCGTTAACCCAACATTATAAAATTAGATTTCGATGAATATCAAGAATAAAACCCTACTGTGGCTTGCGGCAGCTACAATGTCGCTCACTGCATGCAGCGATTGGACTGAGACGGAAATAAAGAACCCGACAGACTTGACCGTCACCAACAAAAGCGAAGCATATTATGCCAAGCTGCGCGAATACAAAAACAGCGACCATCCCAAAGTATTCGGATGGTTTGGCAACTGGACTGGCGAAGCGGCTATGCTCAACAACTCGCTAAAAGGACTTCCCGACAGCGTAGACTTCGTTTCGCTCTGGGGTAACTGGCGAAACTTGAACGACAAACAAAAGAGAGACCTGCAATTTGTTCAGCAAGTAAAAGGAACGAAGGTGCTGATGTGCTTTATCGTGATGGACATCGGCGACCAAATGACGCCGCCGATACCCGCCGATAAGGTGGCCAGCGGAACCACTTGGAAAGAATGGAGGAAGGAATTCTGGGGCTGGGGCGACTCTAATGAGTCGAGAATTGCAGCCGCCGAAAAGTATGCCAACGCCATTTGCGACAGCATTGACAAGTACGGCTACGACGGATTCGACATCGATGCCGAACCCAACTTCGCACAACCTTTCGCTACCGACAAGGAGATGTGGAACGAACAAGGCGTGATGACGGCTTTCGTTCAAACCCTAAGCAAGCGTATCGGCCCCAAATCGGGTACTAACAAGATGCTCGTTGTTGACGGTGAGCCCGATGCACTACCCGAATCGCTGGGCGACCACTTCGACCACTTCATCCTGCAAGCCTACAACACCAGCAGCGACGAACAGCTTAACGGCCGCTTGAGAACTCAGATTGAACACTTCAAGAATACACTCACCCCCGAACAGGTGGCAAAGAAAATCATCGTTTGCGAGAACTTTGAGAACTATGCCGCAATGGGTGGCGTAGACTTCCGCACAAAACAGGGCAATGTTATACCCTCCCTCCTCGGCATGGCCTACTGGCAACCCACCTATAACGGACAAACCTTCCAGAAGGGTGGCGTAGGTTCGTACCACATGGAGTACGAATACGGACAGTCTTCGGCGCAAACCACATACCCCTGGTTGCGCAAGGCCATACAGATTATGAACCCTTCTTTGAAGTAAAACCACACTTAATCATTACGCAAAAATGAAAAGATACAGCATAACCATTAAGGCTGCTGCAATGGCCATTGCAGCCCTTTCGTTGGCCGCATGCAACAATGCCGAATATAGCGAGCTTACCAATCAGGCCTATTTCGAGCAAACGCGCACCAACGCCAACACATCTATGAAGATTACGGTGGGCGAAGACAACGTGCAACAGAACTTCTACGTTAGGCTATCGTCGCCTGCCGAGCAAACCAGCACTTTCGATGTGTCGGTAGACGAGGCTGCCCTGAACGAGTATAACGCACGCAACGCCACACAATACGTGGCCTTGCCCGCTAGCGAATACCAACTTACCAGCACCGAAGCCACGGTCAACGCAGGCGCGGTAAGCTCTACGCCCGTACAACTTACCGTGAAACCGCTGTCCAACGAGGTGAAAAATTCGGGTAAAAAGTATGCCGTGGCCTTAAAGCTGAAAAGCAAAAACGGCGTTAACGACGTGCTCGAACCGGGCAGCAAGCTGGTTTGCATCATCGATCAGGTGGTTCGTCAAGACGTACCTGTCATCAATTCGGCCGCACGCATCACCTTTAACATGCGCCAAGAGTACGCACTAACGGCATGGACGGTAGAAATGAATGTCAACATCGACAAGCTTGGCAAGGCCATTGGCGAACTAAACAACCAGATGCTCTTCGGTGCATGGGCACCTTCGGGCAAGGATGGTGAGATATACACGCGCTTTGGCGATGCGCCCATCGAGGGCAACCGCCTGCAAATAAAAACCCAAGGTTCGCAACTTAACAGCAACCAGCTGTTCGAGGCCGGCAAGTGGTATCACTTGGCCTTTGTTTGCGAAGGCACAAAGCTGTCGCTCTACGTTAACGGTAAGCTCGATTCTTCGATGGACTTGCCCGGAAAGGTTGTCAACTTAGGCAATACCATGCTCTTTGGAGCCACCGATTACCTCAAAGCCAACGTGCAAGTAAGCGAGCTGCGTTTCTGGACTAAGGCTCGTACGCAAAACGAAATTGCCAACGATATGTACGTTTGCGACCCACAAAGCGATGGACTGGAAGCCTACTGGAAGATGAACGAGGGCAGCGGCGACACCTTTAAGGATGCCACTGGCCACGGAAACAACGGTAAGGCCGCTACGCTTCCCGCATGGAATGCCAACGTGCGCATCGACGGCAAATAACTAATCGTATAAGCCCGGCTTGCCCCAAGGCCGATAAAAGCCTTGGGCAACAAGCGGGCCAATACTTTCCAAACCAAACACATTCAGACGAAGATTATCAATATGAAATCAATCTTAAAGATAACATGGCCTGCCCTCGTGGGGCTTGCCACATTGTTTACTGCCTGCCAAAGCGAACCCGAAGTGGGCACTAAACTCTACGATAAGGGCGAAACAAGCAACTTGCCTAAGCTGTACATACACGACTTGGGCAACCAAGGCAACAAGGGTGCGCTGGAAGTTGTAAACGCCAATGGCGAACTTATCGCTAAAAAAGACACCGTTAAGTTTTATGTACGCCTCTCTTCTCCACTCGACCACGACCTAGAAGTGAGCGTTGCCGAGAATCCTTCTGCCACCAAGCAGGCTGGCGCTACGGCTCTGGAAAAGGGTGCAGTTAATATTCTTACGCCTACTGTTACCATTGCGAAGGGCGCTACCGTATCAGCAGAACCCATAAAGGTGGTGGCGCAATTGGGCAACGCACTCGACACGCTGATGTCTACACGCACAAACGGCGCAGTTACGCTTACACTGAACCCTGTACAAGGTGTAGATGTGGCCAGCAACTACGGCAATATGAACATCACCGTTAACTATAAGGAAAGCAATTTGGTTGATAATGGCAACACCGATGGACTTACGGCTATGGACCTTGGCGACTACTTTGTATACGACGACCAGAACAATAAGCTTGAGAACCTATACGACGGCAACCTGTCAACCGTGTGGTTTAAGCCTTCCAACCAAGGGCCATTTACTTTCGTCATCACAGTGTCCGAAAACACCAAAGTTACTGCTCTCTCACTCGTTCCTAGCGCAAGATACGTCAACTGGGTGGCTAAGAGTATGACTGTTGAGACCAGCGAAGACTGGAACACATGGACGAACCAAGGCGAGATTACGAGAACAGACAACAGCATCAGCAACGGAGAACCTTTCGTTGTTCGGTTTACTAAGCCTGTTAAATGTACCTACATAAGGCTCTCCAACGTACGGTCTGCCTCGTCAAGATACCTTTTTATCGGCGAAATGAAGGTCTATAAATAAGTCTGTGGCTGCAAGGCCAACAGCATTTAGCATCCATGTGCCCACCACGGCGCATACGCTTGTTATGCTAAAGCCGCAATACTAACACCATACCCAACGCCCCCATTGGCCTTAACACGCCTCTGGGGGCGTTTCTGTGTCCTATGCCGAGAACGCTGACTTGCGTGCAATCTATCCCTTCCACATAATAAACAGCACCTTTTCGCGTTTTCAAAGATACTTAGACTTGGTTTTCAAAGAAACTTTGGTTTGGCAAACATAGGCTCGCATCAGCCATCCCAAACGGCAAATGGCAGTGCCTTTGCCCACACCATTGCTCTTCACAAGCCCACCAATTCCCCCACTCCATAACGCCCCACAGCAACATGTACACCAACGACGAAACGCTACACTTCATAGCAGCACATAGAAACGACAACGTGCCACAGCTGGCTCTCGCCGCCCATAACGCACCAAACGTAGACCTATCCTTTGCTCTCGACCAAATTGCAGGATGGCAAACGGCTTGCCGAAAGCTGCCTTCATGGGTCAAGAACCCCAACATCGTTTATCCGCCACATCTTTCTATGGAGCAATGCTCGTCGCAAGCCACCGCCGAATACAAGGCCAACGTGGCGTGGCACTACGTAAACGCCATACAACAAACCACACCTAACAACAACGAAAGGGAGAAAGGAAATGGCGATAAAAAACAAGTGGCCGAATGCGAACACACTTCGCTGGTGGACCTTACTGGGGGATTCGGCGTAGATTTCTGCTTTATGGCCGCACATTTCGCCCAAGCCACCTACGTAGAACGCCAATCCCAGCTTTGCCAACTGGTGCAAAACAACCTCAATGCCCTTAACATGGGGCATGCCAAGGTGGTGTGTGCCGAGGCCGAAAGCCACCTCAAAACAATGGAAAAGGTGTCGTGCATCTACCTAGACCCTGCACGTAGGGATAAGAATGGGGGCAAAACGGTGCTTATCGAACACTGTTCGCCCGATATTCTCCAACTTTTACCCATGCTCTTATCCAAATGTGGCTTGCTCATGGTTAAACTCTCGCCCATGTTGCATTGGCAACTGGCCATTGCGCAGCTGCAAAAACAAGGCGCATGGGTTAGCCAACTGCACATCGTGTCTGCAAAAAACGAGTGCAAAGAGTTGCTCTTCCTCATCACCGATGGGCAAAACAAGGAACAATCTGCAAGCCCGTCTGCCGCGCAAAGCCTAAGCCTGTCTGCTGGGCAAAGCGAACAATTGCACCCCACACCACTAGAAAGCCCTATCCCAAAACAAGCCACAGATGCCGCCAACAGCACCCACATTACATGCCATAACGATGGGCACAGCTTTCAATACAGCCTTGCCGAGGCCGATGCAACCCCACAAACCATCTTGCAAACGCCGCCGCAAGCAGGCATGTACCTTTTCGAGCCCAACGCCTCCATCATGAAAGCAGGCTGTTTCGGCGTGCTATGCAGCAGACTAGGTGTACAAGCCATTGCCCCCAACTCGCATCTATTTGTGGCCAACAAAGACATACCCACCTTCCCTGGCCGACGGTTTAAGCTCGTTGCCGCTACCTCGTTTAACAAGCGCGACCTAAAAACAGCCTTGCAAAGCATCAGCAAGGCCAACATCGCCACGCGCAACTTCCCCCTCAAACCCGATGCCTTACGCAAGAAACTAAAACTAAAAGACGGCGGCGAACACTTCCTTTACGCCACAACCGATGCCCAAGGCAAGCATTGGCTGTTGGTGGCTAAGGGCTAAAACGGCCTACAAATGCACCTGCTTAACCACACTTTACAGGCCCACAGTTGCCATACGCCACCGATGTCGGCAAGCATCACGCAGCAACTTAACCAGAAAACAAGCAACAACAAATTGCTTGTAAGAACAATATATTGAGGTTTTAACGCTTACTTAAAATACTTTTCTACGGTTGTTTTCGGCTGTTCAACCGTAAGCTGGGCTAAGCAAACCCTTTCTATCATAGTGCTTAATAACTTTACCATACGCGCCAATTACTTACTAAAGTTCCCCACCCAAGTAAATAGATAGAAAAATAACAGTTTGTCGAATTTTCTTTGTAAATTAGTAATCGCAAACAACTGATTTTAAAGACAAAACAACAAAACTGTTATGGAAACAAAAATAGAGAAAATAAGTGAGTTATCCAAACTTTTGAGTGTTAAAACTCGAATGAGTGATGAATTTGTTTCATCTTTTTGGCAAGTTTGGCATCGGTCACCTGTTATCTCGCCTGTCATTGGAGAAACAGGACTGCCATAAGGTACAGCAACCCGCAACTTCCATAACACCGATATTCCTGTTTGGAGGTACACACCATTGATTTATTCCTAATCTTTTTCTTTCACCGATATTATCCTACTACATTACTACAATAAGGGGTAATACGGAGAAAGGATTAGGATGTAGTCAGAGGCAGCGGATAGAAATCACTACTTCTTGACTACATTCTACATTAGTCAGTTCAAAATGCATGATTGTAGGCTAATAACTCGCGAAATGAACTTTCTATAGGCAGGTTCTAAAAATTACCTTTACTATATTTTTAGCTTTTAGCTGAGCAGGTTTTGCTTACTTCTTGAAGGAGCATAGTGAACTATGCGACTGAAAGAGTAAGCGAAAGATGCCAGATAAAAGCAAAAAGACAGCAAAGAGCAAAACAAGGAACAACAATTGAACCTTTGCGGGGAATTTTTAGAACATGCCTATAGGGAAAGCAATGCCTTATTTGAGTTTGTCGTAGATGTCATCAGTGACAGGTTCCAACCATTCGTTCGATGAGCTATCCTCAACGTGAGTATTGTAAGTCAGGTGCTGCATCCAACTGTCTCTGGCGGCTCCGTGCCAGTGTTTGGTTTCGGCAGGGATGGCAATGACAACACCGGGGCAAAGCTCTACAGGTGCCTTGCCCCACTCTTGGTACCAGCCACGGCCGGCAACGCAGATGAGCACCTGAACGGCTTTGTGATGAATGTGCCAGTTGTTGCGGCAACGGGGTTCAAACGTTACATTTACCACGCCCCCCTTGTCAGCCTCCATCGGAGCGAGATAACTCAGCCCTATGAAGTATTTGGCATAGCCCGTGTTAGGCTCGCCAATGGGATAGGGTGTGCTTGCCTGAAATTCTTCTTTGGTCTGTATGTCTGAAGTCCACACCTCCTTGGCCATGTTGAACACCGCCCATGCCTTAGGCCAGCCTACATAGAAAGCGGCGTGAGTGATCATCTCCGAAAATTCCTGTCGGGTCACGCCATTGGCTTTGGCCGTATTCAGGTGATATTTGAGCGATGAGTCGGTGATGCCTTGCGCCACGAGTGAGAGAATTGTGGTAAGCGAGCGGTCATGCAGGCTCATCTCTTCCTGACGGTTCCACACTTCACCGAAAAGAATGTCATCGTTGAGATGAGCAAATTCCGGTGCGAACTCTCCGAGGGCGATACGTCCTGCGGTCTGCTTGATTTCTTTCCTTTCCATCTTTGTCTGTCCGTTTGCGATGACTGCCGTGAGCAGAAGCATCAGGGTATTACTTTTGTTCTCATTATTTCATCTGATGTTCCCACAAGGACTGTGGGGCTTCAATTTGGGAACAATAAACCCTCTGACCTTTGGCAGAAATGCTAAAAATCAGAGGGCTATTCTATGGCAGTTGTCAATCTATGTAGGATGTATTAGAATACTTTGACCACAATTAGTTTAGGTGATATTTCTTTTTCCGCCAAAACACCAACACCATTTTGGCTTATAACAACTTTTCTTTTTCTTAGTTGAAAAACAACTCTGTTTTTGCCGTCAAGTGATTTTGACTTGAGAAATTGTTTTAGATCTTTTTCTATTAAAGACTGACCATCCAAATTATTTTGACTGCAAAAATTACTAAAATGATACTCGTCACCGATTCCTTTAATAACTTTTATTGTATTCTTTTTAAGATTAAATTTAACTTTCAAGGTGAATATATCAAAATCGTCACATTCATACCTTGGAGCGTCCCAATCTTCATCATGTGTAATGCTCTTACGAGATTCCCTTATGTTGATTGTTTCTATTGACGGCATATCAATTGCAGAATTAATATTTTGAAAATATGCTTTTGCAGGTTCTGCTTCTAGCTCGTCAAATGAGAAAAGACTAAGGAGGACAAGGGTGTCCGACAACTCTTCATTATCTGAAGATACACTATAAAGAGAACCATTGTTCTTAAGACTTAATTCAAACGAATAATGTACAGGATCATTGCTGGCAACAGAGTCTATAAAAGCAGCTGTTTTATCAATCCCTGAATAAGATAATTTTGCTCTTACATTAGGCTCTACATCATCAGGAACACCTTCCTCTTTCCATTTTTCATATAGCTTCCTTTCATTATTCTTAATCTTATTAAGTTCTTGTGCTCTCATTGTAAGAATTGCCCTTTCGCATTCCTTACATTCTTGTATGGATAGACCAATGGCATGTAGGTTTTCCTTGAACAAGTCTGGCTGGATTTCATATAAAGCATTAAGAAGTTTGTAGGCATCTTCTTTATTGTGTGACCTTATCGAAGAAATTTTATTTTGTACCTCGTTTTCTAACATCAATCCCCAAGTTCCAGCTATAAGATATTTCATATTCTTATAATTCTTACAGCCACTGGCTAACCCAGAATAAACAGATAGTGATAAATCAGGAAGATTGTCATTGCTAGTTTGTGCTGTTGCAAATTGACACGCTAAAGCGAGTGTTAAAAATAGTATTATTCTGCTATGTGCCATAATTAAAAATATTAAGTTATGTGTTATTCTACAATCGTCCATGTGGTGCAATTCAGAAGTCCACCCTCTACAGCGACATCGTTGTAATTAACAGTCTCTATGATTCTGTCCGGGAAAATTTTCTTGAATAATTCAACCGTTTCCTGGTCTCGGTTTCCTTCTACGCCAAATTTGGGCAATACTATCAAGTTGTCAACTTCAAGGTAATTCACGTAAATTCCAATAGCATTCAATTCATGTTGTTTGTCAGCCTTAGGAGTAAAATACGGAACGTCTATAAATGTAAGTTTTGCCTCATTGCAGACCTTCTCCAATCCCTTAATCATATATTGATAATCATTGGTACGCTCATTGCCTAGAATTGTATTCTCATCAACAAAACGAACCATGCCATCAGCGTGTCCGGTTAGGTCTTCGTTTACAGAGTATGCTGGTATTATATAAACTCTCGCTTTCAGCAAACGCTCAATCTCTGCGACCAATACTTTTCTGTCATATTCAGGGTTTTCATCAAAAATTCGGCTGGTAAGAATTGCCTTCTCGCCATAAATTAAGACATTACCTCCATCTATTTTTATATCTGAAAAGATTGGATTAATACCATTAGCCTTACATACCTCATGAACATCACTCTTTGATTCTTCCCATTCTTGCTTGCCTTTGAGATAAGAAGGGTCATAGTTGAATTGAATAAGTTCACCTTGACTATTCTGAACCGGCATATAGTCACGACACCATATATCTTTGGTGTTTTTACCCGTTGGCGGAATAAAATAAAATCAACAAATATAGATAAAAAGTTGCACATGTTGTTGATTTTTAGTAACTTAGTGTCAGCAAACTCATTAAGTTTAAATCATCGTATGTACAACCTTTATACAAAATT
>CALIZL010000002.1 GCA_938028745.1 uncultured Prevotella sp.
ACCTTGCTTGTCTTTTCACTTTGAAACAAGTTTCGTAACCTTGCTTGTCTTTTCACTTTGAAACAAGTTTCGTAACCTTGCTTGTCTTTTCACTTTGAAACAAGTTTCGTAACCTTGCTTGTCTTTTCATTTTGCAGCAAGTTTCGTAACCTTGCTTGCCTTTCCACTTTGCAACAGGTTTCGTAACCTTGCTTGTCTTTTCACTTTCTTTCTGATGCCTATTATAGTAGAGCTGCATTGAAATTTGAACACGTTGCCTAGGCATAGGTAAGTTAAATTGGTGATGGATGCCTTCATGTAACAATCCTTGTGTTGTAGTCGGCGAAAGACGAACAATCTTTCATTATGGTTGAGGTCTTGTGTTTTTTTGGAGCAGTTCAACTAGCTTTTCTAAATTCAATTCTGTTTGCCAATAAATGGTAGTAAGGGACAAAGTATGAGTAGTATAATACAATGGTTGCAAGATTGGACAAAGAGTCAAATAGATGGCGATTGGGAACATGAACTCGGTATTTCTATTAGTATGCTAGATAATCCTGGCTGGATTTTAAGTGCTGATGTAAGTAATTATGGAGACTTTTTAAAAGAAACCAAGCCTTTGGGTAGAGATAACGACGTAGATTGGATAGATTTTGAAGTAAGAGTAATAGCAAAGACGTATGTCTACATTGAAATTTTTGGTGACATTTGCAAGCTGAATAAAATACTATACTCATTTAAAGCGATTATCGGAGAGTTAGAAGAGCTAGAGAGACAAGGAAAGGGCATCCTTTCTGCTCAACGAATAAAAGAAATAATAGATGATGCCCCATCATAACTCATAAGCTTACGAACTTGTAAGGTTGTGAAAATATTTTACAAAATACACATTGTTCGCCGACCCCTTCTAGCGAAAATTTAGGGTTAAAAGCATGCAATTAGTTGCAAAAACCAGCTTTATGCACTTCCTTTTTTAGTCCAGTTTTAAGAATTTTTCGCCATTTAGCACCACTTTACCTTTCTATTTAGTCGTCTACTCACATCTTTTTCCCATCCCAATTACCTGCTTTTAGCACCTAAAAAACCATCTTTTAGCAGCTTTTCGCCATGCAAAACACCTGTTTTCAATCGAAATGAAAACGCATAATCCCCAACTTTACGTGCATTTTTATGCTTTTAGCCTTGCGTTTTGCAGCAAAATAGGCTGCGTTTAGGTGCAAAATGACCTGCGTTTTGCACCAAAATAGACTGCGTTTTGCACCATATTGCAAGGTGTTTTGCTGCTAATTGCAGCTTTTCTGCACAATTTGCGCGCTAACTCTGCATAATCATGCTTAGCTACCTTTTATCTGCCACCACCTTTATTGTACCAGCACAACCCCTCGCGAGAATCGATTTTTTGCGGTCGGGTGGGCGGTTGGCAGACAAAAGTGGCACTCATAATGTTAAAATCCTTGCTGAAAAGTGGACAAAAGGAGTGTTGGCGAGTTAACGGAAGGTAAGTTGGCGCGTTATCCAGTTGACGAGAGGTTAAGCGATTAACAAGCGGGCAAGTTTAGAACTAAAGTTTCCCACCCTAATAAATACATAAAAAAATAACAGTTTGTCGAATTTTCTTTGTAAATTAGTAATCGCTAAACAACTGATTACAAAGACAAGACAACAAAACTGTTATACAAACAAAAATAGATAAAATAAGCGAGTTATCCAAACTTTTGAGTGTTAAAATCCGAATAAGTGATGATTTATTTCATCTTTTTGGCAAGTTTGGCATCGGCCACCTGTTATCTCGCCTGTCATTGGAGAAAAGGGACGGAGTTTCCGCTTCGGAGTTGATCCTTTCCCTTTGCCTCTTCCGCATTGTGGGTGAGAGCATCCACCGTGTTATATGCGAAGTATGTGATTACCGATAGTTGGTTCACTTGCGAGCAACTTATCATTCCTTATTGAATAACTCAAATGGTATTCATTGTTATCCCGAACTGGCCTATTACTACGCCAATCCCCCTGGGTTGTTAGCTCACCGCAGGCAAATTGGCCTGCTGCGTTTGTGCGGCAGGTGTCGTCAGCCTCGGTTATGGCAGCTTTATAGAGCATCCCGGCCCAATGTTGTTCTTCTTGAACCAGCCTTGCGGCACTTCGAGCGCATAGCGCACTGGTTGCGACGACTCTACACTTGCCTCACTGAACGGCGTCATATCGCGTGTTTCGCAGATTTCGCCACTTGCACTGATGAACGCGATTGAAAGGGGCGTAGGCGTGTCTTTCATCCAGAAAGCGAGCTTTTGGTCTTTTTTAAACACAAAAAGCATGCCCGTTCCATCGGGAATATTTGTGCGACCCATAAAGCCTTTTGTCATCTCTCGGCGTGAGCGGGCAAGCTCAACTGTTATGGGAATGGTCTTGCCGTCAAGATTTGTAATTGCCAAATCCTTTTTTTCAAATTCGATCACGGACGTTGAACACGCGCTAAAAATGGCGCAGCACAACACAACAGCTCCTTTCAGCACCAGCTTAGCATGCAGCTGTAAAAACTTTTTCATGGATAATTCTTTGTAAGTCATAATACAATTCTCTATTTATTGGTCTGTAATTTATGGTGTTGTGGATAAGAAACACCTTATCCGAAAGCAAAGGTAGTCTATTTTTTGCAAATCGCGAAAAAGGTTTTGTTGTTTTTCTTGGTTATTTTTTGCCACGCTGAAAGCAAATGTCTTGTTTATGTTTCAGATGCTTGCAAAGAGCAGTTCGGTATAATTTAGAACGTAACTTGTTACCTTTCCACCTCGTTCTTTCGATTGCCCTGTTCGTCTGTTGGGCGTGTCTAAAAACACGTTAAGAAGTCTCTTCCTGGCCGCTTTTGAGCAACTTGTCGTGTTACAGCATGCTTGTAACACGATTTCAAGCAAAGCGTAACGTCGTTATAAGCACCTTGTAACAGGGTTACGAGCAAAGTGCAACGAGATTACAAGCATGCTGTAACACG
>CALIZL010000003.1 GCA_938028745.1 uncultured Prevotella sp.
AAACGCATTGCATTTAGCACCAAAACGCACTGCGTTTAGCACCAAAATGCACTGCGTTTTGTACCATATTGCACTACATTTAGCAGCAAACAGCCCAAAACCTAGTGCAATTGGCGGTTCTTTAAAATAAATATTCATTTTGCCTGCATGTACAACTAACCCCTTTTTGCATCGAAACAAACCTTCGCGAGAATCGTTTTTTTGCGGCAGGCAGAGCAGTTGGTGGATAAAAAGGGCACTCACAATGTTAAAATTTACGCTGAAAAGATGACATTTTAAGGCTAACGAGTTAACAAGAAGAATAACCAACTCGTCAACTTGTCAACATGCCAACCTGTAAACTAACCGACTTGCCAACTCGTCAACCAACCTTCTCGTCAACTTGTCAACACGCCCACTTGTTAACTTGTCAACTCATCAACTCGCCAACTAACCACCTCGTCAACTCGTTAACTAGCCAACTCGTCAACCAACCTTGTTAACTTACCAACATAAAAGATGTCTAATTGGTGCTGCTTGCATGCAAAATCGAGCCGAATTTCACAGATGGCAGTCGAAAACGACCCAATAAATCTTCGTCATAACCACGCTTTTCCTCTTTCATATCGCACATACTGGAACATTTTGCCCCACTTTTTTCAAGTTAAGCAACATAGTATTAGCAAATAATAAAATAGTGTTAGTCTGCAACAACATTAATAACTATCTTTGCAGCAGAATTAAAAGATGATATCCAAATGTGGGCATAGACCCCAACCAAACAACAAATTTGAACCCAAGACCAACGTGCACCGATACCCAAAGCAAAGTGCAACGACCATCATTCAGCCCGCAGGGAGCTGTAATTCCCAGTCCTTTCGACATATTTATATAGTACAATCAATCTAACCCCAATAACAATGGATTTCAATTATAGCAAAGTAACATTGCTTGCGGGATGCCTCACACTCACGATGTTGGGGCATTCGCCAAGGGTGTTGGCAGACATAACGAACAACGTTGCGCCTGCTGCACAACAAACACGTAAGATAACGGGACGCGTTACCGATGGGCGCGAGTCGATTATCGGCGCAACGGTGAAGGTGAAAGGCACCACCAATGCCACCGTTACCGACCTAGACGGCAACTTTTCTCTCGATGCGCCGCAGGGCGCAACCTTGGAAATATCGTACATCGGATATGCGCCCAAGGAAGTAAAAGCCAGTGGGCAAGGCCCGTTAAACATCGTATTGAGCGAAGACAACAACACGCTGAACGAGGTGGTTGTTGTTGGATATGGCGTAATGAAGAAGAGCGACGTGTCTGGGGCATCGGTTACGATGGACGAGAAGAAACTTCGCGGCTCTATCGTTACATCCTTAGACCAAACTTTGCAAGGGCGTGCAGCAGGCGTAACAGCCATCAGCACGTCGGGCGCACCCGGCACATCGTCGAGCATCCGCGTGCGCGGGCAGGCCACCATCAACGCCAACGCCGAACCGCTGTACGTTATCGACGGCGTAATTATACAAGGTAGCGGTGCCAGTGGCTCCTCTTTGGGACTGGGCGACGCACTGGGCAACGGCAAGGTGTCAACCGTTTCGCCCCTGTCTACCATCAATCCCAACGACATTGTGTCGATGGAGATACTTAAAGATGCCTCGGCCACGGCCATATATGGTGCCCAAGGGGCAAACGGAGTGGTGCTTATCACCACGCGCCGAGGTAAGGCAGGCGAGGCCAAGTTCACCTACGACGGCATGGCCGCATGGAGTAGGCAGGGCAAAAGACTACAAGTGATGAACCTACAAGAGTTTGCCGACTACTATAACGACTTTGTAACAACGGGCCAAATAAACCCCAAAGATGCCGACAAGCACTTTGCCGACCCCTCGTTGCTGGGGAAAGGCACCAATTGGCAAGACGCCATCTTCCGCACCGCACTGCAACACTCGCACCAAATATCAGCCCAAGGCGGGTCGGAAAAGGTGCAATACTACGTGTCGGGCAACTACATGTCGCAAGAAGGAACGCTCATCGGCAGCAAGTTCGACCGACTGGGCATGCGCGCCAACCTCGATGCGCAACTTAAATCGTGGCTGAAACTGGGCATGAGCGTAAACTTCTCGAACACCAACGACGATTTGAAACTGGCCGATAGCGATGCGGGCATCATCAACTACTCGCTCACCACACCGCCCGACATACAGATATACAACATCAACGGCGGTTATTCGTCGGTGTCGAAAGAGGGTTTTACCAACCCCAACCCCATCGCTATGGCCATGCTCAACCAAATATTGCTGAACAGGCGCAAGCTTAACGGCAACCTTTTCTTCGAGATAACCCCCATCAAACATCTGGTTTGGCACGCCGAAGTGGGCTACGACCTCAGCTCCGACCGCGGTCGCCGCTTTATGCCCACAGTTGATTTGGGTACTTGGAAACGAACGAAGAACTCTGCATCGGTGCAAAAGTCGTCGGGCACTTTCTGGCAACTGAAGAACTATGTAACCTACGCCAACACCATAGGCAAGCACTCGTTCTCGGCCATGTTAGGCCAAGAGATGTGGGAAAGCTCGTACGACTTCAACCGAACAGAGAACACCGACCTGCCTGCAAACACCGTTAACAACCCCGCTTTGGGCGCAGGCACGCCCGCTATCGGCGTTGGTTTCGGCAGTTCGGCTATGGCATCGTTCTTCTCTCGCCTCACTTACGCCTTCAACGACCGCTATAACGCCACCTACACCTACCGCTACGACGGCAGCTCGAACTTTGGTCCTAACAAGCGTTGGGCCGGTTTTCACTCGTTCGCTGCATCGTGGCGTTTCACCAACGAGCCTTTCTTCGTAAAGAGCCCCGTAGCCAAATACATAAGCAACGGTAAGCTACGCGCTGGCTGGGGACAAACGGGTAATGCCAACATTGGTTCGTATAAGTGGGGAACGCTGATGAAGGCCATGCCCACCTTGCTAGGCAAAGCCTACCGACCAGACAACATTCCCAACCTAGATGTGCAGTGGGAAAGCCAAGAACAATGGAACGTGGGACTGGACTTGGGCGTGCTGAACGACCGCATTTCCTTCACCTTAGACTGGTATCACAAAGAGTCGCGCGACATGTTGATGCCCCTTCAGCTCCCCTCTTACATGGGAACGTCGGGCAACATCTCATCCGTTTTGGCCGCTCCCTACGGAAACTACGGCACAATACGCAACACGGGACTGGAACTTACGGTGAACGCACATCCACTTACAGGTGCTTTTCAATGGGATTCGGAGTTCCAAATATCGTGGAACAAAAACAAATTGGTGGCCCTTTCGGGCACAAAGAACGCCGCCATCGTGGGTTACGGCCAGTGGAACGACGTGATTAGCGTGTCGAACGTGGGCGAATCGCTGTACAGTTTCTATGGTTTCGTTACCGATGGCGTGTATAAAGACTTGGCCGACCTTGAAACTTCGCCCAAGACTTCTAAATATCCTGCCGACGGAAAAAGTTTCGACCGCAACACCACGCCTTGGATTGGCGACCTTAAATTCAAAGACATCAGCGGCCCAGAGGGTAAGCCCGATGGCGTTATCGACGACTACGACAAGACCAATATCGGGTCGCCCATGCCCAAGTTCACCTTCGGATGGACCAACACCTTCCGCTACAAGAACTTCGACCTCAACGTTTTCGTTAACGGAACATACGGCAACAAGGTGTACAACTACATGAAAATGAAGCTCACCCACATGAACAGCTTGTGGAGCAATCAGCTTAAAGACGTTACCAAACGCGCCCGATTGGAGCCCATCGACCCATCGAAAACCTATGCGCCAGGCAGCTATTGGTACACCGATGCCAGCAACGTACGCGTGGCCAACCCCGAAACCAACATCCCCCGTGCCACCATTACCGACCCCAACGACAACGACGTGATTAGCGACCGCTATATAGAAGACGGCTCGTACATCCGCTTAAAGAACATCGCCTTGGGCTATACGTTGCCCAAGAAGTGGATTTCTAAATGGGGAATAGACAATCTTCGCGTGTATGTAAACATCCAAAACCTGCTTACCATAACGGGTTATGATGGCTACGACCCCGAAATTGGCGCCAGCACGGCCGACATTAACGGCTACACTTACGGGCTAGACAACGGCCGCTACCCCTCGCCAACCACCTATTCGTTTGGCCTTAACCTCACTTTCTAACAATAAACCTTCTTCAAGATGAAACGTTTAACATATCTATATATGGCCATCGCCCTAGCAACGGGCGCGCTTACAACATCGTGCAACGACTTTCTGGACAGACCCGCAGAAGACTCTTACAACGCAGGCACGTTCTATAAGGACGACAACCAGTGTCTGCAAGGTGTGAATTACCTGTACAATTCGCCTTGGTACGACTTCCAACGCGGTTTCATTAAGGTGGGCGAAGTGATGTCGGGCAACTACTATTGGGGTTCTAGTCCTTACTTAACGCTCACCGTTAACAGCACTGATGGCGACTTGATGAACATGTCTTACTCGTTGTGGTCGGTTATCGGGCATGCCAACACCGTGTACAACAACCTCAAAAACGCCACGGCATCGCAAGCCATAAAGAACCAATGTATGGGCGAATGCTTGGCATGGAAGGCTATGGCCTACTTCTTCTTGGTGCGTTCGTTTGGCGATGTGCCCATCATTCACGACAACTCGGCCATGCTTGCCGACGGTTCGTACAGCAATGTGAGCCGCGTGAAGAAGGCCGACGTGTACGAATACATCATCCTTACACTTGAAAAGGCCATGCAACTACTGCCTCGCCAGGGTTCGCCAGGCCGCATAGACTATTACGCCGCAGAGGGATTGCTCGCCAAAGTGTACCTAGCCAAAAGCGGTGTAAACGCTAATGGCAACGGACAACGCAATGCCGACGACCTGAAAAAGGCCGCAGCGTATGCCAAAGACGTGATAGACAACAGCGGGCGCACGTTGATGGCGAACTATTCTGATGTATTCCGCCTGCAAAACGCCATGAACAGGGAGTTTCTTTTCGCATGGATGTGGACGGCCGACACCAGTATTTGGACCGTGCAAAACACCTTGCAAAGCGACTTAGCCATGGTGGGTTTCGACGAATTTGGCGATTGTTGGGGCGGATATAACGGCCCTTCGATAGACTTGCAAGAGGCTTTCGGCGTGTCGCCAACTGAAAATCCCGAAAGCAGAAGTGAGGTAGACACCCGCAGAAAGGCCACAATGATGATGGCAGGCGACTTTTACGACTACTTCTGGACCGACAAAACAGACAACAAAGGCCGCAAGGGTTTCAACTATTTGCAGTTTATGTACGATGCCGACAACTATGGCAGTGGCGGCCCAGGCAAGCTGCAAAGCGCAACAGGTGCCAACAATGTGAAGCATCTTTACGGCGATGCGTACGACCATAAGACGTTCGCCATTGACGGAATATCGGCATCTAACATGCACAGCAGTTTGCCAACGCCCGTGCTTAGGCTCTCAGACGTGTACTTGGTGTATGCCGAGGCCGTGATAGGCAACGGCACATCCACCACTGATGCCTCGGCCATCGACGCCTTTTACAAGGTTCGCAGCAGGGCGGTGAAGTCGGCATCGCGCCCCACAAGCATCTCTTGGCAAGACGTTTGGAAAGAACGCCGACTGGAATTGGCCATCGAGGGCGACCGCTGGTACGACTTTGTGCGCCGCAGCTACTACGACATGGCAGGCAGCATAGCCGAACTTAAAGCCCAAAAGCGTGGTGCGTTCTTCGGTCTTAACACCCTGTACGAGAACTATTACAAGAGTGGCGCATGGAACGTTAACACCACCGACATGCGATATAACCCCGAAGCACAGGCGCCTAACGTAACAGCACAGAGCTTTACGCTGCCCTTCCCAAGTCAGGATGTGGTGTTCAACGGCAATCTTCTGAACGAGGCCGTACACGTGGACGTGCGTTCAACCTATTCTTATTAACCCGCTTAAAAATACATCATACAATGAAACGTTCCATCATAACGTTGCGTTCGCTTGCCGCATGGCTTGCCTTGGCAACCTTAGCCCTTACCGCATGCAGCGACCAACCCGACGAATACAAGCCCACGGGCGGCTCTCCGCAGGTGCAATACATACGTTTGCCTGAGAGTGCCGACTCGATAATCACCCAAAGTTACATGCAACGCACCATCTGTCTGGTGGGTAGCAACCTGCGAAGTGTTCGCCGTATGTTCTTCAACGACAAGGAGGCGGTGCTCAATTCGAGCTTTATCACCGACAACACGCTGCTTGTAGACATCCCCGGAGAAATCCCTTCGGCCGTTACCGATAAGATATATATGGTGAATGGCGATGGAGATACCACCACACATGCCTTCCACGTGATTGTTCCGCCGCCCTCGGTAAAGGCCATGAACTGCGAATATGCACCCGCAGGAGAAGAAGTGACCATCACGGGCGACTACTTTATACAAGACCCCTACAAGCCTTTGCAAGTTCTTTTTAACGATGGTGCATTGGCCGTTACCGACATCAAGGGCATCACGAAGAACAGCATCACCTTCACCATGCCCACAGGGGCCACCGCGGGTCGCGTGATTGTACAGTCGGTTTACGGCAAAGGCGAGTCCGACTTCGTATATAAAGACACGCGCAACATCATCTTCGACTTCGACGGTTCGCACGGTGGAATGACCAAAGGACATGGTTGGCGCGCCGGAAACATACGCGCTGGCGGCATCGACGGCAGCTATCTCTACTTCGGTGGTGTAAAGATGTTGGGCAAAGTTGGTGCTACTTGGGCCGAAGATAACTTCGCCATGAACTATTGGCCCGAACCAAACAACAACTTCCCAGAGATTTCTAGCATCACTACCATTGCCGCGATGCTCGACACTTGCAGCGTTTCCGACCTCGTTTTGAAGTTCGAATGCCGCGTACCTGCCAACAAGACGTGGCGTGCTTCGGCCCTACAAGTCATCTTTACAGGCAATGCCGACGTGACATATACCAATGCCAACAGCCAATATTACGGCAAGAAAGACCTGCCGCGCGGCTTGTGGATTCCTTGGCAAGCAACTGGAAGCTATAACACGGGCGACAAATGGGTGACTGTAAGCATGCCCCTCTCCACATTCAATAAAACGAACGACGGACAAACGGCTGGCTCGGCACTTACCAAAGACCGACTCACAGGCTTTACTTTCTTCCTTTGGAATGGCGGCGTTGAAGGAACCGACTGCGAGCCCGAACTCTATATCGACAACGTTAGGCTTGTGCCTGCCAAATAATTAAAACCGATTACAATGAAACGAAACAATATATACCTAGCCGTTTTCGCGGCTCTGTCGCTGTCGGCAACGGCCTGCAACGATGCTGTTGAACACAACATACAAGCCGTAGATGCGCCTGCGTTCGTTGGTGTTAGTCCGCAAGAGAACATCAAAGCAGGCCTCGACTCCATCGTCGTTACCTACGACAAGAACGTTTTCTTTGCATCGTCGCAATACCAACGCATCACACTCAACGGCCAACCCGTGGTTAGTGCCAACGTTATCGGCTCGTCTAACAAGCTTTTGCTGATGGCTAACATCGTTCGGGGCGAGAGTTACGAGTTGGTTATCCCCGAAGGCGTGGTCAGCGGTCCCAATAACATGCCCGCCCCAGAGGTAAAAGCCACCCTCAAAGCGCAGTCGCAACAAATCGCCACTACGCTTGTAAACGCCAACGCAACGGCAGAAACAAAGGCCTTGTACCAGAAACTGGTGGCCAATTATGGGCAGAAAACTTTTTCGGGAGCAATGGCCGACGTGGCTTGGAACACCAAAATATCCAACCAAGTGCACGCACTAACGGGCAAATATCCGGCCATCAACGGTTACGACTACATCCATTTGCAGTCTACCACCCCCGGCGGATGGATTGATTATGCTAACATTGCGCCCGTAAAGACCTGGCACGACGCAGGCGGAATGGTCACAATAGGCTGGCATTGGAATGTTCCCACGTCCAATCCTTACGCCTCCACGGTGCCCGTTGTGCTTTATGGCGGTCCAAATAAGGACATGCCGTCCGACTGGAGCGGCTACATACAACTCACAACGCAAGCAACGAAAGACATTTTGGCCAAAGCCTCGGTTGGGAGTAAGCTCGTTGTGAAAATCGCCAACGCGAAAGCCAACGCCCAAGGCTCGATTAAGAACAGCAAATGGGCTGGCTTGGTAGACGAGAACGGAAAGAACTGGGACTACTTCAACATCAGTGGCGACAGCTATACAATGACGCTCGACCAAACCACGCTTACCGAAATGCGCGCCAACGGACTGATAATTGGCGGACACGACTACACCGTTACGGGTGTTACCGTTGAGGCGGCAGGCACGGTGAAGTACGATTTCTACGCCGCAAAGAACGAGTTTACCCTCAACGATGCCGTTACCGAAGGCACGTGGGCTAATCGTTTCATGAAGTCCGACTTAGAGAAGATTGTGCCTTATCTGCAACAGTTGCAGCGCGCAGGCATCCCTGTGCTGTGGCGACCGCTACACGAGGCGGCTGGAAAATGGTTCTGGTGGGGCAACGGTACGGCCGAAAACTATCGCAAACTGTGGCACTTCATGTTCAATTTCTTCAAGCAACGCGGCGTAAACAACCTCATCTGGGTGTGGACTTCCGAAAAGGACGACCCCGACTGGTACCCTGGCGACGAGTATGTTGACATCATCGGCACCGACATGTACGGACAAAACGGCACACCCGTAACTGCCCAAACCGCCGCCCAACGCTTTAACGAGCTGGCCTATCGCTACCCCACGAAGATGATTGCCCTTACCGAATGCGGCACCGTTGCCGACATATCTGCGCAATGGAGTGCCGATGCCAAGTGGAGTTTCTTTATGCCGTGGTACCCCGGCGGTGGCGTTGTGCATGCCACCGATGCGTGGTGGAAGTCGGCTATGTCTAATCCTAATACGATAACACGATGAAAAAAATTGCATTTTCACTACGTTTACGCCTACTTGGGGCTATGGTTGCGTGCCTGGCAACCATGCCTTTGCAGGCAAAAATCAGGCTCCCGCACATCCTTTCGGATGGGATGGTGGTGCAACAACAGGCAGATGTATGTTTCTGGGGATGGACTACGCCCAACACCAACGTAACCATCGCACCCACATGGCAAGAAAAAAGGGTGACGGTGAAAAGCGATTCGCAAGGACGATGGCGCGTTGTGCTACGCACACCCAAAGCGAGTTTCCACCCTTTAAGCATCACATTCAGCGACGGACAACCAACAACCATCAACAACATGTTAGCTGGCGAGGTGTGGGTTTGCGCTGGACAGAGCAATATGGAGATGCCCGTTCGCGGCTTTAACGAATGTCCCGTTGAGGGTTATCAAGATGCTGTATGGGCGTCGGCCAACATGCGCGGTGTGCGTTACGTCAGCATTCCACCGCGAATGAGTAGCGTTCCGCTCGAAGATACGCCCTGCGAATGGGTGGATATGGGCCCCAAAACGGTGAGCGACTGCTCGGCTGTGGGCTTTTTCTTCGCTCAACGATTGGCACAAGCCTTGCAAATGCCTGTGGGTTTGGTGCTGGCCAACAAGGGCGGAACGATGGTTGAGAGTTGGTTAAACGCCGAAAACCTACGCAAACACACCGACGAACCCACCGACTCGGCACTGCTTGCGCGCAAATATGCCTACGAATGGTTGCGCCCACTGCTCTGGGGCAACGGCACTTTCCACCCCATCATCAACTACGGCGTGCGTGGCGTGCTGTATTATCAAGGTTGTGCCAACGTAGACCACAACCCCAACACCTATGGCGAACGCCTAAAACTACTTACACAACAATGGCGCAAGCACTTTTCGGACAACATGCTGATGCTTATCGTGGAGATTGCGCCCCATCGTTACGAGGGAGAAATGGGAACCAGCGCGGCCTTCATACGCGAACAGCAATACAAAGCCAGTCTCGAAATTCCCCATTGCGCCATGATAAGCACCAACGACTTGGTATATCCCTACGAAGTGCGACAGATACATCCCACACAAAAACGCCCCATCGGCGAACGGCTTGCACTAACAGCTTTGGCACGTTACTACGGCTACGAAAAGGTGATGTACAAGCAGCCTGCATTCGAAAAGCTGGAGATAAAGGGCGACACTTGCGTGGTTCATCTCAAAGACACCTACACAGGCATTATACCCCAATCCACCTACGAAGGCTTTGAAGTGGCCGGTTCCGACCGCATTTTCCATCCAGCCCACGCCACTTACGTTCGCCACAACAAGTTCCGCCTCACCTCAAAGGCCGTTCTCAAGCCTGTGGCCGTACGCTATTGCTACCGCAATTTCTTGCTAGGCAACGTCAAAAACCAAGCCGCACTACCCCTCATCCCATTCAGAACAGATAATTGGTAAGGCAAAAACAAACGTAAGGGGCAGGCAAAAGATACGCGAAAGCGCTTTACTATTGCCTGCCCCTTTTGTGTTTTTGGGCTTTCGTTACATACTTTACCTGTTGGGGTTAACCAATATGTTTTCCCTTCATTTCCATCCACAGATAAGGCTGTCCACACCTTTAATATAATACACGCGCGCGATGAAAGTTACCTAGTAGCAGAGAAAAATATATTAAAAAGGATAAGCGAAACCACCGCGCCATCAACTTCTCAATCGCCCAGCAGTTCCGCTTAATCATGTTAGGGTCTTACTATATGCGCAGAATTCCTAACCTATTCCACGGCATGTGCGCTTACTTAGCGCCATAACTATAAAAGAACAAGGGGTTACCTGTTACTTTAAGTATTGGCCCTTCCACTTTCTTGGTAGCAGGGTCATAGCTGAAGAACCCATGTTCCGTTTTATTCGACAGTCCATAAACCACCTTGTTTCCGTATTTAGCCACAGCACAAGCGTGGGGATTAGAGTATCCCAAGCCCTCTATCTTTGTTATCGTCTTATTGTAGAGGTCTACTTCTACGGGGCAATAAGCAATTGTTAGATACGGATTTTTCGAGTCAGGGTCTAATTGGGGTGCGTTAATATACGCGTAAAGCTTACCCCCAGCCATGTAGCAAACGGTTCCTAAGAACTTTCCATAGTCACCTACCAGTCCTGAAACCTTCACTTCGCTGAACTTAAACGAATAGTCGGGGTCTATTTCCATCGTTCCATTCTTTATCCTAACGATGCCCCCGGGGAAGTCTGAGTTCAATCCAAAGCTTCCTATACAGTTGACATAGATATCTTTGTTTTCGTCCATGAAGATCGATTTGGGGTCGATAGGCCTTGTTGCCGTGCTTAGCCCCAGTGTAGTATTCACAATGTGCTTCTTCACTGCATCGGTTTTGGTGTCAATAACAACAAGTTCGGCACTAGCCTTTGTGGGCATCCAATTTGCATCGCGCTGAGAGAGACCTACAAACAAGTCTGCATCGCGCACAATCATGGCCGATGGAGCAACATTCATCCCCGCCTGTGCATAGGCGTTAAGGTCTATTTCCTTAACCTGCTTCATCGTCGTCGGGTTGAACACCACAATCTTTCCCGTGCCTTGACAGCTAACGTATGCCTTCTCGGCGTTCACTTCTACCACATTGCAAGCCTGTGCGCCAGCAGTGAGTTCCAGTTTCCCTTTCTCCACTAGTTCGCCGTTTGCATTGGGCACATAGCGAACTATTGCCGAACGGCTGTTCCCCATATAGTCGGGTAGCGAGTAAACGTTTCCACTGGGTGCAACGATGGGTGTTGTTCCAAAGCCAGTTGGACGTCCCTTCGAGTTGTCTATGGTATTGGCAGTAAGCTTTGGTATGCCTTGAAGGTACGCTGCACCAGAACTGCCATCGGCATTTGGTATCGACGTAGCAAAGACAATACCTTCAAATTTACCTCCTTCGCCTGGTTGCGGCGTTGGTTGTTCTTTGTTGTCGTCGCCGCAAGCGGCCATTGCGGCCATTGCGACGACGGCCATACATAATTGTTTCATTTTCATACTCTAATGCTTTTAATGGTTATAATAATGTATTTTATCCGTTAGTTAAGTTCCTTACATATTATTTCAACACATACCGCACCTTAAAGGCCAACGTTCTACCAGGCAGCGGGCGGTTAAGTTCGCTCACCACCCACCTATCCGTGATGTTCTTTAACTTGAAAGTCAAAGTCCATCTGCCGTTACCGAAGCTGTGTTCCAAGCCTGCATCCATAGTGAACGATGTAGGAATTTTGCGGTCTTGGTATATGCTCATCTCAAAATCGTAGAAATACTGATGCACATAAGATGCGTCGAAGAGCAATCGCGTGTTTTGTCCCTTCCCGCCAAAGAGGTTTTCTTTGTGCAACTCCGCTCCAAAGTTGCCCATCAGATACGGCACATTGGGTATGCGTTTGTTATATGTGGGATTTTCCACCTGCGTACCAGGCATCATACGGCGCGTGTCGCGAAGGTCTTGCCACGTTCCATTGGCATAAAGGTAAGCCCAGGGCAGCACATCGGCCTTACAGTCTAGCTCCACACCCACCGTTCGCACATTGCCAAAATTGCGGTATCGGGCCATTGTGGGGATGATGTCGGGCGTAAAGCGCACCATATCGTGCAACACATTGTAAAAGCCGTTCAGTTCGCATTCCACAACTTGTCCTGCATCACTTTGCCGCCTATAAAGCAATCCAAGGTTTGTACCTGTGGTTCGTTCGGGCTTAAGTGTAGGCGACGGCAATATCGAATATCCATTACCTATCAGCTCTTCGCTAGTGGGGATGCGTACTTCCGAATTGAACGAAGCCTTAAGCATCAGGTAGGGCGTAAACTTAAAGCGCATGGCATCACTAAATCCCATGTAGCTTTTGGCCACCGAAACGGGTTCGGGATCACTTACGCCATACACCTCTATGGCCCTAGAATGCGACGAATAGAAGAAAGCTTTAAGGGTGAGAGCATTTTGGAAGCGGCCGCCGAAGAGCGTTAGGTCGTGCGAAAAGCCAACAGTGAGGTTATTCATGTTACTGGGAAAGTTGGCATGATAGTTCAAGGCACGGTCCATCAGCGTGTCTTTGGGGTTCAGCCGCGTATAGTTTTCGTACACGTTGAGGTTCAGCGCATGGTGCTCGTTAAGCGTATAGCCCATGTTCAGCTTGGCAATAAAGTCTTGCGAACGGTTTTTCCCATCGGTGGGATGGTTTCCCTGCTCCCCTCCAAAGCCCGAAACGGGCGGCAACTGCGTACCGTCCCAATCGTATCGGTGTTTGGCCGTATCGTGCATGCCATACCATCCCCACACATATCCCGCGTCGAGGTCGAAGTCTAAGCCATCAACGAAGAAGTTCTCGCGTTTCAACTTCAATGCGCTCACCAAGCTTTTCGACTCGTTATAGGCCTCTTTCACCGGCAGGTCTATGCCTTGTATCTGCTGTTTGGTACGCGTAAAGATTAATTCTGTTTTTATTTCGTCGAACCACCACTTAGTTGCTTTAAACGAAAAGCCCCCCATGGCCTTATCAAACTTGTCGTGGTCGCGCTTCACCACACGTCCGCCGAGGTTCTCCAAACGCATGGTATAGTCGTTATCCGAATGTGTGAGCACGCCACCCACACCAAATTGCAACCCCATTCGGGCATTGGTACGTTTTAGGACGGTAGAAAGCTGGTGCGTATTAAATGAGCTAATCTCATAAGCCACATCAAGATATACAGGTGGATATTCCTTGGTTACCACATTGACGGCACCACCCAAGGCCGAACCGCCAAACTTATAGGGCACGATGCCCTTATAAACCTCAATGCGCTCGATCATGCTTGTGGGAATATCGTTTAGGGCAACGAAGTTTCCTATCTGCGCCAAAGGCGTTTCGTCTACGAAAAGTCCCATGCGCTTACCTTCCAATCCTCTTACCGATATGCGCGATGCGCTACCCATTCCACCCGTGTTTCGTACGGTTACGCCCACGGTACGCGCCAACACATCGTTGATGTTGGTTGCCGTTCCTTGTAGCTGGCGTTGCGAAATAACCGACACAGGCATAGCGCCCTCGCGTATCTTCCTAGCTTCGCTACGTGCCGTAACAGTCACATCGCGTAGCGTGTGTTCGTCTGGCATCAACACCAAGTCGAGCTTGATGCTGTCTTTCCCATAGGTTTTCACTTGTTTCATCAATTCTCCATACCCCACATACGTGGTTCGTAAACGGATATTGGCATTGTTCTCAACAACGATTTGATAACCGCCACTCGCGCTACTCACGGCATTAGCCTTTGTACCCAATGCCTCTATGTACGCGCCCATAAGTGGCTCGTTACTTCGGCCGTCGGTTATCGTACCATAAACCACCACATTTTGCGCGGTTAAAGTGGCGCTTAACGCGAGCAAGCATGCCACACACAACAAGCGTACAATACTGAGCTGCATACGTACTGACCATGCTGCCTTTGCTATTTTATAAAGAAGGAACATCTTTTACCTCTTACTTTATTTTCATGCACACGCGCCTGAATGCGTATCATCATCTTCAACGTGGAGGTGCCCGTTATACTTAACGTCGTTATACATTAAAAAATCGCTACAAAATTATAAAAACGCATCACTAGTGTCCACTAAAATCGATTAACAAATGGCATAATATGCTGAACGATAAATAAATACGACCCCTAAATGGACTCTATGGGTTAGAACTGGCTAACTTTGCAG
>CALIZL010000004.1 GCA_938028745.1 uncultured Prevotella sp.
CATGATGCAAAAGTAATAAAAATAATTTGTCCCCACTAATTTTCCGCTGAGCCCTTATTCTTGAATACGTGGCGGACTACGTCAAGAGAATAAGGCAGACAATATGCCGACAAGCAAACGAAAGATGAACAGGAAGCGATAGAAAAAACTAAAATAACAGGTAAGCGGTCTAACGGCCGATTGGTTATAAATATGCGGAAGGCCACATCCCAACCTAAGGTGTGGAATGCGGCCTTGCTCCCAATAAGCAGTGTGTTATCCCAACAATCAACATACCTATTATTTCTTTCATGTCAGTAAAAGGCATACAACTACAATCTGCATTTAGCAGTAAACGAGCATGGTATGTGTGTTACCTGTTCACGCAGAAACGCAGGCCCACATTGAGATTGAAGTTTGTGGGGCGCTCCTTATATATAGAAGACAATTCGCTGCCATTGTCAAAATAGTGGCTTATGCCAGGCTCTGCAAAAACGCTTAGCCTGTCGTCTATCTTGTATTCAGCACCGATGGCGGCGTTTACCGACAGCTGGGCGCGGCCCTCCTTCACAGATTCTGTTTGTACGTCGTCGGGCATGTCTTCGTATTGTGCAACCGTTTTGCGTTTGCCTTTCAGCAGTTTCTCGCCCATAACGCCAGCTGCGGCATACACGTTAAAGCGGCGATTGCCCGCAATGCGGTAGTTAACATTCAACGGCACGCCTAGATAATGCAACGTTTGTTGCGTTTCGTTCACAACGTTGCCCATTTTGCGCGTTATGTCCGAACGGTGGCGCGCATAGGTTAGGCCCGCATCTATGCTCCATCGGTTGCTCAACGCATAGCGCACGGCAGCCCCAACCCTTAGCGGTTGCCTGTGGTGAGCCTTCGTTTCCACAGTTGGCGATGCGTTATCCAGTCGCACATACTCGCTATTGCGGACAGCCTCATCGGCAGTTTCGCCGTAAGTGCGTGCCGTAGCCAATGTGGGATGTTGCATTTGGCTGTTGTTTGCGCCCAATGCTCCGCCCGAAACGTAGGCCTTGGCCATCCATGCGCCCGCAACATTTGCGGGTTTTGTTGTGGTTTGCGTAACCCCAACAGGCAAGTTCTCGGTGCGCTTAGGTTGTGTAGTTGTAGTTTGTTTCCCCCGTGGGGCATTGTCAGTACTGTTTTTGGAGGTGTAGTCTGTTATTTGCTGTTTGGTATCGGTCGTGGTTTCGATGATGTCGGTTTGCGGTTGGGTAGCCTTTTGTTGGTACTCATCAGGCACCGCAGCATATAGGTTCGTGGCGTGGCTTGTGTTTACGTTGTTCCTATTGCCGCAGGCATAGTAGTTAGCCTTATTGTAGCTACCTGCCATGTTGTTCGTGTTCGTTCCTTGTCTTGTTTCTGTGTAATGGCCAGCAGCATTTGTGTTGTTGGCAAGATTCGTGGTATTGTGTTGGGGTGCATAATGGCGTTCAAGGTTGGCCACTTGTTGTGCGTTTTGCCCGTTGTTGAGCAACAGCAGCGTAGCGGCCACGCCGCATAAGCATATCACCACAGCGGCGGCAGCCATAGCCCTACGACCCCAAGCGGCAACCTTTGCCGACTTTTCTACCGCGGCGGCGCGGCGTTCCACCTCGTCCCACGACAACAGAGGAGCAGCTTGGCGGTGCCCGTCAAGTTTCTCTCTCATGTTAGTTCTCCATTGTTCGTTCATTGTGCAAGGGTGGTTTTGTTATATTGTTCTATCTTTTTGGCCAGCATGTTTTTTGCGCGATGCAATTGCGAGGCCGAACTATCTCTCTTTATTCCTAGAAGTTGGGCTATTTCTTGGTGACTCTTGTTTTCAAAAACGTAGAGGTTAAACACCGTTCGATAGCCCGTGGGCAGTTCTCTCACCATTTGGTGGATAACTTCGGGCGGTATGTGGTCTATGGGTGGGTCGTCTTTTTCCGGTTCGTCGGGCAGGTCAACATCTAGCGACACGATAGCCGCTGTGCGTTTTCGCTTGATGAACGACAACGATTGGTTAACCACGATGCGCGTGGCCCATGCTTGCAGCGAGCCTGGTCCGCGATAGTCGAACTGGCCGATGCTGGTGAGCATCTTCACCATGCAGTCTTGCAGCACATCTTTTAGGTCGTCGTCGTTGTCGATATACCTAGCGCACACGCTGGTAAGATAGTCTGCGTAAAGGGTGTAAAAGTCTTGCATGGCGGATTTGTCGCCGCCATGCAATCGCTTAACGATTATCTTTTCCTTATCTCCGATAAAAAACCGCACGTCCCTAGTCTACGCTTGTAATCTGTACTGGTGCGGTAAGAATGGCCATCTTTCCTTTGGGTGTGCCATTGTCCTTACGTGTTGCATACTTAAATTTCGCCATTTTCTTTCCCGAGAACGAGTACCATTCTACCGTTAGCCACACATATTTCTTCCCCGTATCGGGCAGTCCGGCCAATCGGAAAGCAACAAGCCCGTCGCCCATTTGCCCAAACAGGTCGCCGTATGCGTTGTGGTAGAGCGTCACTTTATAGGGATATTCTTTCGTAGGCGTTGCCACCAAGTTCAGCATGTGCTTAGGACCTTTGCTCCATCGCGTTCTAAACCGCAGCGTAAGGTATCCGTCTTCGGCAATGCTCACCCAGTCGTTCACAATTTCCACAGGGTCGTTGCCGTAGGCCTTCACGTTGTCGTCGCCCATGTTCTTCACCATTGCCTTGGTGCGAATGCTGTCCAGCCAGTTAATGTTCACGTATGTTCTTTCGTCTACGCGTCCATCTTCTTTTTTAGGCTTAGGCCCTTCCACCATGGTATAGTTCACCAGTGCCCGCACTTCCTTCGACCCGTAGGGCGAAGTCTTCATTTTGTTGGGTATTAGTTGCGTTGAATCGTCGAGCTGCAACACGAACGAGTTGTCCAAAGCCTTGGGCTTCACGGTCACCAAGGCCGTTGGATACGATAGTGTATCCTCCTCCTTGTCGTTTTGGCAAGCAACGAATGTGAATACGGCGGCAACAACGCCCACACCTGCAAGCCATGAATGTAACTGCTTCATAATTCGTCTTTTTTGTTTGATGTTTGCCTTTTAAACTGCAATTATATGAAAACTTGCGTGATGTTGGCTGATTTTTATCTAAAAGAATGTTAACAGGCTGCATGCAGGTTATAAATGTTGGGTAACTGAACATGTGGCGCGCAGGCTTATGCCTTGTGTGTAAGTAGGTTGCATGGTTGGCTGATTAGCTCTTTATATGCTTTATGTTGTGGCTATTGGCGCAAGAAAAATCATCAAAAAGAAGTATATTTTCTTATGGACGAGTTTGCCTATATTGGGCGAAAGCATCAGTACATAGCACCTTGTACTGACGCTACAAGCATCTTGTACTGGCACTACAAGCATCTTGTACAGGCGCTACAAGCACCTTGTACTGGCACTACAAAGCATCTTGTACTGACGCTACAAGCATCTTGTAGTGTCTGTGCAAAACGTTTTTCGCTGCACTGCAAACGTTGTTGTGCTGATACATTGCTGGCAAAGTGGGGTAGGTGAGCAGCTTTCTAACATCAATCCCTTCTAACGATAAACGCCCCTACACGCTGTTGTGCTGTTTTTCTTGGTGTGTTTGTAGTCCGCCATTTGCTTGGCCAGGTACATGTTTTGTGCAGAATTGCTGCATCATAAGGCCGTTTTGCCGTGTTTCAGAAATATTTTATTTACCTTTGGAGGTAAGTTCCAACGGTGTTCTTCAAAGGCAACTGCGCCGAAGCTGCCGTGGGGACACGCTATAACATCAATCCTCTAAGTTAGCTATGGCAACAATCAATCCGTTCGGCCACCCGATGTACATCATGCTGAAGCCGGCAGGTTCGCTTTGCAACCTTCGTTGCGAGTATTGTTATTATCTCGAAAAACAGCAGCTATATGCCCATTGCGCCAACCATATCATCTCCGACCAGATGCTGGAGAAGTTCGTGCGAGAGTATATCGAGGCGCAAACCACGCCCGAAGTGCTCTTTACATGGCATGGCGGCGAAACATTGATGCGCCCCATATCCTTTTATAAGCGTGCATTGCAGTTGCAACGTGCCTACGCTCGTGGTAGGCAGGTGGACAATTGCATACAAACCAACGCCACGTTGCTTAACGACGAGTGGTGCAAATTTTTTAAGGAGAACAATTTCCTTGTGGGCGTTTCTATCGACGGACCGCAAGAGTTTCACGACGAATACCGAAAGACGGCATCGGGCAAACCCTCCTTTCACAAGGTGATGCAGGGCATAAGGCTACTTAACAAGCATGGGGTGGAGTGGAACGCACTGGCCGTGGTGAACGATTTTAATGCTGATTATCCACTGGATTTTTACCATTTCTTTAAGGAGATAAAGTGCCGTTACATTCAATTTACGCCCATTGTAGAACGTATTGTAACTCGCGACGACGGCTTGAGGCTCGCACCAGGCATGTACGAAGGCGGCCAGTTGGCCGACTTTTCGGTTACGCCCGAACAGTGGGGCAACTTTCTTTGCACCATCTTCGACGAGTGGGTGCGCAACGATGTGGGGCAATATTACGTGCAATTGTTCGATGCCACGCTGGCCAACTGGGTGGGTGTGGCTCCTGGTTTGTGTACGATGGCGGCCGAATGTGGGCATGCGGGCGTGATGGAGTTTAACGGCGATGTGTATACCTGCGACCATTTTGTGTACCCAGAGTATAAGCTGGGCAATCTGAAAGACAAGACCATCTACGAGATGATGACTTCGCCACGACAGAAGGAGTTTGCCAAATTGAAGAACGCCCTTTTGCCCCAGCAGTGTAAGGAGTGCCGTTTCCGCTTTGCTTGTCATGGCGAATGTCCCAAAAATCGTTTTCTTCGCGACCGCTATAACCAACCTGGCCTTAACTACCTTTGCAAGGGTTATTACCAATTTTTTGAGCATGCCGCCCCTTATTTCGAGTTTATGAAACGCGAATTGCAGGCGCAACGCCCACCGGCAAACATCATGGAGGAACTAAGGAGGGGGCGGAGCTTAGGATTAGGCTAGGTTGACTAGTCCGACTGGTCCGACTAGTCCGACTGGTCTGACAAGTCTGACAAGTCCGACAAGTCTGACTGGTCTGACTGGTCTGACTGGTCTGACTGGTCCGAGAAGTCTGAATATTCTTAAGATAGTATTAAACCTTTATTGCGATGAAGAAAATAGCTTTTATATTGTTGCTTTTAATGGGCACAACCGCCTTGGGTTATGCCCAAGACATGGACGAATACTACACCAAAGAGATTAGTACACGTGGCATAAAGCAAATAACGGAAAAATCGTTACGCGGGTGGAAAACAGTGAGCCATTACGACGAACAAGGATATTTACGGCTCGTTGAATATTTTAAAAGGGGGCGTAAACGGTCGGAGGAGACGTATGATTACACCATAACCGACTCGCTTTTAGAGGTGAGAACACCATCGGGGCAGAAGAATGGCAGCACTGTACGTTGTATTGATAAGTACTTTTATGATGAGCAGGGGCGATGCCGTAGACAGGAAAGGCGTATAATGGGTTCAGGCAGGTCTGCTATGTTCATGGCTGTAGAGGATAGTTTCGTCTACAATGGCCCCAAACTCATGGCTTATACCCGATACCTTTCAACGGGAAAGGTGGAGGAGAGGTTTGTTTACACCTACGATGCACAAGGCCGAAAGACAATGATGAAGAGTATATATCCGGATGGTAACACTACATATCACCAATTTGAGTATAACGATAAGGGGCAATTGACGGATTATATACGCGAATCTAGCAACCCAGATGCGATATATATGTGTGTGCCTCTGTGGTCGGAAAGCAAACAAAATAAGGTGCATGAGCGGTATTGCAACTTCGATAAGCATGGCAATTGGACCAAACACTATTTCATAACAGAGCGTGGCAAGGTGTTGTGGTCTAAACGCAAGCTGGTGTATTGGCATTAAGGGGTGGCGTGTGCGTTGGCAGAATGCTGTTAGTTTGTAGTGCATCATTTACGTTATCTGCCTAATCGCATTATACACCTTATTATATATAGGGATGTTTTCGTATTGGTAAAGGTATGGGTTTGCAAGTTGAAAGATGGCATCCTAAGTTCATTTTGTTAGGCTATGGCATACCACCATTCACCCTTCTCACAACACTTGATGCGGGTTGAGAATAACAACGAATAGCCGTTGAAGTGATATAGCTATCTGGAAATGCTGTTACAGCTGGCATGTTGCAATACAGATAACAAAAAGCGCAGCCTTAGCCCTAAGACTGCGCTTTTCTTAAACATTGCTTTTAAGGCATGTTGTACCCCTCGTTCTTACTTGGAAAGAAATGAGGTGGAAAGGCCGTTCACTCCATACTTTCTACCTTTAAGTTGGTTATCTTACTCTTAAACGCACCAGCTTGTTGCAACGGGAACACCAACGTACTGATGTAATACATGTCGCCGCGCTTGCCAAAGTTCATTTTTCGCACGGGCAAATCGCTCACAAGGCGATTGTTGATGTAAAGAGAGGTTTTCTCTTTGTCGCCAACAACGGCCATGCGAACCTTTTCGCCAGGGAATAATTGGTAGTCGAACGTGTTGAGATAGCCGTCGCGCGAGAAACCAATCTTGCCTGCAACGGGGTCGGAAAGATAAAAATGCGTGTCGCCGAACGAGAACAGAACCGTTCCGCGAGGCTCTTGTTGCGCCTCGATGTCGAAACTAACGCGATAGTTCCAGCCTATTTGCGGTATCTTCTGCACGGCATTGGGGGCAACGGACGGCTGTTGTAACACCGTACCCGCAGGGTAATAGCCCGCGTAGTTCATGCCGGGTGCCTCGCTTAATGCGCGAGCGTTGCTAACAAACGCATCGTAGGCAAATGTGGGTTTGGCACCTGTCCACATCTTGGTGGCCATCGTTTGCAGTGCGGGCAGCACGCGATAATGCACATCCTTGTCGCTGATGCCATTGCCCACGATGTCGTTCCACACGGCAAACGCGCCACCCTCTATTTGTTTATGGCGTTCGGCAAACTTCATGCCGTTGATGTTGGCCGGTGTCCATTCGTTGTAAAGCTTCTTTGTGTTGAGGTAATCGAAGTAATAGCCAGCCTTCGGCACGATGTAAACCTGACCATCGGGGATGCTTACGAGGTTATATCCCAACTTCATCATCTCGTCGGGCTTGGAGTAATCGTTAGACCACGAGAACATCAACACATCTTTCACCTTGATGGGAGTTGTGCCTTTGGCGTGCGTTTGCTGACCCCACACCACCGCCTTGCGGTTGTACCTTTCCACCAAACGGATATAATGGTCGGTAAAAGCGCGGAACTTCTCCACCACATTTTGGTCTTTGTTCGAGTATTCGTCTGTCCCTACATGTACGTATTTGCCGCGAAACACGGGGTTTTTGCCTTCAAGATATTCGGTAAAGAGCGAGTCGCAGAAGGTAATGGTGTTAGGATTGAGCAGGTCGAGATGGTCGGGCGGATAATCCTTGCTCACCAAGTCGGGGCGAAAACGTGTCAAAGCCAAGCAGTGTGCAGGCACATCAATTTCGGGAAGTATTTCAACGCCCACGCTGTTGGCCAGCTCTTGCAGGGCGATAAAGTCTTTTTTGGTATAATGCCCATCGCGAGCCGTGAGGCCAGGAAACCAATTACTCTCCATGCGGAAAGCAGCAGGCGTGCGACTCCAATCGCCATTATAGAACCAATGGAAGGCGTTGTCGTTGAGGTGAATGTGAAAAACATTCATTTTATAATAGGCCATCATGCGCACATATTGGCGAAGCATGGTCATGGAAAAGAACTTTCGGCCGCAGTCGAGCATAAAGCCGCGGAACGGATAATCGGGCGCATCGCTGATAAAGCCGCAGGGCAGCGCGCGCGTTTGCGATTGTTCGGCCAGTTGCAGTAGGGTTCGGGTGCCCCAATAAAGTCCCTTTCGGTTGGCGGCGGCGATGGTAGCCTGAGCGTTTATCGACATGGTGTAACCCTCTTCGCCCAACGTCTTGGGGGCTTTAAGGCTCAACACGATGTCGCCTTTCTGCGCCTTACCTTGGGCAAGGGTTAGTGCCGTGCCGAACATCTGCCGATAATCGTCGGCCAGTTGCTGTGCAATTCGTCTTTCTTCTGCCCCATTGCACACGATGCGACCCGAAAGAAGGAGCGTTCCTTCTGCCCCTTTCCACTGCTTAACCTCTGGAATGGTGAACGGCTTTTTGTTGATGGCAAATGTAGATAAGGCCGTGTTTGCCGCTAGGAGTAATAGTAGTAAAAGTTTCTTTTTCATTATTTATTTATGCTTTGTCAAAAGGCCATGCGGCTACTCGCCCCCTTGGTGCAGTGGCTAAGTAGATGCTTGCTGAATGTTCTGTTGCGACAAAGATACGTCTTTTTCTTGTATCGCCCTCTGTTTTGTGGCGAATTTAAACCTTAGGCAGATAAAATGGTGATGCGGTATGGGCGAGGAAGTGATGCGAAAGAGAGAATGCGTCCTTGTTTCTTGTGCTATTATGTTAGAATGTTAATTCCGTCTGTCGCCCCATTCTAGAAAGAGCATAAGCCTTACGCACCTGCCTATTATCAACTTTTAGACTTTTCAGGCTGCTAGTAAATTACATTGTTTCTATTATTTAGGAGATTTTATCTGGGCTTATCTATAGCACCCTTCAATATAGGTAAGAGTATCAAACATCAGAATGATTCTAGGATGAAATAGTCATTCTTTTCGATGCAGATTACATAGTTGGCATAATCTCTTACGCTCACTTCTATATATCCAGGCCGAACATCGAACCTGCTAGCCGGTTGTCTCGGTTGATAAAATCGTCTGTCCCCATCTATGATTCTTTTATATTTCTTTTGCCTAGGATATGGTGTGGCAATATCCCATGGGTCGACATAATATATCTTGTCGGGATCAGACAAATCGAGAACAAAGTTGAGAATTGTCGTTTCGTACTTGGGAACACGTATAACATCAACGTCTGATTTCTTGATCGCAGTCGCACCACTGTCTCTAATTGTTACGTACGCAGTTCTCGTAAACCAAGGTCTATAAATTAGCAGTACCTTATTTGTTTTCGGTATTTTATATCTCTTTGTGTTTTGGCAAGCCCATGAGGCTGTGAGGCAAACAATTACAAGTAGGTAAAACAATATTTTCTTCATCTTCTTTATGTTTTTAAGGTGAACGAGCACCAAATTTGTATATTTTACTTATCAACTAACCTTTAGACTAAAATGCAGATTTAGCCCAATCATACTTTAAGCAAGCTTGGCGTTGTTCATGGCTCAACGAAGATGTCCTTTTTCTCATGCACACGTACTTTCTTCTTAATCGGTATTTCCTGCTCGTTTAGTTTCAGCAACAAATAGTCGAGCATTGAACCTTTATAGCCAGAATTCTTAGCCATCTCGTAGCGCAACGGCAGTTCACCTGGGAAAAATGCAATGATTGTTCTTGGTCCACTTTCACGAAAACTTTCAATTGCAAGTTTCAGCTGTTCTTCATACGTACGGTCAATATCTTGTAGAGCATAGCAAATAGGCATCTGTACCATATTTTGTCGAAAGTAGCTTTTAAGTTTACTTACCGCTTCCTCGTGTTGTGGTTGGGGCATTTCCCCACCAGCCTTTTTAACACTTAGTACATATCCTAAGCTGTCTATATTTAGCCATAAAGTCAAGCGTTGATTGTGTTCTAGCATTTCTCGTACAGTATTTAGCCCCAAAACTGTCAACACCACTCGCCCGAATATCCTACAACTGCGAAAACCACAATCATTATCAATCGCTACCTGCCCAAGACAGGGTAGATAGAATGAAAGGAGAAATACAATAATTTTTGTTCTCATATCATTGATGTTTTATTTATAGGTGCTTAATATTATTTTCTGCATAGAATAACGTAGGGTTAGCCAGCAAGTGCAAAATTAAACTTTTCTTGTGTAGAACTCGCATTTTGATGTTTGGAAATCGATTTTAGTCTTGTCTTTTTGTCTCTTTTCTTCTGTGGCATCGTAATCTTTTTTGTAAAATCATCGAAGCTCGCTTTGGCATGTACAGGCCTGACAAGCTGGCTGTAATTGGCCTTTTTTGACTAGTTGGTTGGTTTATGGTTCTGGTTTCTTAAAAATAAATATAAAACAAAGTTTTGCTGAATTACCGATAAAGTGTTATATTTGCGCCCGAAAACCTAAATCAAAAAAAAGTATGTCTAATTTTATGGAAGAAGAACAGATGCGCAAAAAGCACCCGCCTTTTGTTGCGGGCAGCATGGCATTTTCTTTAGTTCTCGGGTTAATGACCTTTGCTACGCCCTCGGTTTCGGCAAAGGCTGATGCGAATACGTTTGCAAGTATTCAACAACAAAAACAACAACGTATCACTGGCGTGGTGACAGATGCCAATGGCGACCCCATCATCGGAGCCTCTGTACAGGCCGACGGAGCAGCCTTGGCTGTGACGGGTGCCGATGGTAGTTTCTCTGTTTCGGTGGCTCCGGGCACGGAGTTGCAGATTAGTTATGTTGGCTTTGCCACGAAAGCAGTGATGGTGAGAAACGGAGTAAGCAACTACGACGTGACGTTGAGCGACGACAGTCGCGCCCTCAACGAGGTGGTTGTGGTGGGTTATGGTACGCAGAAGAAGGCAAACCTCTCTGGTTCTGTTGCCCAACTCGATGGGAAGACACTTGGGAACCGCCCCATAGCGAACGTTTCTTCGGGTTTGCAGGGACTACTTCCAGGCATCACGGTGACTGGGGCAAGCGGCGCACCGGGGCTTGATGGCGGTTTGATACTGGTGCGTGGTGTTGGCACGCTCAACTCCGCTTCGCCTTACATCCTTATCGACGGGGTGGAGGCAGGAACGCTGAACTCGCTGGACCCACAGGACATCGCAAGCATCTCTGTGCTGAAAGATGCCTCCTCGGCAGCCATCTACGGGTCGAAAGCTTCTAACGGCGTAATATTGGTAACCACAAAACGCGGGCAGAACGGTGCGCCGAAGGTGAACTATTCGGGCTTTTTTGGCATACAGAACGCCACGGCCCTGATGGAACGGATGAACTCTGCCGATGCCGCTTACTATTACAACAAGGCTTTGGAGCGCAGCGGCAAAGCTCCGCGTTTCTCCGAAGAGGCCATTCAGAAGTTCCGCGACGGCTCAGACCCATACAACTATCCCAATACCGACTGGTATAAGCTGGCATTTAAGACGGCTTGGCAAAACCGCCACAACGTGAATGTGACGGGCGGCAACGAGTTTATGAAGTATTTGGCTTCTGCGGGTTACCTCAAACAGAGCAGCATTCTGCCCAATGCCGGGCGCGAGCAATTTAATGCTAGGGCAAACCTCGACATGATGTTGTCTAAACGCATTACGGCACATCTTAACTTGGCTTATATCCAAAACAACTACCGCGATGCCAGCAGTGCATACGCAGGCGGCAGCAGCGACCAGATTATCCGCCAACTGAACATCATTGCGCCGTGGATAGCTTATAAGAAAGAAGACGGCAGCTATGGCACCGTTTCAGACGGCAACCCGATGGCTTGGCTCGAGTCGGGCATGACCGTAAACCGCAACAACCGCAACTTTACGGGCATGATTGGCATAGACTATCAGGTGTTTAAGGATTTAAAGCTGACACTTCAGGGGGCTTACGTCGATGCTTCGCAGCGTTACTCTTACTTCCAGAAATTTATCCAGTACAACGCCAACAAGGCTACCGACCCCAACAAGTTGGAAATAGGCCATTACGATTGGCACCGAACCACGTTCGACACCTTTTTGAACTACGACAAGTCGGTTGCCAAACACAATTTCAAGGCTATGCTTGGATGGCACACCGAGCGTTACAAGTACTTGCCCGACTGGATGTACCGTAAGAACTTCCCCAACAACGACCTTACCGACATGAATGCAGGCGATGCCTCGACACAAAAGAATTCGGGGTACACGCGCGAGTTGACGATGGTGTCTTATTTCGGCCGTTTGAACTACGATTATGCCGGGCGTTACCTCTTTGAGGCCAACTTCCGTTCAGATGCCTCCTCGCGCTTTGCCAAGGAACATCGTTGGGGCTTCTTCCCATCTTTCTCTGCTGCGTGGCGTATCTCCGAAGAACCGTTTATGGAACGTTCGAAATCGTGGCTCGATGACCTGAAATTGCGCGCCTCGTGGGGACAACTAGGCAACCAAGATGCTTTATCGGGCAAACAAGACGGCACATCAGATTACTATCCCTGGATGAACACCTATAAGCTTGATGGCAGTTATCCCTTCGGCGGACAGCTAATGCAGGGCTATTACCAGGGAGACTACCACCTGTCTACCATATCGTGGGAGCGTTCAACCACATGGGGCGTTGGTGTCGACTTCACGCTCTTCGGCGGTTTGACGGGTTCGATAGACTACTACAACCGAAAAACAACGGATATCATCATGGACGTGTCTGCTCCGGCAGAGTTTGCGCTCGGAAAATATAAGGACAACATCGGTGCGTTGCGCAACGAGGGCGTAGAAATTTCGCTGGCCTATGCCAAACAGCTGAACAAAGACTGGGCAATCAATGCCGGTGTGAACTTCGCCTACAACAAGAACAAGATATTGAACTTGGGAGAAGGAACAGAATATATTGAAAAGGGCAACCGCCGAACAGCTCTGGGTCAGCAATACAACAGCTATTACATGTATAAGGCAACGGGCAAGTTCTTCAATTCGCAGGAAGAGGCCGATGCCTTTACGGCAAAATACGGCAATCCGTTTGGAAGGAAGTTCATGGCCGGCGACATTATATATGAAGATACCAATGGCGACGGCAAGTTAGACTCGAACGACCGCGTCTATACTAAGCATACCGACGTCCCAGCCATCACGTACAGCATCAATCTCGGTGCTACATGGAAGGGATTCGACCTGTCGATGACGTGGCAAGGCGTTGGCAGCGTGTCGCATATCTTCAACCGTGAGGTGCTAGGAGAGTTCTCTGGCGATGCTAGTCACCCGTCAACCATGTGGAAAGATTCGTGGACGGAGAGCAATCACAATGCAAAAATGCCCCGCGTGTTCGAGACGGGCAACAGTCCGAGCGACATGACCCGTGCCATGTCTACCTTCTGGTTGTGGAACACCGCTTACCTGCGCTTGAAAACTTTGCAGCTGGGCTACTCTCTTCCAGAGAACGTGCTCAAGGCCATTGGTGTTGAGCGGGTGCGCATCTACTATGCAGGCGAGAACCTGTTGACATTCCACAGTCTGCCGTTCAACATCGACCCCGAGATAACCAGTGAGCGCGGTTCGTCTTATCCCTTGTTGCGTTCTCACGCCATAGGTATCAACATCACATTCTAAACAGCAAAAGCCCACTACATTATGAAAACAATAAGAACATACATATTGGCAGGTGCGGCAGCGTTGGCACTGTCGTCTTGCGATGATTTCCTCAATACATTACCGAAAGATGCCATGTCGCCACCTACGACATGGAAGACAAGTGACGATGCAGAGAAGTTTCTCGTTGGCTGCTACGATGGTTGGGAAGGAGGTGCAGCCTTGCTATATTGGGATGCCGGCTCCGATTTCGGCTACAACAACTTCCCGTGGGAGGGCTTTACCAACATCGGTAACGGTTCGGTGTCGCCGTCTTCTCCTGGGTGGTCGTTCTACGACTATACCATTATCGGCCGTTGCAACACCTTTCTCGAGAATGTAGACAAGTGTGCGTTTGGCAGCGAGGCCGTTAAGAAGAACCTTGTGGCGCAGGTGAAGGCCATTCGCGCTTATAACTACTTCCGTATGGGTTTCCTTTATGGGGGCGTACCTATCGTTAGGCCCTTTACCAGTGCAAAGGAAGCGCAGGTTCCACGCAATACCGAACAGGAAGTGAAAGACCTTGTGTTTAAAGACTTGGAGGAGGCCATTGCCGACATTAGCGACAAGCCCGCAGCGCGTGGATTTATCGCAAAGGGAGCTGCATTGGCCATGAAGATGCGCGCCGCCCTGTATTGGGCAGACTATCAGAAAGCGAAGGATGCAGCACAGGCCATCATCGACTTGGGGCAGTATGAGCTCGACAAAGACTATACCAACCTCTTTAAGTTGGATGGGAGAGACTCGAAAGAGATTATCCTTGCCGTGCAATACAAAACGGGTACGCACTCGTTGGGCACCATCGGGCAGTTGTATAACAATGGCGACGGGGGATGGTCGTCGGTTGTTCCTACGCAAAAATGTGTAGACAACTACGAAATGAGCAACGGTATGGCCATTGATGAAGCAGGTTCGGGATATGATGCAACCCATCCCTTCCACGCACGCGACCCTCGTATGGCGATGACGATACTCTTTCCCGGTGCGAACTGGAACAAAAAGGTGTACAATACACTGGACGAGGACTGGAACGGTGGGAAAAACCCGAACTATCCTTCGAATGCTGCCAACTCTTCTAAAACAGCGCTCACGTGGCGAAAATATCTGGACCCGATGAGTCAGTATGCGGATGTTTGGGATACCGAGTGTTGCCCCATAGTGTTTCGCTATGCGGATGTGCTATTGACGTGGGCTGAGGCAGAGAACGAACTGAACGGCCCCTCGGCAGATGTTTATTCCAAGATAAACATGGTGCGTAAGCGTGTAGGGATGCCCGATGTGGACCAGTCTAAGTACAACAGCAAGGAGAAACTGCGCGAGTTAATCCGCCGTGAACGCGGTTCGGAGTTCGCCGGTGAGGGACTTCGCCGTGCAGACATCTTGCGTTGGACCACCACCAATGGCAAGATGGTGGCCGAGACGGTGTTGAACGGCACACTGACACGCATAACGGGAACCGTGGACACTACTGTGGTTGACCCAACCAGGCGCGCCATTGTAAATGGAACCAGTGCGGTGGAGGAGCGTACTTTCCACACCTACAACAGGTATCTGCCCATTCCACAGAAGAATATTTCCGACAATCCCAAGCTAGAACAAAACCCAGGCTACGCCAAGTAGCGGGTATCTACCCTGCAAATGGGCTTTACACTGTTTTCCTTCTTTTTGCCCGGGCATCATGATATGTGGTGCCTGGGCGTTTTCTTCTTGTTTTGCAGCCCGTTTTTCACCAGTTTTGCAGACTTGGTTCTTGTACAGCGTAAGGTGAAATAAAGCCCCTCTTTTCCCAAAGTAGTGACGTGAAATTACTTGTTCCGCCATACGAGTTACCTTTGCAACCGCCTATACTTTAAGCCAATGTGCAGCTTTGTAAGTGTTAATCGTCGCTATATGTTTTTTGTAAGTTGTTGACTGTCGGTCTTGAATTGCAAAATAACAGCGAGGCAGCCAACTTTTAGGGCACTTTCTTATCCCGAACTGGCGTAATAATGCAGAAACTTATAACCCCAAGAACTAACAACTTCTTACCCCATGAACTAACAATCTTATACACTTATGAACTCACAACCTCACAACCTCACAACCTCATAAACTCACAACCTTATAAGTTTACGATATGTTTTACAAAACCTGGCTCATTTGGCCTTCCATTCTAGAAAAAATAAAGGCCGAAAAGCATGTATTTAGTCGCTTTTATTAGCCTTGAGCGTTTAGTTTCTTGTCCAAATTTGCGTGCGTTACCTGCATTTTGCACCATTTAGCCTTTCTAGTTTGTTGCCGACTCGCATTTTTTCCAAGCTCCCAAATCGGCATTTAGCCGCTAAATGCCACTACGTTTGATGCTTTTTAGCATGTTTCGGGTGCGTTATCCTATTGTTAGAAGTGCTTTAAACACCAATATTCATCGTATTTTATTGCATTTTGTCTTGCATTTTATTGCATTTTGTCTTGCGTTTAGCGGCATATTAGCCTGCATTTAGCGGCTAAATGCACTGCGTTTTGGTGCTAAATACCTTGTGTTTTGGTGCTAAATGCACTGCGTTTTGGTGCTAAATGCAGTGCGTTTTGGTGCTAAATGCGGGGTGTTTGGGTACAAATGGCACTTAATTGGGCAATGTTTGCATATTAATACCACTCTTAATGGGTTGTCGACATGTGTAAGCAGTGCCCCGTTCTGCACCAAAACAAACCCTCGCGAGAATTGAATTTTTGCGATGATGTGGGGCGGTGGTGGATAAAATGGGCGGTTTTTGTGTTAAAATTCTTACTGAAAAGCGGACAAAATAGGTTGGTAAGTAAATGGGAAGTTTAGTTGGCGGGTAGACATGTAGACGAGTGGGCAAGTAGGTAAGTAGCCAAGTAGGCAAGTAGGTAAGTAGCCAAGTAGGCGAGTAGACAGGTTGACGAGTAGACAGGTTGATGAGTAGAGAAGTTGACGGGAAGACAAGTTGGTGAGTAGATGAGAGGTCAAAATGAGGGGTTGGCGAGTCCGCTTCTAGCACCTGGGTTAAACCCCAATCGGTCGTTAGACCGCTTACTTGTTATTTTAGGTTGTTTCCATCGCTTCCTGTTCATCTTTCGTTTGCTTGTCGGCATCTTGCCTGTCTTATTCTCTTGACGTAGCCCGCTACGTCTTCAAGAATAAGGCAGGCAATATGCTCAACAACACACAAAATCTGCACAGGTTCTAACGACCGATTTGGGTGAAAAGAAATCCCGGTCGAGAAGATGTTCTCAACCGGGATGATATTCGCTTTTTAAAGCCTACTGGTTATTTCAGCTTCAACAGCGTAGAGTAGTTGTAATACGAAGTTTCGGAGGTTTTGGCAGCCACGCGTACAAATACTGCTCCCTTGGTGTCAACATTCTCCATCGTATAATGGTGTTGTTGGCCAATGGGTTGGTCGTCGGTGCTAATCTTCGCACGCTTTTTCGACGTGGTTACGCTAAGTCCGATGGTGTTGCCGCACAATATCTCTATCGTGCCAACCGTACCCGTAGACTTGCTGTTTTGGTTTACCGTGTAGTCGATGTCCAGCGTTTTTCCGTTAAGTTTGGCCGTTGCAGTGATGCGCAGGTAAGGTTCTACCATCACTTTTACGTTAGATGTTGGCACGTTCACTTCTTGTTCGGTAATGGTTGAGGCCACAAACGGCCCTTGTACCGCTAGTTTGTACTTTCCGGGGAACAAGCGGGTGTTCTCGAAAGTGCCGTCGGGCTTGCACCAAAAGTTGGTGGGTTGGCTATAACCATCTTGTACAACCTGCACACGCGCGCCGTTGGGCGACTGTGCGGGAATGAGTTCTTGCGTTTCCGCATCGTAGATACCTCCTGATATAGAACCCGTAGGCTCGTCGTAGTTGTCTATGCCGCAACCCGTGAGCAAGGCCAGGCAAGCAGTTAGAGACAATAATATCTTTTTCATTTCCATGCGATTTTAGTAACCAGGGTTTTGTTTGATGTTGGGGTTTGTTGAAATGGCGTCGGCCGGTATGCGCTCGTAATATAGCTTAGGTAAGAACGTGCGCGGGTCTTTTGGGGCGTCTTCAATCTTAAAGATGTATTTCATTTGCGATACGTCTTTACCATCTTCCCAAACGAGATAGGGGTTAAGGGCCTTGAATTGCTTGGCGTTAAGCAATTGGTCGGCAATGTGCCAACGCCTAATGTCCCACCATCGGTGGTTCTCGAAGGCCAGTTCCACCTTGCGTTCGTGGCGCACTTGGTCGCGGTTGATGGTTGTTCGCGGAGCGATACCTGCACGTTCGCGGATGAGGTTTACGGCCCTTAACGCCTCGGCATCGTCGCCAAGCTCCACACAAGCCTCGGCATAGTTGAGCAGCACCTCTGCATAGCGGAACACCATCCAGTTGGTTTCGCCCTTTTCATAGTCTACAACCTTATTAGGAGTCATAAACTTCTTGATGTAGAAACCAGTTTTCGTTACGTCGGTAGAGGTAAGTGTACCATCTTTTGCTGCGATGGTGGTGTTTGTTCCTTCGTACTTGTCGCTCAGCGAACTTGCCGTTACGATGGTTCCATCGGGCTTGATGATACCCTTGCGCACTTCAACCCTGCTTCCTTGCCAAGGACAAAATGGGTAGAGAATTGAACCAAGCATGCGCGGATCTTTATCCTTGAACAAGTCGGTTGGGTCTGCATACTTGATTGGATTTCCACTGGCGTCGTTCACTTGCAAAGCACCGTCGCTGCCATCCTTGTATTCAAATTCGGCAACAAAGTCGGCGGTGGGGTTGGTAACGCAACCGTAGTCGAGCTTAAAGCTTTGCGGCGCATTGAAGTAATCAAAGGTTCCGCCCTTGTTAGAGGTGTCGAAAGCCTTGGTGAAAATCTGCTCTTTGTTGGCCTCGCTCTCGTCGAGGAAGAGGTATTGGAAGTTCTCCGCCTTGTTGGTTTTGGCCGTATAGAGGGCGTATTTGCCAGAGTTGATAATCTTTTCTGCGGCAGCCTTGGCAGCTTTCCAATAGCCTTCGGCCTTCTCTGCGGGTATGCCGATTAGCCCATCCAGTTGTACGTTGCCGTATTTTGCCTCGCTTGCGGCGTACAGCATGGCTCGGCATTCAAGGGCGTATGCGGCATAACGTGTGGCGCGATATTTGTCTTCGCCCTCTCTGCTTTCGGGAAGTGTGGATTGGATGGCTTGGCATTCGTCCTTGATGAAGTCGTAAATCTCGTACTCCTTGTTTCTGGGCAGTTGCAAGGTTTTGACGTCACCACCATCGTATTTTTGTGCGACGGTAACCAAGGGCACGCCTCCATAGCGCTTAACCATGGCAAAATAGTTCATGGCGCGGCAGAAACGTGCCTCGGCCTCATATACTTTTCGCTCTTCGGGGGTAAGGGCGGCAGCATTGTTGATGTTGTCGAGGAAGGTGTTTGTGTTTCTAACCTCCTTATATCCCCACCATCCGAAGACGCCTTCGGGTATCAATGCGTAGTTGGCTCGGCCCCAGGTGTACGCCCGAACGGCCTCGTCGGTGAACTCCGAGAGGTATTGGCCTTCGCTTTCGATTTGATATTCCAGGTCTTCAACCTGCATCGAGTCGTACAGTTGTCCTAAATATGCATCTATTGCATTTTTACTGCTCCACACTTGGTTGTCGTTCAAGAGGTTTGTTGGCGAGGTGTCGAGCACGTTGTTGCACGAAACGGCAAGTGCCACAGTGCACACTAGGGCGATATATGATTTGAGATTTTTCATCTGTCAGTTATTTAATGTAATCTGATGTTATAGCTTAACGTTAAGACCGAACGAGATAACCTTTAATTGCGGATAGTATCTGCCAGGGCCGCCTTCGGCTTCGGGGTCGAGCAATTCCATTCCGGTGAAGGTAAGGAGGTTGAAGCCCGATAAGAAAACGCGTACGTTTTCAAGGCCCACACGTTGTATCCAGTTCTTTGGCAGCGTGTAACCGATTTGCAATTCCTTTAAGCGCAGGTAGCTGGCGTTTTGTAGCCAGAACGAAGATACGCGTCGGTTGTTTTGCTTTCCGCTAGCGTAGGTGGACGGATATTTTCCTGGAACCCACGGCGAAGAGGTGTCGTAGATGTCTTCGTGGTGCCAACGGTCCATGAATGCCGTCGGCGTGTTCGAGCCGTTATACAGGGGATGAGCCATGTCGTTAGACAGCAGCGCATTGAAATTGCCCGCTCCTTGGAAGAACACGGTTAGGTCTATGCCTTTCCATTGCGCATTAAGTGTTAGGCCATACATTATTTCGGGCGTCTTTCCTCGGCCTATGGGTTGCACGTCGTTTTCGTCTATTACGCCGTCGTGGTTATAGTCTTCGTACTTGATGTCGCCCGGATTAAGGTCTTGATTGCCGTTTCCGTCTTGGATGGGCGAATTTGCAATCTCGTCTTCCGACTGGAATTGGCCAATGGCCTTGTAGCCCCACCAGATGTTCTTGTTACGTCCGTTGGTGTTGTTCCGCCAATTGTCGTTTTCGTTTAGCGATGCGTTGCGTTCCACATAGTCGTGTCTGGCGCGCGAAAACGAAAAGTTGCCCATAACATCGTAAGTGAGTTCTCCTATCTTGTTGTGGTGCGAGAGTTGCAGCTCAAAGCCTCGGTGGCTGTCAGAATTTAGGTTCTCTTGGGGCAGTTTAGCACCAAAAGTAGTGGGCAAAGAGGCGGCGCGAGTGGCCAACAAGCCGTCGCGATGGCGATAGAACAACTCTAACGTTCCCGAAAGCAGCCCATGCCAGAGGTCGAAATCAAGGCCGAGGTTGTAAATGTCGGACGTGTACCAGGTGATGTTCTTGTTTGCCAAACCCTTAGGGACAAGGGTCTTGAACACATCGCTGCCGAAGAGATAGGAGCCGTTGGGGTAGGTGTAGCCTTCTAGATATTGGTAGCCCTCCACCGATTCGTCGTCGCCCAGCCGTCCCCACGAGGCACGTAGTTTCAGGTTGTCTAGCACATGGCTGAATTTCTTCATGAAAGCCTCTTCGCTAATGCGCCATCCCGCCGATACGGAAGGGAAGAAACCCCAACGCTTAGACTTTTCGAACTTGGACGAACCATCGTAACGGAAACTGAATTCTACGAGATAACGGCCGGCATAGTCGTAGTCTATTCGGCCCACATAACCGATACGCCCACTTTGCGAGCTGTTTCCTCCGTTGCTCTTGTTCTTTTCGTTACCATTGTCTGGCTCGGGGAAAGCATCGATGTTAAACTCGCGAAAGCCATCCAGACTGTGGTATTTGGTACGAGTTGTTTCAGACAATAGCAACCCCTTTACATGGTGCAGTTTGGCAAAGGTATTCTCGTAGCTGATTGAGGCTTGTAGCATGTAGGTTTCATCGTTCCACATCGAGCGTTTAAGGTTAGAGGGATTAAATCCCGTAAAGGCCACATTGTACTTGTCGTTAGCCTTGTCGTAGGCATAGTAGTTATACTTTTTTTGGAACAAGTTGCGGTAATCGTCGATGTTGCGGTAATAAAACAGGCCCTTCAACGACAGTCCCTTAATCTTTTGGAAATCGTAGGTGAGTGATGCCGTACCCTCAAAACGCTTGTTTTGCGACTTGTCGTAACCCATCATGTCGGGGTCGGTAACGGCTTTTGCGTTACGTGCCACGATGTTGGTTGCGGCGTAATAGTTGGGGTTGTTGTTGGCGTATACATGCGAAGTGGGGAACGTTTGCTGTATCGAGGCCATTACATAGAAGGGATCCCACGGCGAGGAATTCCGCTTTCCTTTCTGTCCCGATAGTGACAACGATGCCGACAGGCCGTCGGTTATCTGGATGTCCATGTTTGAACGGAAGTTGAAACGTTGGAAGTTGGAGCTGTTAGAACGCCAAATGCCGCCCTCGTTGAGATAGCCCAACGAGGCAAAATAACGGGCTTTGTCTGTACCGCCACGTACGTTGAGGTTGTATTGCTGCTGCGGAGCCCACGGCCTTACCACCTCGTTGTACCAGTCGGTGCTTTCGTAACCTTCGCCACCTGCGCGCCATTTCTCCAGCTTTTCGCGGCCGAATGTGGGTTGCTTGCCACGGTTCACAAGGTCTTCGTCGGTAAGTTCGGCAAACTGGGCAGCGTTACAGAGCTCGGGATAGATGGTTGGACGTTGCCAACTAAAGGTAGAATTAAGTTCTATCTTTGTGGCTTGCGAGCCTCCACGCTTCGTGGTAACCAAGACAACGCCATTGGCAGCACGAATACCATACACTGCTGCAGAGGCATCTTTCAAGATGGTAATGCTTTCAATTTCGTTCGGATCGATTTGATCGAAACTGCTTGGAACGCCATCTACCACTACCAGCGCTGTGCCATAGCCACGTATGTCGATGTTGCTGCCATCCTTACCAGGCTCTCCCGAACGCTGAACAACGCGCAAGCCGGCCAGCTTTCCACCGATAGAGTTGGTGAGGTTGGCCATTGGCGAACGGGCGATGTCTTTGCCAGTAACCGATGCGATAGAACCTGTTACGTCTACTTTCTTCTGACTGCCGTAGCCCACCACAACCACATCGTCTAGCAGTTTGGTGTTGGGCTTAAGCTGTACGTTCATGTTTTGCGCGGCGCGTAGCTTGTAGTCGGCATAGCCCACATAGCTAATGGTGAGCTCGGTGCCGATGGGCACGTCCAGAACAAAGTTCCCATCAAGGTCGGTAACCGCACCCGTGTTCGTGGCTTTGTCTACAACGGATGCCCCAATGATGGGTTGTCCCTGTTCGTCTACCACATTTCCCTTTACGCGCTGCTTTTTGTCGTCTCCCTTTTGGGTGCGCGCGCTTTCCGAAGGGACGCCCTTGGGCTGGCTCACAACAATGGTCTTGCCGTTGATTTCGTAAGTAACGTTTTGTCCGGCAAGGATTTTCCCAACAACGTTCGCTACCTTTTCGTTGCGTGCCTCAACGTTTACGCGGCGGTTCATGTCCACGTCTTTGGCATAGATAACAACCGAGTAACCCGTGTTTTTTTGCAAATCAACGATGGCTTCCTTCACGGTGACGTTTCGGAGAGTCATCGTTACCATACTCGCTTTGGCTGAAACCTCCATTGAAAGCGCAAGGAAGGTTGCGAGCAGAAACTTCTTCGTTAATGTTCTCATGTCAAATTGAATTAGTTATAAATTGTTTAGTGATGATATACATTAGGTGATGTGATTGCGAGACGATGCTAGTAAAGCCGGTAACGCCCGTTTGCCATACTGCATTTTACGTGTCCCGTTTGGGTCATTGTTTGTAGTATTTGTTCGATGTTGCTTGTTCGCTTATTAAATATGAGGTAGAAACGCCTGTTGCGCACCTCCTTGGCTACCGCTATCGGCACGCCAAAGTTTCTCGAAAGAACGGGTGCAATCATTTCAAGCGGCTGGTTGTCGAAGTAAAGGGTGTTCATGCTTGCGCCCTCATCCATTGTTTCTTTGACGCTTTCTTTATGCAGACGCCCCGTAGCCTTGTCAACAACGATGCGTTGGCCGGGCTTTACTGCTAGCCCATTTTGTTTTGAAATAAGGTTGTCTACACTTAGTTCTCCCTCGTAAAGACTAATCTCAACCTGTTGGTCTTCCTGATAATTGCTCACCTTGAAGGCCGTTCCGAGGTCGTGCAAAACAACGTCCTTAGTAACTATAGACAAAGGCAGCCGCTCATTGTGCTTTACGCAGAAGAACCCCTCTCCATGCAAATATATCTTTCTATCCGATATGCCGAACCCTTGTGAGTACCTGATGGTAGAGCCCGAATTGAGCTTTACCTTGCTGCCGTCGGGAAGAACAAGGCTGAGTTGCGAACCATCTGGGACCGATGTCTCTATCATGGCAAACTGCCCGTTTACCTTTTGCATGCCTAAGAAGTAGGCAATGATGGGCAACACGGCAATGAGGAAAACCGCAGCAACCCTTACCAGCAGCTTTATTGGCAGGCGTTGTGCCTGTTTTTCGTCAGTGTTGACTGTGTGTACATGCGCATGAAAGCGTTGCAGAGCCTGCTCCACGTCGAACTCTTCGTGTGCCTTTGCGGCAGCGCGGTCGAAAAGCAGTTCGCGCAAGTTGCGTACATACAGCCTGTTTTCCTCGCTTTGGCGAATGAAATCGTTCAGTTCGCAAAGCCCCTCCGCAGTGATGTCGCCTTGCACAAAGTGGCGTATCAGGTTGTCGATATGCTCGTTTTCTGTTTTCATACGCGGTTTCCCTTTATAATGATAGAGCCTTTTGGGTGGCGATAGGGTAGTGGATGTGGTAAGAAAATGTGGCTATTGGGCTTTTTTCTTTCTAGAATGCCTGCTCCGCGAGATGTTGGCTTATAAACCATGCTTGGATAAAGAAAGGTTGCGTAAGGTGAGTTTCGGTATGTAGCCGAAGCCTTCATAGGGCGTGGTTAACGTGTCTGGCGGTTTTCTTGTTGTTAAGGCGTTCTCATCCCGCACGTTTTGAAGTCTGTTTTCAGGGCAAGGGCACGCCCAAGTGCGTTTGTGGTGTGCGTTGAATTGTCCTTCAAGAACTTGTTTTTCGGCATATAACGGCGTTTTGCCAGTGGCAGATAGGGTTGGAGTTCAAATTTTATTGTATCTTTGTCTTGTGCTTAGCGTGTGGGCATGAGTGTTAACCTTGGTTCAGGGGCACGAAAATATCACCCCGCTAAAATACGGAATGATAGCGAGAGCCAAGCCTACCGCTATCTTTGAAGTGCGGTGTGCGTTGCTCTTTTGCATCGATTTCGCTTTTCAAAAGATAAAGGAGTGTTCCATAAGTCTATGATTTCCTCGTGTCTGTCTGAAATGAAATCTGTGTTGCAAGATAGTTTAAAAGGCTTAACATGTCGTTCGTAAAATGTTTAAAGTATGGATAAGAAAGTGTTTCAAGAACTTCTGGCAGAAGAAGTGAAATCATATAAAGCGTTACTTGAGACCCCAAACAATGAATGGATAGTAAAGGGCTTTATAGATGTGAATAAGAATATTTATGGAATAACCAATGATACGAAAGTTGTATCTAAGGTCATAGAAATTATACTCATCCCGAAACTGGCTGATTTTGCTAAGCGCAATGACCTTGTTTTGGAATTTCCATCGGCACAAAACTTCTATCCAGACTTAACATTTAAAGATAAGGAAGGTAATTTGTTTGCCGTAGACTTTAAATCGAGCTACTACAATGACGACAAAAAGGTGAATGGCCTTACGCTTGGCTCTTATTGGGGCTATTTCCGTGACCGCCAAGTAAAAAGGAACACGGATTATCCATATGACGACTATAAATGCCATCTTGTACTCGGAGTGCTTTACAAACAGGGTGTCGACAAGGATAAGGACATGGAAGTATATAGTATTGATAAACTTGAGAACATAAGGTCGGTTATAAAGCACTTCATATTCTTTGTCCAGCCAAAGTGGAAAATAGCAAGCGACAGACCAGGAAGCGGAAACACTAGGAATATCGGAGGTGTTGTTGATGTTGACAAACTAGTGAATGGGGAAGGGACGTTCGCTAAACATGGAGAAGAGGTTTTCGATGATTATTGGATGAACTTCTATAATGCGGCCGATGCCCAAAAGGCTGGCATGGGGAAGCCGCATTACAATAATCTTAAATCTTACACAGAGTATTTGGAAGAGAAAAGTAAACGACTTAAAGAATTGAAAAAGTAGAGATGCCTGTTATCATTCCCCCTATAAAGTCGCAAGGTATCAAGACAAAATTGGTGCCGTGGATTAATGACCTGATATTGACTTCGGGCGTTAGCCTTACCGCACGCTGGGTAGAACCCTTCTTTGGAACTGGCGTTGTGGGTTTCAACTGCCCCATAATGGGCGCGCACATTGTTGGCGACACCAATCCGCACATCATCAATTTCTACCAGAAGGTACAGAACGGAGAGGTTACGCCTTACACCATGCGTGCATATCTTGAACATGAAGGCCGCCTTTTGGAGGCGGCGGATGAGGATGGCTACGCCCACTATCGTCTTGTTCGCGACAGGTTCAACCGAGAACACAGCCCATATGATTTTATATTCTTATCTCGTGCAGGATTTAATGGGATGATGCGTTTCAACAAGCAAGGTTGTTGGAATATACCTTTTTGCAAGAAACCTGAGCGATTTGCACCTGCATATATAACCAAAATATGTAATCAGATAGAAAACATCGCCCGTGTAATTAGAGGGAAGCAATGGGTTTTCAATAATGTACACTTTCTTGAAACAATAGCACAGGCTGGGGAAAACGACATTATTTATTGCGACCCACCTTATTATGGGCGATATGTAGACTATTATAATGGTTGGACGGAAAAGGATGAAGAGGAACTTTTCAACGCCTTGCGCCAAACACGTGCAAGGTTCATCCTTTCCACTTGGCATCACAACGATTTTCGCCAAAATGAGATGGTGAGTCGTTTCTGGCAACAATTCAATGTTGTTACAAAAGAACACTTCTACCATAATGGTGGAAAAACCGAGAACAGGCATGCTATGGTCGAGGCTATGGTTTTCAATTTCGATTTGCAAGAGAAAGTAGAGATTGTTGCTCCGCATAGACAGTTAGAACTGTTTGCAGGCATGTCCTAAAATCTACACACTTATGTCTTTCTCATTTTCTAGTTCTATCTTCATTGTTTTTTTCCTTTATCTGGCTCTTTCTGTTTTGTTCTATTAGCGGCATATAATGTACCTTACCATATGCCAGCCACGCAAAGCAACATGCCAACCATGTTTATGGATAGTCTGGCCGATAAAATCTTGATGGCGTTTTTGATGTGGTACTTCACCGTATTGACAGAAATGCCCAGCTCTTGTGCAATTTCCGAGTACTTCTTGCCCTCGTATCGGCTTAGTTCGAACACCTGCCGGCATTCTGTGGGCAACTGGTTTACGGCTCGTTTGGCGGTGTTTTTCATTTCTTCTTCAAGCAACCAGCCCAATGGGTGTTCGGGGTCAGTCAGATATTCGTGTATGCAGAGCAGGGTGTTGTCTATGCTGTCCGTTACCCTGCCTTTACGGAAGGCCAACGAGCGGCACGCCTTCTCGCTGTTGTTTCTTGTCGAACGGAAGAGGTAAGCTTGGAGCGACACTACTTGTAACTCGCCGCGGTGGTCCCAAAGGTAGAAAAACAGGTCGTCAACAATCTCTTCGGCCAACTCGTGGCTGTGGGTGATTGTCTTTGCAAGCTTGCATAAAACGGCGTAGTATGTTTTGTACAGGCTTTCGAAGGCGGCAAGGTCTCCATCCTTTAAACGAGAGAAAATGTCACTCTCCACCATATCTCAAACAATGGTTAAGCGGTTTTTGTTGTAATATCTTTCTCAGCAAAGTTAGTGATTTTTTTGTTATCGCCATGCCTTTCGCATTTATTTTCATCGAAGCTGCTTTGACTTTTAATTTTTCTGTTAATTGAGAGGTGTTGATTATCTTAGAGTTGTAAAACCAAGATAAACATCTCATTCGTGTGCGAAATACCGAACAAAGATACGGAAAATTTGAAACTTCTGCCCTGTTTGCCTGTCGCAAAACGTGGTTACGCCTCAAAAAGGTGGCATGGGGGAAACCATTTGATGTACTCAATATAGGCCGAAACCCATCTGCCAATGCCCGATTACTTCCGCGTTTGCCTGATGCTGCCTCCGTTGGTTGTGAGCTGCATGTGCGGCAACCGCTTGCGCTGGCGGTTGTAAACATACGTGCTTTCCGTCTCCGTTTCCCTTTGCGCGCGTACGCGGCATAATCTGCTTTGTCTTGTTTTCGGTACGAAATTTAACATTTTGAGTGCCCTTTTTGTCCGCCAATCGTTCACCTTGCCGCAAAAAAACGATTCTCACGAAGGTTGTTTTTGATGCAAAGAGGGGTGGCATGTGGATGTTGGCAAAATGAATTTTTATTTAAAGAAGCCGCCGTTTGCGCCATATTTTGGGCCATTTTTAGCAGAATATGGTGCTATTAGCTGCAAAATGGCGTGCAATATGCGGCAAAACGCAGTGCGTTTTGGTGCAAAATGACGTGCGTTTTGGTGCTAAACGCAAGGTGAAATGCTGCAAAATGCAGTGTAAAATGGTGCTAAATGCAAGCCGATAAGCATAAAAATACGCTGCAATGGTATAAATAAAACCCTTCCGAACCATGAAACACATGGCCCAAAAGGGCAAAATGGGCATCAAAAAGTGGGGTTTTAGGGGCTAAAAGTGCGTATTTGGGCATGAAAAATTACGGGCTGGCAACCAAAATAGAAAGGCAATATGGTGCAAAACGCAGCTTCTTGGCTTAAAATTAGACAAACACCAAAGCGTGAAAGGTTAGAAAAAGTGGCTTTTTACCAACTTTATAACCTATATTTTCGCTAGAACGGAGCGAAAAATAGAGCGGTGTCGTAAAATAAAAACAAAAGTTTTAAGATTTTAAGTGGGTGCACCATACAGCTATTTCCACCTTAGTAGGGCAGGCTTGCAGTGGCTTTGAGATTTCAGCAAGTTAAGTTGCGTTTGCCATTCTTCAACCCTTTCTAATCCGCCAGCTGCATACAAATCTTAGAAATATACAATTAATAATCGTTAAGAAGATGCGCTATTCACAAAAAATACATATCTTTACACCGCCTAAACAACAGCTTAACAAGCGTTAAACATGAGAATGGCTGCACAGGCACCTATGGTGCGCCCGCGGGCAGCCGATGTCGTATGATGCGATAAACGATGATGCTTTGATAAAAATGCGTTGAAAACTATTCTACTTTTGGGTAGATCCGCCCATTGTGAATGAGGATTAATGCTGGATAGATGAACATGTACTGTGCGCCTTGACGGCGTATGAACTGCTGTGACCTAACTACATATTACTTAAATAAATACAGATGAACAGTTATCAAAAACGAAGTCAGAATGCAGTAGGTAGGCTTTTGCTCACTTTGCTGCTGCTCATTCCTTTGTATGTGAATGCGCAAACGTCAACAACTATTACGGGTATGGTTAAAGATGCACTGGGAGAACCGCTCATTGGTGCTTCTGTTGTGCAGAAAGGGACGTCAAATGGCACCGTAACCGACCTCGACGGCCGATTTAAAGTGGACGTTCCGGCAGGGGCAACACTGGTTGTTAGCTACGTTGGCTTTACCGAAACAGAGGTGAAGGCCAGCCCCAACATGACGGTGACCTTGCAGAATAACGCCAAGGCCATCGATGAAGTGGTGGTTGTTGGTTATGGAACACAGAAGAAAGCCAACCTAACGGGTTCGGTGGCGCAAGTGAAAATGAGCGACGTGTTGGGCGACAGGCCTGTTGTTAATGCAGCTGCCGCGTTGCAAGGTGCCATGCCGGGACTTACCATCGGCGGTGGTTCGGGGCCTGGTTTTGCCAAGTCTATGAATGTGCGTGGCACGCTTTCGATTAACGGAGGCGCACCGCTTGTGCTGATAGACAACGTTGAAGGCGACATCAGCTCGCTCAACCCCGAAGACATCGAGAGCGTGTCGGTGCTGAAAGATGCCGCCAGTTCGGCCATCTATGGTGCGCGTGCGGCTGGCGGTGTGATATTGGTAACGCTCAAACGCCCCCAGTCTGATGCGCGCTTTACCGCCAACTACAACTTCAATGTGGGTTGGGAAAAGTCGCTCAACCATTTGGAGCAAGCCTCGTTGATGCAATATTTGGATGCCTATATCGAAGCGGGCTATTCTAATTCTTATTGGGCAGGCAACGGCGATGTTAGCAGATGGCGCAACTATCTGCAACAATATCAAAACGACCCTTCGTCTATCGCAACCGTGGGCGACGGCATCTTTAAAGATACCGACGGACGTGTTTATTGGCTTTCTGAAAAGAACTTGGCCAAGAACATCCTTACCACAGGTGCCGTTAGCAACCACAACATAACCGTCTCTGGCGGAAGTTCGAAGATACGTTACCGCCTTTCGGGAAGTTTAAGTCGCGAGAACGGCCCGCTGGTTACGGATAAGGACATGTTCAGGCGTAAAACCATCAACGGCTTTATCTCGGCCGACATACACAAATGGTTTACCCAAGAGGCCACCATCTCTTACACCAACTCTACCAAACAAGAGCCGCAGAACGTGGGAAACATGAGCGGTTTTTACTCAACTCGTTTGATATACTATTATCCCGAAGGCCTAATCCCTGGCGACATTCTAAGTGTTCAAGGCAACTTGCCTTCGCAAACGCCGCTGAACATGCTGTTGTATGCACCCACTTCGCATTTGGAGAAGTCGGAACCACGTGTGGCTTTGCGCTCAATTTTCAAGCCCTTGCCCGGCTGGAGCATCACGGGCGAGTACACCTACGACCGCAAAGACAATCACTATCAGTTTTATACCGGCCGATTTAGGTTTGCCGATGTGCAACTCGCAGCTAAGAATTCGGTGGAGGAAGGGCAAGACTACTATCGCATGTATGATGAAACAAAGAAGTATAATGCCTTGAACCTCTTTACCAATTATGAAAACAACTGGGGTGCACATGCCTTTAAGGCGATGGTGGGCTTTAACCAAGAGAAGTCGTATTATCGTTATTTCTATGGCAACGTGTTGGCGCAAGCCGTGCCCACTGTGCCTTCTTTCGCAGGCGGAACAGGTGAAAAAACCTTATTCGACAAGTACACGGAGTACACCATTCGCAGTGGCTTTGCCCGTTTGAACTATTCGTTCTTAGACCGCTATCTCTTGGAGTTGAACGGACGTTACGATGGCTCGTCGAAGTTCCCCAAGAACCATCGTTTTGGCTTTTTCCCCTCGGTGAGTGTGGGCTGGCGTATGGGTCAGGAGCCTTTCATGAAGTGGGCAAACCGTTGGTTAGACGACTTTAAACTCCGCACCTCGTATGGTTCGGTAGGCAACCAGCGTATCGACCCCTATCAGTTCTCGCCGGTTATAAGCGTAAACAGCAACGGCACCTATCTGCTGAACGGCGAAGGCAAGACAACTTATTTCACTTCGCCCGAGTTGGTTAGCCGCAACTTTACGTGGGAAAAGGTAACAACGTTTAACGTTGGTTTCGACCTCTATGCCTTCCAAAACCGCCTTACGGCAACGTTCGATTGGTTTAACCGCCAAACAACGGGCATGTTGGCTGCTGGTATGGAGATACCCAAGGTGGTGGGAACAACGGCTCCGTTGCAGAATGTGGCCGACATGAAGAACAAAGGCTGGGAACTAAATGTTACATGGCGCGACAAGATTGGCGATTTTAGCTATCATGTTGGCTTTAACATCTACGACAGCCAGGCTGAGATAACTAGGTTTAATAACGAGTCGAAGCTGCTCTCCGATTACTATGTGGGGAGGAAGATAGGTGAGATTTGGGGCTATGTTACCGACGGCTACTATACCATCGACGACTTTAACGCGGCAGATGCCAAGCACAAGACATGGACATTGAAAGAGGGTGTTACGAAGATTAACGGCTTTAACCCACAGCCCGGCGACGTTAAGTTTAAGGACTTGCGCGAAGACGGCGTTATTAATGCAGGCGACAACACCGTTGATAACCCCGGCGACCGCAAGGTAATTGGCAACGACGCATCTCGTTATCAGTTCGGTGCAAGCCTTGGTGTAGCATACAAAGGCCTAAGCCTAGAAGTGCTGTTGCAAGGTGTTGGCAAGCGCGATTATTGGCTTGGCGGTTCGGCTGTGTTCCCATTTGGTGGGGCAGGTGCTGGAGATGCCGTGTTCCAAGCACTTTATGCTAACCAAACAGACTATTGGCGAGCCAAGAGCTACGACCCCGCAAGCAGCGATTATATGGTGCCAGTAAACCCCAACAGCAAGCTGTTCCGCATTTACGACCAAGGCAACAACGTTGCTTCCAACACGCGCGTAAGCGACAAGTATCTGCAAAATGCTGCCTACTTGCGCATCAAGAACGTAACGCTATCCTACACCTTGCCCCGAATGTGGATTAAACGCGCCTACTTGCAGGATGCAAAATTCTATGTAAGCGTAGAGAATTTGGCAACTTTCAGCCAGCTTCCCAAAGGCTACGACCCCGAAGGACGACCACCCAAAACCACAGCTAATGTGCTAAGCAACGTTATTTCGTGGGAGTATCCCTATTATCGCACCATCTCTTTTGGCGCAAGTATCACATTCTAATCACTAATGTTCTTATGAAAAAGATATTAACGGCCGCTTTTCTTGTTGCTACAACCCTGACGGCATGCAACGACCAGTTTCTGGAAAAGTACCCTTTGACCGACCTTACCGAGGAAAATGCCTTCAAAGAGTACGATAACTTCAAGGCTTTTATGAACCCTTGCTACGGGATGTTTATTAACACCACCATTCAAACCAGCATCAACAGCAGCTATATGGACGCGCAGTTTGCTGGCGATTGGTTTGGCGGACTGGTTACGCATCGCGACAATGCACGCAATCCTTATGCTTACCAAACCGTCACAGCCACATCAGACGGTGGCGGATGGGATTTCTCTTACATCCGCCGCATCAACATCATGCTGAGCCATTTGGGCGATGGCGTGCTTACAGAGGCACAAGCGGCGCATTGGCGTTCGGTGGGTTACTTCTTCTCGGCCTATTGGTATATGGAACTCATCGACCGCTTTGGCGATGTGCCTTGGGTGAATAAGGTTCTCGACGACAGCTCGCCCGAAAGCTACGGGCCACGCACACCGCGCGCAGCTGTTGCCGATAGCATAATCGCCCGTTTAGAGTATGCTGCCGCAAACATCGGCAACTTCAATGATGGCGACAACACCATTACGGCTAATGCCATAAAGGCCGCCCTCTCGCGATTTCTCTTGCGTGAAGGCACATGGGCCAAGTATCATGGCCTTAACGAACCTTACGAAACCTATTTGCAAAAGTGCCTAACCGTGTCGCAAGAGTTAATGGATGCCTATCCCAGCCTGTATCTGGGCGTAGACAAGCAAAACACGCCTGCAAAGGGCTATGGCGAGCTGTGGACCACCGAGAGCTTGAAGGGTAAGCCTGGCGTTATCTTCTACAAAGAGTTTGTCAACAACGTGCTGATGAATCGCTACAACGACTTCGAACACATCGCGGCCAACGCTGCCGACGTGCCCCAATACACGGTAGACATGTTCTTGATGAAGAATGGTTTGCCCATTGCCAATGCCGCTTCGGGCTATCAAGGCGGAAAGGGTAAGGACATGTGGGCCACCTTTGCCCAACGCGACCCCCGACTATATCAAAACATTCAGCCCCCTTATGTGGTCGCTCCTTACAAGGGCACGCCCGATAACGTGAACACGTTTAAGACATGGCGCTTCTTAAAGGCAGGCGATAACAACCAAGGTCACATCGTTACTGCCGACGAAGCTGCCAAGTATCGCTATTACATCGACTACATGGGCCTGAACGATAAGTGCCTAAGAGGTGGCGCAGCTGGTGGCGAAGGCATGAAAAGATGCCCCGGACAAAACTGGGGTGCATCGCTAACACCCGTGAGTCCTAACCTCACCACCGATTCAAGAGTACCCTTTATGCGTTGTCGAACGGGCTATTACTTTTGGAAAAACTATGATATGTGGGAGTTCTCCACGGGTTCTTCTGCTTTCTGTACGGCCGATAAGCCCATCTTTAAGATTGAAGAGGTGCTGCTAAACTATGCCGAAGCGGCATGGGAACTGCAACAGTTCGACCAAGCTGTTGCCGATAAAACCATCAATAAGCTGCGCGAACGTGCAGACGTGGCTCACATGGTTGTTGCGGACATTAACGACAATTTCGACCCCAATCGCGACAAAGGCAATGCGCCTTGGTGGACAGGCAATGGCGGTAAGTTTGGCAACTACAACGTAGACCCCGTGCTGTGGGAGATACGCCGCGAACGCCAGATAGAACTCTTTGGCGAGGGATTTGCCTTCTACGATGTGCGCAGATGGGCAAAGGCTGCCTATTATGTAAACAGGCAGCCCTGCGGATTGTGGACCACGGCCGCCGACAATATCTATGCGCCAAAGGCAAATGCCTACACAGGGCAATTTGTTGATTACGACGAAATTGTGGCAAATGGAAAAGCGGCTGCCGAGAACAACACCGCTGGTAGCGGTTGGATTTACACCTACGAGAGTCCGCTTGCGCATGGCGGTTGGTTAGACACCTATTATTTAAGTATGGTTCCCACCAGTCAAATCGTGCTGAATAAGCAGCTAACACAAAACCCTGGTTACAATAAACTATTTGGATTAGGCAATTAAAAACGATGAAAACAACATCATCTATCCTGCTTACGCAGGCCGCATGGTTGGCCCTAACGCCGGCTTTGGCCGCAAAAAGCACCAAACCCAACATCATTTACATTATGTGTGATGATATGGGATACGGCGATTTGGGCTGTTATGGCCAACAACACATCCTAACGCCCAACATCGACCGCATGGCCGCAGAGGGCATGCGCTTTACGCAGGCCTATGCGGGGGCACCCGTTAGCGCGCCGTCGAGGGCATGTTTCATGACGGGACAACACTCGGGCCACACCGAAGTGCGCGGAAACAAGGAGTATTGGGGCGATAGCAAGCCCGTGTACTACGGCCAAAACCGAGATTTCAGCATCGTGGGGCAACATCCCTACGATGCCAATCACGTCATCCTACCCGAGATTATGAAGGCCAACGGCTACCAAACGGGCATGTTTGGTAAGTGGGCTGGCGGCTACGAGGGGTCGGCATCAACACCCGACAAGCGCGGTGTTGACGAGTTCTTTGGTTATATCTGCCAGTTCCAAGCCCACCTCTACTACCCCAATTTCCTCAATTCGTACAGCAGGGCGCGAGGAGATAAGGGCGTGCAGCGCGTGGTTTTGGAAGATAATATCGCGCATCCGATGTTTGGCGACAACTATTTTAAGCGCCCCTCTTACTCGGCCGACCTCATTCACCGCCGTGCTTTGCAGTGGCTTGAAACGCAATCGGCCGACAAACCCTTCTTTGGCGTGTTCACCTACACCCTTCCCCATGCCGAGTTGGTACAGCCCAACGACTCGCTTGTGGCTTTCTATAAAAAGAAGTTCTTTGTAGACAAGACGTGGGGTGGGCAAGAGGCATCGCGATACAACGCCGTAGAACACACCCATGCGCAGTTTGCAGCCATGATAACAAGGCTCGACTTGTATGTTGGTGAGATATTGAAGGTGTTAAAGCAAAAGGGGCTAGACGACAACACACTGGTGATTTTTACGAGCGACAACGGGCCGCACGAGGAAGGCGGTGCCGACCCTTCGTTCTTCAATCGCGACGGAAAGTTGCGCGGCATTAAGCGTCAGTGTTACGAAGGGGGCATCAGAATTCCTTTCATTGCGCGCTGGAAAGGTCGCGTCGAGGCTGGCAAAGTGAGCGACTTGCCCTTCGCCTTCTACGACCTTATGCCCACTTTCTGCGAACTGGCAGGCGTAAAGAACTATGTGCAACGCTATCGAAACAAGCATCTAACCACTGACTTTTTCGATGGTCTCTCCATCCTTCCCACGCTCTTGGGCAACGATAAGGCACAGCAACGCCACCCCCACCTTTATTGGGAGTTTGCCGAAACCAACCAAATTGCCGTGCGCATGGACGATTGGAAACTGATTGTTATTAAGGGCACGCCACACCTTTACAACCTGGCAACCGACTTACACGAGGACAATGACGTTGCTGCCCAACATCCCGATGTGGTGAAAAAACTGGTAGACATCGTTTATAAGGAGCATGTAGACAGTCCGTTGTTCCCCATCACTTTGCCAAAGACGGCTCAATGACGACAGATCAAGGCCTTACCAACGGCCTTCGAATGCGATATAAGGGGATGTGTCTTCTGTGGCACATCCCCTTTTTGTTTGCAAACATGCCTCGTTTGGGCTAGAAGACTTGAAGGACAAGAAGTGCTAAGAAGCTAGATAAACTAGAACACTTAGCTTAGCTAGTTCAACTAGTTCACCTAGAAATCCTGGTACACCTAGCCCAGTTAGCTCAGCTAGTCCACCTAGAAATCCTAGAACCTCTAGCTCATCTAGGCAACCTAGAACACCTAGAACAACCCCTAGCCCCCCCAGAATACCTAGCCCCCTAGAAGAACAAGGCCAGCGAGAATAACTAAAAATGCTAGCCACTACCGTGCGGTTTGTAAATTTTTAAACCTAAATTTTAACATTGTGAGTGCCTTTTTATCCACCAATCGCTCAACCTGCCGCAAATATTCGATTCTCGCGCAGGTTTGTTTTGGTGCAGAATGGGGCAGGGCTTATAATGGTGGCCAACCTATTTGGTGCAGTATGAATATGCAATTATCACTCAACAGCGTGCGTTTTCATCAGAATTTCCTGCATTTAGCACCAAAACGCACTGCATTTAGCACCAAAACACCCTGCGTTTAGCACCAAAACGCATTGCATTTAGCACCAAAACGCACTGCAAAATGCCGCAAAACGCAGACCAATATGCCGCAAAACGCAAGGCTAAATGCAATAATATGCAAGACTAAATGAAATAAAATACGCAAAATTTGGTGCTTAAAGCACATCTTCTGATAGGGAAAAGTGTAGAAAAAGGGCAAAAAGTCACTTTGAACCGTGGCTTTTTAGGTGCAAAATGCAGGTATTTGGAGTTAAAGAAAACACGAATTGGCAACCATCTAGAAGGGCAAAATGGTGCAAAACGCACATGGTGTTCTTAAAAACGGACAGATAAAGAGCGGCGGAAGATGGGAAATAGCACCAAATTGCCTACTTTTAGCCCATAGTTTTCGCTAGAATGGGTTGGCGAACAGCGTGTGTTTTGTCAAGTATTATTACAGCAATTAACTTTCTGGGGATTATGGGTTTGTTAGTTTGTGCGTTGTTGAGATATTCAGTTAATGAGTAGTTAAGTTTAAGGCTTAGAGGGTAAGTTATTAAACCTATCTTTTCATACTCCTTGTATACGCTGTCATTGAATCACGCTTAAAGCAATGCCTTTTGCTGTCTTTCTGTTTTTGTCTGGTATCTTTCACTTGCCTTTTCGATGGCATAGCCCAACGATGCTCACTCAAAATGCAGGCGAAAGATGCCAGATAAATCCCCAAAAACTGACAAAGACGTTTTTTAGGACTTGCCTTTAGCCACTGGCTATCGCAAAAACAGACTTACTTATTGAGGTATTTAAGCATTTTTGTGATACACCGTTTCTTCTGATCCATGTTGGGGTGAACGTAGAGATTGAGGGTTGTCGTGATGTTCGCATGCCCAAGCAACACGCTTACTGTTTTATAGTCGCAGTTGCTTTCAATGCAGCGCGTAGCAAAACTGTGGCGCAGTCCGTGATATTTCAGCCGAGGAATATCCAAATGTCCCATCAACCGATGGAAATAGTTTCGGTAGGTTCGTGGCTCTGTGGGTTTTTCTTCATTGGTTAGCACATAGAAACTTGCGTTTACCACTTTTTTCAGTGGCTTCACCATAGCCAATAGTTCTTTGTTCATCGGTATCTCACGGCAAGATTTCTTAGTCTTTGGTGTGTTTATAACCAGCTCCGTGTGTTTGCGCTCACCTTCTACGATATAGATACGCTCGATGGTACGGCTTACGGTGATTGTGCCTGTGTCTGTGTTGATGTCGGCCCACATCAAACCGCATATCTCACCAATCCGCAAGCCAGTGGTCAGGCTGATGTAGATGCCAAGGTTGCGAAATGTGAAGTTCTGCCTGATGAAATCGAGTATCTTTTTGTGTTGTGCCACCGTCAGCACTTCTATTTCTCTGTTGCCCTCTGTGGTTGGGTACTTGATGTCCCACTCGCAATAGTTCATCCAACCGTTCTTCACTCCAAACTTCATCACCATTCTCAATACGATGAGCATGTCTTTCACCGTTTTAATGCTGAGCCCGGCATTGAGTTTTTGCAACACAAATTCTTGTACTAGTTTCTCACTAAGAACGTCACAATCACCAAACGATGACAGTAAATGGTTCTCTAAAATCAACACATAAGCAGCATAGGTGGACTGCTTAACGTAGCGTTGCTTTTCACTTTTCCAAGCCAACGCAATTTCTCTAATTGTTTTTGCTTTCATATTTAATCCTTAATCTAGAAAAGGTACATAATAATTAGAGAAAAGCATTAACTTATGTCCCAAATCTAAGATTTCCGGAGTTTGAGGGGGAGTGGGAGAAATGTATGGTCTCTGACTTGTTGGATTTCTATTCAACAAACTCTCTAAGTTGGGATAAATTGGAGTATGATACGGATGCTATTCAGAATTTGCATTATGGTTTAATTCATGTCGGATTGCCGATAATGGTTGACCTTAACAAAGACAAACTTCCAAACATTATGGATGGCAACACTCCTAAGAATTATGAACTATGCCAAGAAGGTGATATCGCTTTTGCCGATGCATCAGAAGACACAAACGAAGTAGCTAAAGTTGTTGAATTTTATAATCTTGGCGAAAAGAAAGTGATTTGTGGCTTGCATACAATACATGGAAGAGATAGACAAGGGAAGACGGTTGTTGGTTATAAAGGGTATGCTTTCTCTTCCACAACATTCCACCATCAAATTAGAAAAATTGCACAAGGAACAAAGATATACTCTATCAGCTGTAAGAATTTCTCAGAATGTTACGTTGGTATTCCGTCAAAAGATGAACAAACAAAAATAGTCACACTGCTCCGAATGATAGATGAGCGTATTGCTACCCAAAACAAAATCATTGAGGATTTGAAGAAATTAAAGTCTGCGATTATAGA
>CALIZL010000005.1 GCA_938028745.1 uncultured Prevotella sp.
ACAGCAAATTCGAGGAAGTTCATCAGCGACAAGCGTATTTTCAGATTCATGATAAGTAAGTATTTTCATACAAAGTTATGAATTAATGTTGAGATACAACAAACTTGAACTCTTTTTTTTAGGATGGCTCTAAAAAATACCTTTCACACGTTATTCAGGCCTTATCAAAGGCATTCGGTACGCTTTATTAAGGCGTAAAGTGAACGACTTGCATTCGTCCAGTTGGACGAAATTTATGCGCCACCAAGCGAAAGAGAACTGAGAAACCTTGTTCAAATACAATATAATAGCGTTAAGATGTGAAGTTATCAGAATTTATAACTAACTTTGCAAGGTGTCGGAATGTAGATCCATACATCGTTTTCATCGTTAATACACATGACATGTCTGACAAGTGGAAACATGGGATAAGCCATTCTCTTCCAAGCACGAAACTTTATTTGAAGAACAATACATCCGCTAATTTAAGATAAACAACCCATGCAAATGCTACTCATCATCGACCCCAACAACGACTTTGCCGACAGCCGCGGCAGTCTTTACGTGCCCCACGCCGACAAGGCTTTAAAGGCCATTGCCCATTATATAGAGGAAAATAACCCGGAGGGCATAGCCATTTCGCAAGACACACACCGACGTTACCACGTAGGACACTGCGCCTACTGGCAGGGCGAAGGCGTGATACCCTTTGCCAACGTGCGCTCTGAAGACGTGGAGCGAGGCGTTATCTCACCCACATTCGCCACCAAAGAGCAGACTTTGAACTATCTCCGAGCAATGGAAAGCAAAGGCAGGGTGCACACGTTGTGGCCCGAACATTGCCTGATAGGTTCGTGGGGATGGGCATTCCCCGACGTTTTGGTACAAGCCGTGAACGCTTGGGACAACTTGCACCACGGCCAACGACCACTACACGTTTACCAAAAGGGCGAGTATGCCGATGTAGAGATGTTTTCTATCTTCTCGTATGTAAACGAACGCACGCCCAACGAACACGGAAAGGAAGTTCTAGACCAGCTAGCGCAATACGACGAGGTAGTTGTATGCGGCTTTGCAAAGGACTATTGCGTGGCCGAATCGGTGAAAGACATGCGCAACGACCCACGTTTTGAAGGCAAACTACGCTTTTTCGATGCAGGAATGGCGGCTATCAATCCCCAATCAGACAATCTATCCATCTACGAAGACTGTCTAAACACGTTCGGCGCAAAGACAGTTTAAAGCCAAAACAAAAACGGCTTTGAGATGATTGTGCATAAGATGGCGTTGTTAGCAACTGCCTTTAAACAGCGAACAGCGGCACACGCGCGCCAACAAAAGTGGTTCGTAGCGGCACTACAAGATACTTGTACGAACACTACAAGGTACTTTGTACTGACACTACAAGGTGCTTGTACGGGCACTACAAGGCCCTTGTACGAACACTACAAGACGCTTGTACGAACACTACAAGGTGCTTTGTACTGTCACCACAACAAGCTTGTACACACGAGTTGCCAGCAAAATGCTGGTAGACAAGTTGCTAAAACCAATTCTTTTTAACAATAAAGCACGTAGTAGGCCCTAAGAGGAAACTGGTTATGCACAAATTTGGGGTGCCGTATAACTCGTTCAAACCAACACGAAACGCCACCTTACAGGTGCAATTTGTAAGCAAAAACGTTACACAAAATTTGACTATAACGGCGAAAAGTAGTAACTTTGCCTAATGATATTCTACTTCTCGGCCACAGGCAACACCCGTTGGGCCGCTCAACAGCTATCGGAAAAGACAGGCGAACGCCTTATTTTCATCCCCGATGCAATGGAAGGACAATGCCATTACATGCTTGCAGCTGGCGAGCGCATTGGCTTTTGCTTTCCCGTACACGCTTGGCGACCTCCCGTTTTGGTACGTCGGTTTATCGAAAAGCTAAGCATTGCTAACGCCGAGGGCCATTATTGTTTTGCACTTTGCACAGCCGGCGACACCACGGGCGAGAGTATGCGCATCTTTCGGCGTGCATTGGCGCAACGTTCGCTGCACTTAGATGCGGTGTTTTCGCTGCTCATGCCAGAGAGTTACGTGGGGTTGCCCTTCATGGATGTAGACACCATAGAGAAAGAAAGGGAGAAAAAGAATCGGGCCAAGATACACCTAACGAGCATCGTTGCACAGATTAACGAGGCAGAAAAGGTGGAAAAAGAACCCAACGTGGGTCGCTGGCCACGCATAAACAGCCGTGTTATCGGCGAATTTTTCGAACGAAAGCTCGTCAACGACAAGGCCTTTCGGGTTGAAACTAACCGCTGCGTGCGTTGCGGAGTATGCGCCGAGGTGTGCCCAACAGCCGACATCGAGGGCGGAAAGGGACAGGAGCCAACGTGGAAACACAACGGCAGCTGCCTTACTTGCTTTGCTTGCTACCACCATTGCCCACAACATGCCATAGAGTTTGGCAGACAAACCAAGAAAAAAGGGCAATACTGGTATGGTAGAAACCAATTATAACTAATACCATATAACTATAAAAAAGAATTAGAAAATGAAGAAAACGGTACTTATTCTCATCACATTGTTGTGCCATTTGGCAAGCCATGCCTCCAAAGGATGGCCCTACCCCATCACTGTTAGCCAGCCAGACGGCACCCAACTCACCGTTCGCATCAATGGCGATGCCGACTTTAACTGGGTTTCCACACTCGACGGCGTGGTTCTTAAACAAGTGGGAAACGGCTATTATGTTGCCAACATTGATACAAATGGCATGCTTTCATCGTCGGGAACGTTGGCTCACGATGCCGACAAACGTAGTTCTGCCGAACAATCACTATGCAAGAAACAAGACGTTAAGGCTTTTCTTACCGTTAACACACGTCCAGAACGCCTAGCTGCCACACGCGGATTTGGCGGCAAAGGCTCAACAAGTTTCTTCCCCCATACAGGCTCGCCACGTGCCATTGTGTTGCTCGTGCAGTTCGCCAACAGGCCATTCAAGGTTCAACCACGCAAGGCTTTCAACCAGTACCTTAATAGTATGGCCGACAAACACCAAGACTTTGGAAATGCAGAAAATCGCAACACGGGTAGTGTTAAGAGGTATTTCAGCGACATGAGCGGCGGAAAGTTCAAGCCGCAGTTCGACCTTTACGGCCCGATAACCATGCCCAAGAATGCCGCTTATTACGGCGAAGGCAGTTCTTCGATGGAGAGATACCGCGAATTAGTGTCCGAAGCCTGTATCATGATGGACGATTCGCTGGACTTTTCAAAGTATGATGCCGATAAGGATGGCAACGTAGACCTTGTTTATATTATCTATGCTGGCTATGGCGAAAGCGTTTCGAGCATCGACTCTACGCTTTGGCCAAAGGCATTTGTTTGCGGAACAGATATTAAAAAAGACGGAAAATATGTGCGTTTGGCTGGTATAAGCAACGAATTAAATGGCCATCCAGATGGAAATTATAAATCTAAAAGCGGCCTACTCATCAATGGCGTGGGACTATTCTGCCACGAATTTTCGCATTGCATGGGCCTACCCGACTTCTACCCAACAGTAAGTCCACAATGGACTACAGCCAATGGCAAACAAGATTTCGATGCCTACGACAACCAAGGCATGGAAGATTGGGACGTGATGGACAATGGTATATACATGGATAACGGTTATTCGCCCACGGCTTACACCGCATGGGAGCGCGAAAAGATGGGTTGGTTAACCATCGAAACACTTACTAAGGAAGGTAAAGTGGAGTTGAAAAATATCGATCAAGGTGGAAAGGCCTATCGAATTAAGAATGATAAGAATACCAACGGCAACGAATATTACATCGTTGAAAATATCCAAGCTAATGGTTGGAATAAGAAATTGCCTGCCTCTGGCATGATGGTAAGCCACGTAGAGTACGAGCCGCGGGCCTTCTCCGTGTTTCATGGAGGTAATAACTCGGTGAACAACATCAAGAAACACCCCCGAATGACCATCGTTCCTGCCGACGGTTACTTGCCGTCTTCGTATAGAAAGGTGTCAGACAACAGCAATCTTACCGCGCCTTACATGAAGAAAAAGCAGTACGACGAACAGCTTGCTGGCGACCTTTACCCAGGAAAGAGCAACGTTAATCGCCTTACCGATGCCCAAAACATGGTGAACTATGCGCCGTGGACGGGTGGAATGCTTAACAAGCCCATCTATAACATCGCATTGAAAAACGGTATTGTTACCTTCGATTTCCTTAAAGACCAAACATCTACCGGTATCGAACAGCCTGAAAGTGCCACAGAAAACAGCAACGAAGAAAAGATTTACACCATCGACGGCCGCTATGTGGGCACCAACCTCAAAGCTTTGCCCAAAGGCGTATATATAAAAGGTAAGAAGAAAGTTGTGGTTAGTAGGTAGGTTTATAAGCTGATGAGTTTATGAGTTTGTGAGCAAGTAAGTTTATAAGTTTATGAGCAAGTAAACTTATAAGTTTATGAGCTGGTGAGGTTGTGAGTATGTAAGCTGGTGAGGTTATAAGCAAGTGAGTTTATGAGTTTGTAAACTGGTGAGTTTATGAGCAAGAAAGTTTATGAGTTAACCAGCCACACCTAAGCCATTGCCACTAACAAACAAACACAACAAAGGCGTCTGAACCTGCGCGAAGTGCGAACTATCGCATACACATCGCAGGTTCAGACGCCTTTATTTTCGGTCGGCCTTAGCCAATAACCTTAAACTTGGCAAACTTCAAGAGCAGTTTTTTTGAGCCAGCATGCTTAAAGTTAACTGTCATACGAGCGTTTTCGCCCGTTTCTTCAAGCCTTTCAATCGTGCCGATACCAAATCTCTCGTGTTCGATAACACAGCCCTCAACAATCTCCTTGCCCCCTGCATCGTACATCACTTCCGCAGATGCAGAGCCAGACGACGAATGAGAAATGGCCTCGGACACCTTTTTAAGGTTCGCACCACTAGCAGCAAGCCTCTTTTTAAAGCCTTCCGACAGCGGGTCTACCGCAGGTTCGGGTTTTCTAGGCCGCGTTGGGTTAGGTATTGGGTCGGCCATGAACTGACTCGCAACGGGCCGTGAGTTAAGAAAACGCGGGTTATCAAAACGCTCTTCACGCGTTTCCCTTGTATGCCGCCCCCCATTATAGCGCGCCGAAGGCAGCTCGTCGGACAGCAAACTGCGTTCTAACCGCGGCTTAGAGAAGTCGGACATAGGGTTCTGAACATTCAATAAGCTAGGGTCTATGTCGCGAATAAAGCGACTGGGCGTGTCGAACTCCATTCGTCCAAAGCGATAACGGTTCTTGGCACACGTCAAAATACAATGCCTTTCGGCACGAGTGATGGCCACATAAAGCAGTCGACGTTCTTCTTCAAGCTGTCGGGGCGAGTCGGTAGACCGCGGACTGGGGAAGATATTTTCCTCCAATCCCACAACAAACACCGTTGGAAACTCCAACCCTTTGGCCGAATGAACGGTCATTAACACCACCCTACTCTCGTCGTCGCCCTCACTATCAAGGTCAGAAAGTAACGAAACCTCTTGCAAATAGTCGTTTAAGAACACCTCACCTTCGTTACCTTCTTCGCGCCTAATGTCCACAAACTCCCTTAGTCCGCCCACAAACTCCTGCAAGTTTTCTTGTCGCGTAAGGCTGTCAGCATCGCTAGTGGCATAAAGGTCGGCCTGAATGCCGCTCTCCTTGATGATTTTCATCCCCAACTCGTAGGCATCTAAGGTGGCAAGTTCGGCCACAAAGGTATTCACCATGTCGCGAAACTTTTGCAACTTGGTCCATGTTCCCTTGTTCACATCAAGCTGATAGTGGGCTGGATTGGACAATATCTCCCAACAACTCACTCCGTTTTGCTGTGCCGCCATAGTAACTTTGGCCAGCGTGGTGTTGCCAATTCCACGGGCAGGATAGTTCACGATGCGCTTAAAAGCCTCCTCATCGTCAACATTCATCACCAGTCTGAAATAGGCGATAATGTCTTTTATCTCCTTTCTTTGGTAAAAACTCAACCCTCCATAGATGCGGTATGGGATGCTTTGTCGGCGCAACTCATCCTCGAACGAGCGGCTTTGCGAATTTGTTCGGTACAATATGGCAAAGTCGCTATACGCCCCCTGCTCATCGTTCATGATGCGCTTGATGTCGTTGCACACCACCAACGCCTCTTCCTTATCCGAATAAACGGGCTTGAGCATTAACTTCTCGCCCGCATCATTCTCACTAAACACATCTTTCTTTATCTGCCTTTGGTTATGGCTGATAAGGCTATTGGCCGCCTTTACGATATTTTGTGTGGAGCGATAATTTTGTTCCAACTTGAAAAGACGCGTCTCTGGAAACTGCTGTTGAAAGTCTAATATGTTGTCGATGTCGGCACCTCGAAATCCGTAAATGCTCTGTGCATCGTCGCCCACCACACAGATTCGGCGGTGTTCTTTCGTCAACAACGTCACAATAAGTTGCTGAACGTGATTAGTGTCTTGGTACTCGTCTACCAATACATATTGGAAACGCCCTGCGTACTCCTTTCTCACATCCTCATGTTCGGCAAAAAGTCGGTAAGTAAGCACCAGCAAGTCGTCGAAATCCATTGCGTTAGCCAATCGGCAACGCTGCATATAAGTGGCATACACCTTGTGAACGGCCGACAAATGTTCGCGTGTGTCGCGCAGCATCAGCTCGGCATTGGCTGCATAAGCATCGGGAAGAATAAAGTGGTTCTTAGCCATTGATATGCGTGCGTGCACAGTTGCAGGCTTATACACCTTATCGTCTAGCTGCATTTCCTTACAGATAGTTTTGATAAGCGAGCGCGAATCCGTTTCATCGTAGATGGTAAAGTTCGACGAGAAACCAATGCGAGGAGCCTCAACGCGTAATATTCGCGAGAAGATAGAATGGAAAGTACCCATAAAAAGGTGCTTGGCCCCTTCATGTCCAACGAGGTTTCCAATGCGCGCCTTCATCTCGTTGGCTGCCTTATTGGTGAAAGTAAGCGCCAATATGTTCCACGGTTTCAGCCCCTGTTGCAACAAATAGGCAATCTTAAAGGTAAGAACGCGCGTCTTACCAGAGCCTGCACCAGCGATAACCAGTTGTGGCCCATCGGTATATACCACCGCCTCGCGCTGGCTTTCGTTTAGTTTATCGAGCAATTTCTCCATCTTTCGTTTGTTGTGCGGGCTGTCGTGCCTGCTTATTTCTTCTTCCGATACACGCCACCACTGGCTGTATTGGGGTTATAGTCTTCGCCTTCCTTGGGGAACGAAGGCATATAGCGCATGTTCTTCATTATCTGATGTTGCCTTTTGCGCATGTAAGCCGAAGGATATTTGGAACTAAACACTCGCGGATTGGGCAGAGTTGCGGCGATAAGGGCACACTGAGCGCGACTAAGGTTGCCGGCTGTGGTGCCGAAGTTGTATTCGGCCACAGCATCCGCACCATAGATGCCGTCGCCCATCTCGATAGAGTTGAGGTACACCTCCATAATGCGTTGCTTGCTCCACATCAGCTCGATAAGTGCCGTGAAGTACATTTCAAAGCCCTTCCTTATCCACGAACGGCCTGGCCATAGAAACACATTCTTGGCCGTTTGCTGACTTATCGTGCTGGCACCCATTTTCTTTCCGCCCCTCATGTTTTGCTTGGCAGCTTTCTGAATGGCCGCAAAGTCGAACCCGTGGTGCAACAAGAAACGCTGGTCTTCACTTCCCATCACGGCCACAGGCAGATGTGGCGAAATTTTTTCTAGCGAAACCCAGTGGTGGTGCATGGTAAGGCTTTTGCCATCGAGCAGCTGTTCGCCACAACGGATGAACATCAATGGCGTGAAAAACACGGGAACGAAACGCAATACCACCACCGAAAGGATGGTGGAGCCGAAAAACAGGGCGGCCGTCCACCGCAAAACCTTAAATATTTTCTTTTTCATTAGATTCATTTCAATAAACGTTTAAAGTGGTTCTAACAATTACCTTTGTTGGCTTTTCAGGTTTTATTTGGGCGGATTTCGCTTGTATTTTGAGGGAGCATAGTGGTTTATGCGACCGCAAAGGCCGGTGAAAGATGCCAGATAAAATCAAAAAGACAGCAAATAGTGTTGCTTGAAGTGTGATTGAATGACGGCGTGGAATTTTTAGAACCAGCCTTTTAGTGTGTTCCATCGGCCACTTGTGTTAGATTTGCCTCATACTGTTGTTTACTTGTCGCCCTTGTTAAAGCCGAAAGGCACGAAAGAAAAGACCCATCGCCCACAACATGTTGGCCAATGCAGCTTTTCTTTCGCGCCTTTTAGCTTTTTATGGCTTTGGCGCAGGCCTTACTTCAACGTTCCGTTGTTGGCGGCGTCAATCATAGCCTTGCTAGCATAGAGGTAAACTTCTACGCGGCGGTTCTGTTGTCTGCCGCTAGCCGTAGAGTTGCTAGCAACGGGATCAGAACTTCCCTTGCCTTCAACCTTTTGGAATTGGCTGCGTGGAACACCACAATTGGCGAGATAGTTAACAACGCTCTGTGCGCGACTGTTGCTCAAAGGGATATTGATGCCATCGTTACCCGTATTGTCGGTGTGGCCATAGATGTCCACATGGCAGTCCCTATTCTCTTTAAGCACTTGCGAGAACTTAGCCAACTCGTTTTTCGAAGATTGGTTAAGTGTAGCCTTATTGGTGGCAAACAGAATACCAGAGTCGAATGTCACCTTCACGGCTTTTAGTCCGTTGGCATCGGTAACCTCCTCTACCTTGGCGTTCTTCACTTGTTCGGCGGTACGTTTAGCCACCTTATCCATGTGCTTACCAATCATCGAGCCAGTGGCTGCACCAACAGTTGCACCAACTACGGCACCAACAGCCGTATTACCTGCCACTTTACCAATTACTGCACCTAAGAGTGCTCCGCCGCCAGTACCGATAAGTGTACCTGTTCCTTGCTTGGTTTTACAGCCGAACACTAACACGAGACACATCAATAGTGTCAAAACTTTCATCTTCTTCATAAATCTCTAACTATGTTTTCTAATGTTATTCGTACTGCAAAGATACGCCTTTTTATTCTCTTGTTGCGCAATTGGCAACATTTTTTATAGAAATAGTCAAACTGGGTGGGCGATTGACGAAGGGTGAATGTTGCGGAAATGGTGATTTTTTGAGCCTATAAGTTTCTGCGTTTGCATGATGCTGTTGCCATTGTAAGTGAGCAGCATGCCTTGTAACAGCTGGCGTTGGCCATCGCAAGCCTACATGCTTTCCACACCGTTGCCCTTTCGCGCGTGTTTACAGTACATTTGTTTTGTCTAGTTTTTAGTAAGAAACTTAACATTATGAGTGGCCTTTTCGTTCATCAATCGCCCACTTTGCCGCAAAAAATCGATTCTCGCGAAGGTTTGTTTTGATGCAAAATAGGGTTAGCATGTGCATGCGGCAAAATGAATTTATATTTGAAAAGGCCACCATTTGCATCTGTTTCGGGGCTATTTGCAGCAAAAAGGAGTGCATTTTGCCGCTAAATGGAGTGCGTTTTGGTGCTAAATGCAGCGCATTTTGGTGCTAAACGCAGCGCATTTTGGTGCTAAACGCAGCGCATTTTGGTGCTAAACGCAAGGCGTTTTGGTGCTAAACGCAAGCTGTTTGGGTGCTAAATGCGAGACAAAAAGCATAAACATCCACAGCAATTGTATAAACAAAACCTTTACGAACCATGAAATACATGGCTGAAAAGGGCAAAATAATCGTTAAAAAGTAGGGTTTTAGGGGCTAAAAGTGGCAAATTGGGGTTGAAAAAATACGAGCCGGCAACCAAAATAGAAAGGCAAAATGGTGCTAAATGCAGGTTTTAGGCTTAAAAATAGACAACCCCCAAGGTGTGAAAAGCGAAAAATAGCGACCTTTTACCTGCTTTTTAACCAACATTCTCGCTAGAATGGAGCGAAAATTAGAGCGGTATTGTAAAATTAAAGATAAAGATTTAAGTTTTTGAGTTGATGAGTGGGTGAGTTGTTGAGCTTGGGAGTTGTTGAGCTTACGAGTTGGTGAGTTGGTGAGCTTACGAGTTGGTGAGTTGGTGAGCTTTTGGGTTGATGGTAGGTGAGTTGATGAGTTTTTGAGCTTGGGAGTTGATGAGCTTTTGGGTTGATGAGGTGATGAGTTGGTGAGCTTTTGAGTTTGTGAGTTGGTGAGCTTTTGAGTTTGTGAGTTTGCGAGTTTGTGAGTTTGCGAGTTAATTAGATTGGTGAACGGGTGGGTTGATGCCTTCGGGAGCTATTGGGCCTTAGTGAGTTAATAAGTCAGTGAGTTGGCTTGTCCTGCACTCCGCTCACTTTGTTGAAATATTAAAAGTCAAGGCGACTTCGATATTTTTTCGCTAACAATGCCATAATAAGCAATAAAAAGATTACTTTTGCAAGTCCACAAACACATAATTAAAAACATTACAACATGAACATAAAGCATTTACGCAGGGCTACCACTGCCCTATTGGTTGCCTTTTCGCTGTGGAGCAACACTGCAAAGGCACAACAATCTACGGAAGTAGACTATGATGCGCAATACGCTAGCGAGCTGGTGAAACCCGGAACGGTTGCTCCCAACTTCGAACTTCCCTCACCCGACGGCACGAAAGTGAGCCTTAGCCAGTTTAAAGGCAAATATGTTGTGCTAGACTTTTGGGCATCGTGGTGTCCCGATTGTCGCAAAGACGCGCCCAACATCGCTGACCTGTACAACAGGTTTAAGGATAAGGGAGTGGCCTTCGTGGGCATTTCGTTCGATGTCGACTCCGCCTTGTGGAAGGCTGCCATTGAGAAATATGGCATGAACTATGCCCATGCAAGCGAGTTAAAGAAGATGCGCGAGGCCAATATATCAAAGACCTATGGCGTAAAGTGGATTCCATCAATGGTACTTGTAGACCCCGAAGGCAAAGTGGTGATGGGAACTGTGCTTTGGAAGAAACTCGAAAGAAAACTAGAACAACTATTTCGATAAGCAACTGGCCACTATCCTAAGCGAACAATGGCCTTGAAAACGTGCCATTGAGCCAACTCGCGAACTGAATGAAATAGCTAACACAAAGGCCTTATAGCTGCTTGCAAACATTGCGTATGGCTGGGCACAACGCAGATGGAATACATGCCAACGCCCCTACCCTACGTGCATCTGCAAGCAAGCATCAAGGCAAAACCCTTTTAAAAGTATTAATAATGAACCAACAGAACCAATCAGTTAAAACATCAAGAATTAAAAAAATCGCATTTGTTTTTATGTCAATTTGGAGTACAATATTCGGTGCTTGCGCACAAAGCCAATACACCAACGTAGACGTTGAGGGTTTCGAACAAGCCATTAAGAACGACTCTGCACAAGTTCTAGACGTTCGCACACACGAAGAGTTTGCAGAAAGTCATATTAAAGGAGCTGTTTTAGTAGACGTTTTCAGCCCTAACTTCTTGGCCGATGCCGAAAGTAAACTGCAAAAAGATCGCCCCGTGGCCGTTTATTGCCGTAGCGGAAGGCGCAGCGCAACAGCTGCCAAGCAGCTAAGCGCCAAAGGTTATAAGGTGATAAACCTTGAAGGCGGCATCTTGGCTTGGATTGGCAAGCGCAAAGAAACGGTGAGATAAGCGGCCTACGCCGTATCTCAATCTCAAATAAACGCATAAGGATTTCTCCGTGCCACATGGCCGTGAGAAATCCTTTATTTGTATATCTAACCCTAGTGGCTTGCTAACTTGGCCATTCGCTAACTGGTAAACTTGGGCACTCGCCAACAGGTAAACTTGTCAACAGGTCTGACTCTAAGCCTAAATTTACTTTACGTGCCTTTGGTTGTTGTTGCTGAATGGGGTTGCCCTAAACCCTCTTACTTCACCTCCTCAACAATCGTCTTTACGCCCTTTATCTTTTCGCCAGCCACATCAGCAAGCAAACGCTTCACCTTATTTCTATTAACGGCCACGTAAGCGTAACGCTCCTTTACGTCGATTCGGCCAATGTCGTTGTTGTTAAGGTGCCCTTTCTTGCAGAGAAAGCCCAAGATGTCGCCTTTGCTAATCTTGTCTTTCTTACCCTTACCTATATATAAGGTGGCCATCCGCGGCATTTGTGCCTTACCATAAGTGGTGGGAAGGGCGAAAGGTTGCACCTCGCTGTCTACATATTCGGGTATTCGTTCGCCTTCCGAAAGGATGAAATACCCATTGCCCAGCTTATCCCAACGAGCCGTTCGCCCAATGCGGTGGGTGTAAGCATCGGCTGTTTCGGGCAAATGGTAATGCACAATGTGTTGCACATCGTCGATATCAAGCCCACGCGATGCCAGGTCGGTGCATACAAGCACATTGGCACTGCCATTGGCAAAGCGATAAAGTGCGGCCTCACGAGCATCCTGTTCTAGTCCGCCATGAAAAAGACTGGTTACAAATCCTTGTTCAACCAAAAAGGCATTGGTGCGCTCCACACTCTCACGATGGTTGAGAAAAACGATGGTACTTTCACCGTTGAACGCCAACAAAAGACGATGTAGCGTGTCGAGTTTGTCTTTCGAGTCGCTCTTTACTTCGTACACGGCAATACGCTGCTTAACCTTCTCGGCCTCGCCAACGAAATCTACGCATTGAAGTTTGGCATTTTCAACAAACAAGGGGATGCGTGGCGAGTTGGTTGCCGACAGCAGCACTCGCCTTTGCACATGCGGAAGTGAGGCCAATGCCGTTCGCATCTCGTTTTCAAAACCCATATCTAGGCACTTGTCGAACTCGTCAATAATCAGCAGATGCACATCATTGGCAGAGATATTGCCCTTAGCAAGATGGTCGTTCAAGCGGCCTGGGGTGGCGAAAACCACTTGTGGACGTAGCTGTTTCAAAGTGCGATGCTCTTCCATAGCCGTTCGTCCGCCGTAACAAGCCATGCCACGCACTGCCCCCACAGCGGCCAGCACCTGCTGCGACTGCAAAGCCAGTTCGCGTCCGGGTACAATTACCACGGCCTGAACATTGTCGTTCTCAGGGTTTATCATCTCTATTAGGGGCAAAAGGTAAGCTAGTGTCTTGCCCGTACCTGTGGGCGAGAGCACCACCACATCGCCCTTGCCAGCCTGCATGGCTTTGGCTGTGGCCTTTTGCATGTCGTTAAGGCTTTCGACACCTAGTTTACGAAAGGCTTTCGCCAAGTCTATATGGTTCATCGTTATGAGTTTATGAGTTGGGAATGTGTAAATTCTATTTCGCCGCCTTCATCAAGTTGTCCATCTCTTCAAACTCTTTACCCATGTTCAAGTTGAGGTAAATGGTATAAAGCGGCAACAGCCAACGGCTCTGATCGTTTGGGGCCATGCGGCGATATTGCTCCATATAAGGCAGCGCACCACGATAACTTGCCGCCACTTTCTTTTTCAAGTCGCGCGATGTACGAGCCGTTTTTTCCTCTTCAACGGCACGGTTAAAGTAGGCCAAGCCAGCGTTGAGGTACACTTCGGGCAGGTCTTTATGCTTAGCAATGATGCTATCACATAGGGAAATACAGCCATTATAGTCGCCAAGGTTCAGGAGAATGGTGCTCTTGGCCACACGCAGCCAGAGGTGTTCGGGCATAGCTTGCATGGCTTGGTCTACATAGGCTTTGGCCGAAGACCAGTTGTTGTCTTTGGAATAATGCTCGATTAGACGTGTGTAGAAATATGTTTGCGTGGGATAATCCTGAAAACCTTCTTTCAATACGGCCATATACTTGTCGGTATCGTTCTGCGATTGATACACATCGGCAAGGTATTGCAACAGGTATTCGTAGCGTTCCTTGTCTTTTTGAGCCAAGGGAAGATAGCGCAAAGCCAATTCGGGCTTGTGCAACTTGTAGCCACAATATACCGAAAAGAACGCTGCGCGTGGCAGTTGGCTGTCGGTATTGAGAATGTCGTAACCTGTAAAGATGGGCATTTTGGCACAATCTATGTAGAGCGAGAAGAAGGAATAAGCCTGGTCGTACATCTTCTTGCTCATGAAATAAGTGCCACCATAGAATAAGTTTGCCTTATAAGTGAAAAACTCGTCGGCGTGTTTCTTTCGATATTTCAGCTTGCTTGCGTCGCCATTGGCATTGGCCAACTCCACCGAGTCGATGCTTTCGAGCGTTAAGCACATCTTCTTTGTAAGGTTGTACATGGTTACGGTGTCGGCCGACTGCTGCAAATACAATCGTTCGTTACCCTGTTCGTATTGCTTTTTGATAACATCGAAAAGCAGCAACCATGTCTTAATTTCTTTTCGATTGTCGGGTTTGGCCAGCACATCGTTCATGATGCGTTCGGCCTTATCTAACTCTTTTCCCGTTTTTAGGGATGCTTTCACCTGTGCCAAGTCCTTTTTCAACGAAGCGGAACTGGCCAAAGTGAGAAACGAAAACAACAATATAAAGTAAAATCTGTTCATTCAGATAAATCTATTTTTACGCCTCTTGATGTTAGGCAGCGCATGTTCACGGCTTTCTTTCATGCTCGAACGAACAATTAAGGCATCGTTGAACAAACGCAAAGCACAGAACCAAAGCCCCCAAGGCCGCGGTTCTGTGCTTTTTCATACTACTTTTTATTACTTGTTAAGCAATGATTCGAGGTCCTTGGTACGTTGGTCGGCAGCGCCATAGTTAACATAATAGCACTGGTAGAGCGGGTAGCTCCAATTGGCTTTTTCGCGATTGGGGTCCAACTCCTTGGCTTTCTCCAAATAGCCCATCGACTCTTTGTAGAGAACTTTTTGTGCAGGCACGTCGTTATTGATGGCGGCAGCCTTAGAGTTGATACAGAAACCGAGGTAGGTAAGCACGATAACGTTCTTGTCGTCTAAGGCAATAGCCTTCTTAAACGAAGCGATGGCATCGTCCCATTGGCTGGCGTTCATCTCTGCCTGACCCTTCAACGTCCATGCCATAGCGCTGTTGGGGTCGGTAGCCAAACGGCTGTCGATGAGTTTCTTCATGTCGTCCTTCATGTTCAAGCTGGTGTACATGTTGGCCAAAGTACCCATAATCATGTCGTTAGAGGGGTCTTTGGCATAGTATTCTTTCAGCTTGTTGACATAACCCAGCGAGTCTTCCTTGGTTTTGAGCTGCTGTTGGGCGATGTAGAACTTCAAACCCAGCGCGTCTTTATAGTCGTCCTTATTGTCGCCCGCATACTTCAAGGCCACATCCAGATACTTATCGGCAGTTGCATAGTCCTTGTCTTGGATGGCATAACGTGCAGCAAAGCCAGCCACCTGACCCACATATTGGTCGGGCTGCTTGTTAGACATGTCGGCAAACAGGGGCGTATCGGCCGTAGCAGTGTACAATCCCCAGAACTTCAACACGCCAGCATTGTTGTTTTTCTGTGCAGCATCTTGTCCTGCGTTAACCAAATAAACGCGCAAGTTGTACAAGCGGTTTTGGTTAGAACTGTGGAACTTGGGCTTTACCTTACCCTTTTCGTTGGGCATTTGGTCGTACTTGTCGCACTCGATGGCGTTGGTTAGCGCATCGGCAAGGGCGTTGTAAAAGCCCAACGTGTCGTAAGCCTCAACCTTTCCTTGCTTAAACTGCTCGGCCATTTGGTTGGCGGTGATAACGCTCTGCTCCTTGTTTATCTTCTCAAACGAAAGATCAACAAGCTTGTTGTAGGCCTTTGCCTTATCGGCATCGCTCATGCTAGAAAGGTTGGCCTTTACCAACGCTTGCGCATCGGCGTAGTTTTTGGCCTTCAACACCTCCTTCACGGCATCTTGGGCGAACGCCACTGACGATGCTGCAAGCATCAGGGCGAACATCATAACTTTTCTCATAACTGTAATTTTTTAAGATTTAACGATAGTCTATCTCTATTGTGGCGAAGAGCAATGAGTGTTTTCAACTCCCCATCAGCCCTTGCCAAGACTGCCATACGGCAAGCCTTTTGGCGCATTGGTGCGGTATCTGTTGTATGAGAACAACAAACAGAACCGCACCAAACGGCCGTTTCTAAGCCTTATTCTGTGGCATCGGCCTCCACTTCAGCCCCTCCGTTGGCATCGTTGCCTTGGATTTGGGCATCGTTGTTGGCGTTTGCCATATCCTGTTCAGCCGTGGACATCGCCTCGTTGTTGGGATGTTCCTCATCGTTTTCGTTCAAGTCGTCCTCCTTATCGGATGTCTTTACCTTGCAAACGCTGGCAATAACATCGTTCTTCTTGCTCAGGTTGATGAGTCGAACACCCTGTGTGGCACGTCCCATAACACGGAAATTGGCCACAGCTAGCCTAATGGCGATACCACTCTTGTTGATAATCATCAGGTCGTTATCGTCGGTAACGTTCTTAATCGCCACCAGCTTGCCCGTCTTATCAGTGATGTTGAGAGTCTTCACGCCCTTTCCGCCGCGGTTGGTTTGTCGGTAGTCAGACACGATCGAGCGTTTTCCGTAGCCCGTTTCGCTCACCACCATCACCGTTTCGGTTTCTGGGTTGTTCACCACAATCATGCCAACCACGGCATCGTCGCCGCCATCCAGACGCATACCGCGTACACCTGTGGCCGTTCTTCCCATGGTTCTAACGGTGTTTTCGTCGAAGTACACGGCACGACCATTGCGATTTGCCATAATCAGCTGGTTCTTTCCGTTGGTCAGGCGTACGTCTACCACCTCGTCGCCTTCGGCAATGGTGATGGCGTTTACGCCGTTAGTGCGTGGGCGCGAATAAGCTTCAAGACTTGTTTTCTTCACCGTACCGTTCTTCGTAGCGAACACGATGAAGTGGTTCTTGATGAAATCGACATCGTTGAGACCCTTAACGCGGAGGAAGGCGTTCACAGAATCGTCGGCGTCTATGTTCAACAAGTTCTGTATGGCACGCCCCTTTGAAGTCTTGTCCCCTTCGGGTATTTCATAGCACTTCAACCAATGGCAGCGTCCTTTCTTGGTAAAGAAGAGCATCGTTTGGTGCATTGTGGCCGGATAGATGTATTCCGTAAAGTCTTTATCGCGCGTGTTGGCCCCTTTGCTGCCCACTCCGCCTCGCGCTTGCTCGTGAAACTCGGATAGCGGCGTACGCTTGATGTAGCCCAAATGGCTAACGGTGATAACCACGGGGTCGTTGGGATAGAAGTCTTCTGCATTGAATTCGTGTTCGTCGGGGATGATTTCGGTGCGCCTTTCGTCGCCAAATTTCTCCTTAACCTCCTCCAATTCGGCCTTCATCACACGCTTGCACTCTTCGGGATCATCCAAAATAAGCTGCAATCTGGCAATAAGTTCTTCCAATTCCTGATATTCTGCGTGCAGTTGTTCGATACGCAAGCCCGTGAGTTGCGACAAACGCATGTCTACGATGGCCTTGCTTTGCAGTTCATCAAGCTCGAAACGTTTCTCCAAATTGCGCTGTGCCTCCGACGGAGTTTTGCTCTTGCGAATGATTTGCACCACTTCGTCGATGTTGTCGCAGGCAATGATGAGTCCTTCCAGAATGTGGGCGCGTTCTTGCGCTTTCTTCAAGTCGAACTTGGTGCGGCGAATAGTAACGTCGTGACGATGCTCTACAAAGTATTTCACGCACTCTTTGAGCGTAAGCAAGCGTGGACGACCCTTCACCAACGCGATGTTGTTCACCGAGAACGAGCTTTGCAGCTGCGTCATCTTAAACAATTTGTTCAGCACCACGTTGGCGTTGGCATCGCGTTTCACGTCTACCACGATACGCATACCCTGCCTTCCCGACTCGTCGTTGGCGTTGGAGATACCCTCCAAGCGGCCTTCTTTCACCAAGTCGGCAATGTTTTCGATGAGTTGCGCCTTGTTTACACCGTATGGTATTTCGCTAATCACAATCTTATCGTGACTTTCGTCGCTCTCAATCTCGGCCTTAGCACGCAGCACGATACGCCCGCGCCCCGTTTCGTAAGCGTCTTTCACGCCTTGTAAGCCATAGATATAAGCACCCGTAGGGAAGTCGGGTGCCTTGATATGCTGCATCAGTCCCTCCGTATCAATGTCAGGATTGTCGATATAAGCACAACAACCGTCCAATACCTCGGCCAAATTGTGGGTTGGCATGTTGGTAGCCATACCCACGGCGATACCGTTACCACCGTTAACCAACAGGTTTGGTATCTTGGTAGGCATCACTTGGGGTTCTTGCAGCGTGGCATCGAAGTTCTCGTCCATGTCCACGGTGTCCTTTTCAAGGTCGTCCATGATGCGTTCGCCCAACTTCGAGAGCCTACATTCGGTGTAACGCATGGCCGCAGCCGAGTCTCCGTCAACACTTCCGAAGTTTCCTTGACCGTCTACCAAGGTGTAGCGCATGTTCCAATCTTGTGCCAAGCGCACCAATGCGCCGTACACCGAGGAGTCGCCGTGTGGGTGATACTTACCCAAAACGTCGCCCACCACGCGCGCACATTTCTTATATGGCTTGTCACTGGTGTTTCCCAGCCCCAGCATTCCATACAAAATGCGCCTGTGAACGGGTTTAAAGCCGTCGCGCACATCGGGTAATGCACGCGCAACAATAACCGACATACTATAATCAATGTACGAAGACTTCATCTCTTCTTCGATATTGATCTTGATTATCCTGTCTTGATCGATTGTTTGATTTTCGTCCATCTAATCTATTGTGATTTTATTGAATATTCGTTCTAAGGCCATTTCCTTTCGATTTAAGGCCTTTTTCTCCACGATTTACAAGGTGCTAAGTTACGATATTTTTCTCATTCGGTAAAACAAAAACCGCTAAAATACGCCAAAAAGCACTATAACATTGTTCGATTAAAGGCATAAAGTGGGCAAAAAGGCCGTTTAACGGCTGATAAACATGGGCGTTTAAGGTGCGCGGTTAGGCTTATGCCGAGTGGTTTGGGCCGTTCGCGCCCTACCCTTTCGTAGTTTTCACCCTACCCTTTCGTAGTTTTCACCCTACCCTTTTACTAAGAAAGCACGAAAATGAACCGCAAAGAGGCGTACAGCTCGATGGCCAAAATATAGATAAGCCATAGCGGAAGGGTGTAAACAATGCCCGCAACAAGACAGTCGCACACCTCTTCGAGCGAACGCAAACGCGAACTTACCACCCCGAACGACACGCTAATAAAGCATACCGAAAGGCAAACCATGAGGAAAAAGCTTTTTGAAAAGCTACTGGGATATAGGTTTCCCGTTACCCCAAGCAAAACGGCGTGGGGCAAAACCGTGAGCAAAAGCATCAACACCACAATCGCTAACAGTTCGGCTAAGGCCACCATCAGCCCGAAATGGTCCCAAAAAGACATGGCTTTCCATTTGCGCGGCACATCGAGAATGCCACAAAACCTCACCGAACCATAGGCCATACTGCCCAGCAGGAGCCACACTAAGCCGCGCCCAGCAAGGTTATCGCCGAAGTGTCCCACCATCCATCTGATGCCTTCGGCACTTAAAAGCGAGCGTATGGGCAGTTCGGGGTTCACAGCTTTGAATATCCACGAACCCAACACGGCAACAAATTGCAACACACCTAACACCAGTGCGAGCCGTGCAACGTACTTTCCCGTTCGCCGATGGCAAACCATCTTGTGCTTACCCATTGTCTGGAACAAGGTTATCTATATCAAGTATATGCAGTTCGATGGCCCTTACCACCAGTCGCGTGGCGTTAACGCCCATCCCACCATTACCATTTGGGAAGAGTTTATTTACCAATTCGTTTTGTCTTTTCTCCAAACTCTTCACGCCAAAAGGCATTCCTCGCAGGTTGGTTATTTGCTCTTTGGTGTAGCCCAAAGCCAAATGCCGCAAGAAACGCTCGTCATACTCGTCTATCTCGTAAGTGATAAAAGCCTCTTGCCTAAAAATTTGGTTACTCACCACGCGCTTGAACTTCTCCACAATCTTTTCGAGAATGGGCTGATTAAACACCAGTCGCTTGCCATTCATCACGCTGGCCACGTCGCCCCGCGTAAGCAATTCGCCGCTTTTGAGTATAATTCCATCGCAACCTGCATCGAGCACGTCGAGCCACAGTTTCTCATTAAGTATCTCGCCCGTAAAGATAAGCACCTTAACCTTTGGAAATTGCTCCTTGGTGTGCCTGCAAATCTCTACGCCGATGGTGGTAGAACCGCCCAAACCGAGGTCAAGCAGCACCAGGTCGGGCAGCTCTTGTTTCAGCAATTTCCAATACGCCGGCTCGTTATCTGCCGTCCCGATGATGGTAGCCTCAGGTATTTCGTTTCTGAATATGCCTTCCGTACCCTTCAATTCTAAGGGTACGTCTTCCACGATTATCACTTTAAATTTGTCCATGTCGTTTGTGGTTGTATGATGTTTAGTGTTTATGCCTGCGTTGTTTTGGGCAGGGTTATCGCGATATGTGTCTTATTTTCGATGTTCGATGCAAACACGCCGCAGCCCCTAGCGTTGGTAAACTCGCCCGTGTCGCGTACGATTTGCCTACACAGATAAAACTGCAAGTTGGGCGTTGTGGGTGTGAACAATTCTCTACACTGTTCGTCGGTGTACATCACACTGGGCAGTTCGAGGTCTATCTCCACGTATCTCGTCCCCTTGTCTTTTACTGCCAGTGCAACCGAATGGCCCTCGAAGAGATGGGCGAGGATGCCGAACAGGTAGCGCAAGAGATCTTCGTCGCCCAGGATGTGCCGCTCCCCTACATCGGTTTCGCTTGTGTGGGGAAAAACATCGAGCAGTTTTTTCAGTGGCACATGCCTGTACGAGTAGCGCAAATCGCCGACAAGGCGCATGGCTTGGGTGCTCAACAGCATGTACAACTCCTTATAATAGTCCACCAACTCGTTCATGTCGTGCAGATCTTCGCCGCCATTCTCTATCAATTGCCTAATGCGCGAAGGATAATACATCGTCTCGTGTTTCAGTGCACTAAGGCAATTGTCCAGCACGCTGTTGTTAACGTGCAGCTTATCGTTCTCTATTTCCACGCGGTGCAGTTCGTCTTCGGCCATTTCTATGCTCTCTTCGCGCGCCTTCTCCATCTCTACGCTTTTTTGCAACACCTCGCTTATCTGGCTTACCACCTCGTTAAGCGAGTTAAACTGCACCGTTTCGCCGCCATGCCTGTCTATCGACTTGATGATACGTGCTATGGCATCGAGTTTGGCTTGTGCCTCTTCGGTGTTCATCAACACCTTATTTATATCCTCAACCCTTTCCACATAGATGCGGTAGGCAACGTAATGCCGATAGAACAACACGTAATAGGCAGGGATGATGAGCAGCAAAAGCAAAACAAGCACAACGATGCTGATGGTTTTGTTGGCCTTCGATTGCTGCATGCCCACCACGTAAGCATCGAGCGTATTGTCGGCCGAAAGGGCCTTAAAAAGCTTTGTGTACACCTCGTTGTTATAACGATACAGATCCCATTCGTGCAAGGCCAATGCCGCAATAGCACTTTCGTTGCGTATGTCGAGAATGATACTGAAATTGGTTTTCAAACTATCGGTCAGCCATTGTATCTCTGCTGGCTTGTCCACCGATTTAGAATAAGCCACCATCAGGTCTTTCCCATGTGGTGCTTTCAGCCGATATAGGTCATTAAGTTTTCCTATACAGCTGTCGGCATACTGCAAAGCCTTGGCATAACGGCCGTTAACGTTGGCAAAATAGGCACTGTCGGCGTAGGCGTTAGCGCGTTTAAGCAACTTTCCTTCGGGCGTGTAAGCCGAAATTCTGTCTAGAATTTTACTTCGGTTACCCTGCACGCTATCCCTTGCAGCCGCGGCATGAACCTGCATTCCCCCACACAATGCCAGCACAACAGCAAGCATGCGCACCACCCTTGGCAGCCTAAAACAGAACACGCTGCCCTTACCCTTTTCGCTTTCAACCGAAATGGAGCAGCCGCTAAATATCCTACTTACCTTTTTATACTTGTCGATGATGCCCTTACAGTTAAGTAACCCGAAACCATGCGACGTCTGAACATCGGCCGAAGACGAGTTTATCACCTTGCGTTCAAACAAGTGCGCCCGTTCCTCTTCGGTCATTCCCACGCCAGTATCGGCAATCACGATGTCTACATAACCCTCCTCCTCGGCAACACGTGCGCTAAGCGTAACCTTGCCGTTTCTTTCTGTAAACTTGCGTGCATTGTCTATCAGCGTGTTAATCATAAAGAGTGTAAGCGTGCGGTCGGCCTTCACCACCTCGGTTGTAGGCTCCACCACCAGCTTAATCCCCTTGTGTTCAAATCCCATTCGGCTTTTGCCAACGATGTCGAAGAGCGGTTGCAACGCCACACTTTCCACGTGCAGGCTCAGTTCTCCTTGCCTCATCTGTATCCATTGGGTAAGAATGGCGTTGTATTCTTTTATCTTATCGGTAAGTTCCTTCACATAGTCCAGCCGTTCTTGCCTAATGTTTTCGGGTTCTTGCACAGCGTTCAGCCGATGAATTTCGTGTCGCATCCGGTCGATAAAGGGCACAACCGAGTTTACCAACGACACCTTGGCGCGCTGTTCGATGTTCTTCTTCTTGTTCTCCACCACGTGTCGCCTACCTATTTCCTGCTCTTCGTGCAGTTCTTCATAACGGTCGTTCTGCTCTTCCACGTGCTGTGCGTTCACCTTTTCCCACTGCCGCAGGGGTTCGAGCATCTTCTCCGGCGAATACTTTGCGGCTTGCCTGGCACGCAAGGAGTTGAAGAAATAGAGCAAAAGCACCACCAACACGATGGCCACACCCACATACATAAGCATCATGTTAAGCTGTTTCGACGAATTTTCAAGCTGTTCGGCTCGCGCCTCTTGTTGCTTGTCCTGTCGGGTTTGCCGTTGTATGTCGAGGTACACGTTGCGGTTAACGTCGCTTTGGCTTTTCATGTTCATGGCCGAATACACCAAACTGAGCTGTTCGCAGATAGACGACACCAAGTCGGGGGCTTTGTTTATGTCCGGGTTGCGGTACAGGGCGTTTTGCAAACAGAAAAGGGCCGACTTGTAATCTTTCAGTGCCCAGTAGCAAGAGGCCAGTGTACGGTATGCACCAGCCGTTTGATAAACGTTGCCATAGCTGGAAAACATCACCAACGCCCTCTGTGCCAAGTTGCCTGCCAGCAAACTGTCGGGCATGTCGTCGGTGTTAAGTATGGTAATGGCCGTTGCATTATCACGCAACAATTGGCGCCGCTGTTGCTTGTCTATTAAGTGTTCGCTTATGGCTTGCAGCGAGTTGGCCTCCCAATAAGGATAATTGCTTTGTATGGCAAGCCCATAACAGCGAAACAAGAAGTCGAACTCTTGCTGCGATATGGCCTCCTTCGTGGGTGCCGTTATCAGTCCGCCTGCTCCCACATTATACATATAGCTCAACCATTGCGCCGTATCTTGTTGTATATCGCCGTTGGGCTTGATGTTTTCTTGTTCGGCAATGGCCCTATCGGGCAAGCCGATGTAGTAAAAATACACCGACGCCACGATATAAAGTTCGGTTTCGGCGTATATCATTCGCTTGCGCAGTCGCGGCGAAAGGTTGTAGGCCTCTTCCTTAATGCGCTTTAATCGGCGTAATGCACTTTCGCGATAGTTATAGAAATCTTTGTTGCGCGACTGCCTTTGGCAAAGTCTCATCAGCTGCACATCGGCCACAAGCAGTTCCACTTGGTTGTCGGTGATGTCTTTCACATCGTTAAGCAGTTCCGATGCCGTTTCGAACTCCATCTTAGATATGCGCACGAATGCCATATTGTTCAAAGCCTCTGCTCGCCCGGCTGCATAGTTTCCCGACACGTTCAATGCGCGTTGGGCATAGGCTGCTGTGGAATCGAGATTGCGATAGTGAAAGGCATAGGCCATACTGTTGAGCCTATCTGCCTCGGCAACATTCTTGTCGCCACAAGCAAAAAGGCCCAACACCCACAGGCAAACCAAAAGATGCCTGACGACAAGCGCCTTGCGCCGATGTTGGAAAAGCAAACTGATAGCCTATATATTTACGGTTACGCATGCAAATATATAGAAATATTTTCGGAAAACGCAACGCTAGGCGAAAATAGTTGCGTTTGCAAGTTTTTGTACAACTAAGTTTATAGGCTTTTATCGCAGGCCATTCCAGGGTTTAAGCCCTACGCACTTATGAACGAATGAACTTACACAGCAATGAAATGAAAAGCTTACTGGCACAAAACTAACGGGCATAAAGCCTAAAATATAGATGACTTAACGCCTTAAAACCATGCGCTTTATAGACGACAAGGCACTTTAATACTTAATATGTGTTAAATTTATTATTGCCTTGTCTCAATAAAATAAAACACCCAAATATATTTCGTAACTTTGCACCTGTTTTAGTCCGTGGAGGCTTAAAAAAGTGTCGGAACGAGTCTGAACGCCTCGCGGAAAACCGTTTTACAAACATTATAATGTACGCAATTGTAGAAATTAACGGTCAGCAGTTTAAGGTAGAACAGGGTATGAAACTCTATGTTCACCACATTAAAGATGTGGAGGCCGGCAAAACTGTTGAGTTTGACAAGGTGCTGCTAGTAGACAAAGAAGGAGCAGTAACCGTAGGCGCACCCACCGTTGAAGGTGCGAAAGTAGTAGTAGAAGTAGTGAACCCCCTTGTAAAAGGTGACAAGATCATCGTTTTCAAGATGAAACGCCGCAAAGACTATCGCAAGAAGAATGGTCACCGCGCTCAGTTCACGCAAGTAGAAGTTAAACAAGTAATCGCTTAAACGCAGGAGGAATTAAGAATGGCACATAAAAAAGGTGTTGGTAGTTCTAAGAACGGACGCGAATCAGCTTCACAAAGACTTGGCGTTAAGATTTATGGCGGACAAAAGGTTACTGCTGGTAACATCATCGTTCGTCAGCGTGGCACGAAACACAACCCCGGCAAGAACGTGGGCATCGGTAAAGACGATACGCTCTTCGCACTTATCGACGGTGTTGTGAACTTTCGCAAGAGCCGCAAGGACAAAAGCTATGTTTCTGTAATACCGGAAGCTGAGGCATAAATAAACAATTACACTTATTCCAAACAAACAACAGAATCCCAACCATAGCAATATGGTTGGGATTTCTGCTTTATATAAGGTGATGAAGAAATACAAAGGAATTGTTTTAGAAAATGCGATGAGTTTTAGATTTAGCCTCCTACTACGCACCTTTGCTTAGCAAACACCCCCACATTTTGCTATCCGTTTGGGATAAATGCCATTTCTATATACCAAGCCTATAATTGGACAACTTGACTACTTGCCAGTTAGCAAACCTTTCTGCTTGTACACTTGCCAACTCATTGGCAGCTCAAATAGTCCTCTTGTTAAGTTGTAAACCCATTAACTCATAAACTTGTAAATTAGCTAAGGGGAAAAGAAGGCTGCACCTATCAACTGTTCAACTCATTTTCTTGGTAATTTGTCTACTCGTTTACTTGTCTACTCGTCAACTTTTCACCTTTAATTTGTCTTATTTTCCGCACAGATTTTAACATTATGAGTGCCCTTTTTGCTCACCAGTCGCTCACCTTGCCGCAAAAAATCGATTCTCGCGAAGGTTAGTTTTGATGCAAAAGGGGGTTGCATATAAATGCTAGCAATATGAATATTCATTACACACAACCGCAATTTGCACCAGTTTTTGGGCTATTTGCTGCAAAATGCGGTGCAATATGCCGCAAAACGCACTGCATTTTGGTGCTAAACGCGGTGTGTTTTGGTGCTAAACGCAGTGCATTTTGGTGCTAAACGCAAGGTAAAATGCGGCAAAATGGGTGACGAAAAGCATAAAAATACACATCAAGGAGATAGACAAGACCTCTTCGAACCACTAAAAATAGGACTGAAAAGGGGCAAAACATATATAAAAAGTGGTGTTTTCGTAGCTAAAAGTGGATGATTGGGCTTGAAAAATTATGAGTTGCCGACCAAACTAGAAAGGTAAAGTGGTGCTAAACGCATGCAACTTCTCCAAAATTTGACAAAAACAAAAACGTGTAAGGCTGCATTTTGCAGCAAATTGCTTGCTTAGACACCCTTATTTTCGCTAGAAGGGGGTGGCGGAGAGGATGCGTTTTGTAAAATATTTTGTAAGATTTTAAGTTGGTGAGGTTGTGAGGTTATGAGGTTGTGAGCTGATGAGGTTGTGATTGTTCAGTTGGTGAGTTCGTAAGTTTGTGAGTTGTTCAGTTGGTGAGTTCGTAAGATTGTGAGCTGATGAGTTTGTGAGGTTATGAGTTAAAGCGTTAATGAGTATGGGGTATTAACTTGGTGAGTCGAAATGATGCGCACTCTTAATCATTAGAAATGATTTAGGAGACGCAAGCCCTACTGCCTACGTCCCCTAAAACGGCCTTAATTCTTAGATGTAGCCTTTGGTTTCTTCAATTCCAGCTTAGGAATTTTTATCTTTTGGCCTTCTTTCAGTTCCTTCACATTTCCGTTAACGGCCTCAATGTAGCACTCCATACCAGGCCCTAACATGCTTTTGCTTAACGAATAAAGCGTTTGACCTTTGGTAACCGTTACCACATGGGCAATACCCACAATCTTATAAGCACCCGTTCTCACACGAGCGTCTTTCTCGTATTGCTTATAGTTTTGGCTTTCGTCTGTGCTGGCCTTAGCCTTTTCTTGCTTTGGTGCAGGTTTATCCGCCATTTTTTCGGCAGGTTTCTTATTCTCGGCAGTTGTTGCAGCGGCCTTCTTATCGTCTGCTTTCTCCGCCTTTTTCTCAGCATTTTGTGCTATCTTCGCCTCGCTAGCCGCCAAATCGGCTTTGGTTTGGGCATCTATAAGCTTATTTATAGAGTCTTCGCGTGCCGAATCGGCAGGCGAAAGTGCTTGTTCGGATGCCTTTGAATCAGAAGGTTTAGAGGTATTCAGGAGCGTTTCGAGGTGCGAAATGCGGTTGTCCTTCAGCTGCATTTGGTTCCATAGATACCAAGCCACACCACCAGCAACAACAATAAGGCCAACAACACAGGCCACAATAAGCCTTCTGCGCTTTCTTCTGCGTTCCTCCTCTTCCCATTCGTCCTCTTCATATTCATACGAGCTTTCATTTGTTTCGCCGTCTTCTTCAGAGTCCTCTTCGTCAATTTGAAGTTCGGTTTCCACATCCGAGCGGTCAGCGTTGTTGTTTTCCGTGTCTTCTGATGTCGGCTCATCTTCTGTTTCAACGTTCTCATCAACAAGCGTTTGGCTTTCAACAGCAGACACCGCACAAGCCGCTTGTACAGGTTCGCACCCGCTATCGTCGTGGGTTTCGGTAGCTACAATGTCATTGTCGACATCAGGCATGTCTTCTCCTTTTGCAGGTTCGCCTTCCACATCATTATGTGTTTCTTCCACATCGCTTGCCTCTACCCCATTTACAACATCCATTTCGGTAGCATCGGGCGTTTCGTCTGCCTGCTCAGAAAGCCCTTCAACCGATTGGGTTTGTGCTTGTGCCCCTTCCGTTCCATCATCAGAAAGGATGTCGGGCGCGCCTGTTCCTGTTTCAATGGAGGTTTCCTCCAATTCTAACTCCGCACGCTGAACAACATTTTGTTCATGTTCGTTCTGCTTTTCGCCGCCGTTAAGCAGGCGCAACTGGTCGGCAGTGAGGGTAAGTTGGGTTGTTGCATTCACTGCATTTTCAGCAACAGCAATTGGCCGTTGGTCGTCATTAAGCGCCGAAAGCTGTTGCATCGTGAGAATATGACTCTTTTCGGGAGCCTTCTTAACCGGCACTTCTGTTTCGTTGGGCACTTCTACGGGTGCGCTAGCCAATGCGTCGGCAGCTTGGTTCACTGCTGCTTCAATCTTAGAAGGCGGCAAAGTAGAGGTGGGTGTCGCCTCCGCACCGTCCGAACTGTCGTTCAAGGGCGCAAGTTCTGCATCTGATGTCGTCTCCGTCCAGTCCATTCGTTCCAACTCTTTCAAGTCAACACCATCGTTTATAACCACCGTATCGAATTGTGCAAAGGGCTTGTTCACCAAGTCTTTCATGGTGCTGTCGGGCGTAAATGATATTTTGTCGCGCCCATCAATGATTATCGGCTCGCCCGTGTTAACGTCAACGCTCTTACGCGCGCTAACGCTCATCACCTTAAACGTGCCAAGCCCTTTTAGCTTAACCTGCTTATCATCGTTCAATCCCACGTTAAGCGTATCGAACATTGTTGCCACAAAGTTCTCGGCCTCTTTCAAAGAAAGCTTGTTTTTGTTGACAAGAGCCATTGCCAACTCGCGGATACCAACTCTGTTATTCATCTTCACCTCCATTTTTGAGACGTTCCTTAATGGAAGCCGTGGGCCTAAAATTCAACACGAGTTTAGGTGGAACTAGCATGCGCTGCTGGGTGGCCGGGTTAACCACCACGCGTTCGAGTCGTTTTTTCACTTCGAATGTGCCGAATCCAGGTATCGAAACGACGTCGCCCTCGTCGAAACGTACAGCCATTTCGTCGATGACGTTGCGCACTAAGGTTTGGGTTACGTTCTGCGTATAGCCCGTTTGTTGCGCTAGTTCGGTTATAAACTCTTTGTTGTTCATTCTATTTCACCATATAAGTCAAATTCTTCACTGTCGGTGATGCGCACGTTATAGAAACTTCCAACGCGCAATTTCACCGTTGCTGGGATAAGCACTTCGGGGTCTACCTCTGGCGAAGACCATTCCGTTCTCCCTATATAGTAGTCGCCGTCCTTTCTGTCGATAATCACTCGGAGCGTTTTGCCCACCTTTTGGGCCTCTACCTCCGCACTGATATCTTGTTGCAGGGCCATCAGTTGGTCCAGTCGGCGTTGTTTCACTTCGTCTGGTATGTTGTCTTCGTAATGTTTCGCGCTGTAAGTACCCTCCTCTTCGGAGTAGGCAAAGGCACCCATGCGTTCGAAACGCGCCCATTTCACGAAGTCGAGCAACTCGTTAAAGTCGTCTTCCGTTTCTCCCGGAAATCCAACCATCAAGGTTGTGCGTAGGTGAATGCCGGGTATTTCTTCGCGAATACGCTTAATCAGTTCCATCGTTTGAGCCTTGGTAACATGTCGGTGCATGCGTGTGAGCATGTTGTCGGATATATGTTGCAGGGCGATGTCGATGTATTTGCACACGTTTGGCTTGTTCTTGATGACTTGGAGCAGGCTGTGGGGGAACTGATTGGGGTAGGCATAGTGCAACCTTATCCACTCCACGCCCTTGATGTCGGCCATTTCGCTAATCAAATCGGTTATCTGGCGTTGCCCATCGAGGTCTACACCATAATAGGTAAGCTCTTGGGCAATGATTTGAAACTCTTTTACGCCCTGCGAAACCAAGCTGCGCACCTCTTCAAGAATTTCTTCTTTGGGGCGACTTACGTGCTTGCCCGTGATAAGCGGTATGGCGCAATAGGCGCAACTGCGGTCGCAACCTTCGCTAATTTTGAGGTAGGCATAATGGCGGGGCGTGGTAATGCTGCGCGTTCCGTTGCACGACGCGATGACGCCTTTCCCTAAATCTTTAAGCAAGTTTTTGTAATTGAACTTGCCGTAGAACTTATCCACCTGCGGTATTTCCTGTTCCAACTCCTTTTGGTAGCGTTGCGACAGGCAACCCATCACGTAAAGCTGCTTTAAACGCCCTTCTTCCTTGGCTTGTGCAAACTCTAAGATGGTGTTGATGCTCTCTTCTTTTGCACTTTCTATGAAACCACATGTGTTGATAACAACGATTTCTCCATTCGGTTTTTTGCTGTCGTGCACGCAGTGGTATCCGTTCGCTTCAAATTGCTTCATCAGCAATTCACTATCAACGAGGTTCTTTGAGCACCCCATTGTGATGATGTCAACCTGATTCTTTTTCATTCTAATGTTTGAGTACTTGTTGAGATGTCGCCTTGTCCGCACGAACAACGTGGGGAACGAAGAGGCACAGCACGAGTGCTGTGGCACTCTGGTAAGGCGAATGGGGGATGTTGACCCCGTTTATTCATTGTAAGTTGATGAGTTTGTAAGTTCGCGAGCTAATATGCCTTCTGACATTTCTCTCGTTTAAAAGCTTACGAACTTGTTATCGAGAAGGACAAGGGCTTGGAGATTGATGCGCTCACAAGTTCGCCCAACTACGAACCCAAGAACCTTAGTTATTCATTGAAAAGCGAATCTACGAAATGCTGGCGGTTGAAGAGTTGTAGGTCTTCCATACCCTCGCCTAGGCCAATGTACTTTACGGGAACTTTCAATTGGTCACTGATGCCAATCACCACGCCCCCCTTGGCCGTGCCGTCGAGTTTGGTAATGGCCAATGCGGTGATGTTGGTAACGGCCGAAAACTGCTTGGCTTGCTCGAAAGCGTTCTGCCCGGTTGAGCCATCTAGCACCAATAACACTTCGTTAGGAGCTTCGGGCAGCACCTTTTTCATCACTTCCTTTATCTTCTTCAACTCGTTCATCAGTCCCACCTTATTGTGTAGTCGGCCTGCCGTGTCGATGATTACCACGTCGGCGCCGTTGGCTTTGGCCGAACTGAGCGTATCGAATGCCACCGATGCGGGGTCGGAGCCCATCTGTTGTTTCACCACGGGCACGCCAACGCGTTCGCCCCAGATGCAAATCTGCTCTACGGCAGCAGCTCTGAAAGTGTCGGCGGCTCCAAGATAAACCTTCTTTCCTGCCTGCTTAAACTGGTGGGCCAGCTTACCTATGGTGGTTGTTTTGCCCACTCCGTTCACGCCCACCACGAGTATCACGTATGGATTGCCCGTTTCGGGGAGTTCCCAACTATCGTTGTCTTGCGTGTTATTCTCGGAAAGCAGTGCGGTAATCTCTTCTTTCAAGATGTTGTTAAGTTCGCTTGTTGAGACGTACTTGTCGCGAGCCACCCGTGTTTCAATTCTCTCAATGATTTTCAACGTAGTGTCTACGCCCACGTCGGATGTGATTAGGATTTCCTCCAAGTCGTCGAGAACCTCGTCGTCAACCTTTGACTTTCCGGCTATCGCACGCGTTAACTTGCTAAAAACGCTTTGCTTGGTCTTTTCCAAGCCTTTGTCTAGCGTTTCTTTCTTGCTTTTGTTGAAAAACCCGAATATACCCATTTCGTTTCTTTTTGCTGCAAAGATACTTATTTTTATTTAGAAAACCTACACAAGTGCGCGTTTAGTGGGCTATTGTTTGTACGTTGGCATCAACCGAAAGCGGGGTTGGCTTGGCGCAAGTACTTGGAATGTGCATTCTGATACAACTATAATGGGGGTGTGATTAAATTTTTGTCGCAAAAGTTTGTAGATTTAATGAAAGTATATAATTTTGCAGCAATACAACACACAAAAGGTTGAAAACCGACTATCGGGGTGTCTTTGTGCAGACGGCACATTTATGCGAAACCCCTTTCAATAAGCAATCATCGCGAGAAAGATAATTAATCATATATGAAACAAGAAAAAAAAGCTTTGACTCTTAAAACACTTAGCAAGAGCAACGTGTGGAGCATACAAGAGAATGACGTGTTCAGAATGTGGGAAGCTGCTGAAAAAGACGCTGACCTAAAAGATAACGCACGCCATTATATGGACGTTGTGAAAAGCGCGTTTGAAGCAGAAGAGATAAAGATAGACCGACCTGAAATCATAAAGAAGTATGAGGAACGCGGATTTAAGGTGGGAGCGATAAGGCTGGAAGAAGGACAAAAGACGAAACTGGCCATTAAGAAACGCCCCATCATGCGTGTTACCGACCTTACTTACGAAAACATACGCCACATTTCGGCGGCAAAACTTATCGAAGTGCTCGACAGAAACTTTGGCGGAGGCTGGGATTCGCTCTCACAAAGCGTGAAAGACATCATCGAAAGCGGCTTTGAGGTGAGCACGACCGTATTGCCAAAGGACCGTCTGCACAAGAAAGGCGGCATGTTCGACAAGAAGACCGAAGACGGATTTGAAGCCCTTGAAATAGAGAAAGGCACGTGGGTTGAGGCCATTTTCGTTAAGGAAAAGCCCGAATTGGAAAAGGTTTCATCCCGACTTGACGACGACTTTGCGGGCGGAAAAGGCCTTAGCGACAGTGATGAAGACAATGAGGACGACGAGGACGAAGTTAACGATTCCGAAAGACAATATAAGGACGATGATGACGACGACTCGTTCGACGAGGACATCCTCACCGAAGAAAGCTACCGAACAACGTTCGAAGAAGACAACGACGAACTGAACATGGAGGCTGAAAACATCGGTGAAGACGAGGACAATTACTAAATTTCACAATAACATGGCATAGGATTTAAGGGGCGAAGCCTTATGGTCTTGCCTTTTATTTCCTACTGTAAAGATGATAGATATTGTTATACCTATATATAAGGAGCGTGCCGACACAGACGATTGCATTGCCTTGAAGCAGGCTTTTAATGTGTTGAAGAACCACCCCATTACCTTCGTCCACCCCGAAAGCCTTGACATTTCTGCCTACAAAAGTTTTGGAGATGCAAACTTTAAGGCGTTCGACAACCGTTTCTTTAAAGACATTCGCGGGTATAACAGTCTTATGTTGAGCGTAGATTTCTACAAGGCCTTCAATAAAACATACATTCTTATCTACCAAACGGATGCGTTTATCTTTAAAGACGAACTGGCGTTGTGGTGTAATAAGAACTATGATTATGTGGGCGCGCCCTGGTTACGCAGCAGTGAACGGATGCCATTACCTAAGCGGATATGGGACAATCTGGTGTGTTACGGGCTACGGGTGGTAAATTATCATGGTAACAGAAGAACTCAAAAGAATAAGGCACTGCTATACAACGAGGTTGGTAATGGCGGCTTTTCGCTTCGCAAGAGAGAGAAAATGATTGCAATTCTTGAACAATTACCCTTGCAAGTACAAGCTTACCTAAATCCGAAGAACAACAACCCATTCTTTGCCGAGGATGTTTTTTTCAGCGTAGAACCTCAAAGAAATGGTTTGAAGCTGAGCAAACCCAACTACATGGAGGCGTGCCGTTTCGCAATAGAGAACAAACCCGAATTGGCATTAAGTCTTAATGGCGGCGAATTGCCTATGGGTTGCCATCGTTGGAACAAAGAAAGCAGACCCTTTTGGAGCCGTTTTATTGATTATGGAACATAAAGAATTTGAAGGAAAATCAATCATCATGGCAGTTCCCAACCACTTTGGACTGCCCGAAAGGTTTAAGGAGAACTTGGAATTTATAGGTTTCAAGGTGTTCTTGCTTAAAAGCGACGAGCATGTTTCCATACCCTTGAAAGACAAAATAATACATGTGTACAACAAATTGGTACACAAAGACAAAAGCCACAAGCGACTGTTGAAGAACAAAATGAGCAAGGAAAAGCAGTTGGCACTACTTTCTACATTCGAGAAAGCAGACTATGGGTTCTTTATTCGTCCAGACTTGTTCGACTACGAAGTGGTGAACGCAACGAAAAAAAAGGTCGATAAGATTGTGGCTTACCAATGGGACGGCATCAGACGCTATCCGCTGGTGAAGAACTATATTGCGTTGTTTGATAAGTTTTATGCCTTCGACAAAAACGATGTGAAGGAGAACCCGAACCTACATAGTGCCACCAACTTTTATTTCGACGACATAAAGCCTACCAAAGAAATAGAGAAAGGAACGGTGTTTTTCTTAGGTACCTACATGAGGCACAGGCTCACGCTACTTCAACACTTAGGAGCAGCACTTATAAGCCATAAACTAACGCCCCGTTTCTTTTTGCTTTCTAAGAGAAGACGTAGGTCGCTTTGCGAAGTAAAGATGATCTTTAAGGGGTTCTCCTTTAAGCAAAGCATTGAATTGATGCAAAAATCAGAGTTCTTACTCGACCTGCACACCTCGATACACAACGGCCTTTCGTTTCGCACATTCGAGAGCATCGGTTACAATAAAAAACTAATTACCGACAATAAACTAGTGCGCGACTACGACTTTTATAATCCCAACAACATCTTTGTATTCGAAGACAACAACTTCAAAGGTCTTGAAACCTTCATCAAAGCTCCGTATCAACAAGTAGATACAGCCATTAAGCAGAAATACAGCTTTACAGGCTGGCTACAAAAGATATTAGAATAAGAAGTATCCAGTACAGCTAGTAGTCCCTTATTTGATGGTCTCAACAAGTTGATTTAGGAAGGCGTTTATCGCCAATAGCCTTGCAACATACTGTATCTAGGCCAATGTAGACCGGAGGAAAGGGTATGACATTAAGAGTTAGATTAAGAAATATTGTCACATTATGAAGCCCAAAATCTATTTTATTTGCCCAAACAACAAGCTAATCAGTGGCGGAGTAAAACAAATATTCCGCCAAGTGGAAGTATTAAACAACCATGGAATAGCCGCTTATGTTCTATTAGACAAAGAGCCAAAGCAGTGGTGGTTTAAATCGCAAGCCGCGATTGCTTACAGTCCTTATATATATTATATGCTCCAACATATCTTACTAAACAGGATGCTTACCCTAAGAAGAAAACTTAAACGGTGGCGGTTAAGTAAGAAAAGCGTTAGCATTGCGCCGAACGACATACTCGTCATTCCCGAAATATATGGTGCGGAGTTTAATAAGATATTACCAACAAACAGAAAGATTATTTTTAATCAGAATTGTTATTATACATTTAACATCTACGGCATAACCTCCAACCATGCCGAGATAAACTATAATACAAAAGATATACCTGCCGCGATCGTCGTTTCAGACGACTCGCTAGCTTACCTGAACTACGCCTTTCCCTCGGCCAATGTATATAGGATACATATAGGAATACAGAATACCGTATTCAATTATAGTGAGATAAAGAAGAAACAAATATGCTTTATGCCCCGAAAGCTAAGCGAAGACGTAACCCAGATCGTGGAGATTCTAAAAAAACGAGAGGCATTAAAGAACTGGAACTTTGTTCCCATTGACAATAAAACAGAGCAAGAGGTTGCCCAAATCATGAAGGAAAGCGTTTTCTTCTTGAGTTTCAACCATAGAGAGGGCTTTGGACTTCCGCCTGTGGAGGCTATGGCATGCGGATGTTATGTCATTGGCTATCATGGTGAGGCAGGCAGAGAATATCTTAACCCAGAGTTCTCCACAACAATAGAATATGGAAACATCATTGCTTATGCCCAAAAGGTAGAAGAGATGGTAATGGTATTCGAACAGGCTCCCCAGTCTGTTTTAGACAAAGGACGAAAAGCATCAGAGTTCGCACTAAACGAATATTCGATGGAAAGACAAGAGCAAGACATTATCCACACTTGGAAACAAATTCTGAAAGAAACGGATGTGGCTGATAAGAGCGAAAAGGTGAAAAGGTAAAAAAGCGGAAAGATGGCTGCACCTATCGAGTTGCAGACTACTCAATAAGTTGACACTTTACCTCAAACAAAAGAAAATAAAAACATGGTAAAGTACAATTGAAACAGAGAAAATTCTGCTACTGAAGTCGTCTTGACTTTTAGTATTTCTACAATTGAGAGGAGTTTACGCCTTTGTGTTGCTAAACCTAAACACCCCGCTCGTGTACAACGTGCCAGACAGAAATACGATGAAATCTGAAGTTCTGCCCCATTTGTATGTGGTAAAACGTGGCTACGTCTAAAAAAGTGTTCGGGCAGACGTTATTCAATGCGGTCTCCACAAGCAGAAAACCGCTTGTCAATGGCCGATTACTTCTGCGTTTCCATGAAGCTGTTGCCGTTGTCCGTGTGCAGCATGCCCTGCAACCGCTCGCGCTGGTTGTCGCAAGCCTTCATGTTTTCTGTGCAGCTGACCACTTGCAAATGTTTACTGCAAACTCGTTTTGTCTAGTTTTCAGCGATAAATTTAACATTATGAGTGCCTTCGTTGTTCACCAATCGCCCACCTTGCCGCAAAAAATCGATTCTCGCGAAGGTTTGTTT
>CALIZL010000006.1 GCA_938028745.1 uncultured Prevotella sp.
ATGGTATTAGATTTAAGGTTAACAAAAGGTTGGGATTCAGCGGAATCCCTTTTTTTGTGCCCATAGGTTGCAATGGCATGCAACCTGTGTCTAATTGGCGTGGGTAAAAGGTGCAAAAAATCTTTTTGCTTGTTGCTCCCTCGTTTTATGTTTCATATTGCTTGCGCCTTAGTAAGCATGCTGCACGTCTTGCCTGAAAAGCTTTGCGCGGTGGTTTCAACTTGTAAGCATCGCTAGGTTTCGCCTTCGTCTCGTTTGTTTGTCAGACCAATTTAATTGTTATATCTTTGCACGCGAAATCTGCTAAAAGCTAAAAATACAGCAATCAACATTTATAAACAAACCCAAAGAAGATGCTAAAACACTATTACGCATTGCCGCCCTTGGCTAATAGGGCGGTATTGGTGGCTTGGTTGGCCCTTTCGCCTATGGCATGGGCTATGGCCGGCACAAGCAACACGCAGCCCAACGCAACATCTTTGCAGCAAAACACGCGCAAAACGGTTACCGGAACGGTTACCGATACCAACGGCGAACCGCTGGTTGGCGTTAGCGTGCGCAGTAAAGACGGCAAGGGAGGTACGATAACCAACATCGACGGACAATTCTCGATGCAAGTTGGCGATGGAGAAACCATCGAAATTTCGTATGTGGGATATGCCACACAAACGTTAAAGGCCAACACCACCACGCCCATGACCATCGTTATGGAGGAAGACAAGAAATTGTTGAACGAGGTGGTGGTTACGGCACTGGGTATAAAGCGCGAGGCAAAGGCGCTTACCTACAATGTGCAAGACCTGAAAGGAAGCGAAGTGACGCGCGTTAGAGATGCGAACTTTGTGAACGCCTTGGCCGGAAAGATTGCCGGCGTTACCATTAATCAGAGCTCATCGGGCGTGGGAGGCTCGTCGCGCGTGGTGATGCGCGGTACCAAATCGCTGTTCGGAGAGAACAACGCGCTTTATGTACTGGACGGAATTCCCATGCAAGGACTACGCACCAAGCAGAGCGACAACTTCTACGAGTCGGTGGAAGTGGCCGACGGCGACGGCATTTCGAACATCAACCCCGACGACATCGAGAGCATGTCGGTGCTGACGGGTGCATCGGCCGCTGCCCTTTATGGCAACCGCGGAGCCAATGGCGTTATCCTTATCACCACGAAGAAGGGCGCAGTGGGACGTCCAAAGGTGTCGTTCTCTAACAGCACCTCCTTCACCCGACCCTTCGTAACGCCGCAGTTCCAAAACACCTACGGCCGAAAAGAAGGCGAATTTGCCAGTTGGGGCGAGAAAATGGAGCGCCCTTCAAACTATAACCCGCTCGATTTCTTTAATACGGGCTTCAATGTTTCCAACTCTGTGGCCTTGTCTACGGGTAGCGAAACCAGCCAAACCCACATTTCGGTGGGCGCAGTTAACGCGGGCGGCATCGTACCCAACAACCGATACAACCGCTACAACTTTACTTTCCGCAACTCGTGGGACGTTATTAAGGATGTGTTGGAATTGGATTTCAGCTTGCTTTACGTGAAGCAGAACACCCGCAACGGCATTGGTCAGGGTATGTACTACAACCCCTTGGTGCCTACTTACCTTTTCCCACCCAGCGACGACATCAATCGCTATGCCGTGTACGAAATGTACAACCCCGTGCGCAACTTTAAAACGCAGAACTGGCCCTATGGAAACTTGGGCTTAGGCATGCAAAACCCCTTCTGGATTGTTAACCGTAACAAGTTTGAAACCAATCGCGAGCGTTTCATCGCCAGTTTCTCGGCGCGTTGGAACATCACCTCTTGGCTCAACATACTGGGTAGGGCGCGCATGGATAACGCTTATACCGACTTTGAACGCAAGCTCTACGCATCTACCGACGGACTTTTCTCTAAGCCCGCAGGTAACTGGATGACGCAAGACGACAAGAACACGTCTACCTATCTCGACTTCCTGATTAACATCGACAAGCAATTTGCCAATGACGAGATACGCCTTTTGGCCAACATCGGTGGGAGTTACTTTGACGAACGCTATACAAGCAAAACCTTTGAAGGGAACTTGGCACGCGTACCCAACTTCTTCCACCCCTCCAACATGTCGCCCACCGAGAGCAGCACGGCGCATGCCAACTTGCACACGCAAACCCAATCGTTCTACGCCAAGGTTGAAGTGGGCTACCGCAACTTCCTCTTTGCCGATGCAACGGGCCGCATCGACTTCTTCTCTACTTTGCTCGGAACCAACAGCAACAACGTGTTCTACCCCTCGGTAGGTGCTTCGGTGTTGCTCACAGAAGTGTTGCCTTTGCCCAAAAACATCTTCTCGTTGTGGAAGATACGCGGTAGTTACGCGCAGGTGGGTAACCCGCCGTCGCCCTATCTTACGCGCGAAGCCGTGGCCTTGTCTAACGGAACGCCCAAGAGTGGGGCCTTTACGCCGGCCAGTCACCTGAAACCTGAAATGACAAAGGCCTTCGAGTTGGGTATGGACATGCGCCTGTTCGACAACAAACTGAACATCGCCGCCACCTATTACAACAGCAACACCTACAACCAACTGTTCCGTTACAAGCTGCCGCCTAGCTCTGGCTACGAGTATGCTTTCGAAAACGCAGGTAAGGTAAACAACTGGGGCGTGGAACTTAGTGCCACCTACAACCAGAAACTGGGCCCTGTTGATTGGTCGGCTAACCTCGTTTATTCGCTCAACCGCAACGAAATAAAGGAGCTGTTGCCCGAATACGTAACCGACCGCACCACCAACACCACGGTGAAAGCACCAACGGAGTTTGAAGTTTCGTCGGCCGAGTCGTACAAAATGATATTGCGCAAGGGCGGAACGATGTCGGACATCTACGCATCGCACCTCAAACAAGACTACCAAGGCAACATCCTGGCTAACGGAGGCGTGCAGAAAGACGAGAACGACTTTGTGAAAGTGGGCTCGGCCGCACCACGATACAACATCTCGCTACGCAACAGCTTTGCTTGGAAAGGCATCGAACTGGGCTTTATGTTCGATGCACGCGTGGGCGGAGTGGTTGTTTCGGCAACGCAGGCACTGATGGATCAGTTCGGCGTGTCTAAGCAAACGGCCGATGCTCGCGATGCTGGCGGCGTGCGCGTGAACAACGGACTGCTGAATGCAGAACAATATTATGGTGTGGCTGCCGGCGGACGAACGGGACTTTTGGCGCATTACACTTACAGCGCAACCAACGTTAGACTTCGCGAGATGTCTATTTCGTACGACCTGCCCACGGCTTGGTTTGCCAATAAGCTTAAAGTAAATCTGTCGCTAACGGGTCACAACCTGCTGATGATTTACAACCGCGCACCCTTCGACCCCGAACTAACAGCCAACACGGGAACCTATTATCAAGGGTTCGACTACTTTATGCCCCCCAGCCAACGCAGCATGGGCTTTGGAGTAAAGGTGAACTTCTAAACTTCACAACCTAAAACAAGCAACAATGAAAAATAAAATAAAAACCCTTTTTGTGCTCCCTGCGCTATGTCTGCCCTTGGTTGGCTGCCTAGATTCGAGCCTTAACGACGACCCCGACAGGGCTAATCCCGCATGGTTGGGATATGATAACCTGCACGGAACCTACCTTACATCCTTGCAACGCAACGTAGTGCCCGAAGACCAGAACGACTTTCAGCTGGCCGAAGACCTCGTGGGCAACATGTTCGCCGGCTATTATGCAGGAACGCAAAGCTGGGAAGGCGGCTTTAACGGTACCACTTACGCCTTTCCCGACGGCTGGAAAGACCGCCCCTTCTCGGTGGCTTTCACCAAACTGATGAGCAATTGGCAGCAGTTGCGACTTAAAGCCGACTCGGCCAGCGTGCTTTTCGCTGTGGGCGAAATAGTGAAAGTTGAGGCTATGCACAAAACAACCGACATATATGGCCCCATACCTTACACCCGTTTCGGCTTGGAAACGCCCGTACCTTACGACTCGCAAGAGGCCGTTTACATGCGTTTCTTCGCCGAACTGAACCATGCCGTCGGCGTTTTGACGAACTTCGACAGGCTCAACCCGGCCGCAAAGCCTTTGGATAAGTTCGACCTTATCTACGGAAGCGACTTGAAGAAGTGGATTCGGTTTGCCAATTCGCTTAAACTACGCTTGGCTATGCGATGCCGCGCCGTGTATGATGGAGCGCAGAAACTGGCAGAAGAGGCCGTGAACAACCCCTATGGCGTGTTGGAAGACAATGCCGACAACGCGGTGATGCAGACGGTTGGCGCGCTCTCGTTCACCTATAACAATCCTTTCTACAACATATATAGTCCCGAAGGTTATAACGAAGACCGCATGGGTGCCACGATGGACGCTTACCTGAACGGCTTTGCCGACCCGCGTTTGCCCAAGTTCTTTGCCAAAGCCAAAGGGGATGTGTATCGCGGACTGCGCAACGGAATGCGTAACGGTAAGGATTTTCAGGGCGATGAAAGGCTGTCGATGCCCACAATAACCCGCTCTACTCCCTACGTGTGGATGACGGCGGCCGAGGTTTGGCTGCTCAGGGCCGAAGGCGCATTGTTTGGTTGGAACATGGGTGGTACGCCAGAAGAGCTTTACGCGCAAGGCATAACCACATCGTTTGAGCAATATGGACTGGCCGATGCAGCCGAAGCTTATCTCGCCAGCACCGCCAAGCCCAGTGCTTACCCAGGTTTGGGAACCAGTACTGCGGCAGAAGCACCATCAGACATCACACCTGCATGGGACGAAAGCGCAACGAAAGAGAAGAAACTCGAACGCATCATCACCCAAAAGTGGATTGCCATCTATCCCTTGGGCCAAGAAGCATGGAGCGAATTCCGCAGAACGGGCTATCCAAAGCTCTTCCCCGTGGTAGACAACCTAAGCAATGGCAAGGTAAACACCAACGTGCAAGTGCGCCGTGTGCCCTTCCCAGCCAGCGAATACAGCGGAAATAAACAGGAAGTGGAAAAGGCTGTGCAGCTGCTTGGCGGCGAAGACACGGGCGGAACACGCCTATGGTGGGACAAACAATAACCTCGAACGCCACATTAGCTACTATCATTTACGCATCAACAAGCGTTTGTGTTAAGCCAACGTTAATATAACGACAAGCACCGCGAGCCTTGCAACTCGTTAACTTGTCAACCGATAAACAGAATATAATAATGAACGTAACAAACATATTCCACGGGATTGCATCCCTTGCTCTGGCTGCTGCGGCACTCACCTCGTGCAACACCAGCATCGAGGCTTTGGACATCATCAAGCCCGAAGAGAAGAGCGAACAGTATTACGCCGACTTGCGCGCTTACAAACAACGAACAGACCACGAAGTGTTCTTCGGTTGGTTCGGCGGGTGGAACACCAAGTCGCCCAACATGATTGGTTCGCTTAAAAGCGTACCCGACAGCGTAGACATCATCTCCATTTGGAGTGGAACATACGATCGCGAAGACATTGAATACGTGCAACGAGTGAAGGGAACACGCGTTACCTTCACCATCTTCGCCCACAAAATACCCGCACAGTTCTTGGAAGGCGAAAACCACGACCAAGTTACGCGCGAGGCAATTGAGCGTTATGCCGTGTCGTTGGTAGATACCATGAAGGCTTACGGCTACCAAGGCATCGACCTAGACTACGAACCCGGCTACCAAGACCCCGCCGGAGGCCCTTTCACCGGGCCACTTGTAGGTCCGTTGAACGTGTATCCCAACTATCGCGACAACATGGAGATATTTGTAAAGAAGCTAGGCGAGTTCATCGGGCCCAAGAGTGGCACGTCCAACCTGCTCATTATCGACGGCGTGCCCTTCGATGTGAAACCCGAATTGGCCGAATACTTTAACTATGGCGTGGTGCAAGCCTATAACAGCCCCAGCTATGCCGACCTGCAACGCCGTTTCAACGATGCTGCCGCACGCGGATGGAAGCCCGAACAGTACATCTTTGCCGAAACTTTCGAGGGCGGTAAGGCCGCCACAGGAGGCGTTCAGCATACGTTGCAAGATGGTAAGCAGGTGCCTTCGCTCCTGGGTATGGCCCTTTTCTTGCCCGAATATCAAGGTAAGAAGGCTACGCGCAAGGGCGGATGCGGCACTTATCACATGGAGAACGACTATGACAACTGGCCCAACTACAAGTTTACGCGCCGGGCAATAGAGATTATGCAGACCCATCGCGACACCGTAGCAACCACAAAACCCTAACAAACAGCATTCAAAAACAATGAAAAAGATATTGAGAAAACTGCCCCTCGCACTGGCCATGCTCTTGGTTGCGGCCTGCAACGACGGCATTAAAAGCTACGATGGACTGTACATCGTGGGTACGCAAGGCAAGGAAGTAACAACTACACTCACCGTAGACGATGTTCCTTCGGCCATTGCCGTGAACGTGGCGGCCAGCGAACTGGCTAAGGAAAACATCAACGTTGAGCTGAAAGCCGCACCCGAACTGGTGGAAAGCTTCAACAAGGAGCATCACAAGAACTACGTGTTGCTGCCACAAGACGCGTATAAACTAGAAAACACCACGCAGACCATCAAGGGCGGCAAGCACGTTTCGGATAAGGGCACACAGCTTACCATCGTTAATCTCGAAGCCATGCGGCCGGGCACTACTTACCTTTTGCCCCTAAGCATTGCCAATGTTCAGGGTTCCGACATGCCCGTTATCGAGGCTTCGCGCACCATTTACGTGGTGGTTAACCAAGTTATCGTTACCAAAGCTGCCGATTTGAGCAGGTCGTGGAGGTTCTACTATGCCGATTTCAGCGACAATAAGGGCCGATTTGATACCCATGCCATGAAGAGCGTTACCTTCGAGGCGCGTGTTAGGTTCAAGAAGATGGACGCCAACAGCAGAAAGTGGTGCTATTCGGTTATGGGATTGGAAGAAAACCTCTGCCTGCGAACGGCAGGAGGGCCGGCAGATGGATGGAAATTGCAGCTTGGCGACCCCAACCACATCGACTCGCGCGACGTGTTGCCCAACGACAAGTGGGTGCACTTGGCCTGCGTTTACAACGGCGAAACGGGCAAAAAGTACATCTACATCAACGGCGAACTGCAAGCCGAAACCACGGATAGCCGCAAAACCATCAGTCTGGCCAATGCTTATGGACAGAACGACTTGTTCTACATCGGCCAATCGGCCAGCGACGACAGGTGCATGGAGGGCTGGGTGAGCGAAGCGCGCGTGTGGGCTACGGCCAGAACGGCGGCCGAATTGAAGAACAACGTGTGCTGGGTAGACCCCACTTCGAAAGACCTCGTGGCCTACTGGCGCTTTAACGAGGCACAAAAGCAGGGCGACAAATGGGTTGTTACCGACCTTACGGGCAATGGTTTCAATGCCTATTACTTCTCCTGGCCCTCTGGTCAAGAGCCCAGTTTCGTTGATGGCGTGCGCTGTCCCGAATAGTTGCAGCCCCAATAGGTCGCCATTGGCGCACACATTAGCTAACAGGGCAAAGGCTCTGCAACAATAAAAAGCAACAACCTATACAGCAAGGGGGAGCGTACATGCCGTACGTTCCCCCTTTCTTTATTCCGTTCCCCCACGTCGTTGCCCCGCAAGCCAAGCCTACAACAGCCCTCATCCCATAAGCAAGGCTTGGCAATGGCTTGCCAGAACACGTTCGAAATCAATGCCATCCTAATTCCTTCGTATGCTGATAAAATCGACAACCGAGGCGAATTTGCAGAGAAACCCAAGGTGTAAATAGTCTTAAATATTGCTAATGCAGATAAAGTTGTAAAATAAATGGCTATCTTTGTGCAATGAACAAGCCCTAAATGCGGGCATTCTTTCAGCGACAACAAACACCACAACCATGCGAATAACTGTAATAGCCAAAAATGCAGGCAGAAGAAAAGAACTGGGAAAACGCCAAATAGAACTGGCCAAACACCCCCAAACGCTGCAACAACTGCTAGAAGAACTAACACTGATAGGCTTGGCCGATGCCCAAGCCGAACGTACAAACCAGCCTTTGTCGCAAAGCGACATCGATGCGCAAGCCGAAGAGGGGCGCGTACGCTTTGCCGAGGGCTACGCCACCAACAACGACACGCCCGAAAAATCGCTCGAACGCATGCGCCAAGCCTTCGTCGACGGCTTGTTTCGCGTGTTTGCCGATGGCGAAGAACTTACCCAATGGGACGGACCACTGGCTTTGCACGAAGACAGCGAACTGGTGTTCATCCGATTTACCATGCTTACTGGCCTTTGTTGGCGAATGATTTTCTAAACGCCTTTTGTGTAAACCGCATGCAAACATGCCTATAATAAATGCCTAAACCATACCTTATATATAATATGCAAACTTATAAAGAACTAGTGGCAAAGAGCCACGACTATCTGAAATCCCTCGACACAGACAAACTGAACCAGTACGAAAAGAAGTTTGTTAAAGAACTGCTTAGCAACAAAGACTCACTTCGCGAGTATTCTTTCGATCGCGACGTCATCGCCAAGATGCCCCTGCTAAACGCCACCGCACTGATAAATGGCGGCGGAGCACTGCCCAATTTGTTGCCAACAGAACTGTCGCAGTTGCTGGCTAGCTATCTGCACGAACTGGGTGAGTACTCGCCCACACGCGGAATATACCGCATAAGCCTGCGCCGGCGCGACTTTAACCTGAAAAATCGGCAAGAGGACATAAAGGAAGCCTACTTCGCTTTCTATGTTTTCGCACTGCTGGGAGGCGACATCTCGCAACTTGCACGCGGACAGTACCAAGTGAAAGACTGGGACTACGGCAACCCGTCTTTCGAACATGTGATAACCGCTTACTTGTTGGCAAACAACCAAACCGCCATACAAGCCGCGCGCGAAGTGCTTACCAGCGAAAACAACGTGGGCATACTTACACACGCCCTGATACGAAGCATTGAGCGAACAAACATAGAAGAACTGCACACACTGCTGTTGCAAACCCTGAAAGCGGCACAACTGCAAGAGGGATTAAGGCAAAGCATCGTTGAAACAGGCGACGAATGCAACCTCGCTTTCTTCGAACGGCTGCTGCAAATCATCGACCAAGAAAACATGTTGCGCTTCGCCTCGGTAAGGCGTTCGGTACAAGTGTGGGCCGGCTTAGGCTATGAAGAAATAGAAGATAAAGACATCAAGACCATATTTAACGCCATACGCACATTCTTCCGCAACCCCGAAATGCGCGAAGAGGCCTATCGCGGCGACAACCCCTTGCTGGTGTACGTGGCACTTTATACGGCTGGTCTTGACGATTACGAACAGAGCGAGCGGGCCGCACTGAACCTCATCGACGGCCAATACCCGCAGCAAGTGCGCGTGGCAGCCATATATTACCTGTATCGCAGCGACAACTTCGAGGGCGAAAAGCATCTCGAACTGTTGTGCCGACACCTCGACGACAAGTATGTGCTTGCCTTTACGGTGAACATGCTAAATAGTTCCGAACGATTTGGAATGGTAGATCGTGGCGACTTTGCCCGCCTATCAGACAGCGAACATGCGCTGTACCTGCAACTCTTCGACACCGTTTACGAGTGGCATAAGGGCTTAAAGGCTAACGAAACCTTGCGTTATGGCGGTTTTGAATGGTTTGCCTTGAACACAGGGACATCTACCACTACCGACGTGCTGTGGTATCTGGCCGCCCGACTGGGCGAACAAAGCTGCATCGACCGTTTCCTTACGATGAAACAACCTGCGTATTATGTGCACTGCATGAACGATTACAGCTGGGGCAGCAACAAAAAACGCGTGCCATTAACGGCTTTCATCGAAGATTTCTTCCCCAAAGGCAGCGCCGAATGCCGTGCGCAGTTTGTGGTTAACAACCTTGTGGCGATGGAAAGCGACAAGTTTAAACGCTTTGTAGCAATTGGACCTAAGCAAACTTACAACGAGGCGCAGATAAAAACACTAGAAAATAAGTTGAAGTCGAAGGTGTCTACCACGCGCCAACGCGTTATAGCCATGCTCTTGTGGCTGCCAGACGAACAGCTCATTGAGAGCTATACGCGCATACAAAAGCTGAAAGCACCCGACATTGAAGGCTCGTTGAGCGAGTTGCGCGAGGGGTCGCCTGCTTTGGCTAAGGCCTTCGGACCGCCCACAACGCAAACCACAGGCCAAGCCATGAAGGCATATCCCGGTGAAGAAGGCGGCTACGGACTGTACACCCCCGTAGAAATTGCCGAACCCGAAGTGCCCAACCCCTTTAACAGTGCGCCCCAAGGCGGGCTGAAAGGCATGCTCTCGAAGATTACGGGAAAGGATAACACACCCGACATAAGCGGCATTTTTGCCTATACCTACGAGCAAATGCACGACCTTTACCTAAAAATGGAGGCCATTATAGATGCCAATGCCGACAAACAATATAAGGACAGGTGGAACGACGACCGTGTGTTGGGCGACAGATACCTAGCGTACACAAGCAAAGAGGGCGGTTATGATAGTCTGCCTTTCCCCGAATTGTGGGAACAATTCTTTGAAGAAAGCGGCATAAAAGACGAAGAACTGTATGGCTTATACCTAATGGTCGAATGGATTGGTAGGGATGACAACTTCTTGAAACTCGACTTGCCCAACTATCCCCTTACGTCCAAGCAAAGAGGTGGGGAAATGAAGTACCGCTCGCATTTTAGAGAGGTGATAGAAGGCCGCTTTTATAAGGTGCGCGAGCAACGCCCCGAATTGTTCTTCGAGCCTTCTTACCTCATGTCGTCGCTTTTCTACTTCTTCTGCAACGAGAAAAAGATTGTGCGGAAAACAAAGTATAGCACCTATATTTACCCCATATCATCTTGCACGCCGCTAAACGGAGCAATGCAAACAATGACGCAAACCTGGCGCACAGACGAAGAGTTTGCCCGTTGTTCAAACCTCTTGTTGGCCATCAGTCGCAAGTTTTATCTTGAAGACGACGAGAAGGACAGGAGCAACTATCGGCTCCCGCCACTCATGGCTGCGCGAATGAACCTCGAAGGTAGGCTCACCGACGACCAGCTCATGCAGATGTTGATGGCCGAAAAGGGCGGTATGTTGGAGAGTGCAACCTTTGCCGTGTACTACGACAGCGACTATCGGCGCAAGCCCCAATGGGATTTGACACCCCAAAAATCACGTTACGACAAGGCCGTGTACGAGCATTTGCGCAACGTGGTTAACCGCATTGCCAACCATTTGTTCGATATTGAGCTCACAAGGCGCAATGCACCCACGCCCGCAACCAACCTCTTGACTGGCAGCTATCGCAGCAAGGTGGTGCTATGGGGCACGGCCAACCTGCAAAAGGCCATGGCCGCACTGGGCAAAGAGCATCTGGTGCGCGATTATAGCGGCAAAGAAAAGCGCGCCGTGCTTACCTCGTGTATCGTGCATTGCTATCCATTAGACACCGATACGCCCGACATGCTTAAAGGCATTGATGCTGCCCGACTGGTGGAATTGGCCTTCTTCGCCCCACAGTGGATGGATCTGGTGCGCCAACACCTCAATTGGAAGGGCTTCGACGAGGCTTATTACTACTTCGTGGCGCACACCAAAGAGAGCGACAGCGAAGAAAAGCGGGCAACAATAGCCCTTTACACCGACCTCGCACCCGAAGACCTGGCCGATGGCGCTTTTGATGCGCGCCTGTTTAACGAGGCTTTTAAGAAGGTTGGAAAGAAAAACTTCGCCCTGTTCTACGATGCGGCTAAGTACATGGGCAGCAGCAATTATCATGGTCGTGCACGTCGTTTTGCCGATGTTACGCAAGGCTTGATAAAAGAAAAGCAGCTGATGGAGCAGATAGACAAGACGCGCAACAAAGACGCATTGTGCGCCTTGGGTCTTGTGCCGCTGCCAAAGAAGAATATAGACACGGCCTTGCTGAAACGCTACAAGCGCATTCAGGCGTTCTTGAAAGAAAGCAAGCAGTTTGGTGCGCAACGTCAGGCATCCGAGAAACGAACGGTTGAGATTGCCTTGATAAACCTTGCTCGTTCGGCTGGATACGACGACGTGATACAGCTCGTGTGGCGCATGGAAGGCCATTTGGTGGCCGATAAGAAGGCTCTGCTCGACGGCATGGAGGCCGAAGGCTACCTTATCCGCGTTGAAATTGCGCCCGATGGCACTAACAAAGTGGTGATAGAGAAAGACGACAAGCCGCTGAAATCGGTGCCAACGAAGTTGAAGAAGAACGCCACTTACCTGGAAGTGAACCAAACGCACAAGGAGTGGACACTGCAATATCGTAGGGCACGCGAGATTTTTGAAGACATGATGCGCCAGCAAACAACCATCATGCCTGCCGATGCTGCCGTTATCGAGGCCAATCCCATCGTGGCTCCGCTATTTGCCAAGCTGCTTGTACAGCAGCACGACCACATGGGACTGTATGCCGAGGGTAAGCTGCACACGCTGGATGGCGAACAAACCATCGACCCCGAAACGCCGCTAACCATCGTGCACCCCTATCATTTGCACGCATCGGGCAAGTGGGCGGCATGGCAGAGCCGACTGTTCGAGATGCGATTGGTACAACCCTTTAAGCAGGTGTTCCGCGAATTGTATGTGCCCATCGAAGAAGAGGCCGACAAAAACGAAAGCCGCCGTTACAGCGGTTATCAGATACAAGTGCGCCAAACGTTGGCAACGTTGCGCTCGCGTGGATGGGTGGCCGACTACGAGGAGGGCCTTCGCAAGGTGTTCCATAAGCAAGGGGTGGTGGTTTCGCTTTATGCGCGGGCCGATTGGTTCAGTCCGTCAGACATCGAGGCGCCTGCCATTGAGTATGTTCGCTTTGACAGAACGCGCGGCATAGAGCCTTTACACATTGCCGATGTCGACCCTGTGCTGTACAGCGAGGTGATGCGCGATGTTGATTTGGCTGTAAGTATCGCCTTCGTTGGCGGTGTAGACCCCGAAACGGGTCAGTCTACGCGCGAGCTTAGGGCGGCAATTGTTCGCTGTACGACCGAGATGCTCAAGCTTAACAACGTGCGTGTGGATGGCAATTTTGCCTTTATCGAGGGCACTTTGGCCGACTACACCGTGCATTTGGGTTCTGCCAACGTGCGCCAGCAGGGCGGAAAAGAAATTCCCATCGTTCCTGTGCATAGCTCGCAACGCGGTAAACTTTACCTGCCTTTCGTTGACGAAGACCCGAAGACGGTTGAAATCGTGTCGAAGGTGGTGCTGTTGGCCGAAGACAATAAGCTGAAAGACCCCACTATCTTGCAGTGGATTGAGCGGAGATAGCAACATCGGGCGGGTGTGAACAGCCCCGAAAGCGTGCTGCCCACAGCTTATCTTGGCAATGTTGGGTAATAATAAGTGGTGTGCTTGACCGCAAAATGCGTACTACGCCCAAGAAACTAGGAAATTGTAATACCTATGCGTAGGGTGTGCTTGCCTCTAAAAAGTGTACTACGTCCAAGGACAAGCCTTTATGTTCTACGGCTTCGCTTTGTGTGCTTGCCCCTAAAAAGTGTACTACGCCCAAGTTGCCAAGCCTAGCAATTAAATGGAAAAGAGCCATATCAAACCCTGTATGAGGGTGTTGATGTGGCTCTTTTCATTGGGTTTAAACGCATCTAAACTCCATGTTTTATGCCCATGCCCTCTGCACTACAATACTGCTGCCTTGCTTAAAGGTGTTCCTACGTTCCGTGTTTTATGCAGATGCCCTCTGCACTACAACACAGGCACCTTGCTTAAATTTGCTCCTACGTTACGTGTTTTACGCTGATGCCCTCTGCACTACACAGCAGCTGCCTTGTTTAAAGCTGTTCCAACGTTCCATGTTTTACGTTGATGCCCTCTGCACTACAACACAGCTGCCTTGCTTAAATTTGCTCCTACGTTTCGTGTTTTACGCTGATGCCCTCCGTTTTGTTTGGGTTTTGTAAAGTAATCAGCGTAAATTTTAACATTATGAGTGCCATTTTTGTCCACCAACAACTCACTCGGTTGCAAATTTTCAATTCTCGCGCGAGTTTCTTTGTTGCCAATCGAGGTGTAAGCCTTCATCATTGGCGGGCTCATTTTGTGCATGTTAATGCAAACCTACTACAAAGAAATATGCTATTTGCAGCAAAAACACGGCTATTTGCAGCAAAACACCTTGCAATATGCCGCTAAATGCGTTGCGTTTTGCCGCTAAATGCAGTGCAATTTGGTGCTAAATGCAGTGCAATTTGGTGCTAATCGCAGTGCGTTTTGCTGCTAAATGTACGGCTAAATGCTGCTAATCGCAAGGCGTTTTGCATATATACGCATTGCGAATTGCATATTTATCGCTTTCTTTTCTACATGGAAGTGCGTGCAGGCTATGGTAAAAAGGCACTTTTTGCGTGCAATTTAGTGGCAAAATGCAGGTAATTGGGCTTGCAAAAAACACAACCCATCGGCCAAATAGAAAGGCAAAATGGTGCTAAATGCAGGCTGTATTCTTAAAAATGGACTAAAAACGAAACGTGCAAGGTAGAAAAATGCCGCTATTTTTCTGCTTTTTGGGCTTGTTTTTCGCTAGAATGGGGTGGTGGGGAGGGTGTAGTTTGTAAATAAAAAGCAAATGCTTTTAGTTGTTCTAGTGTTTTAGTTATCCTAGGTTTTCTAGTTATTCTAGGTTTTCTAGTTATCCTAGGTTTTCTAGTTATTCTAGGTTTTCTAGTTATTCTAGGTTTTCTAGTTATTCTAGGTTTTCTAGCTATTCTAGTGTTTCTAGTTATTCTAGGCATCCTAGCAATTTAACAACATTAGGCCTGCTCGTTCATCGGTGGTGCGCAGCCATCTTTTCACCCTTTCACCCTTTCACCTTTAAAGGCGCAGCCATCTTTTCACCCTTTCACCCTTTCACCTTTAAAGGCGCAGCCATCTTTTCATCCTTTCACCCTTTCCCCTTTAATAGATGGCTCACGCCTTCAAGGCATTTGGCTTAACTCCTTAACTCCTTAACTCCTTAAAAAAAATCCCCACAGCGCAGGCTGCGGGGACTCTATAAAATGAAAAAATCTCACAAAGAGCGTTGAAACCGAAGTTTACAAATCGCAGATTGGAGTTTGGTTCTTATTCGGCACGGAGCGTAAAGCGGGTGAAGGCCACAACGGTGAGGTCCTTGTCGGCTGCTTTAAGGTACTGTGCTACGGTGAGTTTAGAGTCTTGGATGAACTCTTGTTCAAGCAGACAGCTCTCTTTAAAGAACTTGGCCATACGTCCCTTGGCGATGTTGTTCACCATCTCTACGGGCAGTGCGGCAGCCTTCTCTTCTGCCACTTCTTTCTTGATGCGGCGGATTTCGTCGGCTTGTGCCTCAGTTATTTCACCTTTGGCAATGCCTTCGGCGATATGTTCCTCGTTTTCGGCAATGTAAAGGTTGAAACCAGCCTTCTTCAAGGCAGCTTGTACAGCCTTTTCCACTTGCTCTTCCTTGGTTTTTTCGATAGCCACTTTCAGCTCTTCGTCCTTAACCGACTGGGGAACGCTGGCCTCATCCAATGCGATGGGCTTCATTGCAGCCACTTGCATGGTAACAGCGTGACCCTCTTCGGCAGCAGGCTTGTTGGTTTGAACCATCGTGCAGAGCAAGTTCTTGTTCATGTGGTTGTAGGTGTAGATGTTTTCGCCCTCGATAAAGTTGTAGCCATCGAGTTCCATCTTCTCGCCGGTGATGCCCGAACGAGCAATAACGGCATCTTCAACCTTTGTGCCATCGGCCAACGTAAGGGCTTTCACCTCGTCTATGTTCTTGGCCTTAGCCGCAACGGCAGCATCGAGGATGTCTTGCGTAAGCTGAATGTAGTCTTTTCCATTAGCCACGAAGTCGGTTTCGCACTTCAAGGCGATGATTGCGCCAAATCCGTTTTCAGCCTTCACGAGCACACATCCGTTAGCGGTCTCGCGGTCTGAACGCTTGGCGGCGATGGCCTGACCCTTAGCGCGGATAATCTCTATTGCTTTCTCGATGTCGCCACCGGTTTCGTCGAGTGCTTTCTTACAATCTGCCAAACCAGCACCGGTGAGTTTGCGCAGCTTTTGTACGTCTGCTATTGAAACAGCCATAATATATTCCTTTTTCTTTTTTGTTGTGTTGAAAAAAAGAAGCGGCGCGGGTGGTCAACGTCGTGCCCCTTTGCCGCTTCATATTGTTTGTTAGGCCTCTTCTTTGGTTTCTTCGGCTACTTCGGCCTCTGCCTTCGGTTCGGCCTTGCGTGCCTTTTTCGATGCACGTGGAGCCTCTTCGGCTTGTTCGGCAGCCGCTTTCTCGTCGGCTTTCTCTACCTTACGCTCTTCCAAACCTTCGGCGATGGCAGCGCAGCAGGCGTTGAGTACCACCTCGATGCTGTCTTTTGCGTCGTCGTTAGCAGGGATAACGAAGTCGATGTCGCGTGGGTTCGAGTTCGTGTCGACCATTGCGAACACGGGAATACCCAAGCGCTTAGCCTCTTTAACGGCGATAGCCTCCTTCATGACGTCTACCACGAAGAGGGCGCTAGGCAAGCGAGTGAGGTCGGCGATAGAGCCAAGGTTCTTCTCTAGTTTGGCGCGTTGGCGCGTTACTTGTAGCAACTCGCGCTTAGAGAGGTTGGCAAATGTACCGTCGCTCATCAGCTTATCGATGTTTGTCATTTTCTTCACAGCCTTACGAATGGTTGGGAAGTTGGTGAGCATACCGCCCGGCCAACGTTCGATAACGTAAGGCATGTTTACGCTAGCGGCTTTTTCGGCCACAACGTCCTTAGCTTGTTTTTTAGTAGCGACAAACAGGATGCGCTTTCCCGACTTAGCTATTTGTTTGAGAGCTTCGGCAGCCTCGTCAACCTTAGCCACAGTTTTGTGGAGGTCGATGATATGGATGCCGTTGCGTTCCATGAAGATGTAGGGAGCCATTGCGGGGTTCCACTTGCGGCGGAGGTGTCCGAAATGGCAACCGGCCTGTAACAGTTGGTCAAAGTTTGTTCTTGACATGTCTTTGTTTTGTTTGATGTTTACTTTCTTTTTAATTCTGTTTGTATTTAGAACCAACGGGCAGGTAATCGCGGCCGAGGCCGTTGTCGAGTCGTGTCCGTTTAGATACTAAACGTTGTTCAGCTTGTGTTTGTTCCATCTGTTGTGGCTTTGTTAAGCCCTGAAAAGGCTTAGGCTGCACAAGGGATGAGCCTTAGGCGCAGGCCAACAAGCGACAGATGGACTGCAGACACATTAACGCTTGCTGAACTGGAAGCGACGACGAGCCTTGGGCTGACCTGGCTTCTTACGCTCAACGGCGCGCGAATCGCGGGTTAGGAACCCTTGGTCTTTCAGAGCTTTCTTGTCCTCCTCGTTCACCTTAACCAGTGCGCGGGCGATGGCCAGGCGCAAAGCTTGGCTTTGTCCGGTGTAACCACCACCGTCGAGGTTGGCCTTGATGTCGTATTTCTCGGCTACTTCGAGCAGTTGCAGCGGTTGCTTAACCACGTACTGCAAGATGGCAGAGGGGAAATATTGGTTGATGTCTTTCTTGTTGATCGTTATCTTGCCAGTACCTTCCGAGAGGTAAACACGAGCTACAGAGCTCTTGCGGCGACCAATTGCATTTACTACTTCCATTTCTTTTCCTTATTTATACTGGTTAATGTCGATGGCCTTAGGCTTTTGTGCAGCCTTATCGTGCTCGGTTCCTTCGAAAACATAGAGGTTGCCCAGCAAATGGCGGCCTAGGATGCCTTTGGGCAGCATGCCTTTAACGGCGTGACGGATGATGCGATCTACGCCACCCTTGCGCTTGCGCAATTCGGCAGGCGTGTTAAAGCGCTGTCCACCGGGGTAGCCAGTATAGCGAGTGTAAACCTTATCGGTTTCTTTCTTGCCTGTGAAAACCACTTTGGCGGCGTTGATGATAATTACATTGTCGCCACAATCAACGTGGGGAGTGAAGTTTGGTTTGTATTTGCCGCGGATAAGCTTAGCTACCTTCGAGCAAAGACGGCCCACTACCTGGTCGGTAGCGTCGATAACCACCCACTCTTTCTTAGCTGTTTCCTTATTAGCGGAAATAGTCTTGTAACTTAAAGTGTCCATTCTAATTTTTAATTGATACTACTAAAAAACATTTTTCGGTTTTCGCAGCCGATTCACTAACCGTCAGGCTCGGCCAAAAGCATGACTATTAACACGGTTGCAGCGGAGGCTCTAAGTTCACCCCCAATAATAATCGGACTGCAAAGGTACATATTAATATGCTTTAACTAATAAGTACGATGGCTATTTAACTTTGTCGTTACGTTTAATTAACAAAGTTTAGCTATTCAAGATAGCCGATTGGGGGTAATGCAAATTACACCACCGTTAGGCTTGTGGCGCAGCCCCATGCGTTGTTATTCCTATCAGTCACGATAAATCCATCGCCTTTAGAGCCTTATCGTAAGCCCCATGCCCACCTGTCTGCGAGGTACATTTCTCATGTCGAACTCATTGGTGAAGTACATATAACGGTACTTTGGCGTGCCATCGGCCAGCACATCATTGCAAAACAGGCGCAATGTGGCCATGTCTTTGAGAAACGTCCAACGCAAACTCATGTCCACTTGCATGCGAGCAGGCAATTCCCAAAGCCCTTGTTGCGTTTTGGTTTGCCCAAAAGCGTCTACCGACAAAGCGATGTCGGGCTTGGTGCAAAGCGTGGCCACACCCGTGAATTGCGCCTCACCATGAATGATACGACTGTTCACAGCCTCTTCCCACATCCTGGCTTCGTGCTTGTCTCGTGTCCAAGCACCACCCAAAGTAAGGCAAGTATAGAGCCACGAACCAAACTGATGTGGCATAACAGCCTGCAAACCCACCTGCTGATGGCGGTCGATATTGCAGTTCTTCAGCAGCACATAGTCTAGAAAGCCATTGGCATAAGGCTGTTGCATGACACGTCCCGAGGCACGATTGTACCAAGTTCTGAACTGGAAACCGCCCTTCGTGACATACGAAAGCTGTGCCTGGTAATGCAACGAAGGCATTGGCCATGAGTCGCTAACCGTGTACAAGCGTCCGCCATTGTCGGGTTGCGAGATGCCGTTCAGGTCTGAATAGTGAGGATAATCCCGACTTCCACTCACGCTCAACGACAAAACGTTGCCTTCGCAGGGTGCGTAGCTGATGCTGAAAGTGGGCAACGCGCGCCATTGCGTTGTCATAACGTGATGATAGTAATCGGCAGACAAAGACACTTCTGCCGATAGTTTCTCGCCAAATCGTTTGCTCACGCCCACATAAGCGGTAGTGAAATGCTCCTCGGGATAATGCCACGACACGCTGTATTCGCCCCTCGCTTGGTGCCGCCTATGCACCACCGAGTTGTGTTTCACCTTCTTAAACCATGCACCATAGTTGATGGTCCAGCCGTTGTTCAGTTCGTGTTCGCCTGCGATATAGGCACGCCAGAGGTCTGTCCGAAGGCTATCGGTCACCAATAAATTTTCTTTCAATAGTCTGGCAAACCACGGACTGTAATCTGGATCTAGTGTAAAGGGATTAACGTAACCCATCAACACGTGCCTTTCGGGTGCCCGAAAGAAGGCGGCCTCTATGCCCAACCTAATGCCCAAAGGCGTTGCATAGTCTATCCTTGCATTGTGCAACCACGCCTTTGCCTTACCATCGGCATAACCCAAGTGCGAATATGTGTTGCTAACGCTTAGGTCGTTGTTGGTGTTAAAGCCCTGATAGGTGGCACTTAGCGTGTGGCGCGCGCCAAAAGTATAGGTCGCCGCTAGTCGGTAGCTGTGTTTGCTGGTTGCCGTAAGTCGTTCTTGCGTGTTGGTCACGTCTTCGTAACTAGGCGAAAGCACTTGGGGAATGTCCGTTCGTAAGGCATCGAGAACCCTGCCGTGGCTGTGTAGGTAGCTCAGATCGAGCGAAAATGGCCCTTTGCGAAAACAGCCCGATGCCCTTTCGCCGAACAATGTGCGATGCCTAAACGCGATGTCGCCACCCACTTCGGCTGCAAACGGTCTGCTTTCTTCATCTCCGCGCTTAAAGGTAAGGGCGATTAGCGGTGCGTTGGCCTGCATGCGCGCAGCGGGGTTGTGTACAATTTCCACCCGTTCGATGCCGCTTGCAGGCATGGCGCGTAGCAACTCTTGCAACTGATTGTAAGCCACGTTCTGCGTTTCGCCGTTGATAGACACGGCAATGGCGCGTCCGCCGAGCGTATAAACACCATTTTGCACGGTTATTCCGGGCAGTGCGCCAATGGCATCGTAAACGTTCTCCACACCTTTTTGTGCCACAAGTCGTGGCAAGTTGTAGCTAACGGCATGGTTCAAATGCTGTTCTTCTGTTTGTGCTTGCGCACTTGTAACGGCCAAGGCAGATAGTGCAAGGGCTAAAAGGGCGGTCAATGTGTTTCTTTTCATTTGCATCTGTGTCAGGTGATTGCTTGTTTGGGGTAGCGTTTGTTTTAAGAAAGACGTCATTTCATTCCGCTTTCTTTCGCAACTAACTCCTGCAAATTTATCAAAATTCCGGGTTTACGCCAATGTTTTATGCAGAAAAGTTTAGCGCAAACTACAAATATTCTGCTATTGTAAACCATCACCCACACTTGTTTTCATGCTTGGCAATGGCTTATGCCCATGCCCATGCGGAGGAACTTACATGCTCTTTTGTCTCGCCAGTACCTAGCGTGTTTCAATTGAATTTGTTGTCAAAAACACGATGGATGACTTGCATAAGTCCATAGAACGTCGTACTTTTGTACCCAAAGTCTAAACCAACAATCAGGCAAATGAAACAACGCGCATTGCACCTACTGTTACTCTTGCCCTTCGCGATAGGCGTTGCGGCTCAGTCGAAGCTGTACAATCGGTATGGATTTATCTACGCCGATGCCATGCTGAGTACCCCAAATAAGGCCATGGCTGTGCAAGCGCTGATAGATACGGGCTGCTCGCTGTGTATGATAGACTCTACATACGCCGTAGACTCGTGCAAAATACAGTTGGACGCAACGGAGAAATTTGTTCTCAGCGCAGACAACGAACGCGTAAAGACAAAACCGGTTACGCTTGATTCTATTTCGTTTTGCGGTAAAACGTATAGAAATGTTGCTTGTTTGGTTTTCAACATTGTCGAAAAGCTGCAACAGTACACGCCCCAATTCATCATCGGAGCTAACATCCTGAAACAAGACCTGTGGCTCTTTAACCTCAAAGACATGCTTGTGCAACGAAATCCCACCGGCAAATGTGCGCCCGACTATACGTTAAAATGGAAGAACCACAGGCATTATGCTGATGTTGGCCGCGACCTCATCACACTTCATGCCGAGATAAATGGCATACGGGGGCGATTTGTGTTCGATACGGGTAGCCGAAACAATTATGTTCCAAACAACATCAAGCTTGAACCTACACGCGAAGTGGAGAGGGAAGTGGCCAGTGCATCTAGAAAGCTGAGCAAACAAAAGGTTAAAGAATGTGAGAACGTTGCCGTTACCTTGGGCAAACAGCACTTTGTGCTTGATTTCAGACTGTTCGACCGCAGCGTTGGCACCTTGAACTTGTCTTTCCTCAAAGGCCGTTTGTTCTTGCTTAACTACAACAAGCGAACAATAACCGTGCTACGCTAACCGCACATGCCCGCCGCACGCTTTGTGCGTGCAGTGCGGCTATGGGAAACGTATCATTCACAAGACGAGAGAACCATTGCGGCGGTTCTTTGGTTTGTTGCAACGGCCGATTAAAAGAAAAACGTGTATAACATAACAACACATCATCATTATGGCAGCAGACATATCAACATGGTTGAAAGCCGAAGTTAAGGCAGAAGGTTTAAAACAAGAGGGCGGCATCTTCGTATATATGGATAACGACTTCGTTGGTGGGGATAACCACAAGTACATGAAGATGTACGATTGGATGTCTTACGTTTACGATTTTGGAGAGAAATGGATAGGGCGGCTTAAATATGGCGGAGCTATCGACCAATTGCGCTCCCAACTGATGAGCCGTTTGGAGTGGCGAAACAACATCTCCGTGCTATACGTATCTATTGGTACGGGAGCCGACTTGCATCATCTGCCGCAGGGTGTCGACCTCAAAACGATGGAGTTGGTGGGTGCCGACATTTCGTTGGGCATGCTTAAGCGGTGCAAAAAGAAGTGGCAGAAGAAAACAAACTTAACGCTTGTGCAATGTCCTGCCGAAGAACTTCCTTTTGCCGACAACACTTTCGACCTTGTTTTCCACAATGGGGCCATCAATTTCTTTAACGATAAGGCTCGTGCAATGAACGAAATGCTGAGGGTTGCGAAACCTGGAAGTAAGATTCTTGTGGCCGACGAAACGGCCGACTTTGTGGAGTCGCAGTATAAGAAAAGCGTTTTCTCTAAGTCGTATTTCGATGGTAAGACGGTAGACTTGCACGAAATGGAGCAATGTGTTCCGCCACAGGCAGAAGACAAGCAAACAGAACTGTTCTGGAACAACAGGTTTTATGGCATCACGTTTAGGAAGAGCAGAGGTTAGGTGGCTGCCCTTTAAAGGTGAAAAGGTGAAAAGGTGAAAAGGTGAAAGGGCTTATAAAGGTGAAAAGGTGAAAAGGTGAAAAGGTGAAAAGATGGCTACGCACCACCGATGAACAAGCAGACCTAATGTTGTTAAATATCTAGGATAACTAGAATAGTTAGGATAACTAGAATAGCTAGGATAACTAGAATAGCTAGGAGAACTTGAATAGCTAGGAAAACTAGAATAACTAGAAAGCCTAGTATACCTAGAAACACTAGAATAGCTAGGAGAACTAGAAAACCTAGAATAGCTAGAAGCACTAGAATAACTAGAATAACAAGAATAACAAGAGAAACTAGACAACCAGAAAAACCAGACAGCTAGATAACCTAGACAACCCATCCCGACCAGCTCACTAAACCTAACGTTTACCAACCAAAAAATGTCTTGTTTTTAGTACGGATTTTAACATTATGAGTGCCCTTTTTATCCACCAATCGTATGCCAGCGTGCAAAAAATCGATTCTCGCGAGGGTTTGTCTTGATGCAAGCGGGGGTTAGTTTGTGAATGTAACAAAATGAATATTTATTTGAAAAGCTCGCCATTTGTACCTGTTTTGGGGCTATTTTGTGCTAAATGTAGTGCAATATGCTGCTAAATGTGGTGCAATATGCTGCTAAACACACTGCATTTTGGTGCAAAACGCAAGGTAAAAAGGTACAAAATGCAAGGTGAAATGGTGCAAAACGCAGTGCAAAATGCTGCTAAACGCAAGATGAAAGGCATAAATATACGCAGCAATGGTATAAACAAAACATTTTATCACCACCAAAATCATGGCTGAAAGGGGTTAAATAGGGGATAAAAAGTGGGTTTTTAGGTGCAAAAAGCGTGTAATTGGACTTGAAAAATTTCGAGCTTACAACCAAACTAGAAAGGCTAAATGGTGCAAAATGCCGGTTGTATGCTTAAAAACGGACAATTTAAAAGACGTGAAAGGCTATAAAAAGTGCCGATTTACCTACTTTATGGCCTCTATTTTCGCTAGAACGGTGCGAAAATTAGTGCGGTATTGTAAAATAAAAGATAGCAATTTAAGTTTTTAAGTTGATGGTTTTTTGAGTTCGTAAGTTTGTGCGTTTTTGGGTTCGTGAGTTTTTGCGTTGATAGGTTTGTGAGTTTGTGTGTTGATGGGTTCGTGAGTTTTTAAGTTGATAAGTTTTTGAGTTGATGGGTTTTTGAGTTGATGAGTTGGTAAGTTTTTGAGTTAATTAGTTTTTAAGTTGATGTGTTCGTGCGTTTGTGAGTTGATGATTTTTCAAGCTGACGAGTTAGTTGTGTACTGATGTTATAGTCAAACATAATTGGTTATAGCCAAACATGATTGGTTTTGGAAAGCCATAGTTTCATCGTAAGCAAACCAAAGTGTTCCTTCTCTCTGTGTAAGGCTTTGTTGATGCGAGGCTACGCACGTATTTCATTCTTATAAAAACAATTACCCCAAGGCAATTCTGTTTGATTGTCATTCTGTGCAGGCCAATGTTGATTGCCGTTCTAAACAACCGTAGGTAATGCGTTTTGTCGCAACGTGGTTGAGAGTGGCGTTGCCTTGTTTGGGAAAAACAAATCGGCGTTCGCATCTCTTTATCAGAGTGCGAACGCCGATTTTAGGTTGTTTGCTATAACGTTTATTGTGTATTGCGCATGTGTTTGTAGTTAGCTTAGCTTGCCCTCGTGCACAATGGCCTGCACAACAATTTCGCGTTTCACGGAGTTGTTGAGCACTTTGGCGGCAACGGCCGATACGTCGGCAGGCGTTAGGGTGCTGAAAATGGGGTCGACAGCGGCACTCTCTTCGGGCGTTATGGTCTCGCCCGTTTGGGCATATACACCCAATGTGGCCATCCACAGCATGGGATTGGTAGCCATTTCGGGCGATGCTGGCGTCTGTTCGTCTACCGCCAAGGGCACAACAGCAGCCTTAAACTCGTCGGCCGAGAACTTGCCAAGGCGTACATCGTCGAGCAATGCCTTTACCTGAGCCAACGCAGTGGCAACAGATGCACGCGCTGTTGATAGGTGTATGCTGAGTGTCTCGGCTGTTTCGGGTTCCGAAACGTAGTCGGCCTTCACGCCAACCGTGTAAGTTAGGTGCTGTTTCTCGCGCAACTCATCGAAATACTTGGTTTCCAAGATGCCGCGCATCACTTGAAATGCGGCGCGCTCCTTGTCGGTTAGGCGCAGATTGTTGGCAAACGACAGTTCAATCTCGGCCAAGTCGCCTTGCATTTCCACGTTGAAGGTGCGCTTGATGAGTGGCTCTTTCGATGCAAAGTTCATGGCCGTGGGTGCTGGCAACGTTTGTTTGGGGTCGCCTTTGAGCGATGCCAGATAGCGTGTTACCAGGTTTTTGGCCTGCACTTCGGGCAAGTCGCCAACGATGAAGTAGGTGTAGCGCGCCGCATTGCCGAAGTGGGCGAAGAACTGTGTGGGAAGTTCGGCGAACTGCATGCGGTCGAAGAAGGCCTCGTCTTGTTCGGGGTTGGCCTCCGAGGGCGGGAACAGCAGTCGGCGAATAGAGTCTTGTGCTGCATCCATACCTTCGAGCGAGCGGTTGGCGTAGAGATACTTGCTGCGCTGAACATACTTTGAGAACACGCTTTGAGAGAAGTCGTGGCGCGACAATATGAGATTGAGGTAACCGAAGAAGTTGTCGGCTTGCGCAACGGGTGCACTGCCCGACAAGTCGTCGGAGTAGTCGCCAGGCGACATGGTAAGGTCAATGTCTTTGCCTTGCAGCCACGATGCCAACTGGTTGCGGTTGTATCCGCCCACACCCGTTTGCATCAGCTGATTGCGCATGCCCATGTAGCTGGGCAATTGTTGGGGCGTAACGGCAGCGCGTCCGCCGGGGGCTGTGGCCGAGAAAAAGAGCATTCCTTTGGCTTGTGGCAGGTACTTGTAGATTACGCGTGCGCCGTTAGACAGTTTCCATTCCTTGGCGGCAAGCTTAGATATGGCCTTTTCGCTTACAATCTTGCCTGCAACGATGTGGCTGAGGTCGAGTTTGGTCAGTGTATTGTCTGGTGCAACGCCTATGGCTGGGGTTTCGCTGCTTTTTAACGCCGCGAGGAAAGTGCCCTCTGACAGGTCTAACTCGTTGGGTTTACGCTCGTAGGTGATGAAAGCCAAGTTGTTCTGGTTGAGCAATTTGGCCACCCAGGCGTTAAAGTCTTCCACTTCTTGTTCAACCAGCACTTCGATATTGCGCTGAATTTGCTCGCGAAAGTCGCTGATGGGCGTTCCGTAAAGGAAGTTTTGTTTCATCAGGTTGAACACATTGTCGGGTGTTCCCAGTCCCTTAGCCTCCAAAGCATCCTTCATTCCTTGGTACATTTCGCTCTTTTCGGCCTCGAATTCCTTACTCGAAAAGCCTTCGCTTGCTATTGCTCCCCTTACGTCGAGCAGCTGTTGCATGGCCTGATGTGCGTTATTGGCATAGGGAACAACATCCCATGCCACTTGAGCAAAGCCGCGTACGAGGGGCGAAAGACTTACGGATGCAGCGATAAACGCTTCGGCATCGGCGTTTTTAAGACGGGCAAAACGGCGTGGCGCCAAGGTGTTGAATATGCGCGTGAAAAGGAAATTGCGCGTGCCCTCCTCGGAATTGGGGTTGTTAGGCAGGCGCACACGTTGGTAAAGACCAAACGAGGGGCTCTTGTTCTCCTTGTCAACGAACTGCATGTACAGCGGTTGAGCATTGTCGCCGATTTTACGGAGTTCGGCATCGTAGGGCGTTGCCTTCTTAGGAAGCGACGAGAGGGTGGCTTTGATGGTGCGTTCGGCTTGGTCGAGGTTTACGTCTCCTATGATAGCTACGAACTGCAACTGCGGTCTGTACCACGTATCGTAGAAAGTGCGCACGTCTTTGGGCGTGAAGGAGCGTAGGCGAGCCTCGTTGCCAATGACGTTGCGGTAGGCATACTTCGAGTAGTTGTACATCACTCGTGCCGTGCTGTCGGTGATGCGGCGGTCTATTCCCTCACGTCTGCGCCATTCTTCCATAATAATTCCGCGTTCTTTCTCAACGTCGGCGGGCTGTATCTTGATGCCATGACACCAGTCTTTGAGCAGCAAGTACATCTTGCCCATCAGCTGTGCGTTGGCCGTTGGCACATTGTGTACGGCATAGCGCGTATCGTCTACACCCGTAAAGGCCTCGAAGTCGGTTAGTCCGTTGGCTTTAAGGAAAGCCATAACGCCCCCAGGGAAGTTGTCGGTGGCATTAAAGGCTAGGTGTTCCAGCGCGTGAGCCAAGCCCGTTTGGTTGTCGGCCTCGTTCACCGCTCCCACGTTTTGGTAGAGGTAGAACTGGGCCTCGCCCGGCGTTGAGCCGTCGTTATATATATAATAGGTAAGCCCGTTGGGCAGCTTACCCGTTCTTAGTACCTCGCTTTGGGCGTAGGCCTGTTGCGCCAAGCCGATAGTGGCAAGGCACAACATGGCCGTACGCATACGTCGCGTTAGGTTTCTTAGTGTTGCGTTCATACGGACTTACTTTTCTAGTAGTTCCAAAGTGGCCAGCTTATGCTTGATGGCGTTCTGCACCATAGCTTGCGGCATCTCCATGTTCTGCATTCTTAGCGACTCGGCATAGCCTTGGTTGTAGCACTCGCGGGCCTTAGCGTAGTTCTTCAGCTCACGATACGAGTCGCCAATCATCACGAGATAGTTTACGCGTTCCATCACAGCCTCTTCGGCTTTCAATGCTTGTTCCACCCATTCGATGGCTTGTTTGTGGTCGTCGGCCGTCAGTTTCTTGCCGGCAGCGTTGTAAAGGTCTTGTGCAGCCTTACCATAATCGGCCGGCGCAACCTTGTCGCCCATCTTCTGCAAGAGGGTTTTCATGTCGCGAATGTAGCCTTTCACGTCCTTATTCTTATAAAGGTTGTACAGCGCATCGTAGTAAAGCTTTGCCCTTTCGTAGGCGGGCAGCGTGGGCAGAGCAGCAACTTCGTATGCCTTCGCATACTCGTTCTTAATCTTTTCCACGTATTGCTTGTACTTGTCGCTGCCTTCTTTCACCAGTTCTTCGGCCCAAGCATCGTTGGCCATCACCACATAGTAGGCTGCGGGCGTGCCAATGGCCGCCTTCCACGCGTCTAGGTTCTGGTTGATAAAGTCAACCATCTCTTGTTTATGCGCCTTATCGTCGTTTCCTTCAAGGTTGTAGATAATGGCGTAGTCGTCTTTGTTGATAAGTTTCGGACCTTTCTTGGCGGCGATATAGCCCTTATACAGTTTCTGAATGCGCACAACCCACTTGTCGGCATCCATTCCTTCTTGCGCAGCAAGGAAGTTTGGGGCCTTCATCAGCATCTGTTGTTGCACTTCCAGGTCGTTGGGGTTCTTCTTATATTCGTCGTAAAGTTGTTCAAAACTAACGCCCTCGCCGGCCACAATCTTGGCTGCTTCAAGCAAATCCTCTTTTCCTAAGGCACCAACGTTCACGCCAATGGTTCGTCCATCGGGTGCAATGAAGGCCACAGTGGGGTAAGCCTCCACCTTATATTGCTTGGCAATCTCCTTGTTTTCGGGCTTTTCGGCATCAATTTGCAAGCTGATAAAGCGCGGATTGAAGTATTCGCCCACTTCGGGGAGTGTGAAAACCTCCTTGGCCATGCGCTTACAGGGCACGCACCATGTGGCGTAGAAGTCTACAAAGAGGGGTTTGTTTTGCTTTTTAGCCTCGGCTAAGGCTTCGTTAAACGAACCCTTGAAGAACGTTATGCCTTGTTCGCCCTGTGCCTTGCATAGCAGGGCCAGCATCATGAGGGGCAATAATATCAGTCGTTTCATAATCTTTATGGGTTTTGTTGTTCTGGTTTGGGCTCGTCAACGCCAACGATGATGGTGTAAACGTCGCTGATTGTTTGCGAATGCCCATCGTTATAAACTCTTAGCGAAAGGGTGTAACGTCCGCTGTTTGGCAGTTCGGCCACGCCTTCGTGCATCAATACAATCATGCCGCCGTCTACTTTCAGCAGTCCCTTTTGGGCTAATGCCTTAAACTTTTCGGCATCTCCGCCTTCGGTGGCCTTAACGTCGGCCAGTTCGTAGTTGATGGGGTTGGTGCCCGCCACGCCCTGTATGCGATACGACACCCAGGGTCTATGGTCGTTATAGCGTGGGGTGCTGGCGTGTGGGTTGTGGTACACGTTGAGCGTGTCGGGGCTGAACGATGCGCCCTCCGTTCGTAGAAATCCTACGGGCATGGTGTTGCAAGCAGCCACCGCCATAGCGATGAACGCCACTGCAAAGAGCGCGCGAGCCAAATTATATATCTTCTTCATGTGTTAAAAGTCGCTTAGTCTGAAATCATAATCCATTGAATGCACCACGCCTGTGAGCGTTTGAATGTTGCTAGATGCCACGACACTCTCCTTACTTGCATCTAACGAGGTGACGTAAATCCGCTTAGGACCTGCACCTGGCACGCCGTTGTATGTGTCGTTGAAGGTGTAAATCCAGAATTTCTTGCCCGATGCCATGTCGAACGTTTCGCCCCCTGTGCCGATAAGCACATTGGGGTCGCTGCTTTTTCGTCCGGGTTTAAAGTCGTCGAGCATCTTGCGCTTGGCAAGCAGGCCGTTAAGCACAAATGCCTTGCAGTCGTCTACGGGTATCTCGTCAACGGTTTTCATGCCGTTTCCCAAGAGATAGGCGCGTATGCTGTTGCTGGTAGCACCAAAATAGGTAATGTCTTTGCCGTATGTGCTGGTTCCTTTGAACACATCTTCTAGTCCGGCGCGCGTTATCATCTCTTGTAACAGCTTCCAATTGTAGGGGTCTTGGCTGAAATAGTCCCACATGGTGCAGTCGTGCACGCCGTAAGCCTCGCCCGTATCTTCGAAATTGTATTGCGTGCAACTCACCGAAACAAGTGTCAGCAAGCATGCCGCAACGAAAAATTTAATGCGTTTCATTTTCTTTCTTTCTGTTTTGGGCCGCCGTTCTTTACTTGTTGTTGCGGCGGCCGCGGTTAGGAAATGTTGCTTGTTACCTTGCTTATTCGTATCGTTGCCAATACGTTTTTTGGCGGATAAGCTTGTTAATGGGGTTTCCATCCTTATCTGTCTTGGCATCGATGGGCAGTGGTAAGCCCAAAGCACCGCCGCGAATGTCGCTCAACGTAAGGGTGGTGAACTTGCCAGTCAGCTCGTCCTTGATGTAATTGTTGCGGATGATGTCGGCGTAACGGGCATCGTTCTCGGCGATGAACTCGCGTTCGCGTTCGCGGAAGATGGCTTTGCGCAGCCCCTTGGTGTCGTTGGCCGAGGGATAAGCGGTGGCTCCTGCACGATTGCGAATAACGTTGAGGTCGGCAATGGCCTGCGCATCATTACCCAATTTGGCCGCACATTCGGCGCGGAGCAGGTAGAAGTCGGCCAAACGCCAGTACACATAGTCGGCATTTATGGTGCGATATAGCTTACCCGACGGAGCTGTTTGGTCGGGATCGATCACGGCCGTGCGGAACTTGTAGGGTATGGCGTAGTTGTGGCCTCCATGCGTGTGGTCCGTATCAAACTTGTAGAAGAAAGCCGTGCGGCGTAAGTCGCCTGCATCGGGATACAGCTTGCTGATGGTTTCTTTGTAAAGTTTAAACCTTGGACGGCTAGTAATCTCGGCCGGCGTTTGTGTCTCGTCTACCGGCCAACTTACAAAGGCATCGGCCACTTTGTTGGGCGAGAACGTTTGACTCGAACGTGCTTTGTCGTAGAACAAGCTGAATATGGCCTCGGGATTGGTCTTTTCGGGTGCCGAGAAACATTGGCAAAGCTCTTCTGGTGTGCTGCAAAGGCTGTAATCGCCCACCTGTTTGTTTATCAGCATGGTGGAATACTCCATCGACTTGGTGTAAGCGGCCTGTGCGTCGCCCTCCAATTTCATCAGTTCGATGATGCTTCCTTTCCAGGCATAGAGGTGTGCCAGCAGTGCAGCGCATGTTCCTTTCGATGCCGTTTGCTTGTTGGTAATGGGCGTTCCGTCCATCTTACGCAGCTTGTCGTAGGTGGGCAGCATGTTGAAAGCCTTTGTGGCGTGGTCGATGGCCGCGTTTATCACGTCCATTCGCGACGAAGTGGCGTATTCCTTAATCACATAAGAGTTCTCGGTGATAACCGCGTCGTCGAAACGTTGCGCCAAAAGGAAGTAACTAAGGCCCAAGCCAAACTCTGCTTGCCCCAAGTAGTGGTTGCGGCGGTCGTCGGTAAGGTCCTTTGCCAAGTGGATATTGTCCACAATCACGTTAGATGCAAAGACGATGTTGTAGAGTTCTTTCCACGATTCGTTTTGGCCAATAATCCGTCTTGGGTTCCAACGGCGTACCTCCATGTCATCTTGCAGCGTGTCGGCAAACACTCCCACGGTGGTAAACGTGTTGTTGTTGGGTACGTAGATGTTGATAAAGTATTCAACCGAGGCGGTGGCAGAGTTCACTCCTGCCTCGTTGTTGAATGATGTGTCGTATGTTTGCGCATTCTCTGGCAGTATGTCTAGGCTGCAAGACGTTAGTGTGCATGCCAAGAGTAGCGTTGCGATGCTTATTTTTTTCATCTTTCTAGAATTTCATGTTGAAACCAAATGTAAGTTTGCGGTTTAGCGGATACTGCGAGCCATCGTCCTTGCCCGTATATGGGTCGATAACTTCGGGGTCCAAACCAGAGTAGTTGGTGAGCATGAAGAGATTTTCGCCCGATAGGTACACGTTGATGCTCTTTATGAACTTAGACTTGAACCACGTTGCGGGAAGGGTGTAGCCCAACACCAGTTGTTTCAACCTAACGAAACTGATATTCTCGATGTTCGAGTCTACATTGCCGTCGAAGTGTCCCAAGTAGCCTGGGTCGGCAAACTCTAAGGAGGGCTTAGTGGCGTTGGGATTGTCTTTGCTCCAATATTCGTTGGCTCTGAAATGGGCCATCAGGGGGTTAACGCTCTTGTTAAAGGTGAACGCACTGTTTTGAACCATGTTCATAACCTTGCGGCCAAGCACGTAGCTAAACAGCACGTCTACGTTAAAGCCCTTCCAGTCTAGGTGTCCATTGATACCGCCGTAGGCTGTTGGCAGAGTGCTTCCGGCGTAATACAGGTCGGCATTGTCTATCTTACCGTCCTTGTTCTGGTCCTTAATCTTCCTTCCGCCCACGCGCAAGGGATAGTTAGGGTTGCCAAAGTAGAGGGGCAAGCGCGAGCCAGTCTGACTATAATAGTATGGTATCTGGCTCTCGTCTTTTACTATTCCCTCGTCTTGGTAGGTGTAAATGCCGTAAACGGGTCGGCCCAGCACCTTGTCATTCAGGTCTTCACCGTTATATGTCTTGCGGAAAAGGTTGCGGTTGTGCGACACGTTGAGACCAACACTCAGGTTAAGATCCTTGCTGCGGATAAGGTCGGCTTGCACATCAAACTCGATTCCTTCGTTAGAGATGGCCGAAACGTTGTCCCAAACCTTGTCTGTATAGAAGAAGTTGCCTGGCAAGTACTTTTGCATAAGCAAGTCGCTTGAATACTTGTAATAGTAGTCGAGCTTGAATTTCAGTCTATAATCCAACACTTGCAGGTCGAGGCCCACATCGTATTGGTCGCTCTTTTCCCAAGTAAGGTATTTATTGGCCAATGCGGCGGGAACCAATCCGGCGGTGCCGTTAAACACGTCGGTTTCTGAAAGTGTGCCCAATGCCAGGTAAGGCTCTTGGAACTTCTGGCCCGAACGTCCCCACGAAGCGCGCAGCTTGGCAAAGCTAAGCCACCACAGCTTTTTCATGAAACGCTCTTCGCTGAACGCCCAACCCAAGCCCACTGAGGGGAATGTGCCCCAACGAACATTGCTGCCAAAGACCGAAGAACCGTCGCGGCGAACAGAGAACTCGCCCAGATACTTCTTCTTGTAGCCATAGGCGGCACGTCCAAGGAAACTGAGCATGGCCTGATCTTCCTTGTTCGAGTCGAAGTTTCTCGCAGGTTTGGCCTGTCCGCTGATGTCTTTAAGCAGTGTGGGCCACCCCTCGCCAACGTATTTCACCTGGTTGGTGGGGCCTCCCTTAGCCCATCCGCCGATGGTTTGCATCAAATCGTAGTTGTAAGTAACACCGGCCATCAGCTCCAACTTATGGTCTTGGGGCAATGGCACATTGTATGTGGCAATGTTTTCGGTTTGAAGGTTGGTCATTGCCGCGTTCGAACCGCGCGCCTCCGACAGGTTGTCGTACATCAAATAGCTGGGACGGAAGATGTAAACGCGCGTGAAATAGTGGTCGATCGACGCAGTGGAGGTAAACCTCAAGCCCTTTATGGGCGAATAGTTAAGGCCTCCGTTCAGGCGTAAGTTATAGTTCGAGTTGGTTTGGTCTACATCGCGCAGCTGTTTCACCGCCTCGCGTTCGGCCGTACTGCCTTTACCGGGCAGCACACTGGGCGTTTGCTTGGGGTCGAAGGTTAGTCCCTGCACACGTCCGCCCGAACCAGCACTTTGGTTGGTGTAAGCCATGTTCAAACGAACAAATACATCGAGCTTGGTAGAAAGCTTGAAGTCGAGGTTTGTGAGCAAGCTGTAACGGCGGAAGTTGGAGTTAATCATAATACCCGTTTCGTCGTACACGCCTGCATTGGCCATGTAGCGCATGTTTTCGGTACCGCCGGCCAGTTGCACGTCGGCTTTGGTAACACGTCCTAGCCTAAAACCATACTTCCACCAGTTGGTTCGGTTGTTGTAGAAGGTGTTCAGCGAGTCTTGCATGATGGGATTAATCTTCCTGTCGCCACTCATCACGTTTCCGTTGCGCCACAGGTAGTCCATACCTCCGTCAAGTTCGTCGCCCCATCCCCATGTGTCTGCATAGTCGTTAGGCATCACAATGCGGTCGGTTGTGGGGTCGTAGTGTGCCGAGCGGTATTTCTTGGCCAGCATCAGGGCAATGTCGCGTTCGGCCTTACCAATGGTTTGTTTGGGCGTTGCGGGCAGCCACGACATGGATTGCGATACGTTTACCTGTATTTCGTTGCGCCCGGCCTTACCCTTTTTGGTGGTGATGAGGATAACGCCGTTACCTGCACGCGAACCATAGAGCGATGCCGAGGCGGCATCTTTCAGCACTTGCACGCTCTCGATACTGGATGGGTCCAGTCCGGCAAGGGCGTTAATGCCACCCATGTTTTGGGGGTCGTTGGCCACGGGCACGCCGTCTACCACGTAAAGCGGCGTTCCATCGTTCGCGCCTTGCTGGTTGAGCGAACTAAATCCACGTATGGTTACCTTCGAACCGCCACCACCTGGCGAACCAGACAGGTTGGTAACGTCTACACCGGCAATACGTCCTTGCAGCAAGTTTTCAAGGCTGGGCGAGGGCACTTTCTGCAAATCCTCTGCTTTTACCGAGCCAATGGCTCCCACTTGCTCGCGCGTGTTACGCTTACCATAGGCAATGACGGCCACTTCGCCCAGCATTTTTTCTGCCGAAGGCAACAGCACGCTCAACTCGCGGCGTGCATCATACTTCACGGTCTTGGTGTCGAAACCCACGCTCGATATGGTTACGTTGCCCTCTTGGCGGTCTACCTTCATCGTAAAGTGCCCGTCTAGGTCGGTGGTTGTGCCTTGGGTAGTGCCTTTAATCTGCACGGTGGCAAACGAAACGGGCTGTCCGTCCTTGTCTTTCACAAGTCCTTTAAGCGTAAAAGCCGTTTCTTTGTGTTGTTCCATGCGGTAGACGTTGATTTTCTTTCCGTCTACGTTGTAGGCGAAAGCGGTTCTGGCCAGCAAGCTTTGCACGGCTTGCAAGGCATCTACGTTTTCAAAAGAGATAGTTACCGTCAAGGTGTCGTTTCGCACGTCGTCGGTATAAGTTACTTCGTAGTCGCCTTGTCGCCCCACGAAATCGAGGATGCTGGCTAGCGGCTTGTCCTTAAACGATACCGAGATGCGTTTGCCCTGAGTCTGGGCTATTGCCTCGGTGGGTAGGAGTGTGGCCAAGGCCAAGGCTCCTAAGAACACTGCAAGTAGATAGCGTTTCAGATGTACTGCCATACAATTAGTTTATAAAGAGTGATGATATTTAATGAAATACAGGTAAGACATTGATTAAATTACCGCTTGTTGAACGAACAAAGGCCATACAAACGGCACGTTGTACGATTGTAGTTTCAGGGCGGCAAATATAGTAAAAAAACCGCATAAAAATCAATCCGACAAAAAAATATTCTTCATTTTTACCTTTTTTCACATCAAAAGGCGCACTTTTCTATCAACCAAAGGTTGAATAAACAGATGCAAAGCTAACAATTTGGGCAATCGATTGGCATGCTGTGAATGTGAAATTTATCTTTCCGCGTAAGCCAGTTTTACGCCAAAACTACTTATGTTGCAGGTGCGATGGGCAATAAATGTGATGTAAACGTTACTTGTTTTGCAACGCTATATGGCAAAATCGTCTTGACTTTTAATGTTTCTATAAATTAAAGAGGGGTTTATTGTCTTTGTTATGCCGGCATACGATAAACACGCCGCACATGTGCGAAGCGCGGAACGAAGATGCGCTATAATATGAAGTTCCGCCGCATTTGTCTGTGGCCAAACGGGGTTATGCCTCAAAATAGGTAACCTGATGGAAGCCCTTTCAACCCCTTTTTTACAAGTTGAAAGCATCTTTCCTGTGGCACATAATGAGGTAAAAGTAAAGACTACTTCTTTATGTTTCTTCTGTTCTTATGTCAAAATATGGAGCATTAAGGTCACAATACGAAAAGATGAACGATTAACTCGTTCACTTATCCACTCGTCAGCCTCTCAGTCGTTGTAAACTTTTCGGCAAGAATTTTAACATTATGAGTGCACTTTTTGCCGCCAATCGTTCGCCTTGCCGCAAAAAATCGATTCTCGCGAGGGTTTGTGTCGGTGCAAAAAGGGGGTGGTTTTAAATGCGGGCAAAATGAATTTTTATTTAAAAAGGCTGTCCTTTGCACCTGTTTGGGAGCTATTTGCAGCTAAATGGAGTGCGTTTTGCCGCTAAACGCCTTGCGTTTTAGTGCTAAATGCAGTGCGTTTTGGTGCTAAATGCAAGGTAAAATGCCGCAAAATGCAGCGCAAAATGGTGCTAAATGCGAGACAAAAAGCATAAAAATCCACTGCAAATGGTATAAACAAAACCTTTTGGAGCCATAAAACACATGGCTAAAAGGGCAAAATAGCCGTTAAAAGGTGGGGGTTTAGGGGCTAAAAGTGGGTAATTTGGGGTTGCAAAAATACGAGTTGGCAACCAAACTAGAAAGGCTAAATGGTGCAAAATGCAAGTTTTCTTCTTAAAAGCAGACAATCAGGAAGACGTGGTAGGCTAGAAATAGTGGCTATTTACCTACTTTAAGGCCTATATTTTCGCTAGAAGGGAGCGAAAATTAGAGTCACATTGTAAAATAAAAACAAGGTTTTTAGGTTTTTCAGTAGGTGTGTTTGTGAGTTGTTTGAGTTGGTGAGTTATTTGAGTTTATAAGTTTATGAGTTTATATGTTGGTGAGGTGATGAGTTAGTAAGTTTGTGAGTTAGTAAGTTGGTGAGTTATTTGAGTTTGTAAGTTGGTGAGTTAGTGAGTCGGTAAGTTTGTAAGTTGGTGAGTTTATAGGTTGATGGGTTCTTGAGTTTGTAGGTAGTTTTCGGTGTAAAGGGCAATCATCAGCCTTTTGATATTACATCGAAAAGGCGTTGTTCGGCGGTGGCAATGAGGTTGGCATCGTCGAAATGATGCTGGTATTTTAAGTCGAGAAAGGCGCAGCGAAGGGCAAAGAGCAAACGCAACCGTTTGCCAGAACCTGATGCCCAGCTTGCCAACTCGTGCATCTGCTGTGCATCGCAATGCCCCAAGAGGTATTCTTCAATGTTTAAATTCTTAATAGTCATGCTTATTATACAAGAGAGAGTTGCGCAACATGTAGTTACCCTGCACGCATAGGCCACACAGATGTGGGCACGGATGCGCGTGTTTTCTACATTGCCCTATTATCATTACAACCTAGAAGGCAAAACAACTTAAAAAGAAATACAGGAACAGCCAGCTTACAGAATGCGCTCACTACCGGCCTCACCCCCAATAATCGGCCTCACCCCCAACTACCGGCCCCCCCCACTACCGGCCTCACCCCCAACCCCTCTCCAAGGGGAGAGGGGAGTAATATGCTTTGTTTCTATTCGTTTACCTTGTAGTTGCATGGCATTTCACTCCCCTCTCCCCTTGGAGAGGGGTTGGGGGTGAGGCCGGTAGTGGGGGTTGTCTGTACTATGTTAGATTGTCTTTACGGCGTTACTGGCGTTAGTTCCACATCAAACAAGCCATTTTCTTTCACCAC
>CALIZL010000007.1 GCA_938028745.1 uncultured Prevotella sp.
TTTTGGTGCTAAACGCAAGGCAAAATGCTGCTAAATGCGAGATGAAAAGCATAAAAATACGCTGAAATGGTATAAACAAAACCTTTTCGAGCCGCTAAATACATAGCTAAAAGGGGCAAAATGGCCGTTAAAAAGTAGGGTTTTAGGGGCTAAAAGTGCGTAATTGGGCATGAAAAATTATGAGTTGGCAAGCAAAATAGAAAGGCAAAATGGTGCAAAATGCAGGTTCTTTTCTTTAAAATGGACTGAAACGGAAGTGTGCAAAGTTGTAAAATGTGGCTAATTGCATGCTTTGAGGGCTTAATCCGCGCTAGAATGGGACGGCGAACGGAGTGGGTTTTGTAAAGTATGGCGTAAGGTTTTAAGGTTTGTGAGTTATTAAGTTTATGAGTTCATGAGTTGACAAGGTTATGAGTTTGTAAGTTTATGAGTTGCGTTTATCAAGCGAAATGAGGAGAGAAAAAGGCGCGATTTGGCTGAATTTAATCTTGTACGAAAGGATTAAAGGATGGTTTCTGTTGGTTGATTAGGGTTAATTTGCGTTGTCGGTCTATGCGGTGTTAGCAGCTTTCAGTCAGGGGCTTGCGCCGATATGTGGCGTTGTCGTTTGCTTGTTTCCGTCTTTTCACGCATTCATAACCTAAAAATAAGCGACAAACAATTAAAATAATACAAAATCGTGATAATGTAAAAAGAAATTCATATATTTGCAATATGGCAACGAATGCTTTGCGTTAGCGAACGCAGAACGTTCCGCATGAGCTTGGTATGCTGCAAACTTGCCGATACAGTCAGGTAAGCTTGTTTACTGGTTAACTTGTAAACATGAACCTGCTGCAATGGCAAGAATGCGTACTTTACGAAGGAACGAGTAAACAACTATTAACGATACCCAATTTATTACATTAAAAAAGCCTAGACATTATGAGCAGAATTTTACTTCATTTGGCTGTATGCGCTTTATGTAGCGTATCGGCAGTAGCACAAAACACAAAGGATGCCGCGACTTATGCGCCGACGGCGACAGGTGAGCAACTCACCAACCTGTACCTTAACTCTGCGATTTTAAACGGAGGAAACGATGTACTTCCTGGCGGTGTGGCAGGAGATTCGCGCGGTATGGCCGTTGTTAACGGTAAGATGTACGTGTGTTGCAGAGAGGGAGCCGTATCGAAACTGATTGAACTTGATGGAAAAACAGGTGCGTTGCTCCGCACAATCAACCTTCCGGAGGAGATGTGGAAAGAGGGCGACAAGGCTCTTGGCTTTATCTGCAACGACGTGCAGGTGGACAACGCTGGGCATATCTTCGTTTCTAACATGGCAACGGATATGCGCGGAGAGGGTGCGGCCCATCTTTTTAGGGTGAACTACGTGGATGTTACCAAGACACCAGTGACGTATAAAACGGTGTTGAACGACACACTGCCTGGTAAATTGCCCAAAACAATGCGCATAGACACATACGACTTGTATGGCGACATATTGAATGGCGATGGTATCATCATGCTACCCGTGAGCGGTAACGAGGCAGGTGCAGGCAATACCGTTATTAAATATACCGTAACCAAGGGCGTGGCAGATGTTGCCAATCGGCAAACGATTGTACTGACAAAGTTTAATCCCGAAAAGGCGGTGGCCGCTGGTGCCGCTCCACGCATCAATATCGTAGACAACGAGCTGTTTTATCACGACGGATTTAACACGATGCCGATGTTGTATGACATGAATGGGGCTGCGGTTGACGGATTTCAAAACAACAAACCGCTCACTCCTGTAAGCACGGGACAAAACGGCGTGACGGAGTTTGAACTGAACGGCGCTTATTATCTGATTGTGGCATCAACGAATACCGATGACAAAGAAGCACCGCAAGCCTTCGACATCTTTAAGTTTAAGGACGAAGGTCGCTCGTTTGCCGACATGACTTTCCTTTATCGCTTTCCGCAAGCTGGACTAGGGGGTGTTGGAAATCCAGTAAGAACGGCGTTGCCCAGAGTGGAAATCGTTGACGGAGTAGGCGGACAAAAGAAGGCGCGTATCAACATCTATGCCTATAAAAACGGTTATGGCATCTACGAATTTGCCAACAATGTGTCGACCAACATCGCCAAGGTTGAAGGCGATAAGTTGGATTATACGGTTCGTGGAAACGTTATCACGGTGAATGCCGATGTTAAGTGCATCACGCTTTACAACGCCATTGGACAGAAAGTGGCCGAAACAGCAAATGCACAAGCAGTTAAGGCTCCTGCACGGGGTGTCTATTTGCTGCATGTTCTGGGTAAGAACGGCAATGCGAAAACGATAAAAGTAGTTGTAAACTAACACCAGCGGCCGATAGAATGCCTTGAAAAGGGGGTTCTGTCGGCTTACTTTTTCCTTCTTTTTATGGTATAAACACTTATTCGCCTTATGAAAAAGATTCTTCTAAGTCTTCTTGTTCTGCTGATGCTGGCAGCTTATGCGCAGGCAAGAGACGTTGTCATTGATGGAAAGAGTTATCGTGTAGACACGGTTGCCTTGTTTAAAGCCGGACCAGGAACGCAATACCTGGCCTTGGAGTTTAAGGGTGCAAGGCGTATCAATGCTTTCTTTTTGAAAGTAGACCTCACTAATCCTTATGTCGCTTACCGCGCCGCTTTGGGGCGCGACTCAATCTACGGAGGCGAGCAACCAACGCAGGTGGCAGCCCGAAAGAGCAAAGAGAAAGAAGTGTACATCGCCGGAACAAACGGCGACTTCTACAATGTGTCCGACTATGTGGGCATGCCCATTGGCTGTACAGTGGTGAATAACGAGCTGGCCAACAACGCTGCGGTGCCATATCATCGGCAGGTGTTCGCCTTCGATAAGGCTAAAATGCCCTATATTGGTACAATGGCTTATTCGGGAAACCTGCAAATTGGAACAGAACGTTATGCCATTGACCATGTTAACCATCTGCGAGGGAGTGGCCAGTTGGTACTTTATAACCAGCACAACGGGCACTATACCCACACGGATGCCAATGGAACGGAGGTGTTGCTTGCCTTGTCTGAGGGCGAAACATGGCAACTGAACAAGGAAATTCGTGCAAAGGTGGTTTCGGTTGTGCAGAATAAGGGCAACATGCAGATACCCGTAGGCGGTGCAGTGCTGTCTGCCAACGGGGCGATAGCCGGTAAATTGGCTGCCCTAACAGCTGGGACGGAGGTGAAAATCGCGCTGAACTTGTCTGTCGGTGGTGTTTCTGCACCGTTTGCCGACGTGGTTGGCGGCGACCAACGCAGCCCCATGTTGCAGGATGGTAACGTAAATACGACCGAAGTTTGGAACGAACTGCACCCGCGAACGGGGTTTGGTTACACGCAAGACAAGAAGACGGCCATTCATTGTGTGGTAGACGGACGTAGTACCATTTCTTCGGGAGCAACGACAAAAGAGTTGGCCGAGATTATGCAGTTTGTTGGCGCGTACACTGCCATGAACCTCGACGGCGGTGGTTCTAGCTGCCTGTTCTTGAAAGATTTTGGGCCGATGAATAAGAACAGCGACGGAATCGAACGAGCCGTAAGTAATGGCATCTATGTGGTTTCTACCGCTCCCACGGATAACAAAATAACCGAAATAAGGAGCCTTCAAACAAAGGTTAGGCTGCCTCGTTATGGTATTTTTAAGCCAACATTCTACGGATATAACCAGTATGGCGTGCTTGTTTCGAGGGATGTTGCAGGCGTAAAGCAAACTGTAGATGCCAAAGTGGGTGAAGTATTGGCCGACGGCAGTTTCTTTGCATCGGGCAATCAATCGGGGGTAATCACTGCTAGCTACAACGGAGCAACGGAGAAAATAGGAGTGGAACTGCTGCCAGAGGCTCCTGTTGCCATCCGTTTAGACTCTGTTTTACTCGATAACAAGGTGACTTACCCCATTGAAGTGCAAACCGAAGTGGGGGACAATGTGTTTAATTTGTATCCAGGTGCAATGAAATGGGAAGTTGCCGACCCATCTATTTGTACTGTTACCGAAGGAGTTGTCAAGGGCTTGCAGAATGGGTCGACCATTGTAACGGGTAGGTTGGGTAGCTTTACCGACCAGCTTAAAGTGCACATTGAGATTGCCGACAAGCCCTCGCTTACTGCTCGCACCTTTACCGATGCAACTTGGAAAGTAACGCATTCGGCGAACTTGAAAGATGTTGTCAATACGTCCACGAACGATGCTGTTAAAACAACGTTCACTTACAAGCCAGGGCGTAATCCCTATGTGACCTACAACAACGACTTCGCTCTTTATGGCCTACCCGATAGTATTAGGCTTACGTTTAATGCAGGCGAGACGAGTATTAGCAAACTAAGTTTCCGTTTTAAGGAAAACAACGGCGGCATGGCCACTATCAATAAGGAGTTTCAGGGCTTTAAAAAGAACAAGGACAACACCATTAGCCTGGCGTTGGCCGACTTAATGGACCATCCCAACGACCGAGCAGCCTATCCGTTGCACTTCAATTTCATGCAATTTTCCATCAATGGTTCGGGCATGACGAGCGATAAAGGCTACGACATCACCATTAAAGAGTTTGTTTTGGTGTATAAAGGCACCACCACGGCCATTGTTCGCCCAATAAACAACGCCTCGCAAAGGGTGTTTGTGGGTGGCATGAAGGACAATAAGCTAACGCTGTTCCTTGATTTCGACAAAGAAGAGCAGGTGCAAGTGCAACTTATCTCCGTGTCGGGGAAGGTGTTGCGCAAGGTTAGCTTAGGCGTTGTGGGGAAGGGCAGCTACGTTATCCCCATGCAACAGCCAATATCTGGCGTGTATTTGCTGAAAGTGAACTATGGCAATAAGCACGAAACGGTAAAGGTTGTGATGTAAATGGCTTGCTTTTAAGCTTGCCTAAGGCACAAGCTTTCACGGAAACATGAGTATATAAAAAGGTGAAAAGATGCCGCATGTGCATCTTTTAACCTTTCGGATGAGGGATTATTTCTGCTGCAATTGGCACGCACCAAGGTGGTTTGGTGATGCCTTTGCAGCCTTTTTTGTGCCGTATAACATCGTCTTTGGCTATCTTATTTCTTGGCAAAGATGCTGATATAGAGCGATGTGAATAAGGCAAAGGCCAGTGTTTCTATCGACGCGAGGATGCTGTGTACGGCTAACTGCTCGCCGAAAACCATACATGCGAGCATTTTCACGACGACTATAATCACATAGGCAACTACTAGTTGAATGACAAATTGTTTAATCTTGCTTGGTTTCATGGGTTCAATTAATGGTTAGTTGTTTTGTGTGTTATTGGTTATTAATAAGGTGTAGAGAGCGTGGGGCGGCAAATGCAGCACGCATATGGCTGCATCCGTCACTGCCCCGTGTATGGTTGTGTCTTGCCCGTTGGCGGCTACCAGCCTGCTATTCCTTGGGCTTTTCTTCGCGCAGAATGGGTAGCGAGATGTGATAACGCATGGCCAGGAACCGCACAAGGCAGATAAAGAGGAAACAGATGAGCACGATGAGGCTTACTTCTACGCGCAAAGCGTACAACGCCCAGTAAAGCAAACCGCCTGCAATACTTGCCATTGCGTATATCTCCTTGCGGAAAATAAGTGGCACATTGTTAAGCAATACATCGCGAATGACACCGCCTGCCGACCCCGTTATGCAGCCCATGATGATGGCAACCCAAAAGGGATGCCCCAGGGCGAGGGCCTTTTGAAGTCCTGCGATGGTGAAAAGTCCCAACCCAAGCGTATCGAACACGAACCACGCATTGTCTAGTCGCCGCACGTATTTGGCGAAAACGATGATGGAAAGGAGGGCCAACACGGTGCAAATCATGTACACCGACGAGGTCATCCAAAAGGGTTTAACGCCCAACATCATGTCGCGTAGCGTTCCACCGCCAATGGCTACGGCGATACCGCACACCAATCCGCCGAACCAGTCAACCTGTTTGGCCGACGCATGGCGTATACCTGATATGGCAAAGGCGAAAGTTCCTACTATTTCTATTATGGTTTGAACGGTCTGAACCAGTTCTGGGTCTCTGTATGTCATCTCTTTATAATTATCCTGAAAGGGTTAGGGCGTGCGTGGCGCACGGGCTTTTGCTTTCTCTTTGCCCATTTGTCACCCATGTCGTAGGTGGTGCTTTCAAGGCCTTGTACGCTGTTTCGTTATCGGTAGCCTGGCTGTAAAGCCTCTCCTAAACGCCTATGTTGCGCCGTGCGCCACGCTTATTTACAGCCCATTCACCACGTTTTGTGGCTTGCCTGCGATAAAGGCCTTGGCGTTTTCTATGGCCGTGCCCATCAGTCGGCCTCTCGCCTCGGCCGTTGCCCATGCTATATGGGGCGTAATAAAGGCGTTGGGTTGTTTAAGCAGCGGGTTGTCGGCCTTTGGTGGCTCGCTACTCATCACGTCGCTGCCATAACCAGCCAGCCTACCTTCGGCCAAAGCCTCGGCTACATCGGCCTCGTTCACCAGCGGTCCGCGACCCGTATTCACCAAAATGGCACCACGTTTCATCTTCGCCAGCGATTGGCGGTTAATCATTTCGCGCGTGTTCTCGGTGAGCGGACAGTGCAACGACAGCACGTCGCTTTGCATCAGCAACTCTTCGAGATTGGCTTTCTCCACGCCTTCGGGTAGCTCTTCGGCCCTTTTGCTCGTAAAAGCGATAACCCGCATGCCGAAGTTAAGGGCGATGCGTGCCACCTTTTGTCCGATGTTGCCAAGGCCAACGATGCCGAATGTCTTGCCGGCCAGTTCGCTAAGGGGTGTGTCCCAATAGCAGAAGTCGGCCGCCTCGCTCCATTGTCCTTTGCGGTTTTGGTCGGCGTAGTGTTCAATGCGGTTGGTGATGTTCAGCACATGGGCAAACGTCATCTGTGCAACGCTGTCGGTGCTGTATGCAGGAACGTTGGCCACCACGATGCCGCGAGCGCGCGTTTCGTCAACATCGATGATGTTATAGCCCGTGGCCAAGATGCCGATGTATTTTAGTTGGGGCAGTTGTGCAAGCGTTTCGCCCTTCAGTACCACCTTGTTTGTTAGCACCATGTCGGCGTCTTTGGCTCGTGCAATCACTTCGTCGCGCGATGTTCGGTCGTATATCTCAACCTCTCCAAAGCTGTTAAGCTCTTTCCACGAGTAGTCGCCGGGGTTGGCGGTGTAGCCATCTAGTATAACGATTTTCATGTTTTAAAGTATATTTATGGGTGTATGGGTTGTTACTTAGTTGACAAGTTGACAAGAGCGGTGCAGTGGGCAAGAGCATTGCACAGTTGGCAAATTGACCAGTTTACGAGTTGACAAGGGCGTTGCGCAGTCGACAAGGGCGTTTGTCTGCTTGTGCATCAGCCCTTGGCTCAACGAAACCGCCTATTGGTTGCATGCTCATTTTTTCTTGTCGCCCCACAGCTGCACCATCCGTTGGTATAGTTTCTCTTCGGCAGGCGAATGCTGTGCAAGCCAAAAGCGCGCGTCTTTAAGTTCGTCGGGCAAGTATTGCTGATGGGCAAAATGTCCTTCGTAATCGTGCGCATACTTGTAACCGCTGCCATATCCCAGCTGTTTCATCAGCTTGGTTGGTGCATTTCGAAGATGCAACGGCACGGGGAGATTGCCTGTTGAACGTGCCGTTTCGAGTGCGGCATTGATACCTTGGTAGGCCGAATTGCTCTTTGCACTCGTGGCTAGGTACACTGCGGCCTCGGCTAAGGGGATTCTTCCCTCTGGCCAACCAATCTTCATCACGGCATCGAAGGCCGCATTGGCAATGAGTAAGGCGTTGGGGTTGGCCAAGCCGATGTCTTCTGCCGCACTGATAACCAGTCGGCGCGCAATAAACTGCGGGTCTTCGCCGCCTTCAATCATCCTCGCCATCCAGTAAAGAGCCGCATCCGGGTCGCTACCGCGTATGCTTTTGATGAAAGCCGACACGATGTCGTAGTGCATTTCGCCGTCCTTGTCGTAGGCCAAGGGGTTTTGTTGCAGGCATTTCACCACCGTTTCATCGTCTATCAGCACAGGGCTTGCGTTGGCAGGCGAGGCCTCAACCACCAATTCGAGAATGTTTAGCAGCTTGCGTGCATCGCCTCCACTGTATCTTATCAGGGCTGCGTTCTCTTTTACCTCGATGTTTCGTTGTTGTAAAACCACATCGGTGTGCAGTGCGCGTTGTATCAGTTCTTCAAGGTCTTCTTTGCTAAGGCTTTGCAGCACATATAGCTGGCAACGCGAAAGCAATGGGCGAATAACCTCGAACGATGGGTTTTCGGTGGTGGCTCCGATAAGTGTAACGATGCCTTTTTCTACTGCTCCCAGCAGCGAGTCTTGCTGCGACTTGCTGAACCGGTGTATCTCGTCGATGAAGAGAATGGGCGAATGCGACCCGAAAAAGCGGCCGCTCTTGGCCTTTTCTATCACCTCGCGCACATCCTTAACGCCACTTGTCACCGCGCTTAGCGTGTAGAAGGGCGTTTCTAGTTTCTTTGCAACGATTTGTGCGAGCGTGGTTTTGCCTACCCCAGGTGGCCCCCAGAGTATGAAAGAGGGTATGCGACCGCCCTCAATCATGTTGCGCAGCACGGCGTTTGGCCCTACTAAATGTTTCTGCCCTACGTAATCGTCGAGCGAGCGTGGGCGCATTCTTTCGGCTAATGGTTCACTCATTGCTGCAAAGTTAGCGAAAACGTACTACTCCACAAAATAAATGGGAGGCAGATTAGGGCCGTATGAGGTGGCCTGTGAATGAAAATAGGCGATTTTTTGCACCCAAACCCACTTCGTTTGGGTATTAAAAAGTGTGCGTTGAGCGCGTGGCTGGTTCTGATAACTTGCGCGTTGACAAAGCATTATGAGTTGTTGGCAGCCTGGTTGTTGGCGCGATGCAATGCAAAAAGAAACGCCTGTGCCTTGCAAGTGAAATTAAATGTGTTAAATTTGGTTTTTAATTTTTACAAAACTACTACTCCGCGGTGAGGCGTTTTAGAGAAAACAGGGGGCGAAAAGCATAGTAAATGCCGCGGTTTTTCACCTTTTCTGTTTTCTTTTTCTTCGTTTTAGGGTTGGCTAACCTGCGTTTTGCACCATTTTGCCTTTCTAGTTTGCTTGCCAACTCATTATTTTTTATCCCCAATTACGCACTTTTAGCCCCTAAAACCCCACTTTTTAACGGTTGTTTTGCCCCTTTCGGCCATGTTTTTATGGCTCTAAAAGGTTTTGTTTATACCATTGCAGCGTATATTTATGCTTAATAGTCTTGCATTTAGCGGCATTTTGCCTTGCGTTTTGCACCAAAACGCACTGCATTTAGCACCAAAACGCATTGCGTTTAGCGGCAAAACGCACTGCATTTAGCACCAAATGCACTGCGTTTTGTACCATATTGCACTATATTTAGCAGCAAACAGCCCAAAATATGGTGCAAATCGCGGCTTGATGAAATAAATATTCATTTTGTCTGCATGTACAACTAACCCCATTTTGCATCGAAACAAACCTTCGCGAGAATCGATTATTTGTGGCAAGGTGGGCGATTGGTGAGCAAAAGAGACACTCATAATGTTAAAGTTTGTGCTAGAAACTTTACATTGTGGGCTGGGCTGCGGTAGATATGGATCGCGATATGGATAAACTATGCGAAAAAACGACTTGTATTGAAGAGCTGATACAAGGGGCAGTGCTAGTACGGAGGGTACGGACAGCAAAGGAAGTGGGGTGTTACGGACGGGGAAAGGGTCTGAAATTACGTGGCGGCATGATTGTTGGCGAGTTGCTGCGACGTCCGAAAACAGCACGTTCAAGAACATCGCGTACTAATTCGCCCACTGGAAGTTCTAAGGTGAACTTCTTTGAAAAATGATATTTTGGCGTGACAATAGGCGAAACTATCCATTCGCCGCGATAGGGGTCGTAACGCCGTTGCACACCAAGGTCTATGCCCCAACGGCCATTGTCGAGGGTGAAATAAGCGCCGTAGGCCGAACTGTTGACGTAAGGGAATGCGGCCATAGATAGGTAAGGCTGCACGCTGTAATAGCTGCCGAAGGCTGTTGCGCTGACATACGGGCTGAAACGATAGGTTAGCGAGCCGCCAATGCCGAATTGTGTGGCCGTGTTGAACGTGCGATAGCGGTCGGCCGAGGCGAAAGCCGAGAACGAAAGGTTGTTCCAAGAGCGGCTGACGGCCACCAGGGCACCTTGCCTTACAAGCATGGCCGGAAAAGTTTCGCGGTAGCTTTGCCCGTAAAAGTTTAGGCCATGCCATTCGCCTAGTTGGCCACCGCGGTTGTAGTTGGTGGCAGGCGTAGCGGATAGGCTCGTTGCTTGCGTGGGCATGGGCTGCATCAGGCGCAGGTTCAGGCTGTCGTTTGCATTCCAAAAGTGGTGAGCAGCGGCTACGGAGTCGGCTATCGAGAGCGGTTTCTCTTGCACGTTGGGCGTGGCGATGGGTGCCGTTGCGGTACTTAGCGTGGGGTTTGGCTCTGCCAATCGGGGGTTGGGCAACGGCCGTTCAGTGGTTCGCACCGTTTTTCGGTGCTTCTTTTGTTCTTGTGCCAGGGTGTTTGTGCAACATAACAAAACACAAACCAATAAGCAAGCGTGTTTCATGTCGTCGGTGTTTGATTGCCCCTTGTGCGCGTGGCGTTAGGGGAGAGGGGAGTTATGTGGTAGCGAGGTGTACGCGAAGTTCGTCTTATGTAGAGCATCTAACAAAGTTAACCTTTTCGTATTGCTCCCTTGCCTTGTCTATCCGCGCTTGCAATTCGGGCGTAATTGTATACTCATCACCATCCAAAGGCACAAGGACAAAGGCCTGTTTCCGCCCCTTTCGTATAATTACGTCTTCTTTTATTGCCAAGTCGAAGTACTTCTTCTGGTTGGCTCGAAATTCTTTTGTGTTGATGATATGCATGGTGAAGTTTCTTGTTTAATTAAGTATAGCAAAGTTAGATATTTCTTTCCAATCTTGCAACACTTGGCGTATTAAATTGTGTACGTTCGTGTTGCGTGCCTGTTAGTTGGTCAACAAGCTGCAAAGCCTTTATTTGAAGTATGCCTTTTATTAAATAACGGAACACGCCTTATATAATAGGTGTGGCCATGTACCGACTCGCGGCCGTGCGCATACCACCCAAAATGGGCATTGAAAAATACCCTTTAATATTTTTGGAGTAGATAATTTTTTATTAACTTTGTTGTTCAAACAAGCGGAGTGGGTGGCCAAACGTCACTAAACCGCAATCATCAAGAAAGGACATTAGTACGAATATGAACGATTTTAGAAAGTATGCCACGGGTCATCTCGGCATGAACGGCATGGTGGTAGACGACGTGATGAAGGCCCAAGCGGCTTACCTCAATCCCTATATCTTGGAAGAACGCCAACTGAATGTTACGCAGATGGACGTGTTTTCGCGACTGATGATGGACCGCATCATCTTCCTTGGCACCGAAATTAACGACTATACGGCCAACACGCTGCAAGCGCAATTGTTGTATCTCGACTCTGCCGACGCGGGGAAAGACATTTCTATCTACATCAATAGCCCCGGCGGAAGTGTTACGGCCGGGCTGGGCATCTACGATACGATGCAGTTTATTTCTAGCGATGTAGCTACTATATGTACGGGTATGGCCGCATCGATGGCCGCCGTGTTGCTTGTTTCGGGCCAAGAGGGTAAACGTTCGGCACTGCCGCATAGCCGGGTGATGATTCACCAACCGTTGGGCGGCGTGCAAGGACAGGCCTCCGACATCGAAATCGAGGCAAAAGAAATACTGAAATTTAAGAAAGAACTCTACACCATCATATCTAACCATTCGCATACACCCTTTGAAAAGGTGTGGAACGACTCTGATCGCAACTACTGGATGAACGCCGAAGAGGCTAAGGAGTATGGAATGATCGACTCGGTGCTGGTGAAGAAGTGACATTAAAAACGGCTCTTTGCGCGTGGGTGTGCTTATGCCGCCCACGCCAACAGCCCTTTCGCCTTCATTCGGCATAGGCCGTTGGTGGGCAGACTTGCCTATACGCTGACGGCGAAGGCAAGGCGGCGAGGGGATGGAATGCAGGCCGTTAACTAACGAAAATAATAGATGTCAAAGAATGTATGCAGCTTCTGTGGAAGAAGCGAAAAAGATGTAAACTATCTCATAGCAGGACTAAACGGGTATATCTGCGACAGCTGCGCACAGCAGGCCTACGAAATTACGCAGTCGGCCAATGCCTCGAAGGCGCAGCCCGCTAAGGGAAAGAAAGGCGATGCGCTGAAAAACGTGCCCAAGCCGATGGATATCAAGGCTTATCTAGACCAATATATCATTGGGCAGGATGAGGCCAAGCGGTATCTTTCGGTGTCGGTTTACAACCATTATAAGCGTTTGGAACAGCCCGTTGGCGACGATGGCGTGGAGATAGAGAAAAGCAACATCATCATGGTGGGTAGCACTGGAACGGGAAAAACCCTCATGGCGCGAACCATCGCCAAGCTACTCGACGTGCCGTTTACCATCGTAGATGCAACGGTGTTTACCGAGGCGGGATATGTGGGCGAGGATGTTGAGAGCATACTGAGCCGACTGTTGCAGGTGGCCGACTATAATGTGGCGGCCGCCGAACGCGGCATCGTCTTCGTAGACGAGATTGACAAGATTGCCCGAAAGAGCGATAACCCAAGCATTACGCGCGACGTGAGTGGCGAAGGCGTGCAGCAAGGACTGCTGAAACTGCTGGAAGGAACCACGGTTAACGTTCCGCCAAAGGGTGGACGTAAGCATCCCGACCAAGATTACATTCACGTGGACACGCGAAACATCTTGTTTATATGCGGGGGAGCATTCGACGGCATCGAAAGGAAGATTGCACAGCGGCTTAATACGCACGTGGTGGGCTACAACTCGGTGCAGAACGTGCGCAAGATAGACAAGGGCGACTTGATGAAATACATTCTGCCGCAAGACTTGAAGTCGTTTGGACTGATACCCGAAATCATTGGTCGTCTGCCCGTGCTTACTTATCTCAACCCATTAGACCGCGAGGCCTTGCGCCGAATCTTGGTTGAACCGAAGAACTCCATCATCAAACAGTACGAAAAGCTGTTTAAGATGGACGGCATCAAACTGAGTTTCGCCACCGAAACGCTAGACTACATCGTGGATAAGGCTGTGGAGTACAAGCTGGGCGCACGCGGATTGCGCTCTATTGTAGAGGCCGTGATGATGGATGCCATGTTCGAGGTGCCGTCGAAGAAGGTGAAACAATTCGACGTTACTTTGCAATATGCCAGAGAACAACTAGACAAGTCGGGCTTGCAAGAGCAGGCCAGCTGAACGATAGGGCTGTGAACGGACGGCATTGGAATATAAAATTCCTCACGCACACAATGTCGCCCGCTCACAAAACCCACCGCGAAAGCCAATAATCTCACATCTGTGAAACCTAAACCATTTATGACTAAGGACGTTAATCTTACAGAACCGCTAAAACAATACTTTGGTTTCGACTCGTTTAAGGGAGACCAAGAGGCCATTATCCGCAATTTGCTTGCGGGTAACGACACCTTTGTGCTCATGCCGACAGGTGGCGGAAAAAGCCTGTGCTATCAGCTGCCGTCACTCTTGATGGAAGGAACGGCCATCGTTATATCGCCACTCATCGCCTTAATGAAAAACCAAGTGGACGTGATGAACGGCATGAGCGAAGACGGTTGCGTGGCGCATTACCTCAACTCGTCGCTTAACAAGGCCGCCATTCAGCAGGTTATGAACGACATTAAGCGCGGGGCAACGAAACTTTTGTACGTTGCACCCGAATCGTTGGGTAAGGATGAGAACGTGGAGTTTCTGCAATCCATCAAGGTTTCGTTCTATGCCGTGGACGAAGCGCACTGTATTTCGGAGTGGGGACACGACTTCCGCCCCGAATATCGCAACATCCGACCAACCATTTCGCGTATCGGACACGCCCCCGTGATTGCCCTTACGGCCACGGCCACCGACAAAGTGCGCTCGGACATTAAGAAAAGTCTTGGCATTTGCGATGCAAAGGAGTTTAAAAGCTCGTTCAATCGCCCCAACCTCTACTACGAGGTGCGCCCCAAAACGCAAGAGGTGGAACGCAACATCATCAAGTTCATCAGGCAACATGCAGGCAAAAGCGGCATCATTTATTGCCTTTCGCGCAAAAAGGTGGAAGAGCTTTCGGCCATATTGAAGGCCAATAACATTAAGGCCGAACCTTATCACGCCGGCTTGGACAGCGCAACGCGGTCGCAAACGCAAGACGACTTTTTGATGGAACGCATTGATGTGATTGTGGCTACCATCGCTTTCGGCATGGGGATAGACAAGCCCGACGTGCGTTTTGTTATCCATTACGACATCCCCAAAAGCTTGGAAGGCTACTATCAAGAAACGGGACGTGCTGGTCGCGACGGCGGTGAGGGGCTTTGCATTACCTTCTATTCAAACAAAGACCTGCAAAAGCTGGAGAAGTTTATGGAAAGCAAGCCCGTATCTGAGCAAGACATCGGTAGGCAGCTGCTGTTAGAAACGGCCGCCTATGCAGAGTCGTCGGTGTGTCGGCGCAAGATGTTGCTCCACTATTTCGGCGAAGAATATACGGAAGACAATTGCCATAACTGCGACAACTGTTTGCACCCCAAAACCAAACGCGAGGCAAAGGAGGCGTTGCTCATCGTTTTGAAGGCTGTTCTGGCCATAAAGGAGAATTTCAGAAGTGACTATGTTGTGGACTTCGTTAAGGGTAGGGCGACCGACGACCTTGTGTCGCACAAGCACAACGAACTGGAAGATTTCGGCGCGGGCGAAGACGAAGACGACAAGATTTGGAACCCCGTGATACACCAGGCGCTTATCGCAGGATACCTGAAAAAGGATGTGGAGAACTATGGATTGCTGAAACTTACTGCCGCAGGACGTCGTTTCATCAAGCAGCCGCAGTCTTTCATGATTGTGGAAGACACAGACTTTGACGACGATTTCGTGGAAGAGTCGCGCGACAGCTGTGGCTCTACCCTCGACCCCGACCTGTATGTCATGCTCAAACAGCTGCGTAAAGACATGGCCGAACGGCTTAACGTGCCGCCTTACGTCATTTTCCAAGACGTGTCTGTGGAGCAGATGGCTGTGACATATCCCATTACGCTCGAAGAATTGCAGAACATCCCCGGCGTGGGCGTGGGCAAGGCCAAACGCTACGGAGAGGCTTTCTGCCAACTGATAAAGAAACATTGCGAAGACAATCAAATAGAGAGACCTGAAGAATTAAGAGTAAGAACCGTAGCCAAAAAATCTATGAACAAGGTAAAAATCATACAAAGCATCGACAGACAAATTGCGCTGGATGACATTGCAATAGCCCTTAACCTGGGATTTGACGACCTATTGAGCGAAATTGAAACCATCGTTAACAGCGGTACGAAACTGAATATCGACTATTTCCTTGACGAGGTGATGGACGAAGACCGCGTGGACGACATCTACGACTATTTTAGAACGAGCGAAACGGACGACTTGGACGTGGCTATTGAGGAACTGGGCGGCGACTATACCGAGGAGGATATAAGGCTGGTACGCATCAAGTTCCTTTCGGAAATGGCGAATTAAGTTGCGCCTTGGTTGCTTAGCGCGTAATGTACGTGGCTTGCGTGGCATTGCCAAAGCCGGCGAAACTGCGTTTTTAAGCGCTCCCATCGCAGGTTGTGTTATGCCCAACAAAACATTAACAGGCACAAGGATATGCCAAGGAGCATGCCTTGTGCCTGTTTGGGTTAGTGGGGGATGTGCATCGTTTTCGCGCTTTTCCTTCCTGTTTTTTGCCCTATAAGGGCTTTGGCTAGTGGGGGAATGCGCATCGTTTCAGCGTTTTCCATCATCGCAACGCGGGTAGTTTACGAGCTAGTGACGTGTTGTTTGGTCTTCATATCCATGTTGCGCTGAAAGGCCGTTGACCTTAATCTTTAGACGTTTATATATAGGAAAGGTGTGGAAACTGATAGAGGGGGGGATGAAAGAAACGCCAATAACCTGGTTGTGGAATTTGGCGTAACGACAGTTTCTTATGCCCGAACGGGTGCAAGAGCAGCTGTCTTTTTTGCTCCATTTGCCGTGTTTATATGAACAAATGATGCAAATATAACCTAAAAACTTGTTTATATGTAAAATAAATCTTAAATTTGCGTACGTAAATACGCATATTCAACCAAGAAGGGCGTTTGCCGAGGCGTTGTGCCCTGACACATACTATATACTAGCCACATTGCTAACCCTGTGCCGACCGTTCTCCATGAAATGCCGACACGCAAACAACTAGCTATGCAACAGCCATGAACAAGGCTTACCAGATGCGTTTGCGCAGCCTGTTGACCATGTGAACATGTGCTACAAGAATACCAACCTCAAAACAACTGATTATGAAACAGAACCTAGTGCTAAGAGGCTTTGCCTTATGTTCACTTCTGCTTTTTCCCCTTTTCTGCGCATGGGCCGTTGTTCCCATTGCCGATAAGGACACGCAACGTGCGCCCCTTACGCAAAAGGGCAACGACGGAAGGGTGGATGTGCGGGGCAACGTTGTGGCCGATGAAGACGGGTTGCCCGTGATGGGAGCTACCGTAACGGCAACGGCCACAGGCCAAAAGGCCGTCACCGACGGCGATGGAAACTTCTTTTTGCCCAGCATTCCGCAGGGAAGTGAGCTGCGCGTTACCTATGTGGGCATGCACGCCCTAAGCGTTAAGGCCAAGGCTAGCCTTATGATAAGGCTCAAATCAGACGCCAAGATGCTCGACGAGTTTGTGGTAACGGGTATGTTCAACCGAAAAAAGGAGGGATTTACAGGCTCGGCTGTCACCATTAAGGGCGAAGACATCAAGCGTTACAGCACCACCAACATCGCCAAAGCCTTGTCGGCCATCGCCCCAGGCTTGCGTATCGCCGAGAATATCGTCAACGGTTCTAACCCCAACGGCTTGCCCGACATGCGTATGCGGGGCGGAGCGAACATGGATTTGGGCAGTTCTGCCAGTAGTAAGCTGTTGGCTGTGCAGGGCGAATACGAAACTTACGCCAACCAACCGCTGCTTATCATGGACGGATTTGAAATTAGCGTGCAGGCCTTGGCCGACCTCGACCCCGACCGCGTTGCATCTATCGTCATGCTTAAAGATGCCGCTGCCACGGCCATTTATGGCTCGCGAGCTGCCAACGGCGTTATCGTTATCGAGACGAAAACGCCAAAGCCTGGGCGGATATGGGTTACTTACGGTGGAGAACTGCGCATTGAAAACCCCGACCTGACGGGCTATAACCTGATGAACGCCCGCGAAAAACTGGAAGCCGAACGCATTAGCGGACTGTACACCCAGGGCGGACCAACGGTGGAAAAGTGGAGATTGTACCAATCTAAGCTGCGCCAAGTGCTGTCGGGAGTGGACACTTATTGGCTAGACAAGCCGTTGCAAACCTCTTTACAGCAGCGCCACACCGTTACGTTAGAGGGTGGCGACGAGGCTTTGCGCTATCGTTTGTACGTGGGCTACAACCATTCGCCTGGCGTGATGAAGGGTAGTAAGCGCGACGTGCTAACGGGTGCGCTCGACTTTCAATACCGATTGCCGAAGGTGTTGCTCAAAAACAGCATCGCAATAGATAATTCTACGGCCGACGAATCGCCTTGGGGAAGTTTCGACCAATACACCCAACTCAACCCATACCTTAAACCTTATGGCGAAAATGGCGAGTTGCTGAAACGCCTTGATAACTTTTCGGGATTGGGCGGAGAAGCAGATTACCTCAATCCGATGTACAACACCACTTTCAACAGCAAAGACCGAAGTAAGAATTTCAGCGTACGCGAACTGTTCAAAGTGGAGTATACGCCCCTGCAAGACCTGCGTTTTGAGGCTGCCTTCTCGCTATCGAAGAGCGTAGGCAACCGAGATAAGTTCCGTCCTGCACAGCATACGGCCTTTGATGGACAAACCGATCCTACGCTGCGAGGCGATTATCGCCGCAGCCAAAGCGAGTTGGTGAAGTGGGGCGTAGACCTTACGGGTAGCTGGAACAAGCAATTGTCCGACCATTATATAACGGCCAATGCCCGAATGAGCGTTCAAGAACATAGCCGAGAAACATACGGCAACTATGTTACGGGCTTTCCCAACGACAATATGGACAACTTGCTCTTCGGAAAGAAGTATAACGAGAAGGTAGACGGCATCGAAACCACCAGCAGAAGTATTGGATGGGTAGTGGCCGGCGGCTATTCGTATAAGTATAAGTACTCGGTAGACTTTAACTTGCGACTCGATGGTTCGTCAGAGTTTGGCAAAGACAACCGTTGGGCGCCATTCTGGTCAACGGGTTTGCGCTGGGACGTGAAGAAAGAGTCGCTGTTGGCCAACTTGTCGTGGCTCTCCGACTTCGTGCTGCGTGCCACCTATGGCACAACGGGTTCGCAAGGGTTCAACCCTTACCAAGCTCACGGCTATTACACCTACGCCAACTTGCTTTTGCCCTACTACTCTTCGGATGCCACAGGCAGCGAAATACTTGCCATGCACAACGAGAAATTGAAGTGGCAAACAACGCGCAACCTAAACTTCGGCTTAGAACTAGGCGCGCTAGACCATCGGCTTACCGCACGCGTGGAATACTATCGTAAGGTTACCAGCAACATGATAACGATGGTTAGCCTTGCTCCATCGGTGGGCTTTGCCCAATATCCGGAGAACATCGGTAAGCTAGAAAACCGCGGTTGGGAACTAACGCTCTCGGCCATACCTTATCGCAACGTGGCACGGCAGTCGTATTGGACCGTTACCCTTAACGGTTCGCACAATGCAGACAAGCTGTTGGAAATATCAGAGGCCATGCGCCACATCAACGAAGTGAATGCTGGCAACCTGAAAAACGCTCCCTTGCCGCGTTACGAAGAGGGACAGTCGGTTAATCGCATTTGGGTGGTGCGCTCTTTGGGTATCGACCCCGCATCGGGCAACGAGATATTGCTGAAACGCAACGGCGAAATGACCAGCGCAGTGAACTGGGATGCGAAGGATGCAGTGCCTGTTGGCAACACCGAACCAACTTGGCAAGGCCACATCAACACCTCGTTCACCTACATGGGCTGGGGTATCGACGTGAGTATGCTGTATCGTTTCGGCGGACAGGTGTACAATCAAACCCTCATCGACAAGGTTGAGAACGCCAATCTTAAATATAATGCCGACCGCCGCGTAACGCAACTGCGATGGCTAAGGCCTGGCGACAGGGCCATGTTCCGCGAAATAAACCCCCGCGGGTCGGAAACGAAGGCTACTTCGCGTTTTGTCATGGACGAAAACGTGCTGCAAGGCAGTTCGCTTTCGCTCTATTACCGCATGGACCGCAACAATACACCCTTCATTAAACGCGTGGGCGTTAACTCGGCAAGGCTCGCTTTCAACATGGAAGACTTCTTCTACCTCTCCACCGTTAAGCGCGAAAGGGGTACAAGTTATCCTTTCTCACGCCAATTTATATTCTCGCTCAACGTCGGATTTTAACTAAGGAGGACACAATGATGAAGAAAATACATATATTATTGCTGGTGGCGATGTTGGGACTTACCGCTTGTAACAACTGGTTAGACGTAGAACCCAAGACCTCCATACCCACCGATAAACAGTTTAGCTCGGAGTCGGGCTTTAAAGATGCCCTTACGGGCGTGTACATCAAGCTTGGTTCGGCCACGCTTTACGGCGCCGACCTCTCTTATGGCTACATAGACGAGTTGGGCGCACTGTACACGGGCTATCCCGGATATGAGACTTCGGCTGTTTTCGACCAAAGTTTCGTGTACGATTACGATAATAAGTTCAAGTCGAAAAAGAACGCCATATACGCCGATCTCTATAATGTTATCGCCAATGTGAACAACATTATCGGCTATACCGAGACCAAACGCAACGTGCTGGTAACGCCCCGCTATTACGAAACCATACGCGGCGAGGCCTTGGGCTTGCGTGCCTTTTTGCATTTCGACCTGTTGCGCCTCTTCGGACCTATATATAAAGAGGAGCCCAACGCAAAGGCCATACCTTATAGAACCACATACAACCGCGTGCCAACGCCCGTGTTAACTGCCCAAGCGGTGGTAGAGGCGGTGCTGAAAGACCTTCACGAGGCCGAGAGCTTGCTCAAAACATCCGACCCACTCGATTTTTTCACCGACACAGACGGCGAGGATTACAAGCAGAAGAATGGCTTTTTGGTAAACCGCGAGTTCCGCATGAACCTCTTTGCCGTTAAGGCCATGCTGGCTAGGGTGTACTGTTATAAGGGCGATGCCGAAAGCAAAGCCTTGGCCGTAAAGTATGCGCGCGAGGTGATTGATGCCAACGAGCATTTCAAACTCATTGATGCGCAATCGGCCGCCAATTATAATTCCATCCGTTATAGCGAGCAAATCTTCGGCATCTCGATACACGAACTCGACAAGTTGCTTACGGCTAACCACATGGATGCCGAGAGTAAGCGTAGCGACATGCACTATACCACGAGCGAAGACAACTTCAACGAGTTCTACGAAACCGCTGGCGCAGGCGTAACCGATTGGCGCAAGCTGCCCGAAATGTTCGAACTTACGGGCAGTAGCGACGTTGTGGCCTTCTGCCGTAAGTACAATCAAAAGCCTTTGAAGGAGGCTTACGGCTATGTAGGGGCAAATGCCATACCGCTAATTCGCTTGCCCGAAATGTATTATATCGTGGCCGAGTGCGAACCCAATGCGCAGAAAAGCGCCGATGCACTTAACGCTGTGCGCTTTGCACGCGGCATATCGTTTACCGACGAGATACGAACCGAACATTACGACGACCCTGAACCCATGCCGGGTGTTAGCAGAACGCAAACCAAGCGCATCAACGAAATCATGAAAGAGTATCGTAAGGAGTTCTTTGCCGAGGGCAAACTCTTCTTCTTCCTCAAAGCGCACAACTACGAAACATGGCTGGGATGTGCGGTGAAGAGCATGGCCAAGGCGCAATACCAAATACCGCTGCCCGATGGAGAAACGATACATGGTAACAACAATTAAGCGTAAAAAGGTATGAAACACATCTTATATATACTCTCCGTGCTGTTTGCATCAGCCGCTTTTGTGGGGTGCAAGCAAAACGAAATAGAACTTTACGACCAGTCGCCACGCCTAAACTTCGAGTGGAGTCAACGTATTGTAGAGTTTGTAGACACCGATTACATAAAGAAAACGGCGTTTAAAGCCGATAGTTTTGAGGTGCGCATACAAGGCGTACACCTCAATGCGCCCCGCGATTTTTGCCTGAAAGTGCAGCCAGCAGAAGGATATGAGGCCGCACCCGAACTGGAATTGGCCGATAAGTACACCTATTCGGCCCTCGATACCGTTTGCCAAACCTTTCGTTTACGTGTGAAACGCCCCGAACTGAAATGGGGAAACAAGGCATTCGGCTGTTATATGGCGTTCGATTTGGGTAACGCTGCCCATCAGTTCGATAAGGGACTGGTGGAGAAACACCAAATGTTGGTGAACGTGCGCTGGCGGTTGAGGCCCTATGATTGGGAAGAAGGAGATTGGGGAAAGTACAGCAATGGCAAGTACATCTTTATGATGGACGTGCTGGGCAAGGCCTATTCTAACATTTCTTACGACGATTATGAAACCGTTACCAAAGCCTACGAGGAATATGTGAAGGCCGGAAAGCCCGACATTCTGGACGATGACGGCAATGTCATATCGTTCTAGGCAAGGTGCGTGTGTGGCTTTCGGGGATGTGATGGCAACTTCCTTGCCGCCTTTATCTTTTGAAATGCCATAAGTAAGTTCTTTTATGGGACAGGTAATTGCCTTTATAAATCCGTCTGGCAATGAGTAATGGGTCAATACAAAGCCGCTTGTACTGGGGCTACAAGCACCTTGTAGCGGCAGTACAAGGCCCTTGTAGCAGCAGTACAAGCCTCTTGTAGTGCCAGTACAAGGCCCTTTGTAGCGATTAAAAGTGTGCATGTGGTGCCGCTATTTGTTGCTTACAGGCTGTTGCAGGCAATGCCTAGTCCTTTTACCATAAAGTGTAAGCCCCGATGCGAACGGCCATTCGGGGAGAAAAATAATAAACGATAAGAAAACGATAATGAAACCAAAACTCGCGAAAACAATTCTTGCATCTGTCTTGGCGTTTGCCTTGGTAGGATGCTACGAAGATAAGGGAAACTACGATTATCACGACGTGAACGGCGTTACCATAGAACTTGCCGAACAGCAAGTGCGCATGCCGAAGGTGGATGATGCGGAGGTTACCCTTACGCCAACCATCGTGCAAACGAAAGAAACGGGCGAAGAGAACCTCGACTTTCAATGGCTGATAGCCAAAGAAGGTGCCAAGGCCTTGTCGGATAAGATGACCGACTACACCCCTTACGCCAAGGGAAAAACTTGCAAAGTAACTGTGAAGAAGGGGCACGCAGACAATATTGGGTTGCTGCTTGTTGTGACAGATAAGCTTAACGGCACGCAATGGTTTAAAACAACGCAGGTGAAAATAGTGAAACCATTCAACCCTTGTTGGTTTGTGCTGTACGAGCAAGGCGGAAAGGCCCAGTTGGGAGCGGTTGAAGGCACGCCCGAAGGCCACTTTGTGTTTGCCGACGTATACCAATCAGAACGCAACGAGCCTTTTCCGCTTAGCGGTAAGCCATTGGCCGTGGCTGCACGTAAGGTGTATGGAAATAAAGAGGCTGCCAGTTTGTTCGGCTTTTTAGGCTTTACAGCCAATCCTGGTATGGTAATCGCCACTACAGAAGGCGTGGCTTTTGTTACGCCTAGCACGCTTGCCGTAAAGTATTCCACAGACAAAATACTCTTCGAGCCCACTGCCAAGGGTACGCCTATAAAGGTAGAAAATTATAAGATGGACACCCACGGCGAGCTATTTGTTAATAACGGCAAGGCCTACTTTGCCCACATGGATGGTGCGTGCGTGCCTTATTCGCTGAAAGAGGGCGACAAGTACCCCGCCATCTCGGCTTATGGGGCTGGCAATAACGCCCTGTACTTCTACGATTCGTATGCCCATCGTTTCTTGAAACGCGGCTCTTTGGGTTTGCAAGACTTCTATGGCACGCCCAAATCATCGGTTTCGTTACGCAAGGGTTACGGCTCGTGGACCGATAAGGGCGTAGAATTGAAACCCGTTGGGCAACGAAGCACCTACGTAAATGTGTTTGATCCCGACAATGTACCTGCCGAATTGACCATTGCCGACATTGTGGCAGGTGGTGCTTTTGGCAATCAGCTATATGCTGTTGGCTATAACAATGCAGGCAAACAGCTAACCGTGTTTAAGTTCAGCTGCCGTAGCACGGAGCCATTTTGTGCAGCTAAATACACCGTAGACATGCCAGGCGAGGTGAATGTAAAGACCGCTAAGTTCACTGCAAGTTATGCTTATTCGGCCGATTTGCTCTTTATGGCTGCCGCAAATAAGGTGTATCGCATAGACTTAAAGCGCAATAAGGTGGTGGAAATATATGCTGCACCTGCCGATGCGCAAGTGGTTTGCGCGAAGTTTAAGGACCGCGAAACGACAGAAACACTAGGTACGACGTTGGGCGTGGCCTATAATCAGGGCGATAAAGGTACGGTGGTAGAACTGAAACTCACTGCCGCCGGCGACTTGGCGCGTACTTCTAACGCTAGTTTTGTTTATGGCAACGGCAGTTTGCCTTTTGGAAAAATTGTCGACATCACTTTTAATTACGAATAAAGGCAATGCTTAGAAACGCCCGCCCGATGGGTTTTTCCATCGGCGAGCGTTTCTTGCGCAGGCTGTCAACATCTCTTATCATGTATCGTAGATTGTGTTTGGTTGTCTTTTCTGCCTTGTTGTCTTTTGCGGCTAAGGCGCAAACGGCTCCACGTTTCTTCGCAAACAATCCCCAAGCGTTGGTTTCTCATGGTCTGTTCACCACATATCAGGTGGGCGAGCGGCTTTATTGGGAAATTCCCGACACGCTGTTGGGGCGCGAATTTGTGGTGTCGCTCACCGTATTAACCGCCCCCAAACAGACAAAAACAACCAAGGAAGGACCCAAGTGGGGGTATGCCGGCGACATGATTGGCCCTGTTTTTTTCGGTATAGAGGAGCATGCCGACAAGCTATGGATTACGCATCCGCAGTACAAGCGCATGTTGGTAGACAGCACTTCGGTGTTTTCGCGCCTGGCTTTGCAAAGTGCCACCACCCGACTTTACGACCGCTTGCCCATCGTGCAACGCTCGCCCAACAGCCTTTTGGTTGAAGTGGGCGAGTGGTTTAAAGACTTTTCGCTATTTTCATTGGGCATTGCCTACTACGATTTGCAGCTGGGCGAAAAGCAAAAGCAGTTTGATAAGGTTGAACGGATAGACGTAAAGCCCGACCGTTTCTTGTTTCAGATTTCGCGTAAGTACGAACGGAAGTCGCTGTTTAGTGATACGGAGTCTGACGATACAACCTCGCAAGTCGACCTTTGGCGAACGGGCGTGTGCATTGCACTGATGCCTAAACAGCCAATAGAGCCTGTGGAGGCGCATTCTAGAGCCTTTTTTCGCATCAATCGCACATGTTACGATGCGAATCGAGCACCTCGTCGGCGCGCTTTCGTTAAGCGTTGGCGGTTGGAAGTGCCGCCTGCGTTGCGCCAACGCTACCTAAACGGCGAACTAGTAGAACCCGTACGCCCCATTGTGTTTTATGTAGACCGCCAAATGCCGCCGCAATATCGTGCTGCCGTAATGCAGGCCGTGCGCAATTGGCAGCCGGCATTTGAGCAGGCAGGCTTTAAAAACGCCATCGACGCACAGCTTGCGCCAGCCGATTCGGCCAATTCCGACTTCTGCCCCTACGATATTGGCGTGCCGTTTATCTCTTGGAAAGAGTCGACTTTCCGCAATGCCTATGGCCCTACGCCGTGCGAACCGCGCGCTGGCGAGGTGGTGGGCTGCCATATAGGGGTGTTTAGCGGGGTGTTAGACCTGCTTAGACAATGGTATTTTGTGCAATGTGGGGCCAACGACCCCGTGGGACGACAGGCAAACCTGCCCGATTCGGTGATGAACGTGTTGCTTGAGTTGGTTCTTACGCACGAAGTGGGCCACACTTTGGGGCTAGAACACAACTTTTTGGGTTCGGCGCACTTCTCGATAGACAGTCTTCGCAATGATGCTTTCCTCACGCGTAACGGCATAACAACCTCGATAATGGACTACGTGCGGTGCAATTACGCCCTTCAGCCAACGGATAAGGCTAGCTTGCGCAACCGCATTGCGCGGCTTGGCGTGTACGACCGCTGGGCGATTGAATGGGCTTACCGCCTTTTTCCTGGTAAGGATGCGGCCGAAAGAGCGGCTAACCGCGAACAGTGGGCGAAGAAATGTCTGGCCGATAGCTTGCTGACTTTTCGCGACGGACTGGACGTTATGGCGCAAGCAGAAGACTTGGGGAACGACCATTTGGCCGTTAATGCACAAGGAATGGAGAACTTACGCCTGCTATGTGCCGACTCAACCATTTGGGTTTGGCGCGACAGCGTGGAGCGCAGCCGCTTTCGCGACCGCCAGGAAGGGCTTGTGGAGCACTATTACGACATGCTACGCCAGGTAATGGCGCACTTTATTGGCAAACGCATCGCCCCCTCTGCAGATTCGCTGATCTTCGTTATCGAACCCCCAGCCGTGGCGCACCGCACGCTGAACTTTATAGAAAAGCATCTTTGGCATCCGCCTTATTGGCTCTTTGATGCAGAACGTGGCCGCCTGTTGGGCATCAACATGAAGGACAAAAGGGATAAGTTTTGCGAGGAAGTTTTTGAGATATGGAAACAAGCGTTAATGGAAATAGATCGTTGGGACTGCTCTCAATCGCCGCGATTAACGTCTGTTGAGATGTTGCGGAGTGCCTATACGGCTTTGTTTGTGTCGCAAACAGGAACAACGAAAGGTAAAGAACTGTTGCAAGATTTTCGCGAGAAACATCTCAAGCTGCTTTTGAACTTGAACGGGGAAGAGGCCACTTCCATCTCAGCCCCTTTGCTTGTAGAGGTTAATTGGCAGATGGGCAAAGTGTGTGTGCCCACCAATAAAAAGCCGTTAAGGGGTAGGCGACAAGTCAGGCGGAAGTAAACGGGCGTGGTATGATGTCCACGCCTTGGTGCGTACCCTCATCAGCGGTGCTTTGATGAGCGTGCTTTCGCGCGCCTATATATAATAAGGAGTAGTGCAGGGCATCACACGATAGGATGTCTTTCTCCGTATAGGCTGGTTCTAAAAAAATATCTTTGTTGGCTTTATTGTTGCGTTGTTGTTAGCCTATTGTCGCGACACGGGGTGTCTGATAGGCCAACAACAACGCATAGTAGTGTAAATGTCCCAACCTGTTTGGATTTATATTAGGGTTGGTTGTTCGGCATAATTGGCGCGGCTTGCGGATTGGTTTGTTTAGAGAATGGCCAGCGTGCAGTCCCGAACAAAGGCAACAAGCGCGTTTCCTTTGTCGGCAGCGTACAAGTAAAGCGGTGCTATTACGCCGCAGCTTCTTGCCTTATCTCACCACAAATTTCTTTTTGCCGACAATGTACATGCCTTTCGGCAGACCCATTAAGGCATCCTCTTGTTGCACGTTGGCGCGTAGCAAGCGGCCGTCGATGGAATAAACGTTCACTCCATTTGTTTCAACTTGCGGCAGGTTACGGATGTCTGTCGTTGCGGTTGATACGTACAGCTGAATGGGTTCTTGTTTATTCGACTCCATATAGCATGCAAAACGCGGTCGGTTGCTATTATAGTTAATCATACGTACGGTGGCTTGTTTGTTGCTGATAACAGCATTTCCCTCGCTGTCTATGCTTATTTGCCATTGGGCACTGGCTGCCGTTGCATCGTTTGCATTGTTTAGTGAGTTCTTCGTGTCCGTGTAAGCCAAATACTTTTTCTCAGTGGCATCAAACCACGTATAGTTCCCAGCTGTTCCGCCAAGTGTCAGCGCGTGTGGTTTCCCATTTGCATTCACTTCTGTTGTGATGGCATTTCCGGCAATTTCTACCGTAGCATGCGCGCGGAAATTCCTGTTTGTTGCACTCAAGGCCGCCTTAGCGGTCTCGTTAACGATAAGGTAATATTTGCCAGCTTGCAAGTCGCTAGCTGATGTAACCTTATGGAACACCATTGCACCTGCTGGTGGCGTGGTCTCGTTGCCTGGGTTTTCGGGCTGTTTGGGCTCGTCTGGTTTGTTGGGTTCGTTAGGATTGTTGGGCTTGTTGTTTCCGTTAGGAACCACATAGTTGGCATAGTCGAATGCCGTGTTCGTTAGCGTTCCCCACACATATTGTTCAAGTCCGGGATAGTCCACATAGGGGTTTCTGTTCATTTGCAACTTATACACCGCCTTGTTTCTGTCCACTTCTTTCTGGCTTACGGGGTCTTTTCCCGACCAGCGAATGAACATGTCCAAAGCCCATTTTGCCAGTCCAGGGTAGCTGCTGTTGCCGTAAACGCCGCCGCTCCAAGTGCTAACCTTGTCTTCGTAGCGCGTGGCCATATAGAAATAAGCCCTTGCCAAGTCGCCCTTAAATTCGTCGGCAGGTTCGAAAACTGTTCCATCATAGCCTGGTGTGGTGCTTTGCCCCAGCTTGCTAAACCCATTTTTCGACTTGTATTGTTCGCCATTGGTTTCTCCTAGGGGGTGGCTGCTGCGCTTGTTGTTGACATATCCATCCGAGGGGAACACCTGAAAGAGGTCTGTTTTCATGGGACTAGCCTTTTTAAACCAGCTTTGGGGCGTGGTATGTTCTCGGTTATATGCATCGCCTTCCTTTGCATAGTTGCCGGCCCTGTCTTTCTTCGGGTCGTATTTGGTAGCGTTCGAGTAGATGTCCCAAATCGTACCGTCTGGTCGAAGGTCGGTTGTTTCGTACGCCTCCCATAGTGCATCGTAGCTTAATACTTTCGCACCTGTGGAGATAATCTTGCTTAGGGCGGTCTTTAATGCCTCACCCTTTTGTCCGTTAGCGTTCTGGTAATATGTTCCCGAATTGTTCGGACCTTGTGCCCATGCGCATGTGGCCACGGCAAGTGCAAAGAAAATGTGTGTAAATCTTTTTATTCCCATATCGTTTTTATTTGTTTATAGTTGGTGTTGTGCAAATATAACGATTTTCTTTCAGATATGCAGCGATTGGCTCCGGTTATTTCTTTGCTTGGGTTAAGGATGGAGTCTACAATGAAGAAGAGTAAAGTTGTTCTTAATTGTGTCTATTCCCGATATATTTTTTCTGTTTCTGTCGTCTAACTGCCTATGGTTAAATAATTGTCCGTGTGTTTATAAATTTTACATTATGTGGTAAGGTTTTTGGATTAAAATATGTAACTTTGCACCTCGAATTGATGCCAAATTTTTTAAAAACAACAAGAACGCTCAATGCCATGAGCCATGAAACAACCGTACAAATGATGACGATGACACATAACTACATTAAGCCGGCAATTGTGATTGTTGGCTTAACGTCCAGTTGCAGCATTTTAGCAGGAAGCTTAAAAAATACCGAACACGAGGGATTTCGTCCTGGTGGTTCTGTTGGAGGAGATGATTATGAGGAAACAAACGATTAGCAAGCAAGGAATGAAACAGAATTTATTTAACACGCAAATCTGTGCAAGAAGGCCTAAACGTGCTTTCTTTGCCACATGTACATTATCAGTACTAGGGGCGGCCATGATGTTGTTTACATCGTGTGGGCAAGACGAATTGCCGGGTGAGCAGGAGCACACTTCTAAACTAGTACCCATGTCTTTTATTTCGGATAATGCCAAGTGGAACTCCGTGGAAGCTGCTGCCGAAGAAACTAGTGAGGCAAAAATGGCTGGCGTTGGCAGTAGGACTGCCCTCGCTGCCGACGGATTAGCCGTTAATTGGGTAGCAGGCGATGTTATTGGCATTGGTTATGAGGGGTTGCCTGATGGCCAGCCGCGCCCATTCTCTACGAAGAAGCCTGCCAATCCCACGCGTTTCGATGGTGAAGCCGAGCGTGGAAAACCAGTTTATTTTGCCATCTATCCCCATGATGTGAAGGGCAAGATGACCGATTTTACAGGTGATGGAGCCACATTTCATTACACAACGCCAAGTACACAAACGGCGGTAGAAAATGGTTTTGACCCAAAGGCCAATGTGTCGGTGGCTATCATTCCTGACGAAAAGAAAATGTTCAAGAGCTACAACACGGGCGCCTTGCTTAAAATAAGGTTTAATGCTCAGGGCGTAAATGTGGCAAAGGTGGTGTTGGAACCTAACGATGCTATGCCAATTTGTGGGGATGTCGTGGCCAAAGCACATTTTTCTGGTAGTGGCATTAGTCAGTTCGAACCCTTCTTCAAGGGTGGTAGTGCCATTTCACTTGTGCCAGCCAAGGGCCAAACCCTTAAAAGCAACACCTATTATTATATAGCCGTGCCTGCCTTGACACTGAAAAAGGGCTATCGCCTTTCTTTCATAGCCAATGATGGCAAGGGGATTACTCTGGCTTTGCCCACAAGTAAAACCGTACAATTTAAGCGCGGTGAGGTGTACGACGGTGGAACATTGCAGGTGGATGGCGCCAAGATGAAGACGAAGCTCTTGGTAAACGTGCCGCTGCTCAACAAAATAGCGGGCCAGATACCTGGCTTGCAGCAAGAACCGGATGGCACTATCAATCTGTATAAAGGGAACAACCTTGACCTTGTTCGCAACTTTAACGGCAAACTCACCATCGACAATGTACCAGGACTAACCACTCTCAACGAGTTGCCTTTTTTTAAGAGCATCACAAACATCGAAATAAGCAATAACCCAAACTTGGAAGGGAAGGTCGATCTCACCAAACTACCCTTGCTGCAAGGAGAAGTGAAGGTGAATAAGTGTGGGAAAGTTGATGCCGTAGACATCAAGGGACTTCAACGGATTGGCGAATTGAATGTAGACAGTATGCCAGTCTTAAAGCACCTTGGCTTAGGCGAAAACCCCACTTTACGCAGAATCCACTCGTGGTTCCAGAATGCGTTCGAGGAGTTAGACCTTTCCAACCTGCCCGCGCTTGAAGAAGCTGAGTTTCATCACGACAGCAATGGGAAGCTAAAAACAATTAGGACGAGCAATTCGCCCAACTTAAAAAAACTTTGGGTTGCCAACAATACGGAGTTTAAGGGCTTTCCCGACTTGGCTGATAATGTAAATTTGGAGAATTTGTCGGTCATCATAACAGGGGTGGAAACGCTCGATGTGAGTCATCAGCCCAAGTTACGCATCCTGTCAACGATATATTCCAACAAGCTAAAGTCGATAAAAGGTTTGGAAGTGGTTGGTAAATCGCTTTACGAATTTACCATCGTAGGGTCGCCAATGTCGTCGGTAGACCTGACACACAATCCAGATGTCGTGCTAATTAACACCAATCTATGCCGCAACTTGGTGGAAATAAAAGGGTTGGAGAATATGGGAAAACTGCACAGGTTGAATATTGTAGGGACGAAAATAACCTCATTGAACCTTACTCCCAATAAGGCATTGACGTTTCTTGAGGCTCAACAAACGCCACTGCAAACCTTGTCGTTGCCCACGGGTGGCCCTTTGAAGTCGGTCAACGTGTCTCAAACGCATTTGCAAAAGTTGGATCTGCGTGACAACCGCTGGATAGAAGGTGTGTGGTGTTCGCTAAGTTACATTGACGAACTAGACATTTCAAGATGTCCGCTGATACAAGTTTTATGGATTGGAGGCCAACTTACCGTAGATAAGAGTAAAGGCGACGACAATAAGTGGACGAATATCCTCAAGCAAATTCGGCTTAAACTCACTGCTAAGCAAGCCGCAAAGCTAAATGATTACCTGAACAAGAAAACATCCGTAAAGGATGCGCAGGGGGTATTGAATGCCTATGGCGTGGTACAAGAGATTGTGCCCGAGCCCAAACTTTAACCCCAAACATGCTGTCGCCTTGTATTCAAGCGGATGTGTCCTTATTCTAGGTAACAGCCCAAACCATTGATAATGCCCCTAGATGTCTTTGCCCATTCTAGGGGCATTTTCTTGATAGTGGTGTTTAATTGGTTTTCATGCTCGTTTTGCAAAGGCGCAGCATGTCTTATCATACATAAACAGTAGGTGCTGTATGTTGTGCAACCCATGACCTTAAAGCCATTAAGTCGTATTACCTCTTAGCTTTGGGGCTTACAAACCATAAGCCTCTTTATGGTGTTAGTTCATACAAATAGTCTCGCGTATAAAGCATCTTGGCAGGATGATTGGTTGGTTCAGCGGAAAAAGTTAACTTTGCAGCATGCGGCAACGCATGGCTGTTATTGTTTTTTGAATTTATGATGTTATATCGTTTCCTAACTTTTGGCTTGTTATTAAGCAGTGTTTCGTTACATGGGCAGAATGTGACGACCGACTCAACTTTGGTTGACAGCACCAAAACCATCGACTTGCGCGAGGTGGTGGTGTCGCAAAAGGCTGTGCAACATAAAGCTAACCAACTCACAAACTTATCAACACACAAACTTATAAGCTCATAAACTCACAAACTCACAACCCCATCAACTCACAAACTTATAAGCTCACAAGCTCATCAATTCACAAGCTCATAAACTCATAAACTTGAAATCTTGTCAACTTTTTAGTGTAATTTTTAACATTCTGAGTGCCCTTTTCGTCCACCAATCGTCCACCTTGCTGCAAATAATCGATTCTCGCGAAGGTTGGTTTTGATGTAAAAAGGGGTGAGTTGTAAATGCCAGCAAAATGAATATTTATTTCAAAGAACCGCCATTTGCACCATACTTTGGGCTGTTTTCTGCTAAATTCAGTGCGTTTTGGTGCTAAACGCCGTGCATTTTGGTGCTAAATGCAAGCCATTTTGGTGCTAAACGCAAGCTGTTTTGGTGCTAAATGCGATGCGTTTTGGTGCTAAACGCAAGGCAAAATGCTGCTAAATGCAAGGCGATAAGCATAAATATACATCGCGATGGTATAAATAAAACCCCTTAGAACCATGAAACACGTGGCTGAAAAGGGCGAAATGAGCGGTAAAAAGTGGGTTTTTAGGGGCTAAAAGTGGGTAATTGGGCTTCTGAAATTTCGAGTTTACAACCAAACTAGAAAGGCTAAATGGTGCAAAATGCAGGTTCTGCTCCTAAAAATAGACAAAACCAAAGACACGGGAGGTTATAAATAGTGCATATTTACCTACTTTATGACCTATATTTTCGCTAGAATAGAGTGAAATTCGGAGCGGTATTGTAAAATAAAAAATATCAATTTAACTTTGTGGGCAGATGAATTGATGAGTTGATGAGGTTGTGAATGAAAGATGGTTGGTAAAGGCCAAACGCACAACGGACAATCCTTGTAAAACGAGTCTGAACTGCAACGAAAGCTTTTTAGAAATGCGCCAAAAGAGAGCGGCAGCACCATTAGTGGTACTGCCGCTTGCTTAATATGTTTTTTGTTGAATTATCAGATGCTCAAAAGGAAATTGGAAAAGTCTTCTATCGAAGTCAGGTCTACCGTTTTAACATCGGCTTGTGGCCTAACACGTTTCTTTTCCCTGCCTTTCCATACCACCTCCATCATCTTCTTCAAGCAAGGCGCTTGTGATGTCTTACGCTTACTCGAATGTATTGCTCGACAAGATTGAAGAAGCTGCCAAGCATGGTTTGGTTGGAAACGAAAATGACAACTGGTAAAAAAGTTCCTGCAGCTGATAACTGTAGGAACTATATGGTTTTTTAGTGAGCTAACCTCTCAACTTAAATCAGGTCTTTTAGTTCATCTATTACTTCTTTTATTTCGTTTGAATGAATACTTCCATCTTCATGGTCCCTCGTAGTAAATAAGTTTTCTCCTTTTACAAATCCTATAGACTCATAGAATTTACATTTTCTTTCCCAAGATTCTCTATAACCAGGGTTGTCAAGCATTCCTAGATGCTCCCAGATTATCGTATCACCAGATGCATCTTCGAACGTAAAATCAGGAATACATCTTCTTCCATTTTCTTGCAGTAATTTCTCATATTCAAATTTTATTCCTTGTTCATAAAGCATATTAGCAATAATAACTTCAGACTTACTCCTTACAATAAGTCCACTTTCGGTTGTATGAATAAGGCCTTCAACATACGGAATCTTATCAATATTGTCTCGAACAGAAAAATTAAATAAATTGGAATTTCTTCTTGCCAAGACTGACTGTTGAGGTTTTGTATATTCCATTAACCATGAGATACTATCTTGTACCAATAATATTAATTTCTTTTTGGCTCTTGTTAGTGCTGTATAAATAAGCTCACGCGAAAGAATCCTTCCTCCTTTTGGCAAAACAACTAAAACACAGTCAAAATCACTTCCTTGCGACTTGTGAATAGAAATAGCATAAGCTAATTCAATTACAGAATCCTTCTCGTCTGTTTTCGATGGAAAGTACGTAAATGTCTCATTAGGTATTCCTGCGAAAACGACGGATGCCCTTTTATCTTTATTATTAGCATAGGAAACAAAACCAATTTGCCCATTTGACAATTGCTTTTCTTCTTTAGAAGGATAGCTATTTCTTTTTTCATTAAGAAGTTGAATTACCTTATCACCATAAAAGATGAAATTTGGCGCTATCTCAACTGAAAGTTTTCTGTTAGTATTTCCAACCCATTCTTGAAAATTAGTATTCAACTGATAAGTTCCCCATACTGGGTTTATAACAGGTGATAAAACTTGGAATCTTTCGACACAATCAGGATTAGTCTTGGCAAAGTTCAAATCTGTAATCCCAATAGAATCCTTGATTCTGTCCTTCAAGTCTAATTCTGGATTTGGTAACTCTTTAACCAGAACTTCCTGTAGTTTGTCTTTCAAATCATTTTCGTTATTCCAAGTATAGACGGATAAATCCTTATCTAATTTTTTATCGATTATTTTTTCAAATATTTGATCTGCATCCTTTGCCGGCTTTTCCCCGGAGAACCAAGAAGCTAATGATAATATATCGGAGTCTCCTGTTCTAATAGTTCTAACAACAGTTTTGAGGTGAGTTATGGCTTTTTCATTATTATTATCAAGAAAGTTACATAAATCAGCAAAAGTACGTCCCGGGCCAATAGGCGGTAATTGAGATGGATCGCCAATAAATATGATTCGTTGTACATACTTTAGATCCAAAGCATTGAGTAGAACGTAGAAGTCATTGCATGTAAGCATGGAGCATTCATCTACAATAATATTTTTTGCTTTTGCATACTTCTTATTTTCTAAGTTGGCAGGAACAAAAGCCTCCATCTTTGACCAATTAAAGAGACCTCTTCTAGATAGGAATTGCGCTAATGTATAGGCTTGAATGTTTTCTGCCATTTTTCCTAACCGAACCCTTGCTTTTCCCGTAGGAGCTAAAAGTAGTACGCCTTCTTCTTTTATCTGCTTGGAACTTAAAAAGGCTTGTACTACAGTAGTTTTACCAGTGCCGGCAGGACCGGTCAGAACAGACAATCTTTTGTCACTGAACATTTTTAAGGCTCTTATCTGGTCTTCTACTGCGGAACGACTTCGCTCATTTTTAGCATCATAGCCTTCTATCGAGTTGATAACTAGCGAATCCCAATCTTCATTTAAGGGAACTTTTACAGACTTTGAAGCTCTTGCTTTAAATTTTTTCCTCAAAAAATCCTCTGCGTTACTATAATATTTGAGTTGTATTGCTCCATATTTGTCTTCTGGAGTTATATATGTCAATATAGTCTGCATAAAGTCCCTGTTTGTCAGTAGGTAGTTTACCGGCAGTTGTAAGCTATCACTGGACAACGTGTTCTTTATTGATCTTTCAAGTTCATTGACAGACAACAAGGTGTCGCCATTTTGTAAAGCTGCCTTTAATTGATAAACTACCAAAGAACGGATTCTTCTTTTATCAATCATTGTTTCTACAAGAGAAGGAGTTTTAGGAGTCCACTGCCCCTGAAGCTTAGGGTCTGAAATGACTCCAAGATCAATCATCTCTGTGGTGACGACATTCTCCTCGCCTAAACTACAATCTTCACTTATGATATATGGATTCTCAAGTAGTTCTGTATATTTTTCTGGGTGCCCGTACCATTTCTCTATAATATCCGATGTAATTTCAAAACGAGACAAGAGTGATAATACATTACGTGATTCTTCAGAAATGCTTTTCCACGTGTCTTTATACAAAGGCAACTCACATTCGTATACAATATCTTTCAGAGATATCTTTCCTGACATTAATTGATCAAATGCTAACCAAGGATTATCTTTTGATTTGCAAAAACCATTATTACGAAGATCCTGTTCTATTATATAGGCATAATTTACTCCTATCGCACGTAAAGATTCAGCAAAAGAAGGGAATGGACCGATTAGATCCTTTACTTTTGCTATCTGCTCATCTATCCATAAAATCTGCTTTTTCCAATTCCCCCCTACGAGCTTATGTTCTATAACTTTTTCTAAACATTTTCTAGCAGCATCTAAAATAATGAGCATGCTATGGCTGCTTATATAATTACACCCATAGGAAAGTTCATTGAAAATCCGTTGGCTATTGCCAAGTTTATCTAATGATAGTTTTATTTCACTGACTACTTCTTCCTTCTTCTTGCCAGTGATTTTATTTATATAGTCATCGTCCAAATCTAAATATTCATGATATGGAAGAAGGAAACCCTTAGATTTGTCTAAATTTTGACGTATTCCATGCTCAAATATTAGATCCCAAAAAGGATATGTATATTCAGCCTTTGAATCGTAACTCTTTATTTCATGAACCCTTTTAACGTTTCCCATTCCTACAATCAATCTAGAACAGTCCTCATCAACGGGGTTCCCATTTTTGCAATAAAAAACAGCTATAGAGGAATCTGGGATAATATTTGATGAAAATTTTTTAAGAATGGCGTATTGGCGTTCTCTGCCAAACACCCAACTTGTAGGGAAAGTCGCCTCTTCTTCTTTTGGCAAATTTGGGTACCTCTTGTCTAATTCTTCTTGGCTGTCCTTATTTAAATACTTGAAAGGAATTCCAAAGACACTATAGGGATTCAATGAAATCTCTGTTGGCAACAATTTGCTCTGTGGGTTATTTTTATTCCAAGCATAAACATGAGTAAATGTTCGATTAAAAGACTTCTCACTCATAAAGCCCCCATTTTCAGTCATACATGCTGGCATATCTTGGCTTGAAAGTTCAAAGAAGGTTTTGCCCGAAAGACTTTGTTCTTTTTCAATATCCTTTTTTTCTGATATATTATGGAACATCATGCAAAATGGGTTGTTTTTTGGACAGTTGCAAACCGAGCCATTCCATTTTTTATCATGCCATGGTACTCTGATAGAAATATGTTTCATCTGTTTTCTAAAAAATATCGACTATGTTGATAACCTTAATTCCGCAGCATAAATTCTTGTGAGAACTCCAAGTGCCTGAGAAACAAAGTTCTCAAAACACTTGGATATGTCAGAAATTTCACCTATCTTG
>CALIZL010000008.1 GCA_938028745.1 uncultured Prevotella sp.
GGGTTTTTATGTAAAGGTACAAATAATATATTACACTGACAAACAATTAGTTAGACATTTACTGAATATCCCTATTTATAACCGCATATCCCTTTCCCGCCATTCGTTTATTGCGATAATATTTTCTCACGAAATAAACTTATCCGAATTAATTCGTTCACGCTTGAGGATACTGTCTCGGTTTGATTTTGTAATTTCTTCTATCCCAAGATGTTTTAGGAATTATTCTCTCTTGCGATTAACCATAACTTTACACCACTTTTTCTTGAAACAAATATCGAATCTATTTTTCGACCATTGTTTTTAAACTCTTGATAGTACCTATCATAATAATAGCGGTATTCTTTGGGAAGGGTGTATTTTCTAAAAAGTGTATCCCAGGAAATTTCTTCTTTCGTATAGTAGTTATACATTTTACTACATATGTTTATTCGATAGGCCATCTCCATACTAATTGCAATAGGATTCCCGTCAATATCCACCGCTAGCGGGTTAAACTGCGTTAAAAACACTATTCCATTTTTTGTTTTAAGGTACACTTCCGGGACACCCTTTATTTTGGCTCTTATTTTCTTCCTGTTTTCTATAAAGTTCTTTATTGAATAATAATCCCTATTGTCAACAAACAACGTATCGAGAACAGGTACTTTAGCCGACATCATAATTAATTCTTTAGCACTAACTATTTTAGAACTGTATATGGGTCTAAAGAAAACAACGATAGAATCTTTAAATTTTGTTTCCCCTCTAGGTTTACTGGTGCAGCCAATATTTACAACAATCCCTAATACCCATAGAAATAACAGCAAAACGTTTCTTTTCATTTCTTCTTGCTTTTAGTTGAAGTTGGCCCTTCTGTTGTAAATGTAGTCATCTTGGCTTTCTCCCCATTATGTGCCATTGGAAACCTGCTTTCAACTTATAAAGTATGTACAGAATAACCTCAAATAGCCCTCCTTCGGGATATACTCACGTTTTGCCACAGCAAATGGGGCGTAAATTCAAATGTTATTGTAAAATTGTTCAATACTTCGTATATGTGAGGAGTGTTTACATTGTGTTGGCATCACAAAGATAACACCTCCTCCCAATTTATAGGAACATTAGAAGTAAAGACAGTTTCAATATGCGCTTATTTAAATCTATTTACATTTTTAGTATCTTTAGATATTTCTTCAGACAAACGATTGATTAGGTAAATCCATAAGGCTTGATTTATTGGTAGTGGTATAGTTAATGCAGAAAGACAATATTCACCAAATCGTTTTCCATTAGCATCTTTCATCACGAAGTAAGATGGCCTCCCTGAAGCAGTTCTTGTTTCTAGGCATTGGGACACGTTTTTATAATAGGTAGGCTCAAATATAGGGCCAGCTTGCAATAATTGTTTCTCATATTTCTTTTGCTTCGCTGTTTTTGTCCTTTCCGCCAACACATACAATACTCGTATTTCGCCAAGGCTGTCTAACGCTATATAATATTCTTTATTATGGGGAGAAGCTTTAATTATCAGATAAAAATAGCAATCTTCCAAAGAGTATAATATCTTAGGAACATTTTCCCTAAACAGTTCTAAAAGTCTATCCGCTTTATTTCTACTACACAAAAGGGACTCCATAGATCCTGTCCCGTACTGATTTTCACATTGGGCATTGCAATAGGAAATAGAGACTAACAGCACAATTGTCAGGCATATTTTTTGTGTCATAGTTATTTTGTTAATGGAAAATTTTGTGGATCTTTAATTTGCCCTTCTTTGTAGCCAGAATGAACGCTCCCATCATGTTGTGGCATCTTAAGAAGTCTTCGTATCAAATTATCTGTACGGATAGCATTGTTATTGTTGTCGCTACTATACAAGCCGTTGGCAGAGGGGATGCCATGTCCAAATAATTCATGTCCGGATGTGACGGGTCTCAAATTACCAGTAGCCTTTGAACTAACGAAAGAATGAGAACCATCAGCAGTTGAGACATTGAACCCTTCTTTCCCTAGTCCTTCTACTAGTGAAACACGCAGGACACCATTTGGCGTTAAGCCATCACCAAGTCCAGGACCAAGAGAATTCATGTAATTTCTAAAAGCAGTGGCTCATTCTTCTGACGTGAATCCCCCTGTCATATTTTCTATAGTATGGATTTTGTCAGAGTTAATTGTATTCACAACTAAACCAATATATGTCTTCTCGTCTATCGTAAGCGAAACCCTTTCTAAAGTAGTTTCTAGTGCTGTAGCATCAATGTTGGTGAAAGTTTTTCCTTTGACTTTGATTAACTCTCTTACCTTTCCAAATTTTTCATCAAACAATACGCCATGTATATCCTCTCGAAAAGTCTGTGCATCATGACGAGTAACTCCTTTTATCTTACGACCATCGGTGTCGGTCAATTTGATGGAATTCCCCGCACAATAAACATCCCCTCCTATGTTAGGATAATTTTCCGCCAACGGATCCACCCCATACCAAAGACTAGTCACTGGATTTATATACCTCGCCCTATAGTAATATAGTCCTGTTTCTTGGTCGAACTCCTTGCCATTGAACTTGTACGGCATCTCCTCACTACTGCTGTGTTCATCCACAAGTAGTTCGCCGTATGGCAGGTAAGCATCGTAAGTATAATGCTCATGCCCTATCTGCGTGGGAGCGGTGGGGTGGTCAGCATCGTCGTATTCGTAAGTCAGCGCGTAGCTGCCCACCAACGTATCCGAGTTCGTTCGAAGTATTTCGTACAATAATCTAGATACGTTTTTACTTCTCTTGTAGTACAATTCGTTTCTTTTTGTAATTAGAAATCGCTATTGGAACAATTATTTCATCAACGTATGTGGAATCTAATATACTCATTGAGCTTTGTACATTATGCCAAAATTTATCTTTGTTTGTCGCTAAGAAAACACCCCGGATACTGCAACTATAATAGTATACCCTTTCACCAGTAGCAAGAAGAATACTTCCTTTGTTCTTTAGTCTATTAAACTCACAATTAAACTCATTTATAAACAACGAACAATCGTCAAATACCTCCTGGCTACACCCAAAAACTGTTTCATAACATTTTGCATATGCACTGTTAGAAACGGGAACGTATGGGGCTAAGGAATAAATACTTTTAATAAATAAATGCATATTATCCAAATTAATTGCGAGCGTGTCTTGTTTAAAAGCCGCAGCAAAAACAAGTGGATGAACATCATTCCCCACCCTTACGAACTCAACATATGTATACTCTCCTGCACATAAAGAATCGTCTTGCTTGCGTGCATGACAATATCCTACATTCAAGATAAATAATAGCGTGAAAACAAATTTCATTTTTTCTTTTTTATTGTTGGTAAAAATGGAGTTGTCATAAGCTCCAAAGCATCTTTGGAACTAGGTTTACTTGGAGGGTACGTCATAATTCCTTGAGTACCGCCAGAACCTTTTGGATGAGAAAATCCGAATATATGGAATATTTCATGAATTCTATTTCTTTTCGTATCTTCATCTACATTCATAACGATATTCTTGTTGTTATCAGTCACTCCTCCTACACGACTGGTACTGCCTTCTTCAAGTTCTACTGGTTGAAAGTTTAAGGTCCGATTTGTATATTGATTACCTTTCTGAATCGTATTCCCTATATGCTGTCCTTCATATACATCAGCTTCTGCCGCAAATTCTGCTTGATAGGTCATTCCCCCGTCAGAAAAAGACAAATCGAATAAAACCTTATATCCTTTATATTCCCCAGAGGGGATAAATTGGCAAAACGTCTAAAAACAAAAAAAGATAAAACTACCAAAATCAGTTCCTCCATATGGATACAGAATCTCGAGATTGTTTGAATACAGCTTAAGTTTTTCTAATGCAATTTTTGTGTGTCGTATGTATCCATATCTATCATATTCTACGAATAAAGCCTTGTTCAAAGCATCTTTCAATTGTTCTTTATCAATAAATTCAGTTGAACAGACAAGTAGATTTTGCGTTTCATATGTTTGCGAGAAAAGAAATTTAATAATACGTGTAACTTCTTTTTCCCCTTGAATCCTTAGGATACCTACAAATACGATGTAAGCGTTATCTATCGAAATGTGAGATATTGTAATATCATTTTCAAATTTGTATGAATCAAAATCAAAGCGAAAGGTCTTTCTAAGAAGAGGGGTATCTCTCATCGCTTTGGAATATGTTATTATAGCAATATCTTTTATATCCCATTTTGATAAGAAACCGTAAAACTGGTTGGCGAAAGAAATATAATTTTCTTCTTTTGCATCCCCGATATAATCATAATCAATAACTTCTATTGCTTTTGCTTGCAATGATTGTATTTGGATAGGAATACTTAAATCTCCTGGCAAAGGATATATTTTTAGTGTATACAGCATCACTTTTTCTTTTTTGGAATGTAAGGATAATGGTTATTCTCATTGGTTATACGAGGAGAACCTTTTCTTTGATGAATATTATAAAGCGGTTCTTCGTCACGGTGATAATTGGTGCGGGATAAATGGTGTCATCTTCCATTTCGTGGAACTTCAGTGCAAGCCGAGTGCAGAGCAAGCTCGCTCGTTTTTCCGAGGCGCAGCCTGAAGTCGACGCAGTCAAAGTGATTCCCTGTGGAGCACTATTGATATACGTCTCGACCTCCGACATGTCCTCCACCAACGCGAGTCTGTCCGCACGGCTGTTTTTCGTTCCTAGTATCTCTTATTTTTTATTCTCAAAGACAACATTACTTTTAATGTAGGGTGTGAAAAAAGTATCTGGTCGTTCCATGATTATCATTTCGGAATTTGAGTAATAGATGAACAGCCCATTGTGTAGGAAATTAAAAACAAGATCGTACATAACCACCCCATCTAACACTACACTGTCAGTAGGATTTGTATTTTTCCACATTGATGCATTATTGTCGGTTTCATATAAAGAAGACAAGTTGGATATTATGTAGAGGCGGCAATTATTTATATCTAAATACGACGTGCTTTTTTCGGGGGTAAGAAGTCTTGGATAGCCAGGACCTAAAAAACAACCTGAAGTTTTTATTCCAGACATGGTTTGTTCCATAGCCTCAGTGAGAATGAATGTATTATACTGAGGATGACTATCCATGTATGAAGTGACAAGACTGTAAACTTCTTCTTTCAATTGGGCATGCACACCTTCCTTTTTACTTGATTTATAACAAGAGCACAATAGGATGGATAATAACATTACAGATAATATACTTCTCATTTAATTTATTTTTTAGTAGGGGGATATCCTCTTAACCAAGATGATAGTGTTATCTTACGAGAAAGTAAATCTTTTCTGGTTCCAATGTAAATTGTTGAGAAGCCTGTCTTATTAAAATAAATAGCATCCACATTATTCTTATGTCCAATAGCAATCACAGGTAAAGCACCCATCTTTACCGAGGTATCATAGTCTCCTGCTAAACGTGCAAGGCTCTCACTTAGAATTGGCTTATAGTTACTACTCCTATCTTGATGGGTGTGAATTTGCCCTATAATTTTCCATCGCTCATTTTTATATGTTATCATCTCATACTTCGCCCCCTTCGCCTCACCGTTCGCCCTTATCAGGCGGTTAAGGTCGTCGTAGGCGTAAGTGTGGTTGAAAGCACCGCCGAGTTTCGCCTTACCGCTATTGCCACTAGCGGCCTGTGTCGGGTCTACTGCATTGACAATGCCTAAGATATTGTCCACAGCATCGTATCGGTACTTGTTTTCCATCACATCCCTACCGTCCGCCGAAAGGTTCATCGCCTGCAGACGTTCACGTTGCTTGTCGTAGGTGTAGGTTGTCTCCGTGCCGTTACCCAGCTTGGTATAGACGGTATGCCCGTCCTTGTCATAACCTATCCTGTCAACAATAACGTTCTCACGCCCCTGTTTATTGCCCGAAAGGCGAACTATTTGCCCTGCCGCATTGTAATGATAGGTAACCACCTCACCGCGTGGGGTAAGTTATGATGAGTAAGAATTTTTGTACGCCTCTAATTCAAGTAAGATAGTTTTATCTTCTATCTGAAGCTTGTAATAGGAATTTATAATTTTCTTATAAATTAATTCTGAAGTTTCGTCTTTCCTTATGAATGAAAGTAGTTCAGCAATTATGCGCATAATCCTTTCTAACTGATTTTTCGCCGCATAAAAATCGAGAGTTGCATTTAACTGCTCTCCTACATTTAAATTATTAATATTTTTGCGATTTAAATAATCACAGATCAAATCAAATCTCCATAGCGTATGGACATAATACTGATTGAACACTATATTTTTGCTTCTAAAGATGGTAATATTAGAGTCTGTCAAACTTGTTAATTCTTGTTTAAGCCATCTTTCGGTGTCAGTGATTTTATCATATTCCATGATAGCTTCTTCTAGAAGTTCCTCGTACATAAAGGGCATTTTTGAAAGAAAGCCCTCTGGTCTCTCCCCCTCAAGTATGGCTGTTACTCCATTATAGTAATCCATAAAAAGTTGCTCGAATCTTTCCATTATATTTTTACTTTACTTAGTTCCTATCCTATGTATAATTTTAGGTTTGCCAATAAGTGATGAGTTAAAGAGTGTAGTTGCCTTACTACCTGGAAATCCATAGGAGAAATCGCCCACTACACATGCTTATTTACCTCTTTGTACAAATCACTACTTTGGATTTCGAGTTCTTCTTAATTTCCCCTTTGAATCTGCCCAGAAATATTCCTTGATATACACCTGAGCACCCATTCCTGAATGGATTACAATATATCTTGTATTGGGACGTAACTTAATTCTCCGGAGATTTTTAGTAATACCATAACTGCTCATTTCCTCCACAGATAATGTAGATGATACGTTTTTAAAGCTTACTGTATCACAACTCCTAGTGTCAAATTCATTTTTCTTTGTGATGAAGAACAGATGACTTTCGTTAGGATCTAGACAGTCAGACTCTATTTCCATATGCAAAAAGTTATGTACGATCAAAAGTTGCCGGCTCTCATCAAATGAGAAATTATGATTCTCGTTACAAGACATTAAGAAAGGCAACACCATAAAAATACAAACTGAATATAATTTCTTCATTTCTTTTGTAGTCGTAGCGCATGCGCTGCCCCTTATGGTTCTCGGGCTTGGTGAGGCTCGTCAGGTTGCCGTAGGCATCGTATGGCATATCGCATTACAAATGACGGTTGGGCATCATTCTTTGTGATGAGCGCGGCAAGCCTTTGAGGACAGTTTAGACACTTAATACCAAGGTCTCAACTGAAAAGAAAAACAGTTCAATATATTTGTCGTCCAGAGTGTTCACAATTAATTTTAAATTATCTCCATCTTCTTCCGCATCTAGAATTAGACTAATAATTCCTAAGTTGCTCTCAAGAGAGCCATATCCTTCTCTATCAATGATCTTACTTTTTGCTTGTTGCCAATCACAAATAACAAATTTGCATTTTGACTCTATATGTTTGTTTACTATAAAGTCAAAATAGCCAGAAAAATATATTTGAATACACCTATTGGCACTGTCATAACAGAATTTCTCTGCAATTTCATCATCAAATGAATATCTATTTTTTAATTTCATGCTTAAACTTTATGCTTATTTTTAATTAAGTTTTGGCAAGTGAACAAATCGTGGGGTATTCACTTTCGAAAATATAGTAAATACAATAAATAATCCAGAGTTCTTTGTTTCATTGGAAATGTTTTTCTTTTCATTTTAGAGGTATAGGATATCGGAAGATTAAATTCTTTACACTTCTTCCCATTTAGAGAAACCATAAAATACAAATATTCAGAATCCCAATGAGCTTTATATTGGATAGTTGGATCTGATTGTGAATATATAAAAGAGTTGCATTTATTTTTGCTTTCAAAAATGGCTTTACAATTCTTATTGTAATCTATTTTTGGGGTTTTCTGTAAGAAATACTCTTTTATTTGTAAGCCAAAATTAAAGGTTTCCTTAAAATGATATATTATACAAGAAGAACCCCTTTTTCTTCCAAGTATAATATTATCTTTGATTGAGAAAACAAAAATCGAATCTGAAGTAAAATCATGGCCTAAGATTTGCCGAGACAAAAGATAGGCTCTTTTGATGTTTATGCTATCTATTCTTGCCATTTTTAAATTCTTTTGTATTTGCGCAGAAGTGCTAAAACAGCTACAAATGCTTATTAAAGTAACAATAATATACTTCATTATCTATAATCTGGTAATTGACTGTTATTCGGAATTTTTGTTTTAGGACCATGGTCTTCGCCATTTCTTTGTATATTACTAAATCCTGCGACCCTCAATACTAAATTCTCCAACCGAATTGCATCGCCATGCTGATTATCACTACCTCTTCCCAAAGACAACGATCTGCCATGTCCGAAAACCTCATGAAAAACATATAAGACCCTTCCTAATGGAATGGGCACTTGTTCACCTAGATTATTGTAATAATCCCTTGGAGATCTATAATCTTCGACAACAAGCGAATAGGAACCCTTTTTAGTTTGTTTAGTTTGAGAACCACCAAGGAGTTTAGTAAGTACTGTATGACCAGTACTTTCTATTGCCTCAACCAATTGGGGAGCTAGCATGCTCTTATCTGGCAATTCATCATTTTCTGATACATATTGAAATTTGTAAGTAAAATCATCAGAATTAATAGAGTTTACAAGAATATCCATTAGTGCCTTATCATCGTTTGATAATTCAGAATTATTTGCAATATAGTTTGAATACGCAGCAGGATCAATTTTGCTGAAATCCTTTCCAGTCGCATGCGTCCCTGATCTACTTATTAATTTTCTAAAATCAGCAAATTTTTCAGCCTTGAAAACTACATTAATATCTTCGAGCATCTTTGCAGCATCACTCTTTGTTGCACCTTCCAGTTTTCTTCCATCTGGATCTATCAACCTCACAGGATTATCCAGCGTATACACGTATCCTCCCGTTGCGACATACCTTTCCGCCAACGGATCCACCCCATACCACAAACTTGTCCTTGGGTTCATATATCTCGCACCGTAGTAATATAGCCCTGTCTCTTGGTCGAACTCCTTGCCGTTGAACTTATACGGCATTTCCTCACTACTGCTGTGTTCATCAACAAGCAACTCGCCGTAGGGCAGGTAGGCATCAAACTGGGTGATGTTGGCCTTGGCGTCGGTGATGTAAGAGGTGCTGCCGAGGTGGTCACTATGATAGAAGAAGAGTTCCTCGGTGTTGGTGGTGTCCGTGGGGACATAGCCATAACCCGGTTGCGCATTGTCAGGGCCTTCGGGCTTCTGCCATTGAATGGGTGGGCCTGGGACATCTCCCTTGTCGTTGAACTTCGGACGTTGCACCCTACCTTCGGGCACGCTGTGGTCACCCAAATCTCCAATAATGGTGTTGTAGCCATAACCCGTGTTGTCGGGGTCGGCCGTTGCACCCTTCATCGTGGGAACACCCGGCGGTGTGCCCAGCTTGCGGTAGTACTCCTCGCGCTGTTTCTCTATCTGCAGCATTCGGGCGGCATAGTCTTTCTGGCCTGCCGTAACGTTGTTGCTGCTGATGCCGTAAACGTTGCTGAACTTGCCTGTTCCTAATTTGGAGGCCACGCGCTTGTCGCCGATGAAGTAATGCTTGGTAAAGCGGTTCTTCGTCACGG
>CALIZL010000009.1 GCA_938028745.1 uncultured Prevotella sp.
TTGAAGTTTGGTCACTACAAAGATACATAATACCAGCTTTTTATATATACCTAATAAAATATATCTATCCATTTAACGGAAGAACCCTTTAAAAGGGAGTATTTCTTGATAGCCGAAAGCAAAGCACCTTTGCACGCAGTTCCCTACTTTATAAACGGTAGTGTTTATGTAATCTGCCTTATCCCCTCGTCTCGAATTGTAGGTGATGAGGTGCAGCCTATTATTGACAGGAATGCTTTGTACGAGGATGTGTTGAAACCTCTTTTGAACGAACCTTTCCTGTAAAATAATGTTGAAGCAAGGCCAGGTGTACTGCTTTTTATCGAAAGCTTTGATAAAAATCAAAGTAAAGTGTGGATGCAAAAAATAATGATAAGATGCTTATCTATCAATCTGAAGATGGGAAAATTAAGACAGATGTACGTTTCAAAAACGAAACAGTGTGGCTATCTCAGGCTCAAATGTGCGAACTTTTTGGGCGAGAACGTAGCGTTATAACCAAACACATTAGAAATATATTTGAGGAAGGAGAGCTAGATGAAAAGAGTAATGTGCATTTTTTGCACATTGCAAATTCAGACAAACCCGTTAAGTATTATAATCTCGATGTAATCATCTCTGCTGGTTATCCGGTAAAGTCGCAGCAGGGTACGCAGTTCCGTATTTGGGCAACTCAACGATTGAAGGAATTAACAAACCCACATACTTACCAACAAAACAACTCATAAACTCATAAACTTACCTACTTACCAACTAATAACGACTTACAAACTCATAAACCTACTAACTTATAAACCCACAAACCAACCTACTTACCAACTAAAACAACTTATAAACTCATAAACCTACCAACTTAAAAATACTTACAAATATTTTACAAAACAACTCTTGCTCAGCACCCCCTTCTAGAAGAAAATGAGGACTTTTGGCGAACAATTAGGCACTTTTTGCAGCCTTACACGACATGCCTTCTGTCCATTTTTAAGAACATCACGTGCATTTAGCACCATTTCGTCTTTCTATTTGGTCACTAATTCGTCGTTTTCTCATGCCCAAAAACCTGCTTTTAGCCACTAAAAGCCCACCTTTAAAAGCGTTTTTTGCCCTCATCCAGCACCTATTTTCACCCAAAATTGAACATTTATGCCTCTGCATACAATGTATATTAATACATTTCGCCTTGCGTTTTGATGCTAAATGCCTTGCGTTTTGGTGCTAAATGCACTGCGTTTTGGTGCTAAATGCACTGCGTCTTGATGCTAAATGCACTGCGTTTTGGTGCTAAATGCAGTCTATTTAGCACCAAAACGCAGTTTTTAAGCAGCTCAATGTCCCAACAATCTGTATAATTTGCACATTTATGCAAAACAAATTGGTCGTATTTGTATTTATACCCCGCCCTATTTTTGTACCAAATAAACCTTCGCGAGAATCGTTTTTTTCGGGCCGAAGGGCAGTTGGTGGGCAAAAAAGGCACTCATAATGTTAAAATTCTTACTGAAAAGTTGACAAAAGGTGGGCAGTTGACGAGATATTCAGTTGACGAGTTGACGAGTTGACAAGAGGGTTAGTTGACGAGATATTCAGTTGACAAGTTGACAAGTTGACGAGTTGACAAGAGGGTTATTTAACGAGATATACAGTTTACGAGTTGATAAGTTAACGAGATTGGGAGTTGACAAGCGGGTTAGTCTATAAGAGGCATTGTTGACGAGTTAACGTGTGGGGTGGTTCACAAACATCATGCTTTTGTTGGTGAACGAGTGGGCGGGATAACAAGTTATGGGCGAAAGCAAACGGGGGTATCATTACACGAGGGCTTGGGACAAAGACCGATAGGGGTTAAAGTGCCGTGCCGTTTCGCCTTAGCTTTAACATCTATATAGATGTGTTTTATTTGCTACATTTACAGCCAATTGCGGCCAACCACGTGCCGCCTTCGCCGTGTTTCGGTCTGAAGCGCGGTACGCACTTCGATTGATTTACATCAATCCAAATAGTTAAAGGTTGTTTTTTTTTTGGAGATATTCCTTAATATCCGTACCTTCGCAACCGAAATCAGGCATGCCGCAATGCAAGTTAGAGAGGCAAGGTTGCGGCATCTGGAGTTAAGGGGACGCATTCAACCCCAATATTGCTCCACAAAGGTACGTATTTATATTTGCATAACGCATCTTAACTTACAGTAAAGAACTGCTAAATAATTAGAAGTATTCTTGATAACCCAACCATTGACGATGGTTCGCAATCTAAATTTTCATTTAAAAAGGATGGATAACAAGCAACAACACCCGTAATATGATGTAAGCCCCATTATCAATATGGTGGGTTGAACACCGTGTTTTCTTACAACACGCGGCATGGGCAGGAGCATCCTACCCTTACTCTCTCGGTTTATTTGGATTAAAAAGAATTGAAATTAGGCAAAAAGATTATCACTCAAACAGCAACAATTATATGAACAAGCAAGAACTTAGAAAGAAACCTTACACTGCGGCGCAGTGTATGATTGTAAACGTAGAGGCCGAAAGCTTCTTCTGCGGCAGTAAAGGAAACTACCACGTTAACGAAGACGATTGGGAGGAAGGTGGAAACGCCGGTACGGGTGGTGGTACTGTTGGTGGAGCAAAAGGCACTACTTTCGGCGTGAACGACGAATTTGAAGAAGAATTAGGTAATTAAACATTAAGAGAAAAATGAGCAAACATACTATTTTATCAGGCTTCTTGGGCGTGGCCCTAATGGCTTTCGCTGCTTGTAGCAACGAAAGAGAAGAAGCGAAGCAGAATGACGTGAACGCTTTGCAAGACATCGCGTTTAAGGTAGACTTTGAAGGCTACAATGCCGATGGACAAAAGAGCGGAACACGCACGGCCGGTAACGACGTGCTGGCCGAAGGACAAGGCATAGACCTGGGCGACGGCCTTTTGGCAGACTACACCTTGAAGTACGATGCACAAGAGGTAAGCCCCGTGCAAACAAGGGCCCAGGGCAGCAGCACTTACACCATGCTGGTGTTCGATGCCGCAACCAAGGCGCTTAAGGGTGAAATGAAGGGTTCTGTTTCTGCTGGCGGTTTCGTACCCGACAAGTCTAGCCCAGCCATTACTCTTGCAGCTGGCAAGTACGACTTCGTTCTGTACAACAATAAATTCACCCGCAACGGCAACAACCTTACAGTGGCTCGGGCAGATGCTAGTACAGCATTCTTCGGGCGCACCACACAAGACATCGCAACGGCAACAAACAAGCCGACAGTGAGTTTCTCTTTGAAACGTCCCGCTGCACGAATCAAAATTAAGGTAAACAGCAGCCTCGTTCCCGGCACAGGCTTAAAGGCCAAGCTCGAAGGCATTAACGCTAACGCCGTGCCGGCTTCTGCCACCTACAACGCAGCCACTGGCACATGGACTACCGCAGCGGGCGCACCAATGCTTGCCAACCTCACCTTCCCCGCAGCCCAAAAGGTGGGCAACGCATACACCACCGTAAGCAACGAAGGGGTGATTGTGTTAATGTCTACCGAAGTGAGCAAGCTGAAACTAACGTTCACTGCTGGTATGATTTACAATGTAAACCTGCTAAACAAGGTGTTTACCTTTAACAATGGCCTCACCTTGGAACCCAACAAGTCTTACGAACTCAATGTTAATCTAAACTTTGGCGGACATCAGTATCTGTTTACCGATGGTTCGGTGGGCGGCTTCGATAAATCCGGTAGAAAAACGCCAGCAGCTTTGGTTGTTGACAAGGCGAATAGAATAGCCATTGCGCTTACTGATGCAAAAGACCCAAATGAAGGTGAAAAGGTTACCTGGTGTGAAAGAAGATTTTACAACACCCAATGTAATGGAAAAAGTACTCCCGCCTTGAATTTGGCTCTAACTGAACCCTTCTACATAACAAGCGGCTACAAAGAAACATGGGAGGGTAGGTACAGTACACCAACCATTGGCTTAAAGGCGCATTCTACCAGTTTTCGTGCTTTCAAGATTGCAGCCGAGTACACTCCAGCTGCTGGTACACCATCGTCATGGAAATGGTTCTTGCCCTCGTATTCAGACTGGAAAGCTGCTTTTGGCACGCTTGGCTTCGGAGATACCAGTCAAGTTAAGGACGCAAAGCAAAGGTATGGCTGGAATGGAAACCTTGTTGACAAGCTATTTAGACAAGCTGGTGGCCAGACGATTTTGAATAAGCATTACTGGACCAGCACAGAATACCAATCAACCGAAGCAGGAACGGTTAATCCAACTGTGGACGGCATGGCATGGTATTCACAAATAAAGGGAGCTAGAACTCATGTTCGTCCTTTCATTAAATTTTAATCTATGAAAGGTAGCGCGTATCGCGCAAACGATAACAACAGGAAGGGTGCATCAGGCATTGGTGCACCCGTTTCTGGCGAAACAAGAAAATTAAGATGAAGTAGTGTAATCTTAACTTGACGATGTTTTGAGCAACCTACAAGCTTGGAACATCACCGCGTTATTAAAGTGGTTAACGCGGAAACTTAGCAGGAATTTTACTGCGAAGTAAGATTTCTTGTTTATTATCCTCAAATAAAGGCCATGTTATCCCTGTGAAGCGATTGACATGGCCATATTAATAAGGTGTTGGGGAGCGCGTTTGTGTTGTGCCTGTGAGATTAACACCTCATTGTATCTCCATCCATACACACACTTACTACCACCCATAACCAAAAAGCGGGGGCATCATGATTAGTGCATGATGCCCCCGCTGTATTTAAAGGGTGGGCTGCAAGGGTCGCACAACATAGGCCGAAACCTGCGTTGGGGCGTTAAGATGCAGCCGCTTGTTTTACCAAAAGTTCTTCTTTGTCGGGCGATTTGTCGATAACGATGGTGCCACCCAACGCCAGTTCGTCAGAGAGGATGCGCTCGGCCAGCAAGTCTTCGATGTAGGTTTGAATGGCTCGCTTTAAGGGACGCGCACCAAACTGCACATCGTAGCCCTTCGATGCAACGAAAGTTTTGGCCTCAGTGGTTATTTCCAGGTGGTAGCCCAGGTCTTCAACGCGCTTGTAAAGTCCCTTCAACTCGATGTCGACAATGCGGTTGATGGCATTGAGGTCTAGCTGGTCGAAGGTGATAATCTCGTCAAGACGGTTTAAGAACTCAGGCGCAAACTGCTTGCTAAGGCTCTTTTGGATGATGCTGCGGGCGTATTCCTTATCCTTCTCATCCATGTTAAGCCCCAATGCGCCACCCGTGTTAAAGCCTACGCCACGTCCAAACTCTTTCAGCTGCCGTGTTCCGGCGTTCGATGTCATGATGATAACCGTGTTGCGGAAGTCTACCAGTCGGCCGTTTCCATCGGTAAGCCGACCTTCGTCTAGCACTTGCAGCAGCAGGTTGAACACATTTCCGTGCGCTTTCTCAATTTCATCGAGCAGTACGATGGAGTAAGGTTTGCGGCGAACACGCTCTGTTAGCTGTCCACCCTCTTCGTAGCCCACGTATCCCGGAGGAGCACCCACCAAGCGCGAAACGTTAAAGCTCTCGGTGTACTCGCTCATATCTACACGTATAAGGGCATCGTCGCTGCCGAACATAAACTGCGCCAACTTCTTGGCCAGATAGGTTTTACCCACGCCAGTGGGGCCAAGGAACATGAAAACGCCAATGGGATGGTTGGGCTCTTTCAGTCCAACGCGGTTGCGCAGAATGGCCTTAGTCATCTTTTCGATGGCTGCATCTTGCGCCACAACCGCCTGTTTCAGTTCGTTGGCCATGCCTTTCAGCCTTACGCCTTCGGTTTCTGCCATTCGCTGCACGGGCACGCCCGTCATGATCGACACAACTTCGGCCACCTCTTTTTCGGTTACGGGCTGGCGATTGTCGTTGTCGCCAAACGCCCAGGCATAGTTCAGTGCCTCCAATTCCTTTTCCAGTCGCAGTTGCATGTCTCGGTAGTTGGCGGCCAATTCGTAGTTTTGGTTCACCACGGCGTTTTGTTTTTTCAGCTTGGCCTCGTCTAATTCTTTCTCCTTCTCGATGATGGCAGGCGGCACTTCCACGTGTTGCAAGTGCACTTTTGCGCCCACTTCGTCGAGCGCATCAATGGCCTTGTCGGGGAAAGCCCTATCAGTGACATAACGTTCTGTCAGTTTGACACAAGCGCGCAATGCGTCTTCGGTGTACGCCACGTGGTGATGGCGTTCGTATCTATCCTTAATGTTCTCTAAGATTTGCAAGGTTTCGTCGGCCGTTGTGGGTTCGACAATCACCTTTTGGAAACGTCTTTCCAACGCGCCGTCTTTCTCGATGCTGTTGCGATACTCGTCTAACGTGGTGGCTCCAACGCATTGTATGGTGCCACGGGCCAACGCCGGTTTCATGATGTTGGCGGCATCCATGCTGCCAGGTGTGCTTCCTGCGCCGATGATGGTGTGTATCTCGTCGATGAAAACGATGATGTCGGGGTTGTTCTCTATTTCTTTGAGCAATCCGCGAATACGCTCTTCAAACTGTCCGCGATACTTCGTTCCGGCCACCATACCCGCCATATCCAGGCTCACAATGCGCTTGTTAAAGAGCACGGGCGACGTTTTGCGCTTGGCGATGAGCTGCGCAAGCCCCTCAACGATGGCACTTTTACCCACACCCGGTTCGCCAATGATGATGGGATTGTTCTTTTTACGGCGACTGAGAATTTCGGTAACGCGCAAAATTTCCTGCTCCCGACCCACCACGGGGTCGAGTTTATCCTCCATTGCGGCCTGGGTAAGGTCGGTAGAAAAGCTGTCCAGTATGGGCGTTTTGCCGTTTCCCTTAGCCGTCTGCGTGGCTTGTGCGCGTTCGTTACGTTGTGCGCCGCCGTTGCCCGGCATGGGTTCGTCTTCCTCGTCGTCAGAAAGTCCGAGGCTATCTTGCGATGGCATAGCCCGCTTTTGCAGGTAAGCCAGCGTGTCTTCGTAGTTCAGGTTGTTGCTTTCAAGCACCTGTTTGGCGGCATTGTCCACGCGGTCGTGCAGCATAGCCAACAAAAGGTGCTGCACATCCACGGTTTGCGTGTTTTGTATGCGTGCCTCCAACACGGCCAATTTCAGAATATTGTTTGCCATTTCGTTAAGGGCCACCTCGTTGTTGGCCATGGGTGCATGTTGCGCATGCGCCTTGGCCAACTCTTCCAGTTGCAAGCGCATGGCCTCGATGTCGGTATTCTGTCGCTCAAAGAGTTCGTTTACAGGGCCGCCACTTCCTCTTAAAATGCCCAGTAGCAGGTGTTCGGGCCCCACAACGTTGCTAGCCAGCCGCGTTGCCTCTTCGCGACTGAATGCCAGAACTTCTGAAACCCTGGGTGAAAATTGGCTTTTCATATACTTTATTCCTCCTGTATTTTCGTTTAATAATTACTTAATCGCCGTTAAGACGACTGATTGACACCTAATTAGGGCAACCATATTATGGAATGGCAAACACCGTGCCAAAATGCGTTTGCGTGCTAAGCGGTTGGCCATTGCCCACAGTGCGCATCCCACTAATGCAAATATAGTGAAAAAAGTGCAATTTACATCACGACAAATAAATAAAAAAACACAAACTGGGGCAAACTTGCTCACGTCAAGTTTTATTATTATATTTGCACGCAATTACAGAAACAATCAACACAAATGAAAGCAATCAACACAGAAAAAGCACCCAAGGCCATCGGCCCTTACAGTCAAGCCATCGAGGCTAACGGCTTTGTTTTCGCCTCAGGGCAACTTCCCGTAGACGTAACGACGGGCGAATTTGTGCCGGGTGGCGTGAAAGAACAAACCCGCCAATCGCTTACCAATGCGCGAAACGTGCTGCAAGCGGCAGGCGCCGACCTGAATAACGTGGTTAAGACCACCGTTTTCCTTTCAGACATGGCCAACTTCGCCGAGATGAACGAAGTGTATGCCGAGTTTTTCTCGCAGCCTTTCCCCGCTCGTTCGGCCGTAGCCGTGAAGGCATTGCCTAAGGGAGCACTGGTAGAAGTAGAGTGCATCGCCGCCAAATAAGGGGGCAAGACGTAAAGCGCAGAAACAAAACCGTTCACAACTTACTGCAAAAATGACAGCTGTAAACAAAAAAGCCATATATCGGGAGCTTACCGACTACGTGATGATTGGCATCGGCATGGCTTTCTATAGCTTGGGTTGGGTGGCCTTTTACTTGCCCAACCACATCACCTCAGGTGGTGTAGCCGGTCTTTCGTCCATCATCTTTTGGGGTACGCACACCCCTGTGCAGTTCACCTACTTTGGCATGAACCTGATACTTCTTGCCATTGCCCTGAAAGTTTTGGGCTTTAAGTTTTGCTTGAAAACCATCTACGGTGTGACGATGATGACGATGTTCGTTGGGTTGTTCCGCCAACTCTTCCCCAATCCCACTATCCTCCGCGACGAACCCTTCATGGCCTGCATCATCGGGTCGTGCTTCTGCGGTATCGGTTTGGGCTTCGGGCTGTCTTATCACGGCAGTTCGGGTGGGTCGGACATCGTTGCGGCCATCATCAACAAGTATCGCGACATCTCGCTTGGGCGCGTAATTCTGTTGGTAGACATGATTATCGTAAGCCTTAGTTACTTGGTTTTGAAGAGTTGGGAGCAGGTTATCTATGGCTATGTGGGACTTATCGTGGTGTCGTTTGTACTCGACCAAGTGGTGAATATGGGCAAACGCTCGGTGCAGTTCCTCATTATTTCCGAACGTTACGAAGAGATTTGCCAACGCATAACAAGCACCCCACCCCACCGCGGATGCACAATGATAGACGCCACGGGCTACTATTCGCGCAACCAAATGAAGCTGGTGGTTCTTGTAACTAAACAACGTGAGGCCTCGCAAGTGTACAGTATGATTGACGAAATAGACCCACACGCCTTCGTTACGCAATCTTCTGTGAGCGGCGTTTACGGAAATGGATTTGATAAGTTCAAGGTTAAGCGAAGTAAAAAGCGCGTGGATGGTGTGCCAAAAACTGACGGCACGACTGCCGTTTAGCACTATCTCAACCGCATTAGCACGCGCTCGCCGCAGCGCATAAGCAAAGAAAGTATATCATTTGAGAGATTTCTCACTCATGACGCACCACACCTTATTATATAATGAGGTCGCCATGAGTGAGACATCTCTCAAATTTGTTTATGGGGATGGGGTGACAAGCCGTCTACGCTGAACAAAGAACAAATGCGGCAAAGCCAACAACAAAGTTCAAAAAGACAAATGTTTGTCGTCCAACTGCTTTACACTTACAACGTGCTTAAAACGAAATACAAAACGCCGTTCCTGCACTTAATTGCAACATATTCTTCTTTATTCGCTCGGTTAACACCTCGTTGGGCAGGGGTGTAGCGTTGGGAAACTCTTGCCGTTTCCATTCCGAAGGGTTCAATGTTACCGTAAACGTGTTGAGCGAATAATTAAAATCAAGGAAAGCGCGCCAACTATAAGCCTGCTTATAGGCCACGGTGAGCGACATGCCCGTGCCAAAACGCAGAGCCTTGTTGCCCTTAATGGTGAGGAAGTCCCATTCGGTGGTGTATTTTTCTTGCGTGTCGGTGTGGCTTTCAGGCGTTCCGAGCTTCACCGTCCCTTCCTTCATGGCGCGCACCGAGATGCTCTTAAAGATGTTGCGCCCAACGGTAAACTTGCCACCCAAAGACATACGAGGCATGAAAGGCCATGCCAAATAAAGGCCCAGAGAGGAACAAAGCTCGTTTAGACCAGTGTGCGAGAAATCGTAAGTAACGCCTTCGGGGAGATTTGCCGTGGAAGAATGCCCCCGAAATGGCCTGTCCAGGTGCTTTACATGGTGGCCAACCAGCTGCCACGAGGTGCCTACGCCGACGTAGGGATTAAAGAAATAGGCTGCCTCCACACCCACCATAGCCCCTGTTCCGAACTGCATAAGGAACGGAACATCGCCCAATGTAGCCTTAAAGCTGTCTGGCGTGCGAAGTCTTTGCTGCCCTAGAATGCCGCTCATGCGGATGGAGAAGAACGAAGGGTGGGTACTTAGGTTCACAAAGTTATGCTTTTCGGGTGCGACTAGCCCTTTTTTCTTAAACAACAAGTCGCTCAGGGCATAGCCAAGCTCGGTAGACATGATGCCGATACCCGCTCCACAAAACACGTCGCTCATCCAATGGCGGTTGTTAAGCATGCGCATCACCCCCGTGGCAGTGGCTACGCCATATCCTGCAAAGCTGTACCAAGGGCTTACTGTGAGCCCATACTCCTTGTGAAGGATGGTTGCAGCCACGAAAGCCGTTGCGGTATGCCCCGACGGAAACGAGTTGTGGGTGCTGTTGTCAGGCCGCATTTGGTTGACAGTGGTCTTAATAGTGTTCACGATGGCGGCCATAATGGCAAACGACATCGCGCTACTAGCCAAATAACGAACGGGAGAACTCTTGCCCCGAACACCCATAACCTGCATGCCTGTGGCTAATGCAAAGGGCGCAAGCTGCACATAATCGTCAACCGACGACTTAAATTCGGGAACAAACTCTTTGTGCAAGTAGTACACGCGGTGGCGTTCGCTTCTGCCCAACACGCCTGCAAGGATGAGCGGAAGGCCAACGTAGGTTAAACTTCGGTCGAACCTTATGTCGTCTCGGCGATGTATCACCGAGTCGTTCGCGGCCGTTTCGGGCTGCATCTCGTGCAGGGAGCGTGCCGTAAGAGCCGAGTCTGCCGTCTCGTTTTTTACGTTGACGCTATCTTCGGGCCCGCCAACGCGTTCGGCATCGCTGTTTTGGGCGGCAATGTCGAGGGCGAACAACAAAAAGAGGGCTACCCAAACGCATTGGACAATGCGCCAATGCCAAGCAGAAAAAGGCTCTGCTTGCTTGTTTTCCTGTGTTCGGCTATGTTCGTTTACATGTAGAGTTGAACTGTTTTTTGATGTCAGCATAGTGATTATCAGTGATTGTTGGTACGGCCTTCTCAACCTGCGGCACGCAAAGTTAGCAAAAAATCCACTTTCAACAAAGCCTTTATTGTAAAAAGATAGTGGCTACGAGCAAGCCAACTGCTTGCCAACAATGGGCACAAGGCACTTTTTTACCAAAAAAGTTCACTGCAAGACACATTTTAATATATAAAACATGGAAGTGTCAATTTATTGTGGTAAATTTGCAATTCAATTAGTACTATAAAGTTATATGAGTCTTAACATGCTTACAGCCATCACGCCTATCGATGGCCGTTATCGCGGTAAAACCGAACCGTTAGCCAACTACTTCTCGGAATATGCCCTTATCCGCTATCGCGTAAGGGTTGAAATAGAATATTTTATCGCCCTTTGCGAGCTGCCTTTGCCGCAATTGGCCGGTGTGGGCAGCGAGCGTTTTGACCAGCTACGCGACATATACCGCACTTTCGACGAGGCTAAGGCACAGCGTGTTAAAGACATCGAGAAGGTTACGAACCACGACGTGAAGGCCGTGGAGTATTTCATTAAGGAAGAATTCGATGCCATTGGCGGCTTGGAACCTTACAAGGAGTTCATCCACTTCGGGCTAACTTCGCAAGACATCAATAACACCAGCGTGCCACTTTCGCTGAAAGAGGCACTCGAAGAATGTTATTATCCGCTGCTGGAAGAACTGATTGGGCAGCTAAACAAATATGCCGAAGCGTGGAAAGACGTGCCCATGCTGGCCAAAACGCACGGCCAGCCGGCATCGCCAACGCGTCTGGGCAAAGAGGTTGGCGTGTTTGCCTATCGTTTGGAGGAGCAGTTGGCGCAGCTTAAAGCCTGCAAGATGTCGGCTAAGTTTGGCGGAGCCACGGGCAACTACAATGCCCACCACGTGGCTTACCCACAAATAGACTGGCGCGAGTTTGGCAACCGTTTCGTCAGCGACAAGCTAGGACTGGTGCGCGAGCAACTAACCACGCAGATAAGCAATTACGACAACATGGGCGCAGCATTCGATGCCATGCGCCGCATCAACACAATCGTGCTCGATTTGGACCGCGACTTCTGGATGTACATATCTATGGACTACTTCAAACAGAAGATAAAGGCGGGCGAAGTGGGTTCGAGCGCTATGCCGCACAAGGTTAATCCCATCGACTTTGAGAACAGTGAGGGCAACCTAGGGCTGGCAAACGCCGTGTTACAGTTCTTGGCACAGAAGCTGCCCGTTAGTCGTTTGCAACGCGATCTCACCGACTCTACCGTGCTACGCAACGTGGGCGTGCCAATGGGGCATGCACTTATCGCCTTCCAAAGCACACTTAAAGGGCTTGGCAAGCTCATTCTCAACGAAGAAAAGCTAGCCGAAGACTTGGAGAACACGTGGGCGGTGGTGGCCGAGGCCATACAAACCATCCTGCGCAGAGAGGCTTACCCCAACCCCTACGAGGCGTTGAAAGCCCTAACACGCACGAACGAGAAGATGACGGAGCGCACGATTCACGACTTTGTTAATCAGCTGGACGTAAACGAAGACGTGAAGAAAGAACTGCTCGCCATTAATCCCTGGAACTATACGGGGCTGTAAGCAGGGCAGCTAAGAAACAAGAGAACAAGATGAGTGATAAAAGAAAGCCAGTAAACCTATAAACGCATTAACTCGTAAACTGGTCAACTGGTTAACTCGTAAACTAAGTATTATAAACCTAACTAAACTATAAATTAAAAGAATTAAAAGTAAAGTATTAACGCAACCGTGAGGTTAAAAAAGAATTAAAATTATGGAATCAGAAATGGAAAAGACCCCTCAAGACACGTCGAAAGGACAGCAAGAGGAAAGCCGTGAAGGCTACAACGCAGGTGGAAGCTATTCCCGAACCTATGGAAATGCTGGTGCAAGAACGCAAAGGCCACGAATTCACACCCAACGCGCTTACAGTACCGACCGCAGAAGTAGCGGCGGAGAAGACGAAGGAGCGTTCCGTCCCGAAGGATTTGGAGCCAACTTGCAAACCGGCGCAGCACCACAACAAAGGCAATACCGCCCTCGTTACAACAATTACAACAACGAAGGTGGCAGCTATCAGCAACGCAGCGGTTACAACAACAACAACAACAACCGCAGCGGATACCAACAGCGACAAGAGGGCGGCTATCGCCCACGTTATAACAACGCACAAGAGGGCGAAGGCGGCTACCAACAGCGCGCCAACTACCAACCTAGGCAAGAGGGCGGCTACCGTCCACGCCAAGAAGGCGGCTACCAAGCCAACCAAGAAGGCGGCTATCAGCAGCGTTCCAGCTATCAGCCACGCCAAGAAGGAGGCTATCGTCCACGTTATAACAACGAGGAAGGCGGCTATCAGCAACGCGGCGGCTACCAGCAACGCTCGTACAACAACAATAACAACCGTGGCGGCTATCAGCAACGCGGCGGCTATCAGCAACGCGGTGGCTACCAACAAGGCGGTTACCAACAACGTGGCGGCTACCAGCAACGCGGCGGTTACCAACAAGGCAACTATCGCCAACGCACGCCCGACTACGATCCAAATGCAAAATACAGCTTGAAAAAGCGTATAGAATATAAGGAAGAGAACATCGACCCCAACGAGCCACTGCGCTTGAACAAGTTCTTAGCCAACGCCGGCGTATGCAGCAGACGCGAGGCCGACCAATTCATACAGTCGGGTATGGTGAAGGTTAACGGCAATGTGGTTACCGAATTGGGTACGAAGGTACTCCGTTCAGACGAGATTATCTTCCACGACCAGCCCGTAACGCTCGAAAAGAAAGTGTACGTGCTGATTAACAAGCCCAAGGATTACGTTACAACCAGCGACGACCCACAACAACGCAAGACGGTGATGGACCTCGTTAAGGGCGTTTGTCCTGAGCGTATCTACCCCGTTGGCCGACTTGACCGCAACACTACGGGTGTGCTGCTGCTCACCAACGACGGCGACTTGGCCAGTAAGTTGGCTCATCCCAAGTTCTTGAAGAAGAAGGTGTACCATGTGTTCCTCGACAAGGAAGTTACCGAACACGACTTGCAACAGATTGCAACAGGCGTTACGCTCGACGACGGCGAAGTGCATGCAGATGCCATTGAGTATGCCAACGACAAGGACAAGACACAAGTGGGTATTGAAATCCACAGCGGAAAGAACCGCATTGTGCGCCGTATCTTCGAAAGCTTAGGCTATCGCGTGGTGCGCCTTGACCGCGTTCAATTCGCCGGACTCACCAAGAAGAACCTCAAACGCGGCGACTGGCGCTTCCTCACCGAGAAGGAAGTAGACATGCTAAGAATGGGGGCTTTTGAATAATAAACATAGGAGTTAAGGAGTTAAGGAGTTAAGGAGTTAAGCCAAATGCCTTGTGGTGCTGGCTAAACACTCCTTATCGCCTGGCTTCTTAACAACTTAGCTTATGATATTAAGGCGTTAAGTCGTATGCAAACAAAACGCTTCCAAGATCTTGTCGCTTGGCAGAAGGCACATGCGTTTGTACTTGCCGTCTATCAACTGAGCGGCCATTTCCCTGCCCATGAACGGTTCGGACTTTGCTCGCAGTTTCAACGGGCAGCGGTATCCATACCCGCTAATATAGCTGAGGGGTATAGGAAATTGGGAATAGCCGATAAATTGCGGTTCTTGAATATTGCGCAAGGAAGTTTGGAGGAATGTAGGTACTACATCCTTTTGTCAAGAGACTTAGGCTACATCGACAGCAACACGTATGAAACAATGGCTATACAGATAGAGGAAGTAAGTAAAGTACTTAATGGATATTGTCGAGGAATACTGAATAACTCTCATGGCAATGAACTGTAAAAGCTTTATTTAGTAGGCCTTTTCCATGGTAATATGTGTAAGGCATAACTCAACATCTTAGTTAATAAAGGAATATAGACAGATAAAGGAGTAAGAAATGAAAAGTTGAGAATAAGACGGAGTGAAAAAATGGCTAACGCCTTTTAAAGGTGAAAAGGTGAAAAGGTGAAAAGGTGAAAAAATGGCTAACGCCCT
>CALIZL010000010.1 GCA_938028745.1 uncultured Prevotella sp.
AGAAATAGTGGCAATTTACCTATTTTATAAGCTACATTTTCGCTAGAATGGGGTGGCAAACAGACACCTATTTGTAAGATAAAAATAATTATTTAAGTTTTTGAGCTGGTGATTTTTTAAGTTCGTGAGGTCTTGAGTTGTGAATTTGCAAGTTGATGAATTACTGAGTTTATAAGTTGGTGAGTTTTCGAGTTAATGAGTTTTCGAGTTGATGAGTTGAAATATTCGGTAGTTGTTGGAGTTTCGTGCGTTTTATAAAGCAGTGGGGTGATTGGTCCTACACTTAGTATATGAGAGGAGTGTTTATCTTGTGTTGGCATCACAAAGATAACAAGCTCCTCTCAATTTATAGGAATAAAAGTCAAGACTGCTTCACTATGAACGAATAGTATGAAATAAAACAGAACAAATGTAATTCTCATACTTCCACATCTTAAATAGTAATATTCTCTTGACTTTTACTTCATTTCCCGATACCCATTTTCCCATTCTTTTGTGTCGGAATAGTATGTCTTATTATAATCTATGGACATCATAAATGAAACAGTATAACTTGTATCATTTCTTACATCATAATAAAGTGCATTGGCATTCTCTTCTTCTAGAATACCTATCTCATTTAAATCTTTGGGTAAGCGGTGATTTTTCTTTCTAAAAAGCTCTATTTTTTCTACGATATCTTCTCCCTTTTGAATTAAGTCTTTCTCCCTTTTATTTTTTATAAAGAAGAACAAAAGCATAGTTAGTATAACAACACTAACGATTATATATGTTTTTTTTACAGCCATGACTATGGATTTTTTTTTCGTGAATACAGGAGTGGTTGTTCTATTTGTTCTTGAAGGTTTTTTATTGGGCTCTTTCGAGGGTAGAATCTGATAATTTGGTGAATTCTGAGGGTCTGTCGCTCCTAATCCCTCCAAATAGTTATATAATTGTTCACCGAGGGAGAGTTTACTATCAGGATTAAAATAATTTGCACCAAACTCTGCACCAAATTTATCACTTGGCAAATCTTCATAACTGTATGCTGAGTGTTTTGCAACAATTTCATCTGTTTTTTCTTGAAAATATCCAGCTTGTACAGCCTCACCAACAGGCTCCTGTAATGAGCGTTTCAGTATCTCCCTTTGCGTTTCTATTGGTAAGAATGCCATTCCCCAAGTATCTTCAAGCTGTTTCTTGGCCTCTTGTTTTTGTATTTTATATTGATAAGCTTTGCCTGCATAAAACATAAAATGGGCCATGTCGAGCCAACCAGCCTTTGTTGTATAAATATATTTATCTCGATAATTATTTATTTTACCTGTATTTGCGGGTAACGGTCTTGGGAAATGGAATTCCATCTTTCCAAATCCCAACATTGCATCATGAGCAGCTTTTCCATGTTTTGTTCCTGATTTTGTTCCTGTTGTATTTAATTTGTTCACAAACCCTTGTGCTGTACCTGCTTGTGGCTTTATCGGTTCCTTTCCATCTGGGTCAATTATCTTAACAGGATTATTAAATGTATAACAATAGCTATAAATGCTTGGATATTTCTCCGCCAGTGGGTCCACCCCATACCACAAACCCGTCCTTGGGTTCATGTATCTCGCGCCATAATAATACAGTCCTGTCTCCTCGTCGAATTCCTTGCCGTTGAACTTATACGGCATTTCCTCGCTACTGCTGTGTTCGTCCACGAGTAGTTCGCCATAAGGCAGGTAGGCATCGAACTGGGCGACGTTGGCCTTGGCGTCGGTGATGTAGGATGTAGAGCCGAGGTGGTCGGTGTGATAGAAGAAAATGTCCTCGTGGTGGGCGGTGCCGGCAGGCACATAGCCGTAACCCGGCTGCACGTCGTCGGGGTCTTCGGCCTTGTCCCACTGCACGGGCGGACCAGGGGGCGTGCCGGGCACGGCGTTGCGCTTGGGGCAGCGTGCGTGCCGAGAGAGCGGTGCTCGAAACGTACGGTGTGGGGCTTGCCTGCTGCTAGAAACTATATTCCTATTTAGCACATTCCTAGTTCTTTATATGAAATATATTTGAATACTCAATATAGGACAGATCATTTAGTTTTCTACCGATATTGTATTTAAACCTATATACGTTTTCACATTTTTTCTTATACTTGACACCCTTAATTTCCCACTCTTCTTTCCTATTCACCTCACACCCTTTTAATACGATAACATTTTGCACCTTATAAGTGTTTGGAACATGGAAAATATCTTGGGTGAATATAAACCACTTACCATCTACTCTTTTTTCTAAAGATATAGATATATAAATATTCTCTTCACAGTTATTGCTGAAGTGAAAGGACACAGAACTACCTATGCCATATATTGTCTGCACTGAGTCTATTTTTAAACATTCCTTAATTGACTGGGCATTTAAGTGACATGTTGTGCTTTGCAACACAAACAATATCAAACATTTAATGATTCTCATCTTTTTTCGTTCCTCCATTTGTTGAATGATTAGGGTTTTTCCCATAGTCTATTATTACATCAATCCTTGTATTCCCTTCTTCTCGATAATCATTAAGTTTATCGAATAGACCCTTTTCTACTTCAGTGCATCCATGAGTATATCCTTTCTGAGAATCGTGGAAATAGTAGGATTTATTATCTCTTTCCAAATCTTTATCCCCAGTAACAACATCCAGAACCCACGGTCTCGTGGAAGGCCAGGCTCTGTGGTGCTCTATTGAAGTACACGCCATCAAGGTTGCCGTGGCTCTTGACGATACGCTCGTCCGCTTATGTTTTTATTCTCTTTTTTATATTGGACTACAAAGATAACAAACAATATGATACTTAATACAAACCATACTAGATTTATTATTGTTGAAATATTGACTATTTCATATACTCGGTTTATAACAACCATATTATCTATTGTTTCTATCTCATATTTCAATGCTACATACTGACCGCAAATCGAAATACTATATATTACAAACCAAATGCCAAAAACGGCAGTATATATTAAAATTATTTTTTTCATATTTATTTATTATAATCTTGACTGCTACTACATCATGTTATTTTCTTTCTCGCATAAAAGAAAATACGCTAATCTTCCTGTAAAATACAACAATACAAATTTAGCTACTTTAATTCTATATCCTTTACGATGCAATGAGATTAATATCTTACCATAGACTAAGACATTCAATAAAGGAAATCGAGCACAAGATGTTAAGGTATTCCCATAATACCTCTCTGTTGTATCTCTATATGCTTCATTTCCTAAATAGAATAGAAGTAGATGTGTTGAGAACATACCAAATGAACTGTAAACAAGGAAATATGTAATTTCTCTATATTGAATAATTAAAGCTGTTATTTTTTTTAACAACAAATGATGATCCATAATAAACACCAATACAAAATGGGATGTGAATTGAAAAAAAAGGATAAGAACACCATATTTGGTAATCACGTCCATCATTGAGGTTATGGAGCCAGCAATAACATAAGATTGTAACATCTTGAACAAAGTCAGTATGCCACAAATAGACAACAATACAATTGTCACAACGAAGACAATATAAAGTGCTGCTAGATATATTTTACTAAAAAGCATTTTTAACCACATTCCATATTTTTTTTAAAATCTATTCCAATTTCAACACCTAAAATGGCACTAACTTTTACACCAGTTTTTGACCCAGATCTTGATTTAATATTCTTTGTCGTTTGTCTGGAATAAGAACTGACGGCTCCTGTTATTCTGGTACTTTTCACTATTGGTGTTTTACTATACTTTGTAAAAGTCTGTTGATAAGCATCTTCAACCCCAATAATAGTTAAACCGTGGGAGTCGCCGTACTCATAGGCCAGCGCGTAGCTGCCCGCAACCGACCCCGAATCGGTGCGCTGCACCTTGGTGAGCGGTTCGCCCATCAGCCCGAAGCTCATGTCCATGGCGTAACCTATGCCACTGGCCTTCACCAGTCGGTTTAGCTCGTCGTAGGCGTAGGTGTGGCTGAACGCACCGCCCAGCGGTTTCTCCTCCTTTCCCTTGCCGACATCGGGACCGCCCATACCATCCGTACGGCCAAGCCCTCCGAGTCTTTTCGGTTTCCGTCACTTTTACGAGCCTATAACACTGCAATACTTGAAATTGCTGATTATCGACCTTTTTCACTTACGTAATACTTTTATTAAAACATCTTTGGCTTTCCACCTTTTTTTAACATGAGATTAACTCTATCTCTAAACTCTTTATTTACTTCATATATCTTTCCATTATGATATAAATAGAACATTCCCCAATAGTATGAATCCCAAAATTGATCATTCAAAAACACTATAACTTTTGCCCGAACGTCTATTTCGGGAAGTTTCTCTCCCTCTTTCACTTTCGTTTCTTTAAGAGATGATATTACATCCATAAATTCAACACATTCAGCATGAGATACCACCATCACACTATCAAGTGAACCTTCAATCATCCCTTTATCAAAGAAATCTGGTGTAATGCTAATAATGGTGCTAAGGCAGGCGTTGGCATAAATAATCTTGAACTTCATATTACAAGCTTCCAAAGTATTAAAACCAAGTAGCCATATTCCAAACACCGCAATAAATTTAATACGATTCATGATTCTTTTTGTTATCATTTGTTGACTTTACATTCTTGGGGTAAGAAGCAGGTACAACTACTTCACTTAAAGCATAAAGGTTCTTTGGCTATTTTGAAATTTGTTTCTTTCTGTGTACTATCTGAAACACCTCGCTATTGGGCTTTCTGCTAATAATAATCCTATTCATTAGAAGCTTAAATTGATTGGACAATTCATATAGTTTTCCCATGTATAAAGCAAAGAAGACACTGAAGTACAAATCCTCCGTTTGGTTGTCATCATACAGGAAGATGATTTTTCCTCGTGTATCAGGAACTGTTTTGTATGAGGTAAATTCTTGTAATTCATTCACAGTCAGCATGAGTTCCTTGATCTTTTTTGTGTTTACAATGCTTATTGTATCACAAATACCACTTAATGCTCCCTTATCAAAGTATGAAGGGGTGATTCTGTAAATTGTAGTCATGTAGATATCAGTAAACACAATCTTTAGAGCCTTGACATTCTTTGTATGGCTCACGAAAATGACTGTAAACATCAAGACTGTCATTAAAATCTTACTTCTTACTATCATTGTGTCTTATTTTAGGCATTTTAGTCCTTTTAGCTTTATAATATATGCCCGTGAGAACAAGGCTCTACACGAGCCTAAGCCGTGATACCGAGTCTACACGTTGTTTCTAGATGTCATGAACTTCCAAAATCCGTTTTCGAGAGAGGTCCAAGAGAATTGTCACATTGTCATACCTTTCTCTGTTATTCTCACCAGCTAAAGAAATGATACTTTTTCCTGGCGCTGGAGCATATGCTCCTAATATACCATTATTTTCATAAATTATATAGAAATACTTATAAAGATTGACCAACACATAAGTTTTTCCATCCTTTCTATATGCAAGATACTGTCTAAAATATTCCTTTATGTCTAAGAAAGGACACTTAGAACCTGATTTCTGCCACTTCTGTTTATCCCCAATGATGACCTTTATCATTCTTATCTCTCTGTCGGAAAGTTTATAGTATTCTTTATCTTTGCCATAAAATGGTTTACCACTAGAATAATAGTATGCACAAGAAAACATTGGATCATCAAGCTGCTCCACCAAAACTTCCCTTGCATATATTCTTACCTTCGTCATTGGTTCTCTTTTATGCAGATTGTCACTTGACTCTCCCGCTCTGCTTCCACAACCACTAATAAGGGCCATGACAATAAACAGTAATATACCTTTGATGATATTCTTCATTTCTTTCCTTGTTTTTTAAAATTGAGTTTGTAATCAAAACCTTTTGTCCCTGGCCGTGCATTGTAATGATAAAGTATTGCCTTTCCATTTTTATCTTTAAGCGGTTTACCATTCATATACACATGCCATAGGCCATTGCGTTTATATTCATAATGCTTGCCATATACAAGTGAATTAACCCATTCGCATTCTTTCTGGGTGGTGTACCCACTTAGTGCTTTAGCACGTAACTATTGACAGTTTCGTATTTTGGATAATCCCATGAGGTGCGACTCTTCGCTCATCCGCCCTCCATCTTATCGATTGTTTCTAGCCGAAATAATCATTCCCTCTCTGTCATATATAATGGAATACCCATGTAACTTATTTCTCCGGTATGACTTCATCGAATCTAATGTTCCCGACTTTCTATCGAAATAATAAACTTTTCCATTCACAAACATCCGTTTTCCATTAACCACACTTCGGGTGTACACCTTTACCAGACGATTATCTGAGGTAAAATAAAACAAATTAGAGTCAACTCGAATTATAATTTGTTTTGCACCACGATAATATTCAAAACGGTGTAAACTGTCAGAGAAGATACATTTCAAACCATTTGAATGTTGTTCCGCCCTGTTACATGAAATCATAGAGATTACCAATAAGATTGCTATTAAAACGCTATTAATTCTCAGGTTCCACTTTTGACCAAATCTCTTCATCCTTTTCATAATACCTTATTCTTTCAACTTTGTTCTCTCCTTTATAAAATACGGCAATGCCATCAAACCCATTCTTATTAAAAGAATAGAAGTGTGATATTTCGTCCTTACAACGATCATCCACGAAGTAATAAATACGTGTACGCCTGTCTTCCAAAGACTTGGTTGCAAGATCAACTATTTGACCATGAGGTGTAATCAGAACTTGCACCTCACCAACAATTAACAACCCACCTTCTCCTACATTGGGCATTGTAAACTTTATGCCATTAATGCTGTCTTCATATGTAAAGCATTCATATGTAAAGCTTTCAGACGGCATCTCATTTTTGTTGTTACTGCATGAAATGCACACATGCACTAACATTATACATATTATATACTTCTTCATTTTTATTTATGTATTACTGAACGAACTATAAATGCTGATACGTTTCTACCTCTGACATGAGGAGCATACCTACCGCCTGTTCCACCTGGTTTAGGCAATAGGCCTTGAGCAACAGGGGTATAGTCACTTCTTCCTACAAATCCTCTTACTATTGTTTTAGATTGTCTACCCATTAACGTGACTAAACTTGGTGCGTGACGTGTAGTATATCGCAATTCCTTTTCTGTTTTGAATTCTGTTTCTTCATATTTCAAAGGTGTACCAGAATTGCACGAATATAGATCTATTCTCCCTCCTTTAGCGAAGGCTGAAGATAGCAGAGGCGTTTTATTTAAGGTCGCCTCCGTCAAATTGTCTTTATTACTATAATTGGTGCTATTTCTATCACCATGCAGTCCAAAACCAAATGAAACATTACTAGCCGTTCCATGTGAAAACATAGAAACTTCAGTTAATTTGTCGTTTGATCGGGATGATGAATTTAGCTCATTAACTAATTGTTCTGCCGTGTCAAGGAATTTAAATGAGACACCTCTATTATTTGCCCATTTCGCGATTTCTTGTTTCTGTTCCTGGGAGTATCCCAAACCAAATATTAGCCAACTGATCTCTTCTAGTGAGCCAGCTCTTTTCAAATATTTTTCTAATTGTATTTTTGATGCATTAACAAAATTCATTTCATATATATTATGGACATCTGCCCCTCCAGTTACCACAACTTTCTTATTACCATCAGGATCAATAAATACGACAGGGTTAGAAGAGCAATAAATGTATGAGCCTATTGTCGGGTAATTCTCTATTAAAGCATCCACCCCATACCACAAACTTGTCCTCGGGTTCATATATCTTGCGCCATAATAGTACAGCCCAGTCTCTTGGTCGAGTTCCTTGCCGTTGAACTTGTACGGCATCTCCTCACTGCTGCTGTGTTCGTCCACGAGCAGTTCGCCATAAGGTAGGTAGGCGTCGAACTGGGCGACGTTGGCCTTGGCGTCGGTGATATAAGAGGTGCTGCCGAGGTGGTCGGTGTGATAGAAGAAGATTTCCTCGTGCGTGGTGTCGGCAGGCACATAGCCGTAACCCGGCTGCACGTCGTCGGGGTCTTCGGCCTTGTCCCACTGCACGGGCGGACCAGGGGGCGTGCCGGGCACGGCGTTGCGCTTGGGGCGTTGTATCCAACCGTCGGGCACGCTGTGGTCGCCCAGCTCCTTGATGATGGTGTTGTAGCCCTCGTGCGTGTTCTCGGGTTCGGCCGTCGCGCCCTTCATCGTGGGCACTCCCGGCGGCGTGCCCAGCTTGCGGTAGTAGTCTTCGCGTTGTCTTTCTATCTGCATCATACGCATCTGGTAGTCTTTCTGCCCGGCCGTGACGACGTTAGCGCCGTGGCCGTAGGCGTTTTGGAATATGCCCGCACCGATTTTGGAGGCCACGCGCCTGTCGCCGATGAAGTAGTGCTTGGTGAAACGCTGGCGCGTGACGCTGAGTATGGGTGCGGGGTAGATGGTGTAGTCCTCCGTCTCGTGGAAGGTGAGGCCTTGCGGCGCGCCGTTGACGTACACGCCCTCAAGGTAGCCGTGGCTCTTGACGATGCGCTCGCCCGCCGCGTTGTAGGTGTAGCGGCTGGTCTTGCCGTTGTCAGACAGGGCCATCAGGCGGTTCTCCTCGTCCCACGCCATGCGCCGCTCCGTGTTTAGGCTGTCGTCCTCCACGAGCGTGGGGTTGCCGTTGGCGTCGTAGCTGTAACGTTCGCGCCCTATCTGCGAGGGGGCCGTGGGGTGGTCGGCGTCGCCGTATTCGTAGGCCAGCGCGTAGCTGCCCGCAACCGAACCCGAGTCGGTGCGCTGCACCTTGGTGAGCGGCTCGCCCATCAGCCCGAAGCTCATGTCCATGGCGTAGCCTATGCCCTTGGCCTTGCCACTGGCCTTCACCAGTTGGTTAAGCTCGTCGTAGGCGTACGTGTGGCTGAACGCACCGCCCAGCGGTTTCTCCTCCTTTCCCTTGCCGGCATCGGGACCGCCCATACCATCCGTACGGCCGCTCACTATCGATACCTTGTGGGCCGCTCCGCGTTGTCCCCATCTAGTAGATCTGTTACTTAAAAAATCTGGTAGGCCTATTTATGTTAGGGTAAGCTTCAAGGAAAACAACCTCAATACTGTCACCAGGTTTTCCTGTAGAACTATTTATCAAAGAATTTCCTTTATATACATTTCCTTTATATGAAAATGAATACATGTAGTAAACTTTCGTATAGCGGCGTGAGTTACTAGATGGTTCTGCTGTAATAACGGCATACGTCTTTACACCACTTATTCTTAGTAGGAAATTACCAACAAAATAAAGCGCAATATGGTAAAAGATCCAACCTACACAAGCGTAAACAAGCAATCTGCCTATGAATTTTCTCATCTCTTGTCTTTTTTATTAGTATTGTTTGACTGACCTTGACTTTCTATCACATTAGATACAGTCCTATCAACGGCCGTTTGAGGAGATTGCTTCACCTCTTTGGCAACAGCTTTTTGCGCCTTTTGAATATTAGTGGCTATAGTCTTGGCTCTTTTATTATTTACTTTTGTTATTTTCTTAACGGTCTTGGTAAGAGAGGTCTTGCTGCTAATCATTTTATTTGATATTTTCTGCGTTGCTTTATTTCCGACTCCTTTAGCTAGTTTTGACGCTTTTGAGCCAACAGCGCCTGCAGCCAGATTTACCGCTGTTCCTTTTACAACTTCTATAAACCCCTTATCATAATTGTCCATAGTGCTATTAGCAGCAGCAACACTTATTTTGGTAACAAAACGGACTGTATTGCTAGCGCCACTTGTAATTGCTCCTTCAATAGTTGCTACAGCAACTTTTCCCCAATTAATATCAGTAATGCTATTACCAACAACAAGATTGGCTACCATTTGTGTTGTTATTTCTAAACTAGCACCAATAAGGGCACCAATAGCATTGTCTATGAGTGCTATGTTTCCATCTGGATCTACAAATTTGACAGGATTATCAGCACAGTATGTATAGCTTCCTAGTTCAGGATAGTTCTCCTTCAACCCATCCACCCCATACCACAAACTCGTCTTCGGGTTCATGTATCTCGCCCCATAATAGTACAGTCCCGTCTCCTCGTCGAGTTCCTTGCCGTTGAACTTATACGGCATCTCCTCCGTAGACGAATGTTCGTCCACGAGCAGTTCGCCGTAGGGCAGGTAGGCATCGAACTGGGCGACGTTGGCCTTGGCGTCGGTGATGTAGGAGGTGGAGCCGAGGTGGTCGGTGTGATAGTAGAAGATGTCCTCGTGCGTGGTGTCGGCAGGCACGTAGCCGTAACCCGGCTGCACGTCGTCGGGGTCTTCGGCCTTGTCCCACTGCACGGGCGGACCAGGGGGCGTGCCGGGCACGGCGTTGCGCTTGGGGCGTTGAATCCAACCGTCGGGCACGCTGTGGTCGCCCAGCTCCCTGATGATGGTGTTGTAGCTCTCGTGCGTGTTCTCGGGTTCGGCCGTCGCGCCCTTCATCGTGGGTACACCCGGTGGCGTGCCCAGTGATTTATTCTTTGAATACATTGTCGATGGCAAAGGAAAGTAGGAATCTTTTCTAGCTCTCAATTTCCGATTGATTAATTCCAAAATCATTTTGTTGTGACAAAAAAGGTCAAGGAGACATATTTATCACCTTATAGTCCACTTTCTCATTTATAACTTTAGATATTATCTGTTTGTTCTTAAAACTTACGATAATTAAGTATGGTGGTTCTCCTGAACTTGAATAGAATAGTCTCATGAACTTTATCCTTTCTCCTATCCCTTGCCTATCACCATTGTTTATAGATTTAACAAGATCAGACAGATTAGGCGAAGATAAAAAGGGGAGTTCCTCTGTTCCATCTGTGATTGTACCTTCAATATCCATATCCCATCCCCTGAAATTCTGAGAAATAATTTTGCCACTACGCGTGTAAATTTCGATACCTGTAATTTTCTCATCAATTCCTTTTAGCCCAGGCTCTAAACCTCCTCCTAGGAATAAGAGGCTTGGGTTACATAATTTCGTGTTAAAAACAAACATATAGAAATTCTTGTTTATGCCAGTGGAGTCTTTTAGCGTTACAGGTTGCATCGTTACCCCTGTGATTTTAAAGTTGTCATAATGACAGTCACAAGAATTTAAGAATATCGTAATCAGTATGTAAATTGCTTTCCTCATATTAACTATCGCTTAATCAAATAAATTTGGTGGATACCATGTGTTGTCCCAAAAACATGAGATTTTCTAGGATTTTTCTCGCCCCATGTCCAGAAACTTGCGTAATTTTGATTATTAAACCCCAATAATTGCACATAATGATTGGGAATAAGTCCACTAGCTATGCGACCACGGTTTTCATGGACTAATCCTATTACAAAGTATTTATTATAATCTATTTTTTTTAGTGCATCAATTGTTGGAAATGCACCAATGTTTCTAACATCAACTCCAACAAATTTATTTAAAAATGATTTAATGAATCCAGGCCACATAAATGAATTAACCCCACTTTCTCCTTTGAAAGTATTGATTGTTAACCAGTCATTATTCAAATTAGTAAGTGCTCCTTGCATAATAGCGTCAACAGAATTAAGACCTGCTTTATGTAAATCTCCTACTGTACCATTTTTCATTTCATCTGTAACAGATAAAGCTAATCCTCGGTTTGTTGCAAATCCAGTGGTATATAGTGAAATTGCTGTTTTAGCGTACAAATCAGGTTGTTCTTCCGCTAAGTATTTAGAGATTGCAGCAGCACCACATGTCCCATTTTCCCCTTGTTGAATAGTTCGTGGATTGTTGATACGATTCCTTAAATCCTTTATGAACTTTTCCTTGGGAATATTTTTAAATACAGTTTGTGTTGTTGATTGTTCGAATTGGTTTATTGATTTCAAAGCACTTTTCTTTTTGGCATCATCCTCCATCCCGTTCGGATCAAAAAAGACAATTGGGTTATTATGGCAATAAACATATCCTCCTATCTCAGGATACTTCTCTGCCAGCGGGTCCACCCCATACCACACACTCGTCCTGGGGTTCATATACCTTGCACCATAATAGTACAGTCCTGTCTCCTCGTCGAGTTCCTTGCCGTTGAACTTGTACGGTATCTCCTCACTGCTGCTGTGTTCGTCCACGAGCAGTTCGCCATAAGGTAGGTAGG
>CALIZL010000011.1 GCA_938028745.1 uncultured Prevotella sp.
CGCACACCCTCCTCGTGAGCCGTCTGTCGAGCTTTCTCAACTATGGCGTCGCGGGTTTGGGCAGCCTCTTTTAAGATGAGTGATTGTTTCTCTCGTGCGTCTTGAAGAATTTGTTCGCTTTCTTGCTTGATGTTTTCTAGCCGTTCTGATGCCTCATGAGCCTTGCGCAGACTTTCGTCTATGTATGTCTTACGGTCTTCAACCATCCTGATGATAACAGGAAAACCGTATTTAACTAGAACAACAAAAACCACCAAGAACGCCAAGAGCATCCAAAAGAGCAAGCCCAAGTCGGGCGTTAGTATTGATGGTAAATTCTCCATTCGGTTAATTATTTAATCAAGAATGCACACGCTGCAATGGCGAAGAGGGCACAACCCTCAACGAAAGAAGCCGTAACAATCATGTTGGTCTGTATTTTGTTCGTAGCTTCGGGCTGACGGGCAATGGCATCCATTGCGCTACCGCCAATGCGACCGATACCTAAACCTGCACCAATTGTAGCAATACCTGCACCAATACCGCAGCCTAGCTGAGCCAGACCCTCGGCAGCCAATAATGTTGTAATCATCATAGTTCTTATTCTTTTATTAATTGTTTATATTCAATTTTAGTTGTTTTGTTCGTTAAGACGTTTCTTACAGTGGCATCCGAGCCTCTTGTGGCATGCACACCTATGTTAAACTTATCACCCAATAGCACATTCACCCGAGGAACTCTGCCCGTTAAAGTGTGTTCTGCACAAGGCTGATAAGCTCTTGGAAACTACTCGGCAACGTGGTGCTCACGATGAGCCATGCCGATAAAGACGGCACTAAGCATGGTGAACACATACGCCTGCACGAATGCGACAAGCAATTCGAGACAGTTCATGAAAAGCAACATGATTATACCAAACGTGTTCAATCCCAAGCCATAGCCTACGCCCATGTTCCATCCAAGGAATATCACGCAAGTGAAACTCAATATAATGGCATGCCCAGCCATCATGTTGGCGAAGAGACGTATCATCAACGCAAAAGGCTTTGTGAAGATACTGAACACCTCTATCACCGGCATAAGGGGAACGGGAAACTTCAAGGCAACAGGAACTTCTGGCCAAAATACGTCTTTCCAATACTCCTTATTGCCAAAGATGTTGATAACCAACATCGCGGTAATGGCCAAGAACATGGTTATGTTGATGTTACCCGTGACGTTTGCTCCGCCTGGGAACACGGGAACAAGCCCAATCATGTTACAAGTGAAGATGAAAAAGAACACTGTCAACAAGAAAGGAGCGTAGCGTTTGTATTGCCGTTCGCCCACGGCAGGCCTTATCAAGTCGTCGTGGATGTACATCACGAACATCTCCATCAAGCCAACGAGACCCTTGGGAGCAGCACTTTTCTCATCTACCTTCTTATACCAGCGTGCGCACGACAGGAAGACCGTGAGCAAAATCGCCACAACAATCCATATCTGAGCAACGGCTTTGGTTATGCTTAGGTCCAAAGGACGCGTCGTAGAACCGTCTGCACGCCGTTCATATATCTTTCCATGATGCTGGGCATCGAAGAAAAAGTTGTTCGGAAGATGATGAGCCGTACCCACATACCATTCGCCCGTGTCGCTACTTCTAACGATGATGGGTAAGGGTATGCTCAGATGCTTGCCTTCGTACGTGGCGATGTGCCATTCGTAAGCATCCGACAAGTGTTCGAGCACGATCTCTGGAATATCGAGTTCCATCTTGCCTTCCCCTCCGTTGCTAGCCGCGTGGAGCGACAACGAAGTGAAAAGCAACAGCAGCAGAAACGATATATATCTTACTTTTTTCATTATAATACATTATTATTATATAGCCGTTATGTACCCGACTTACGCTTATCGTTTGAGAAGAACGTGGCGTGGTGCACCAACATCGCCACATAGAACAAGGCGAAAACGCATAGAAAGAGCAACATCGCTTGTCTTTCTACCACGAAGTAGTACACGAAAAACACCAACACACACAACAGCATGCGAAACCCTGACACACCTAAGAAAAAGGTGGGGAGGCTATCTGGCGACTTTATCGCCACGCGCGACCATACCAGGATGTCTGCCGTCTCGATGATTAAAAAGACCACCGAACTAACCAGCAACGGCAACGCAACCGCATAACCCAGCCAAAGTCCGGCAACACCATACACGCCTATCGCCAACAAGACCAGCGTAACGAGGCTTTGGCAGATGAAACGTCGCTTTTGTTTGCCTACTTGCCTTTCGTCCATAGCACTTTCCATAGAGAGCCGTTACACCTCCACACACAAGGAGACAACGTTCTTTTGCACCTCGACAAAGCCACCTGTGATGGCACACTCATGCGTTTCGCCCTCGCCCGTAACGTAAACCACTCGGCCAACATCTAACGAAGAGATGATGGGCGCATGGTTGTCGAGTATCTCAAACTCACCAAGACTGCCTGGAACCTTTACGCTCTGGGCATCGCCTTGATAGAGTTGCCTTTCCGGAGAAACAATAATCAATTTGAGCATAGACACGTGCTTTTACACCAACTAGTTCGTTCCAGCTGCTTCAAGCAACTTCTTACCTTTCTCGATAGCGTCTTCTATCGTGCCGACGTTCAAGAAAGCCTGCTCGGGAAGGTCGTCAACCTCACCGTCAAGTATCATGTTAAAACCCTTGATGGTGTCTTCAATGCTTACCATCGCGCCCTTAACGCCCGTAAACTGCTCGGCAACGGTAAACGGCTGAGAAAGGAAACGCTGCACCCTACGTGCGCGGTTCACCGTCTGCTTGTCTTCGTCGCTCAACTCATCCATACCAAGAATGGCAATGATGTCTTGCAATTCCTTATAGCGTTGCAGTATCTGTTTCACACGTTGCGCACATTCGTAATGCTCTTTACCCACAATCAGCGGGTCGAGAATACGCGAAGTAGATCCCAATGGGTCTACGGCTGGATAGATACCCAACTCTGTAATCTTACGACTAAGCTCTGTTGTAGCATCCAAGTGCGTGAAAGTGGTAGCGGGAGCAGGGTCGGTCAAGTCGTCGGCAGGTACATATACGGCCTGAACAGACGTGATAGAGCCGCGCTTGGTAGACGTAATACGCTCTTGCATCGCACCCATCTCACTGGCCAACGTAGGCTGATAGCCCACAGCAGAAGGCATACGGCCCAACAAAGCCGAAACTTCCGAGCCTGCTTGTGTAAAGCGGAAGATGTTGTCGATAAAGAACATGATGTCTGCCGGCTCGCCATCCTTCCCTCCATGATCGCGGAATTCCTCGGCAACGGTTAGTCCCGACAATGCAACAGAGGCACGTGCGCCAGGCGGTTCGTTCATCTGCCCATACACAAGGGTGGCTTGCGATTGGCGTAGTTCTTCGGGATCAACTAGCGAAAGGTCCCATTTGCCCTCCTCCATTGCCTTCCTAAACTTGTCACCATAGCGGATTACACCCGAATCGATCATGTCTCGGATAAGGTCGTTTCCTTCACGTGTACGTTCTCCAACACCTGCGAACACCGAGTAACCGTTGTGTCCCTTGGCGATGTTATTAATCAGTTCCATGATAAGTACGGTCTTACCAACGCCCGCACCACCAAACAAACCAATCTTACCACCCTTCATATAGGGTTCCAACAGGTCGATAACCTTGATGCCCGTGGCCAACATTTCCTTATGGGTAGAAAGTTCGTCGAACTTAGGAGCCTCCCTATGGATGGGGTAAGCACCTTCCATGTTCAGTTCCGACATGCCGTCGATGGGCTTGCCGATAACGTTCAGCATGCGGCCTTTAATCTGTTCGCCGGCCGGCATGGTGATAGGACTGCCCAATGGCGTTGCTTTAAGGTGGCGTTGCAGACCGTCGGTGTTATCCATTGCCACGCAGCGCACAGTGTCCTCACCGATATGCTGTTGAACCTCCACTATCAATTCGCGGCCGTCGGGCCTAACGATACGCAAGGCATCGTGAATTTTCGGCAGCACTTTCTCCTCCTCTTGGCCCTTGGTGTCGAAGTAGACGTCAATTACCGGACCAATAATTTGCGAAATGTGTCCTTCTATGTTTGACATATTCAGATATCTAGTTTATTATATTTCTTTATTAATGATTGCGCAAAAGTAACGATAAAAAACGGAATTGCCAAAATGTTCAGGCAATTTAATGCATGCAAACATTAAACTTTTCCAAATGTTGTTCCTTTTATATGCTTAGTTCGTCTAAAACGGTTATCAGCTTTTTATCAAAGGGCTTATCGCTCCTAATGGCTTCGGAAAGTGGCACATATACAATTTCGTTGTTGCGGACACCGATCATAACGTTGCGTTGTCCTTGCATGATGGCATCTATTGCGCCCACTCCTGTGCGGCTAGCCAAGATGCGGTCGTGGGCTGTTGGCCTACCGCCACGTTGCAAATGTCCAAGGATGGACACGCGCACATCATAGTCGGGGAACTCTTTCCTCACACGGTCGGCATAATACAGCGCACCACACTTGGGACTTTCCGATACGATGACGATGCAACTCTTCTTCGATTTGCGTATGCCCCGTTCCATAAACCGCGCCAATTGGTCAACGTCCGTCGAGTCTTCGGGTATGATGGCGGCCTCTGCGCCAGCAGCAATGGCACTGTTCTGAGCCAAAAAGCCAGCATCGCGTCCCATTACTTCGACAAAGAAAATACGTTCGTGGCTTTGTGCCGTGTCGCGTATGCGGTCTACACATTCCACAATAGTATTCATCGTGGTATCGTAGCCAATGGTCGAGTCGGTACCGTAAAGGTCGTTGTCGATGGTTCCAGGAAGCCCAATGCAACACAAGTCGTATTCTCTTGCAAACACCATTGCACCCGTAAGCGAACCATTACCCCCAATCACAACCAAAGCATCTATCCCTTCTTTAACGATGTTCTCGTAAGCTTTCTTCCTTCCCTCTTCTGTTGTGAATTCACTGCTGCGCGCGGTCTTCAATATGGTGCCGCCCTGCATGATGATACCACTAACGTTCTCGGTGGTGAAAGGCTTTATGTCACCATTTATAAGTCCGTCGAAACCACGGTATATGCCTTTTATGTTAAACCCATTACAAATGCCAGCGCGTGTCACGGCGCGTATGGCAGCATTCATTCCTGGTGCATCCCCACCCGACGTGAGTATGCCTATTGTCTTTACTTTTGTCATTGTTTTGATAACTTTATCTAGTTTCTACACCTATATATATATAATAAGGTGTAGCGTAATCGTCCTTTATTTTGGTTGACAAATTAACAAGTTGACAAGTCAACAAGTTGGTGTCCCAATCATTGTACAAAACTATGGGGGCAATTGCACGTCCCCATCTGTTTACTTACGCAATGAGCCAAAGCAACGCCATGCCCAACACGCCACCCAAAAGAACTTTCCATCCCACGTTGACGAAATACCATCCAACGCGCATTCGTTCTGTTCTTATCAATGCTAAGCCACTTATCGAGCCTATGGGCAGAATGTTACCACCCACTGCTGTTGCAAAAGCAATCATCTTCCAATAAGCCCCGTTTTGGGCGAAGTTGGCCGAATACGAAGTAAGTTCAGCATTCTCACCCGACAAAACGGGATGTAGCGACACGGCAGACATAGCTGTAACGAAACTGTCGAGCACACTACTGATGACCGCACTTGCCACACCAAAGAACCAAATATTGGGTGTCTGTTTGTCGATATAGGCCGTTACCTCGCTGAAAAAGCCCGTTTCATTAACTACGCCCACCGCAAACATGATGCCTAAAACAAACAATATCATCTGCATAGAGCCATATTGCAACACGCGTGGTATGCGGCGATGTATCGTTTCGCCCGTGTTAAGCAGCTTTCGGTTGAATATTTCGTTAACCACCCATAGCACCGACAGCACGCAAAGTGCACCGAGGAAAGGACTCAACTTGGTGATGTTATGGAATGTAGGGATAAACCACAGACCGCCAATGCCCACAACGAACATCACAAGACGCTGCCAAACATTCAAGTTGGTATCGTCGCCGCGATAAGGGAGCCGCAAAAATTCAATGTCGATACGGTCGGGCAATGCCCTAGACAACAACCAGGTTGGCACAACACAAGTAACGATGCAAGGTACTGCCATGCTTAACGAATAGTTTGTGGCAGTTATCGCACCCATGTTCCACAGCACCAAACCTTCGGGCGAGCCAATAACGGTTAATGCTCCGCCCATGTTTGCAGCAATTACAGCCACACTACCATAAATCATCCGGTAACGCCTGTTGGGTATCACCTGATGAATGAGCGTCAAGGCCATCACCGTTGTGGTAAGGTTATCTAAGTTAGCAGATACCACAAACACGATGAGCATCATCATCCACAGCAGCTTTTTGCTGTCGCGGGTTCGCGCCCAGATGCCCAAGAAGTCGAAACAGCCGTTATTGTTCAATATCTCTACGATAGTCATCGTGGCCAGTAAGAAGAGAACTATCTCGCAAGCCTTACCCACATAACGCAAGAAGATGGTCTGAGCGATAAATTGTTTCACCGCCTGACTGGTGTGCGCCATGCCACCAAGGTAGTCGGTGTAGGCCTGTTTGTGCATCAGCTGTACGAAATCCGTTCCATAAGAAACGTACAGCACCCACCCCACTGTACCAAGGAATATTGCTACAGCGGCTCTATTCACATTTGTAACATTCTCTGTGCTAATGAGAATAAACCCAACGACTATGATTAAAAGGATAATCAGAGACATTATCTTAGACTATTTAAACGCAAAGGTAACAATTGTTTGTGAAACGAACAAGAACAAAAGAAACTATTCAACGTTTTTTTAATCCAAGCCCATTCTTGGCACATCAACTTACGCCCATGTTTCTTCTCGCGCGTAATGATAATAAGGTGTTCCGCCTATTCCACGATGAGGAAAAGTAGTGTGATGTATTTTTTCAATCTTTTGCCATATCATCCAACAATCTATGGTAGCCATCTTAAACAAGCTTTGCATTAGATAGCGTTAACCAATAAGAGGGGGCTTATACATAGCGAAAAATAAAACGAGTAATTCATCCCTTCCTGTAGCTAGCCTAACTAAGTTCTATTAAACTTTTCAAAACTATTTCTTTGAAGACTTCACTATCAAAATCATACCCTTTACATTTTAGCCTGTGCTGAACTTATAAACTCACGAACTCACAAACTCATCAACTACAATAATCATCAACTCAAGAAAAGCATCATGCCAAAACCTTAAATTATTATCTTTTATCTTACAAAATCACTCCAAATTTCACTCCGTTCTAGCGAAAATACAGGTTAAAAAGTAGGTAAATAGCCACCAATTCTAACCTTTCATGCCTTTTGATTTGTCTATTTTCAAGAATAGCACCTGCATTTTGCACCATTTAGCCTTTCTAGTTTGCTTGCCAGCTCGTAATTTTTCATACCCATTTACACACTTTTAGCTACGAAAACTCCACTTTTTAATGGTTATTATGCCCTTTTTATCCATGTACTTCATGGTTCGAAAAGGTTTTGTTTATACCATTGCAGTGGATATATATGCTTTTCGCCCTGCATTTAGCAGCATTTTGCACTGCATTTAGCTGCATTTTGCCTTGCGTTTAGCACCAAAATGCACTGCATTTAGCGGCAAAACGCACTGCGTTTAGCAGCATATTGCATGGCATTTAGCTGCAAATAGCCCCAAAATGGGTGCAAATGGCGGTCTCCTGAAATAAATATTCATTTTGCCAACATTTACAACTACCCCCTTATTGCATGAAAACAAACCTTCGCGAGAATCGATTTTTTGCGGCAAGGTGGGCGATTGGTGAGTTACAAGGGCAGTCTTAGTGTTAAAATTTGCACTGAAAACTTTACACACATTCAAGAATAATGTGGCAACACAATGGCAGATAATAGTAAAAAACAAAGCGATTGGCACTTTCAATACAAAGCACTTCGATGGCAAACACTGGTAGATGGCAACAAAAAGAAACCGTTGCCCGATGGGTGCAAGGCCAAGTTGGCCTTAAACTACACCTCATCGAGCAACGGTTGATTATGCTCATTACAGTTTTATCCCATTACCAAAGCGACAAACGTTGGTTCTTAGGGATAAACAACTTGTCGCCTTCTTTCACACCGAAAGCCTCGTACCAGGCATCAATGTGCGGCAGTGCACCATTCACACGCCATTTACCCAGCGCATGTGGGTCGGCCTTTGTGCGGTTACGAATTTCTTGTTCGGTGATGTTTTGTCCCCAAACAGCAGCATAAGCCAAGAAGAAACGCTGGTCGGGCGTAAAGCCGTCGATGGTCTTAAGGTGTTTTTTGGCCTCTACGTTCTTGAAAGCAAAGAAACTAACTTGCAATCCGCCGTGGTCTGCAAGGTTTTCGCCGAGCGTAAACTGTCCATTGGCGTTGAGGTCGGGAAGAACTTTGATGTTCGAGAAGAAGTCGGCATAAAGTTTAGCACGCTCTTCAAAGCCTTTCGCATCAGATGCAGTCCACCAATCGTTCATATATCCGTTGGCATCGTATTGCCTACCCTGGTCGTCAAAGCCGTGCGTCATCTCATGACCAATTACCACGCCGATAGCACCGTAGTTGTAAGCCTCGTCGGCCTTAGGGTCGAAGAAGGGACGCTGCAAAATACCGGCGGGGAAACAAATCTCGTTGGTTGTGGGATTGTAGTAAGCGTTTACCGTTTGCGGGGTCATTAACCATTCATCGCGGTCAACGGGCTTACCCGCTCTCATCTGAATGTGCCTATCGTGCGAGAACTTGCGACAAGCAAGCACATTCTCGTAATACGACTTCGTTGGGTCGATGGTTAGTTTGCTATAATCAATCCATTTGTTGGGGTAACCAATCTTAACATAGAACTTGTTTAGCTTGTTATGGGCAGCTGCTTTTGTGGTGTCGCTCATCCATGTTTGTGCATCAATACGTTGTCCTAGCGAGATTTGCAAGTTGCGAACCAGCTGTTCCATCATCTTCTTCGACGTTTCGGGGAAATAACGGGCAACATACATCTTACCTAATGCCTCACCCATCTGCTCTTCCACTTGGTTTGTGGCACGTTTCCACAACGGATATTCTTCCTTTCGGCCGCTCATGGTCTTGCCAAAGAAGTCGAAGTTGGCCAAACGAATTTCGTTCGTGAGGTACGAGGCAGAACTTTGAATGATGTCCCACTCGATAAGTGCGCGCAAGTCATCGGCCGTTGCAGCTGCATAAAGCTTGTCGTAACCCTCCATAAACCCAGGTTGCCCCACAATCATTTCCTGAATATAGGCCGATTTCACGCCCTCGGCATTAGCCATTGCTTCAAGATTTATGTTGGGATAGTTTTCCTTAAATTCCTTCAAGGTCATCTTATTGTAGTTGGCTTGTGGGTCGCGCAGTTCGGTTACGCTCTTCGACACCAACGCCAATGCCGTTTCCATGCGGAAAATAGCATCGCGACGGGCATCGGCTTGTGCCTCGTTAAAGCCATAAAGACGGAACATGCGTGCGATGTGCTTGCGAAAAGCCTCACGAATGGCTACCGTGGCGGGGTCGTTGTTCACATAATAGTCTTTCTGACCAAGCGTTAAACCGCCCTGACCGATAGTCAAGATGTTCATCTTCACATTCTTTTCGTCGGCAGCGAAGTACGAACCGAAACCAACGCCGTAACCATAAACGGCATATTTAAGTTGAAATTGTTCAAGGTTGGCTTTGGTTTTAGCCCCTTCCACCTCTGCAATCAAGGCTGCAACAGGTGCAAGTCCCTCCTTTTCGCGGCGAGTAGAGTCCATAGCCAGCTTGTAATAGTCGGACAGTTTCTGCTCCGTGCTACCTGGTTTGAACTTTTTTTTCAGCAGTTCGCCCAATATATTGTTAATGCGCTTGTTGTTTTCTTCTTGCAATTGGTCGAAACTGCCAAAGCGCGAATAGGCTGCGGGCAACGGATTGTTCTTCTGCCAACCGCCCGTAGCAAACTGATAAAAGTCATCGGCTGCACGAACCGACTTGTCAAGGTCTGACAGCACTAGCCCCGACTGCCCCTGAGCCATGCCCAATGTGGGCGAGGCCATCATCAAGAGCGCGGGAAAGATTTGTTTCATGTTCATGTTCTCTTTTTTGTTATTGGATAATAATGATTAAATATTTAGTACTAGTTATATGCTCAGCTTATATTATCACCGAAACGGTTAAGCTCTACGACACCTGCCGCGACAGTTCTTCAAGCGTTTCGCTCAGTTCTATCCACTTTTCGTTTTCGCTGTCTAAGGCTCGTTGCACGGAGGTATATTCACTCACAAGCGTCATGTCCGAGGCATTGTTCACGTCGCTTAGCAATTCGTTAAGTTCGGCTATGCGCTTTTCCATCGATGCAATACGTGCCTCGCATTCCTTAACGGCTTTTTCGGCTTTGTTCACCTTCTTCATCCGCTCTTTACGCTGTACATAACTTTCGTTATCGGCTTTTGGCGTTTCGTCCGTTTTGGTTGGAGCGGGCGCAGCCGTATGCAAAAGGCTGTCGATGTTGGCAGATGTGGCGTTATCGGGCTGGTTTGCGGCCGCAGTACGTATAAAATCGTATATGCCACCAAGGTGTTCTTTCACCCTACCCTCGCCAAACTCGTACACTTTCGATACCAATCCGTCGAGGAACTCACGGTCGTGAGAAACAACAATGGCCGTTCCGTCGAACGCTTTGATGGCCTCTTTCAGCACATCCTTCGACTGCATGTCGAGATGATTGGTGGGTTCGTCGAGTATAAGCAAGTTAACAGGCTCTAACAGCAGCTTAATCATAGCCAGCCTACTCCGTTCGCCGCCACTCAACACCTTCACTTTCTTGTCCGATGCCTCGCCCCCAAACATAAATGCGCCCAGTATGTCGCGTATTTTTAAGCGTATATCGCCTTTCGCCACATTATCAATCGTTTCGAAAACGGTTAGGCTTTCGTCTAACAATTGGGCTTGGTTTTGTGCAAAATAGCCTATCTGCACATTATGACCAATCTTTAATTCGCCCGTATAAGGTATCTCGTTGAGGATGCACTTCACCAAAGTAGACTTTCCTTCGCCGTTTCTACCCACAAAGGCAACCTTCTCACCGCGTTTAATTGTAAACGTAACATGGTCGAAAACAGTGTGTTCGCCATAATCCTTACGCACATCGTCGCATATAACGGGATAGTCGCCACTGCGCAAACACGGCGGAAACTTTAATCGCAAAGCCGAAGTGTCTACCTCGTCTACTTCTATCGGCACAATCTTAGCCAACTGCTTGATGCGGCTCTGCACCTGCACGGCCTTCGTAGGTTTATAGCGAAACTTCTCGATAAAGTCTTTCATGTCCGCTATTTCCTTTTGCTGGTTCTCGTAGGCACGCAGTTGCTGTTCCCTTCTTTCGGCCCGTAGCGTAACATATTCGTCGTACTTCACACGATAATCAATCACCTTTCCACACGATATTTCTAGCGTGCGGTTGGTTACGTTGTTGATAAACGCACGGTCGTGGCTGACAAGTACCACCGAGCCAGAACTCTGTGCCAAGAACTGTTCGAGCCATTGAATGCTGTCGATGTCCAAATGGTTGGTGGGTTCGTCGAGCAACAGCACGTCGGGCTTGCGTAAAAGAATTTTTGCCAGCTCGATACGCATACGCCAACCACCGCTAAACTCACTCGTGGGGCGGTCTAAGTCGTTCCTGTTAAACCCCAACCCGATGAGCGTTCGCTCCAATTCGGCCTCGTAATTGTTGCCACCCAGCATCAGGTAACGTTCGTGTTCGTGGGTAAATCGCTCAACCAGAGCCATGTAATCCTCACTTTCGTAGTCGGTTCTTTCGCTCAGTTCGTTGTTCAACTGCTCAACGCGTGCCTTCAATTCCGTATTGTCGGCAAAGGCCTTCCTGGCCTCTTCTTTTACCGTTGTGTCGTCTTCAAGAACCATTACTTGTGGTAAATATCCCACAGTTGTTCCCGAAGGAACAGACACATTGCCAGCCGTGGGCTTTTGTTTTCCGCATAATATTTTGAGCATGGTAGACTTGCCTGCGCCGTTTTTGCCAACCAAAGCAATGCGATCGCGATTGTTCACCACAAAACTAACGTCCTTAAACAACGGCTTTACACTAAACTCAACCGTTAAACCTTCAACTGAAATCATTTATTTGTTATTTACTCGCACAAAGTTAATCATTTTGTTTGAAAGTATGGGCGTTTGTTTTAGGATTAGCTTAGCTACAACTATATTTTTATTGTTTGCCAAATACGGTTGGATTTTTTGTTGTTTAAGCATTGATTTCTTATTTACAGCTTAACTCATTAAGTAGTAATTGGATATAATCCCTACCCCAATCGTCGGCTTTACGTTTTGTGTTATCAAACTGCAACAAGTCGATGTCTATCTTCACAATGCCTTTCTTGCGCTCTTCGGGCACACTTCCCATCTGCGCCTCAATGTCTTTTAGCGCGACTAGCACCTCTTCCAACGGCACACTGCAATACCCTTCGGCCAAACAGTTTATAAATGGTGGCGACACAATGCCTATTGCAGGCGTGATAAGCGAACGCGAAAATCGCAGTTGCGGGAAAACAGCCGACAATCGCGCTTTTGCTTGTTCGATATGCAGCTCGGCCGCGACATTGCTCCCCAAGGCTAATAAGATGTAATGCGTTTGTTGGTTCATCGGATAATAACGTTAGGTGCACAAAGTTACAAAAAATAAGGCATCCCCTGATGGGAATAAGACATAATAATTTGAAACTAATGCGACACTTCCACCTACAGCTCCATGTTTTCTAATGAAGGGGGCTAATCGTTGTTGCAATAGCTAATTGTTTATAAAAACGGCGCAACAAGGTGAAGAATGGTTGAAATACTTATAATATGCTTGTCCGACTGTGCGAAGTTACAATAATAATCATTACTTTTGTGCTTAAAATCAGTTTTATATGAAGAAAATAGTTGTTCTGCTTACCACAATAGCACTTGTTCTACCCGTTTCGGCACAGCTGCGGTGGAATTCGGTGTACCAAACTTACATCAGTCAATATAAGGATCTGGCCATTGAAGAGATGCTCAAACATCGCATTCCCGCCAGTATCACGTTGGCGCAAGGGCTATTGGAGAGTGGCGCAGGACAGGGCGCACTGGTAAAAAAGGGCAACAACCACTTTGGTATTAAGTGTCACGACTGGACAGGGCGTAAGACTTACCACGACGACGATGCCAAAAACGAATGTTTTAGGTCGTACAAAAGTGCGAAAGAAAGCTATGAAGACCATAGCCAGTTTTTAAAGCGCGACCGTTACAAGTCGCTTTTTGCACTCGCGCCTAACGACTATCGCGGATGGGCCAAGGGATTAAAGGCATGCGGATATGCCACAGACCCTAGTTATGCCACGAAACTGATTAATGTAATTGAGCTATATAAGCTGTACCTGTACGATTCTGCAAAAGATTACGACAAGTTCTTTACCAAACACGCAGGCAACTATCAGCCAGGCAGCAGCAACATGCGCCTGCATCCGATATACAAGTACAACGACAACTACTATCTCCGAGCAAGACGAGGAGATACCTTTAAGTCGTTGGCCGAAGAACTGGAACTGTCGGCAAGGTCGCTTGCTAAGGCGAACGAACGTTCTAAGAATGACGTGTTAGCCGAGGGCGACATCATCTACCTAAAAAAGAAACGCAAGCATGCAGAGAAACAATTTAAGGACAAGCCACACGTGGTTAAACCTGGAGAGAGCATGTACGACATCGCCCAGAAGTACGGCATTCGCGTGAAGAGCCTGTACAAGATGAACGACTTGCCCGAAGATTACCAGATAAAGGTTGGTGCCGTGCTGAGGGTATATTAAAAAAACGCCCGCACAATGCGCCCCAAAAGGCCAACAGCTTACGCCCCATTGCGGGCGTAAGCGCACAATTAGCCGCAAATATAGCGATACCGCAGGGCACACGTTGCGCATTTGTCCCGAACCGCGAACGCCACCAAGCAGCCATACCACGCGGCAACCTGCCTACATCTGACAAATCTAGACTATTATTATCGTTTAACATCATACTATAAAATGAGGACACTACTACTATCAATTCTCGCTTTGGCGAGTACGTTGACTGCGTGGTCGCAACGCTTCGACGACGAGTTTGAAAACCGAACCCTGCGCATTGACTACACCTTTGCAGGAAATGCAAGCAAACAAGAGATTTCTGTGGCTAAGCTAAACGTCATGCCTGGATGGTATGGCAAGCGACAAAGACTTGCAGAAATACCTGTTGAAGGCTACGGACAGATTACCGTTAGGCGTAAGAAAGACAAGCAAGTGATTTACCGCAACTCTTTCTCAACGCTGTTTCAAGAATGGCTTTCATACGACGAGGCCAAGTCGTCGTCCAAGTCTTTCGAGAATGTGTTCCTCGTTCCGATGCCAAAAGACACGGTGGAGATTACCGTTGATCTGCGTAACAACCGCAGACAGGTGGTGGCTAGCCTAACACACACGGTGGCTCCAAAAGACATCTTGATTAGAAAACTAGGCGAAACATCCGTTACGCCCTACGAAACTATCCAAAAAGCGGCCGACCCTAACCACTGCATCCATATCGCCTACATTGCAGAAGGCTACACTGATGCAGAAATGGACGTGTTTTTAAAAGAGGCCAAAGAGGCTACCGAGGCTCTGTTTGCCCACGAACCATTTAAGTCTACACGCAACCGATTTAACATTGTGGCCGTGAAATCGCCCTCAAAGGAGAGCGGAACGAGCGAACCCTCTAAGGGAATATGGAAAAATACGGCGTTGCACTCGCACTTCGACACGTTTTATAGCGACCGTTACCTTACCACGCTGAACCTATTTGAACTGCACGACTGGCTGGCCGGCACGCCTTACGAACATATTATCGTACTGGTGAACACCGAAAAGTATGGCGGCGGTGGCATACTTAACTCTTATAACCTGTCGATGACCCACCACGAGAAGTTCAAACCAGTGGTCGTACATGAGTTTGGACATAGCTTTGCAGGGTTAGGTGATGAATATGCCTATGAGGCCGAAAGCATTTCAATGTACCCACGCGACATCGAACCTTGGGAGGAGAACCTCACTACATTAGTGGACTTCAAGGGGAAATGGGAAAACCTCGTTAAGAAGAATACACCAATACCAACACCTGCAACCGAGAAGAATAAGAAAACAGTTGGTGCTTACGAAGGTGCCGGATATAGCCTAAAAGGTGTTTATCGTGGCTATCAAGATTGCAGGATGCGCACAAACGAGTTTCCAGAGTTCTGCCCCGTGTGTACGCAAGCCCTAACAAGGTTTATTGATTTCTATACGAAATAGGCCATAAGCATCCAATATTACCCGTATAGATACTTCACAATAAAGAGGGTGTGACAAAACTCCATTTTAATAAACATGAGCTTATAAATTGAAACTTGCTCGCTTTTAAAAGTAATAAAAAGAGCCATATCACCACTCGAATACCGAGTTTAATATGGCTCTTTTATTTTTTAAGTTACAAATAGTAACTTTGGTCTGTTTTTATTTTAGTTTTGACACACCCTCTTTATCTAATCCTAACAGATTGCTTTTTGTAGATATTCTATGGACACATTTCTTAGTTTCTCTAATTTTTGGTTCACATTACAATAATCAATAATTCCAAAATCAGGTTCCTCACCTATTCCTAAGAAACGCCCTTGCAAATCTAATTTATCAAGTAAGGACAACAAACGTAAATCCGAGTCAGTATTCATTTTTAGACAATAGAACTGTTTATTATACATAATAGAAAAAGCTAAACCATGAAAAGATGTTGTTACTATAAATGTAGCATTTTTAAAATATCCAACAAACTCATTTGGGGAAGCAGTCTGGACTAACCCTTTTCTTGGCCCTATTGGATGTGACGACATCTCTATTACTTCTAAATTGAGCTTTTCCGCAATCTTTCTTGCTAATTTATTTAATTCATCCCATTGCCCAATTTGATATAAAAGAAGGTATTCCTTTTTTTTAGGCAAAATTGAAATTTTATCAAAAACCTTTCTACCAGCTAGAAGAGTAGGATCAAGTACGACATTCACTTTTTGATTAACAAGAGGTTGTAATAAATCAGCTAGCGAACTTTCTCTTACACTAATACATTTTAATTTGCTTAGATTTATTGAAAGATAGTTTTGCTGCTCTCGTGATAATGATTGAAATCTACTGCTTGCAGCATAAGATATAACATTACACTTTGCCCTATCTCCAAAATACACACCATCAAAATTGCCACCAGTAAGTTTAGGATTCCATATTTGATCGCTTCCTAATACCAAGGAGTCTAAATAAGAAAAGTTCTTTTCTTTAGGATAGGGAGACAAATCTAAGTATTCATCCATAAATCTCTCAAAAACATACCAACGCTTAATTCTTATTGGTTTAACTATGAATTCTATAAATAAACGGACTATACATTTATACGGATTACGTGACAACCAGTACCTTGGGTTAAATTTTCTAAAAGTATTAACAATATATCTAGGCCTGTAATTAACTACATTAACAGAATGGCCTGACAACTTTAAAAATTCTTTTAGTCCATAAGCTTGTAAAACAGCTCCATAGTTATGCGCACAATGAAAAGTAATAATTCCAATTTTCATAAGTTTTATGTTAGTTCGATGAATTATATGTGTCTATACATTTGGTGATTTGCGAAATTTGTTGTAACTTTGAAGTGTTACATACAAATGATTACAAACAAAAATCGCTATCATTAGCGAGGACAAAGTTACTCAAATATTTTGTATGGCAGATGCTTTTTTGCATTTTTTTGATGCAATGACAGCAGAATATATGCTAAAACCTATTGGAAAAAGAAAATATCAGCGAAGTTCCACAATATCAAAACCTGAAGTCATGCTGATAATGATTATTTTCCACGATTCTTACTACCGCTGCTTTAAACATTCTATCTTGAAATAGCATTTAAGCATCTTTCCCACATCTTTCCCAAAGTTGTTTTTTTCAATTGTTCAGCAGAATAGGAAAGGGGGCTGACACTCCCCTTAACCTTGTTTATCAAGAAAGTTCTATTGGGAAAGTGCACGGGCATAAGGTTTGTCGACCTTACACCACTGCGCGTCTGCAGGGACAAAAGGATACATATTCACAAAGTTTTCAAGGACATAGCCCAAAGAAACAAATGATCCATGGGATGGATCTCCGGATTCAAGCTGCATCTAATCTGCAATGAGAAAGGAGAGAACTGCAACTTTATGATAACGTCAGGAGACGTAGACGACCGCAAGCCACTGGAATACGAAACGTTTAGAATTCATGTATGATAAACAGGCCGGTGACAAGGGATATATCAGCAAATACCTCATCCCAAGACTTTTCGTTGATGGAATACAACTTGTAGGCAAGTTGAAAAGTAACATGAAAGGATCTTTGATGAGCGTTTATGACAAGATGTTACTCAGAAAAAGAGCCATTATAAAAACCAACAATGATGGACTTAAAACATCGCACAAGTAGAGAACTCCAGACATAGATGCTTTGACAATTTCATCATCAACCTATTAGGTGCCATTGGAGCCTATTGCCTGTTTCCTAAAAGCCCATACATCAACTTCAATAGGACTTTGGACACACAACTTACGTTGTTCTGAATTCATCGAACTCACCTTAATTTACTCTTTACTATTGAAAGCAACTTTGCTATAAAAATTTTTGTCTTGTAGATATAACCCAAATCTCCATACTTATATGCCACGTACTTGAAACCTTTCTTTTTATAATCATCTAGAAAGTTTTGACGTTTTACATTTGGTTGTATACATTTTCTTAAAACATCCTGCATACACTCTTTCGTATTACTTGGTATTACTTCTAAATGTTCTGATGCATTTTCAAAAGTCGATTTGCCAACAGAAGAATTTATAAATATTAAAGAAATTCCCTTATTGTCTCTAAACTCTTGATGAGCTGTTTTCTCCCAATGCCAAAAATCACCTAAAGAAATATCACCAACACGCTTTAAATTGGTATAAGGACAATTATAGCAGCTCTCCCTTTGAATTAAATGTGAAAAATACAAATAAAGATAAGATTCCGTAATTATTTTTCTCTTATTGTTAAATATATATGTTTCTATTCCACCTTTCCAGCCTAAAAGTTTATCTCTCATATTTACTTTCTGTAAAGAAGAAGAATATTTCGTCTCAAGGAAGGCCAAATAATCCTCCCATATGTTAGGAGCACCTACACCATGACATAAAATGTCAACTGTGATTAATTTGCCGGTTTTAATCTTTTCTGTTTGTTTTCTTAAATTCTCTATTTGGCAAGGGACTCCTGAGAATAAAACCAAGCTATCATTTTTTAGCTCGTTTATAACATCTAAAAAAATACCATCTAAATTGCTTTGCACATACTTAGAACCTTTTATTACATTTAGCGTATTTCTATTTATTATCTTACAATGACTAACTTTAAAGTCCCCTGTATAAGAAACCCCATAAACAATGCCACCTTGGGCAAGTATCGATTCAGCAATGGCTGCGAACGCACCGCCACTTTGACTTTGACATAATTTTTGTTCATCTTTTAATCGCCCTGCATATACAAGTGGTTCTTTGAAATCATTAAAGTTTTTATACGATGGTATAAATTGACAATCTCTGAAACATTTCCCACAATTTGTACATAAATCATTATCTATTAATGGATATTTAAAACCCATTTCATCCGGTACCATTTTTATAGCCCCAAAAGGACATGATACAACACATGCGGTACAACCACAACATTCATGAAGTTTCTTGCTATCAACCCTCAACATATTACTGAACTAATAAGTTTTTTGTATAAATTTAATAATGCGTGTTTTATTGTAAACCTCTCTGAGGAAGAGCAGCCTATAAAATAAATAGACAATAATGTAATAACTAATGTTAACCCCATTACCACTATAAAAGAAGAAAAACTATTAGATAACCTACAAGACAAATAAAAGGGTAAAACCGAAGACACGACACCTATTAAAGCAACTCTACAAACTACATTTTTAATATAAATTCTTGCGCTTAACCCTATCATACTCCTTAATAAAATTAATCGCACAACAAGGCAACATAAGTTTAGAACGAGAGCAACAATAAGAGTAATTTCTGGGGGAAACCCTCTGTCTAAGAAGATATAGGAGAACGGTAGACAAAGAAACTGAAAGGCCCCTATTATCAACTGGTAATTCTTTATGTTACCAGTAGCCAGAATAGCTGTAATTAATGGACGGGATGCAGAATCACATAAAGCAAACAGAAGGATTAACCTCACAAACCAAACTGTATGATCGGGCACGACTTTTAGCCATATTTTTAAAATATATGGTGTCTCTACTATAATTGGTAAGGATAAAAATAATAAAAGGAACAACGAAAATTTTGCACTCTTATAAATGAGGTCCAACATATATGCTTTCTCATTAGCTGCATAAGATTTTGTGATCTGCGGGTTTACAGCAGTCATAAAATTAGAAGCAAAGCTATTGACTGCTCCATTTACCTGATCAGCTATGCCACGAGCAGCATTAACAGCTGGTCCAACATACAAATTCAACAAGACATTTGAACCTTGATCTCTTAGAATTGCTGATGACGAACCAATAAAAGTCCAGCCAGAAAAGGCAAACATTTCTTTCATCAAAGACTTATCTATGTAAAAGTGCCATTTTGTTTCTTTAAAATGCCGTTTACAATAGTATCCATTTAAAATACGTATGATAATATAGGTAGCTAAAAGAAGAAAAGAATAAGTTATTAACTTATCAAAAAAGAAAAAAGGTAATAAGAGAACTATTGCTAATTTTAACAATGTATGAGTAATTCCCAAATAAGCAAACGCTTTCATGTGTTCATGAGCAACAATGATTGCATTATAAGGAATTGTTATAAGATCAAGTACAAGTGCTATAACCGAGGTGTGGAATACACATTTTGCAGCAAACATTCTACTTGGTTCTATATTCAACTTTTCAGACAGAAACCATAAGCCAAAAGTTTCTGACACAATAATAATAAAGATTGATAATATTATTTGGATATTTAAAGATGTACAAAATATTCTATTTAGCTTATCAGTATTTCCTTTGCCTAACTCAAATGTTAAAAAACGACTGATAGCTCCCGATAGTGAAGAAGACAATATTATAAACATACTAACAAAACCACCAACCACATTATATATACCATAATCTGTTATGCCTAGTTCATTTAGTATAATACGACTTGTATAAAGAGATACCAATAATGAAAAAAACGTTCTAAAATATAGTGCTAACGTATTCTTTGCTATACGTTTATTGTTAGATGATATGTCTGACATTATAATGTAAATTTATAATGCGTCAAAAAGAATTGTTTTTAAGCTAATTCTAACTGAGCATCTTCATAAAAACATGTACTGCAAACTAACAGGCGACATGTTACTATAGATATTTATATTACTTTAAATACTCCCAAGATGTAACTGTTTAGCGTTGAGAAACTTTGAATATCAGAAACTAACAAACGCGACAGTGTGGGAAAAGGTTCTAAATGACATGATTCATCAGAATTTGCATGTATTTATGTAAATTACTGAATCAATGATATTAAACTATCTTTAGACTGAAATAGAAGAGAATCAAGAACACACTAAGTAGGTTGTCCGCAGTTAAATTATGACTTAGAATATCCTCCCTGCAAACAATAAACTGCCAGCAGGCTAGATAACTACTACGAGTCCTCCACATTAGAACGAGATGCAAAAAAAGACTTGTTACAGTAACAATCGTTAGTTCAAACAATAAAAACTGTGGTGGTCAATTCTGTAGATGCTTCATTCGCAGAGTCTAATTGTTAATAGTTCTATTTCCCTTCTTTTTAGTGTACAAAGTTAAATAAAAAAAATGAGATAAGAAAGACATTCAGAGAATAATTGCAGGCATATAAAAGTCGTCTTGACTTTTAATATTTATATACACAGAGAGGAGTTTATTATCTTTGTGATGCTAAACCAAGATAAACACTCCTCTCATGTAAAAAGTACTGGACAAAGATACGATAAAATCTGAAATTCTGCCGCATTTGTCTGTGGCAAAACGTTGGTATATCTCAAAAAGTGACCTGGTGGAAGTCATTCAATGCATTCTCTACAAGTAGAAAACAGGCTGCCAATGGCATATGCTTCCTATCTCATCTTTCTTCACAGAGAGGGTGTTGCATTATAAAACTGTGCATGGGCATTTCCGCAAGTGGTCGAGAAATGGTGAATGGGAGAAGGTGTGGGGCATCGTTTTGCACCGTTACAGGTCTTTCTTGGACATGTCCTGCGTGGAGTTGGACGGCAGTCACACCACCGCCCTTCGTGGTGGGAGTGCTGTGGCTATCAAGGACGCAAGAAAAGGAAGACGGCCAATGCCATATATGTCACTGACAGCCAGGGAATACCGCTTGCCATGCCCACTCCCGCTTCGGGTTCGCACAACGATGTTTACAACATCTCTGAGGTACTTTCTGAATTGTTCTCGGGGCTTAATTCCTCGGCCTTGACTGTATCGGGACTCTTCCTTAACGCAGATGCGGGTTTTGACACTGAACAGTTCAGACGGGGACGCCATAAAGCGAGGTTTTTCCAAACGTCGCTTTCAACAAACGCCGAGGAAAGCAAAGGGAGGAAGAATTCTTAAACGAATTGCTGTACAAGCAGAGGTTTTGCATTGAAAGAACCAATACGTGAATGGATTCATACAGAAACGTACTGAATAGGTTTGATAAGGCTCTATCGAGTTGGAAGGCATGGAACTATATAGCATTCATAGTAATTCATCTCAAGAAGATAAGAAAGGGAGAAAAGTCAAGATGACTTCGCTTACAATAGGGCAAGGAAAAACTTTGGAACACCAACTTGTAAGCCCCTTGTACTGACACTACAAAGGGGCTTGTATTGACACTACAAGACGCTTGTACGGACACTACAAGACACTTGTACTCGCACTACAAGCCGCTTGTAGTGCGAGTACAAGCGTGTTTGTAGTCGCTATACAGATAGTTTTCACTAACAGATTGACAAAGAAACGGCGGTGTACAACCAACATTCCAAAACAAATTCCTTTCGTCTATAAGCTAAGTTCTATTGGTCCTGCTTATATCAACATGAGTGGAAACAAAGAAAAGCCCCGCTGCCGACCAAATGATAAGGCCATGCAGTGGGGCTTTCGTGTACGGTTAAAGGCAAATCAGCGGCTAAACGTTTGTAGCAAAACAATGTTCTTTACGCGCGCCGTGTGCCTTTAACACCCAATATTTAGCATCTTACTTTTTCTTTTCTTCGGGCACAACATACCAGTCGCCCGTTTCCTTTACCAGCTTGCGAGCAAAAGCCTCAGGATAGCCAGGGCGTTGAACCTTTGCACCAAGACCTTCTTTGTTGCGCTTGAAACTGCGGCCATCGGTGGGTTTTACAGCCATATCGTTATATTTCACAATAAGGAAGGTAGCCAATTCTTTCCAGTTCTTCAACATAGATTGTGCCTGCTCGTTGCTATAATCGTTCAGATACTTAACGGCTTTCGCCACGTCTGTGTTGTAAAGTTCGGCTGCACGCTTTTCTACTTGCGGCTGTTGAGCTAGATAACTGTTTTCAAGACTGTCGCGCATTGCTTTAAGAGGTGGGAAAAGAAGGCTGTAACGTGGGTAAACCATGTTGCTAACCCAGTTGCAAACCCAATACGCATTCTTGTCCGAGAAGTTCAGAGCATCGGCACCAGGCGTGTTATAGCATTCGGGTTGAACGGTATTTCCGCAATAGATGGGCGTATAGGGAACCATGTTTCCGTCGTCGTTGCCAAACCAAAGAATGCCACCAATCTGCCTAGGCAACCAAGAACGCAGCTGAGCAATAAAGCTGAAAGCAGTTTGTTGGGTAGAAACAGGACGCTCGTTAAAGTATTTTTTGCCGTCTACCGTATAGTAAAGCGGTGTGGGACGATAAGGCATTTGCCATATACCACCACCAACATTGGTGCTGTCTAGTGCCAAAGGCGTTCCTTCGTAATGGTCGCGCATGGCAGCAGCAACGTCTTCAAAACTTACTTTCTTGTTGGGAATAATCCACAAAGGCATGTCTTCGGCATTGGCATCCTTGCCAAGAACCCAAGGCAAATAGCGGTCGAAGTTGTCGGCAAAGCGGTTAAAGAAACTGTAAACACGTGCATCACAGAACCTTCTTCCTCCGAAAGTGGGTTCGCCATAGACATCGCGCCAAGAGAAATCCTTATCCTTACCCGTGTACCAACCCTTTGAACGTGCAAAGCTGATAACGTCTTTCGAGTACATTACGTCGCCTTTGGGGTATTGCATAAACTTTGTTATGCGACTTTGGTTGGCATGAGCGCAAATGGCGTTGTCGGGAATGCGCACCGCAACCCACACTGCACCTTTACTTCCTGCGCCCTTTCCCATCATCTCCATAATCCAAGCCTCGTTGGGATCGCAGATGGTGAAAGTTTCGCCACCAGAGTAATAGCCATAGGTGTTTACCAAAGTGGTCATCACGTTGATAGCCTCGCGTGCCGTTTTGCTACGCTGCAAGGCGATGTATATAAGCGAGCCATAGTCTATCAAGCCCGTTGAGTCGGTCATTTCTTCCCGTCCTCCGTATGTGGTTTCACCAATGCAGACTTGGTGTTCGTTGATGTTTCCGATAACGTTATAGGTAATAGGTGCCTCTGGAATTTCGCCCAGATACTTGTGGCTGTCCCAATCGAACACCTTACGCATTTCTCCTTTGGCGTGCTTTCCTGCGGGGAAATGACACAATCCGATGAACATACCGTAGTCGTCAGCATTATATGTGCAGAAGACCGACCCGTCTTTGCTTGCTTTTTTACCCACAATGAAGTTGGTGCAAGCATAGCTGCCCAGCCCAACTAGGGAGAAGGCGGCAATTAGCAATAGCTTCTTCATAACTGTATAATTAGTTTGATTAATAAAGAATATTTGTTTCAAAACGTCTTTTGTTGCCTTGATTGTCGGTGGCAAAGAACGTTAAACGGCGTTGTTTACCCGTGCGTTTGATGGGTGTTTCGGCCAGTTTGCACGCCACCCACGGACTTAACGGCACGTCTTCGAACAATACGAACTGTCCATCTATGTAGCCTTGGTAAGTGTCTACCCCGCTTTTCGTATCGGTAAGCCCTAGCTTGATGGTTTTCGTGGCGTTCCAATTGCCTTGTCCCACAGGCGAGACAATGGGCGGTTCGTCGTCGTATTCGATGGAATATTGCAGGTGTAGGTCGCGCATGTTGGCCGTAACCCAGCCTTTTTCGTATGTTCCACCAAGGTAACGCGTAACATATCCGCGCCCGCTGATGTATAGTTTAGAAGTGTCTTTTACCCGCTTCGTCAGTTTCAAGCTTATCCGTGCAGGTCGGAAAAGCCGTTGGGCACTGTTGGTGAATGTGCAAGAATTGGAGAGAGCGTCGTCTTTACAACTTATAGTCGGTGTCAAGGTAATGGCATTGGCAACCGAATGGGGCCTTATCAACAACTGCACCCCTTCTGTCTGCAAGGCGTATGGCCTGTTCCAATACACACTTCGTAGCGTGCTTGCTTGCCGTTGGGGAGCGAAAGTGCGTTTTTGTCCCGTCACGGTGAACGTATATCGGCTTGTGTTGCCTTTAAAGTCGGTCAGCACATACTCCAAGTGATAATCCCTTTCTTGGTTGAAGTTCACTATTCCCTTGCTTTTGTCGGCAGATAACATTTGTAATCCCATGCCAGGATAGAGAAACGAGTGCATGTACCACACATTATATCGCAAGAAATGTTCATGGTCGCCCCATGCGTTTACCTGAACAGTCTTTTCGTAAGGAATGCGATTGACGTTACTTTTGAAAACGCTTTTGCCGTCAACCAACAACTCGGTCTTCTTAACACCATATCTATTATAGGTTATTTCCATGTAGTCGTTGGCCCATATACCAAAGCCCACCTTGCCCCAAGCGGTGAACTTATTGGGCAAATTGTGTGAGGAGAATGAATGAGAGGACTTGCCTGGGTTGTTGTTAAATACCCCTTCGCCATTAACGGGATAGGCCATAAAGCCGTGCGCCATAGGTGGCAGGGCATCTTTGACATGATGTCCGATAAAGTCGAGCGGGTCGAGCATGTCGCCCGAGCGTGTTTCATGCAATTCAAGATGCAGGTGCGGTGCCTCCGATGCGCCCGAATTTCCGCTAATGGCAATGAGTTGTCCCTTTGCGACAGGTAGGTCGGTGGGTTTAAACCAGATGTCGCCCGTAGACTGTTTGTTGGCATACTGCCACTTTCTAACCATAGCTTTGATAGCAGGGGTAAAGGTTTTCAGGTGGCAATATACGCTGGTATAGCCTTCGGGGTGGTGTACATATACGGCATTTCCAAAGCCATCGTAACCCACAGAGACGTGCGACACGTACCCATCGCCAATAGAGAAGATGGCTCTTCCCTCCACTCCATCGGTCTTTACGTCCACTCCGCCATGAAAATGGTTGGGGCGCGGTTCGCCAAAGTTACCCGCCAAGGAGATGGGATAGTTTACAGGAGAGCCAAAAAGCACGTTGGCCGCCAGCATTATAGATAGTATGATGTTCGTCATGCCATGTTTGTTACTTATCAATTAAAAGGTAGAAAGGCTACGTTTAAGTTATGGGGGCGTGCCTGTGGAGGGCAAATACGGCTGAAACAGCAGCTGTTGGCTTGCACTTATTCTAGTAACACGCCCTTGTGAAATGCCCGAAGTTCCCCGTTTTCATCTTCTTTCAGAACAATTTCGCCACCAAGCCAAATGGTATTGGCCTGTTCGCCATCGAGAGGAAAATAGCTTTGTACTGCGGCTCTGACGATATTTACCACGCCATTCCTCAGTATCACGTCGCCGTGAACTATCTTGTTGGCCGCATAGCGTTTTCGTTCGTCCATTGTTTCGGGTCGTCTATGGTCACAGCCGAGTCTATTTTGTTGGGTTCGGGCTGATTACTTGGTTGTTCGGGTGCGGTTGCACGCATCTTGATTAGTCTAATATTGTAGATGGGCAACAGTCTAAGTGTAGTCTTCATGCCGCCAAAAGCTTTCTCGTTGTTCAGCAAGAAGTATCCGTTTATCCGCTTGATACCCTGCCGTTCGTCGTCGTTCAGCTGCAAGGTGAAATGCGAGGGCGATGAGATATGGATGGTCTGTGCCACAACACTGTCGTTGGCAAGGGTCATAGCCATTACCGCCACGGCATCGCGAACACCTTCTTGGAAGATAAATTGAACATCGAACTCTAACAAATAGCGGTCGCCCTTATGGAAGCTCGTATCGGCTTTTATGGCGAACGAGTACATATTATAAGGTATCTGACTTGTCAACACCACAGAACGGTCGCCATTCCACACGTTAGCCGTATCGCCCTTAGACGAAAGGCGGTCGTAATTGGCAGCGGCTCCGCCTAATGCCATTTCTTCTGATTCAAGTCTTTTAGAAAGTCGTTGGTATATATCGTGGAGCATGTTGGTGTTTTGCATGTAGTAAACCATCGACGAATCGAACTTCGCTTGGTCTACGCCATGTTTCTTTAATGCGGCCAAACGATAGGCATATTCGTCCTTTCCGTCGCCCATGCTGTTACGCGCCATTGCCCCTGCAAGATGGTAATCGTAGAGAATGTCTTCCATCTCGCCGGGCTGGATGTACTGGCTAGGCACGCCTGGCTTACAACTTTGGGCCGTAAGCAAAAGCAAAGCGAACATGAATACGCCAACAATCGTTTTCACCACATTCACCATGTTATTCTCCGTTAACGTTCTTCTTTCTCGAAAAGCTAAACGAAATGGTTTCCCATTCTTTTCTACAAAACAAGAAAAGACACACAACCCCAACACTGATGCTTGCATCAGCGAAGTTGAACACAGGACTGAAGAACACAAATTGCTCTCCCCCTTTGAACGGGAACCAATCGGGATAGGTGGTTACGATGAGTGGGAAGTAGAACATATCTACCACTTTGCCCGTTAAGAAGTCGGCATAGCCTGTGCCAAAGGGAACAAACGAGGCCACCGTAAAGGGTGTGGAGGCATTGAATATCAACCCATAGAACATGGAATCGACCATGTTTCCCATTGCGCCAGCTAGAATCATGGAAAGGAAAACGACATATCGCGTACGCATGCCTTGCTTTACCACCTTCCAAATGTAACGGGCGATAACGACAATAGCCACCAATCGCAGAATGCTAAGAACCAACTTGTTGATGAAAGTCATGCCATAGGCCATGCCATTGTTCTCCACGAAGTCGATGTAAAACCAATCCGTAACGTGAATGGCCTCACCTAGCGACATGCTTGTCTTCACCTCAATCTTGATAACCTGGTCGATGATGAGGATTACAATCACCAATAATATGGCCAAGCGGCCATCTGTCAATAACTCTTTTCCTTTTGCCATGAATGGTTTTCTGTTGTTCAGCACAATGCCTTGCGCCCCACAAACCAGTTGCAGGGGCAAGACATCTGTTGTGTTAAGGCGCGTATTTTAACGTTTGCGCGCATTCTTCGACTCCACGCTTAGCGTGGCATGAGGAACGGCCATAAGTCTTTGCTTGGGTATAAGCTCGCCTGTTATGCGGTCGATGCCATAGGTTTTGTTGGCAATTCGCACAAGGGCTGCTTCTAGCCCAGTAATGAACTTCTGTTGCCGATTGGCCAATTGAATCAGCTCTTCCTTACTTTGCGTTGCACTTCCTTCCTCCAAAACCTTGTAGGTTGGTGAAGTATCGTCTACATCGTTGCCGTCAGCGTTCATCAAGGTACGCATCATGGCCTCGTAATCTCGGCGTGCAAGCCTTAGTTTCTCGTTGATAATAACGCGGAACTCTTCTAGTTCCTCGTCATTGTAACGTGTTTTGTTAGCCATAAGTTAGATAGGGTTTTTAGTGAATTATTTTATCTATTTGAATGTTCAAGTTAAAGTCCTCGAAGACGATTTCCTTCCCATCGTTGGGCTGTACAAGGAGGTCGTCGGCCAAAACTTGGCTCTTGATGTAATCGCCAAAGGCCGCCACAGCTGCATCGGTTTGGGCGTTGGGCGCCAAAGTAACCTTTATTCGGTCGGTAATTTCCAGTCCGCTTTCCTTGCGTAGGTTCTGAACGCGGTTGATAATCTCGCGCGCCATACCTTCTTTTACCAGTTCATCTGTGAGTTCCACTTCGAGAGCTACAGTCAGATTGCCTTCGTTAGACACCAACCAGCCAGGAATATCCTCGCTGATAATCTCTACATCGGCCGCCTCAACCGTCACTTCGTTGCCTTCTACCATCAAGTTGATGTTTCCATTGCGTTCCAAGTCGGCGATGGCCTCCTGGTCCAAAGTTTCCATTTGGGCGGCGATACCTTTCATCAGCTTACCAAACTTCTTACCCATTGTACGGAAGTTGCACTTCACTTTCTTAACAAGCATGCCCTTTCCGTCTTCAACGAAGTTCAGTTCCTTAACGTTCACTTCGCTCATAATGAGGTCTTCCACTGCCTCGATGTGCGTTCTTTGACGTTGGTCTACGGCAGGAATCATGATTTGCAGCAGGGGCTGGCGCACCTTGATGTTTACCTTACGGCGCAAAGCCAACACCATTGAGGTTATCTTTTGAGCCATTTCCATGCGCTCTTCCAATTCGCGGTCGATGCACTTGTCGTCTGCAACGGGGAAGTCGGCCAAATGAACCGATTGCAAATGCCCACGATTGGTCGCCCTTGTAAGGTCGAGATACAACTGGTCGGCATAGAATGGGGCGAACGGAGCCAACAGTTTGGCCACTGTTTCAAGGCATGTATATAGTGTTTGGTAAGCACTGAGCTTGTCTTGGCTCATCTCCTTACCCCAGAAACGTTTGCGATTAAGGCGAACATACCAGTTACTGAGGTCGTCGTTCACAAAAGTATCAATCAACCTACCCGCCCTTGTGGGGTCGTAGTCGTCCATTTCGCGCTCCACACCCTTAACCAAAGAGTGCAATTCCGACAGAATCCAGCGGTCAATCTCCGGGCGTTCGTTCAGAGGAACGTCGGGTTGACTGTAATCAAAGCCGTCTACGTTGGCGTAGAGAGCAAAGAACGAATAGGTGTTATAGAGCGTTCCGAAGAGTTTTCGGCGTATTTCGTCAACACTTTCGGCATCGAATTTCAGGTTGTCCCAAGGCTCCGAGTTGGTAAGCATGTACATGCGAACTGGGTCGGCACCATATTTCTCCATCATTTCGAAGGGGTTCACCACGTTGCCAACGTGCTTGCTCATCTTATTTCCTTTGGCATCGAGCACCAATCCCGTAGAGATAACGTTCTTGAAAGCCACACTATCGAACACCATTGTTGCGATGGCGTGCAGCGTAAAGAACCATCCACGTGTTTGGTCAACGCCTTCGTTGATGAAGTCGGCAGGGAATGCAATGCGTTTGTCTATGAGTTCGGCATTCTCGAAGGGGTAATGCACCTGTGCATAAGGCATTGCTCCTGAGTCGAACCACACGTCTATGAGGTCTATTTCGCGCTTCATGGGCTTTCCTGCCTCACTTACTAGCACAATATCGTCAACATAAGGACGGTGCAAGTCTATGCGTTCGTAGTTGTCTTGCGCATAATTGCCAGGCACAAACCCTTTTTCTTTAAGCGGATTAGAAGGCATGCGACCTGCTGCCACACTCTTTTCAATCTCCGAATATAGTTCTTCGAGCGAACCAATACATATTTCACGACCGTCTTCGTCGCGCCAAATGGGTAGTGGCGTTCCCCAGAAACGCGAACGCGAGAGGTTCCAATCGTTGAGGTTTTCTAGCCAATTGCCAAATCGACCCGTACCTGTTGATTCGGGTTTCCAATTAATTGTCTTGTTCAACTCGAACATCCGCTCTTTCTTTGCGGTTGAACGGATAAACCAACTATCAAGTGGATAATACAAAACGGGCTTGTCTGTGCGCCAGCAATGGGGGTAGCTGTGCACATGTTTTTCTATCTTGAAGGCCTTATTCTCGGCCTTTAAGTCCATGCAGATAGACACGTCGAGCGTCTCGTCGGCGTCGGTCAGCGTTTCATCGTATGCGTTTTTCACATACCTTCCTGCGTATTTGTTCCATTCGGGCAGGTTAACGTACTTGCTAACGAAGTCGGCATCGAGGTCTTCCACCTTAAAATACTTGCCTTCTAGGTCAACAACGGGTCTTTCTGCTCCCTTCTTATCCACCAACACAATGGGCGGAACGCCTGCCTTACGAGCCACGAGCGCATCGTCGGCACCGAAGTTCGGGGCGATGTGCACAATACCCGTACCGTCTTCGGTGGTAACATAATCGCCCAATATAACGCGGAACGCGCCCTCTTCCATCGGCGAAATAAATGGCAGCAGCTGATGATAGGCAATGTCTACAAGTTCAGTGCCCTTGTAGTTGGCTATCACTTTCCAAGGTATAACCTTATCGCCTTTCTTATAAGTAGAAAGCTCCACGTCTTTACCTGCCTCGTTGAAATAAGCGTTAAGGCGCGCCTCGGCCAACACAACTGTGATGGGGTCGCCCGTGTAAGGATTAAAGCTTTGCACGGCAGCATAGTCAATCTTCGGACCAACACACAGTGCAGAGTTGGCGGCTAGGGTCCAAGGAGTGGTTGTCCACGCCATGAAGTAAGCCTTTCCCCATTGTTCCCATTCGGGTTTGGGGTTCTTTATCTCAAACTGGGCGGTAACGGTAGTGTCTTTAACGTCGCGATAACAGCCCGGAAGGTTCAGCTCGTGCGAGCTAAGTCCTGTGCCTGCTGCTGGCGAATAGGGCTGTATGGTATAGCCCTTATATAGCATATCCTTGGTGTACAGCTGTTTCAAGAGCCACCAAAGGGTTTCGATATACTTGTTATCGTAGGTGATGTATGGGTTGTCGAGGTCGACAAAGTACCCCATTTTCTCGGTAAGTTCGCGCCATTCGGCCGTGTACATCATCACATTCTCACGGCATTTCTTGTTGTAGTCAGCAACGGAGATGTACTTAGCAGACTCTTTGTTGTCGATGTCTGCCTTGGTAATGCCCAATTCTTTCTCCACTCCAAGCTCCACAGGCAAGCCGTGCGTGTCCCATCCAGCCTTTCGTTTCACTTGGAAACCCTTCATCGTCTTATATCGGTTGAATGTATCTTTGATGCTTCTAGCGAGTACATGGTGAATGCCCGGATGTCCGTTGGCCGACGGAGGCCCTTCGTAAAAGACGAATTGTGGACATCCTTCTTTTTCGTCTATCGTCTTATGGAAAATGTCGTTCTTCTCCCACTCAGCCAACACGTCTTTGTTGGTCTGCGTAAGATTAAGTCCTTTGTACTCGGCAAATTTGTTGGCCATATTCTATACCTTATTTTATACGTCTTTGTTTATACAAAGCGCAAAGGTAAGAAAAAAAGTTATTATAGCCAAGTATAGGTACGAAAAAGGCTATATAGCCAGCGGTGTGCAATTGTTGAATGCCCAATGTAAGGGCGAATGCGCAGACAAAAGCACAAGTTAATGGGGGTGTATGCAACACCCTACAATTGTTTTTCGGCGCTACTCTTGCCCAATAAGGCATTTTTTAGTAAGTTTGCACTACACATTATTATATATAAGGACATGGAAGATAGAAAGAGAACCAAATTGTTGTTCGTGTGTTTGGGTAACATTTGCAGGTCGCCTGCTGCCGAAGGCGTGATGAAACAGGTGTTGCTAAACAAGGGAATGAGCGACTTGTTTGAAGTAGATTCGGCTGGAATTGGCGGTTGGCATGTGGGCGAACTGCCCGATAGCAGGATGCGTAAATGCGGTGCGACTCGCGGTTACAACTTTAACAGCAGGGCAAGACAATTCGATACCGACGATTTCAAAAGGTTTGATTACATCTTCGTGATGGATAACGACAACAAAAAGATGCTGTCGCAAAAGACAAACAACGAGCGCGAACTAGCCAAAGTGAAAATGCTAATAGACTATGCAGCCAATCATCCCAAGGCGAAACTTATACCCGACCCATATTATGGCGATGAAAAAGACTTCGATTATGCGCTCGACCTCATCGAAGATGCCACCAACACGCTAGCAGATAGGTTAGCCAAAGGCGGCGAATTATAACCAAATTAAGCGACATTATACCAGTGGCAGCCCTATTGAGAACGTGTGCAAACATGCTATTACTAACACATTAAGGCACGCCTAATAGGTATTTGGCAAACAAGCAATTGAGAACAAAAGTCTTAACTTCTACTGCTGATGCTTTCCAACGCATCTAAACACGACAAAGATTTATAGACAATGAAGAATGACGAGATGAACCTGGCCTGGCAGTTTGTGAAGAACACGGGCGCAAGCATATTCTTAACAGGTAAGGCAGGAACAGGGAAAACAACCTTTCTGCGTACACTTAAAGACAAACTTCCTAAGCGAATGGTGGTGGTTGCGCCTACGGGCATCGCCGCCATCAATGCCAATGGCGTAACCATTCACTCGTTCTTCCAACTTCCCTTTGCGCCATACGTACCCAATTCCACCTTTAAGGCTGAGGGTATCTTCAGGGTTAGCAAGGAGAAACAGCGCATATTGCGAACTCTCGATTTGCTGGTGATTGACGAAATAAGTATGGTGAGAGCTGATTTGCTCGACTCGGTAGACATGGTTCTGCGCAGGTATCGCGACAGGAGCAAGCCTTTTGGCGGCGTGCAACTCTTGTTAATTGGCGACTTGCAACAACTTCCGCCCGTGGTTAGGGACGAAGAGTGGATCATGCTAAGCAAATATTACGACTCGCCTTACTTCTTTTCGAGCCTCGCCCTCAAACAAATGGGCTACATAACCATTGAATTGAAACATGTCTACCGACAAAACGACCTGGATTTTCTTTCTCTGCTGAATAAGATACGCGACAACAAGGCCGACCAAGACACGTTTAACCAACTAAATAGCAGATACATACCCAACTTTGTTCCACCTGCTGGCACTGATTACATTCGCCTTGTAACGCACAATTACCAAGCGCAGAGCATCAACGAAAGCAAATTGGCCGAACTACCAGGCACAAGCAGGCATTATAAGGCTAGCATCACGGGCGAATTTCCTGAACAATCGTTCCCCACCGAGTTTGTGTTGGAGCTGAAAGAGGATGCCCAAGTGATGTTCGTTAAGAACGACAGCACGGGCAAAGGGCGTTATTACAACGGCATGCTGGGTAAAGTGGTGTCGACAACTGCCCAAGGCGTAACCGTGAAAGGCAACGAAACAGGGGAGCTGATAGATCTACTGCCCGAAGAATGGACGAACGCCAAGTACGTTTTAAACAAGACTACGCACGAAATTGAAGAAGAGATAGAGGGTACTTTCAAGCAGTTTCCCCTGCGATTGGCATGGGCCGTAACCATACATAAAAGCCAAGGACTGACCTTCGAGCATGCCATCATCGACGCGCAACACTCGTTTGCCCACGGACAAACATACGTTGCCCTGAGCCGCTGCAAGACATTGGAGGGTCTTGTGCTGAGTTCGCCGCTCTCTACAAGTGCGGTCATCTGCGATGAAAAGGTGCATCAGTTCAACATCGACGCCTCTGCGCGCCAACCCAACAGCGAGTTGCTTTCTCAGATGCAGCGTGCATACGAAGTGAATTTGATTGACGAGCTGTTCGATTTCCGCCCCATTGGCATCGCATTCGAACGCATTACGCGCTTTATCGACGAACATTTCGCTCGCAAATACCCACGCTTGCTGCAAGAATATCGGCAAGCAAGACCTATTTTAGACGAAATTGTAGCTGTGGCGGCTAGGTTCAGATTGCAATATACACAGATGTTGGCCACTCAACAAGGGCAAGAATTAAGCGACGAAGTGTTGCAACGCATCCGTTCGGGTGCCGAATACTTTCATAAACGTTTGGCTTTGCTCGTGGAGATGCACCGAAAAAACAAGATAGAAACCGACAACAAGGCTTTAAAGAAAACGCTAAAAGAGCGATATGGCGATGTGCAGGAGGCCTTAGACTTTAAGTGGAACCTGCTGAAATACGAAAGTAGAGAGGATGTTTCGTTCAACGTGGGCGATTATCTTTCGGCCAAAGCCAAACTGTTGTTGGGTGCAATGGATGGCGATAAGCCTAATGCAAAAAAGATAAAAGAGGTAAAGCCGAAAGTAGATACAAAGTTGGCTACATTTAACCTCTATCGTTTGGGCATGAGCATAGACGAGATTGCCAAACGACGCGAACTGACAACCAGGACCATTCATTTGCATTTGGTGCATTATGTAAGGGAGGGACGCTTGTCTGCATCGGAGTTTGTGGACGATAAGAAACGGCAAGAGATTATCCGTTTCTTAATAAAACATCACGAAGAGAAGAAGAGCTTAACCGAGATAAAAGAAGAAGTGAGCCCGAATATAACCTACGAAGACATCCAATTTGTGATGGCTGAGTATTATAGGGAGAACAAATGATTAGTTGACGAACGGGTAAGTGTTTGGTTTAGTAAGTTGGTGGGCAAGCCTTATTATATTATCTAGTTCTTGCTAGTTCTTCTAGGATTTCTAGCTCTTCTAGGTTCACTAGGTTTTCTAGATACTAGCCCAACTTGCACAACTTATCCATCAGTAGGCGCAGCCATTTTTTCACCTTTTCACCTTTTCACCCTTTCACCCTTTCACCCTTTCACCTTTAACCCACCTTTTCACCCTTTCACCTTTTCACCCCCTCCGTTTCATCATGATATACACGATAACGGGTGCACCAATCAATGGTGTAATAGCATTAATGGGGATAATGCTACCATTGGGCGGCAGATAACACAGCAACGAGCAAAGCAGAGCCACAGCACAACCTAAAAGAATGGTTGCTGGCAACAGTGTGCGATGGTCTTCTGTGCCAGTTAACAGTCGGGCTAGATGCGGAACAGCCAAGCCGATGAAGGCAATAGGCCCGCAGAATGCTGTTGTAACGGCCGTTAACATACCCGTAATGGTCAGTAGCAAAAAGCGCGTTCGAGCCACGTTTACACCAAGACTTTGGGCATATTGCTCTCCCAAAGTAAGGGCATTAAGTGGCTTTACCAAAACAAGAGAACATACCAAGCCCGCCAAAACCATTGCACAGAAAAAGGGAATGTTACCTAACGACACACCACCAAAGCTGCCCAACCCCCATATAAGATAAGATTTTACGCCTTGGTCGGTAGCAAAGAAGTTGAGTAACGAAATGACCGAAGATGCCAAATAGCCAATCATGATGCCGATAATAAGCAACGACACATTGTTGCGAACACGCGTAGAGAAGGCCAATATAATGAAGGTTACAGCCATTGCACCAGCAAACGATGCAAATAAAATGGCCGTAAAACCGCTTAAATTCACGGTTTCTATCGACACACTGCCCCCAAGAAACAGCATCACCACGGCCACAGCCAAAGCCGCGCCGCTGTTAATGCCAAAGATGCCTGGTCCAGCAAGGGGGTTGCGAAAGGCCGTTTGGAGCATTAACCCACTAGCCGACAACGCCCCACCGCAACATAATGCGGTAAGTGCTTGCGGAAGTCGGTTCTCGATAACGATGTAATTCCAAAGTTCGTTCTCGGTTTTGTTCCCTACGATAATACCCATTACGTACTTAAAAGGCACGTCAACAGAGCCAATCAAAAGGTTCAACCCGAACAATATCAGGATGAAAAGCACCAAAACAAAGATTTTTAACGATGTAAGGCGCATGGAAAATTCAGTTTAGAGGTGCATAATAACGCCATTCGGACGACAAGGCCGAAGGGTGGGCAATGCGAATTAGCTCTCGTAAAAGACCGTCGGGACGGAAAGGCGCCTCATCAAATAGAGGTTTAATAGCCGCATTGCAGCCGTAGATGTTTCGCTTGGTAAAGGCCTTTATCATGGCATAGCCCTTGTTTTCGGCTTGTAATTGCGTGTAGGTCAGTGGTTGGGGCGCGTTATAGGCTATCAACCAAATATCTGCCGTGCGCGCCTTTTCGAGCACTTTTTCCAATGGTAAGGCCACACTTCCACTCTGTTCATTGTCTGCAAAGGGGTAAATAGCACCTGCATCGGCAATCATCTTTGCCATAGTGCTATGCCCCCCAGGCACATACCACACGCTACCCGTGAGTTTTTCGGTTAATATCGTAGGCCGTTCGCGTTGTTTTTTCGCAGTTTTAGAAAGCTCCATATAATTCTTTTCAACCAAGGCAAACAGCGAATCTGCCTTTTGTTCGCAACCAAACAGCAAGCCATAAAAACGCATCCACTCGGCTCTGCCAAGTGGCGAGGTTTCCATATAGTCGGCACACTCTATGATGGCGATGCCCGTTTTGTCTAGCTTGCCATACCCCCCGCTGTTTTCGAAGGGCGATACCAACACAAGGTCGGCTCGTGTTTCCATCATTTTCTCGATGTCGGGGTTCATGCTTTCGCCACAATCGGCTATTTTCTTCGTCTTAGCCAACAACTGTACGCGAGGCGAAATCATGTATTTCAGGTCGCATACACCTGCAAGCTGCTGTTCGGCACCAAGCATTTCGAGCAGGGCTACATGTGTAGACGGACACACAATGGCTCTATGTTTCAACTTGGGAATAACAGTTGTAGGCACCCCATCGACCACCTTGCTCGGCGAAAAGCTTGTGTCGTTGGGCAGCACATAGCGGTGCAGCAAAGCATCTTTTTTCCATGGGTTTTTAATTTCAACAACAACAGCACGCTCTTGCTTAACAATCACAATGTTTTGGGCATACTTAAAGTGGAGCGTGTCGCCCTCGCTCCTCTGTCCCTTGGCCTGTTTGCCACCGCAAGCAACAATAAGTAGCGCAGCAAACAATAATAAAAGTACCTTCTTCATATACCCCACAAAGTTACGATTTTAGTTTGTTATTCGGCAAAACAAGGTGGTAATTTATTGTGATTAGCAACGCTTGGCTTGGCCGAGAGGCTTGCTAACCCGTCCAACTAGACCGCTTATAAACTCGCCAACCCGAACTTTGTCCATTTTTTAGTTAGAATTTTAACATTATGAGTGCCTGTTCCGCTCACCAATAGCCCACCTTGCCACAAAAAATCGATTCTCGCGAAGGTTGGTTTTAATGTAAAAAGGAACTAACCTGCGAATGCGACAAAATGTATTTTTATTTAAAAAGGCCATCATTTGCACCCATTTTGGGGTCAATTGCGGCTAAATGTAGTGCAATATGGTGCTAATTGCAAGATGTTTTGATGCTAAACGCAGTGCGTTTTGCTGCTAAATGCAATGCGTTTTGGTGCAAAACGCAAGGTAAAATGGTGCAAAACGCAGTGTAAAATGCTGCTAAATGGAAGGCAAAAAGCATAAAAATACGCTGCAATGGTATAAACAAAACCTTTTAAAACCATTAAAAACAAGACTAAAAAGGGCAAAATAGCCGTTAAAAAGTAGGGTTTTAGGGTCTAAATGTGTGTAATTGGGCATGAAAAATTACGAGCCTACGACCAAACTAGAAAGGCTAAATGGTGCAAAATGCTGGTTATGTTCTCAAAAACGGACACGTTAGAAGACGTGAAAAGCAAGAAATAGTAGTAGTTTACCTACTTTTTAACCTATATTTTCGCTAGAACAGAGTGAAAACTAGAACGGTATTGTAAAAATAAAAGATAACAATTTAAGACTGTGAGTTGGGGAGATTGTGAGTTAATGAGTTTGCAAGTTGGTGAGTTTGCAAGTTGGTGAGTTGGTTGGTTGATGAGTTGGTTGGTGTGTTGGTGGACTTGTAAATTCATAAATTGTTGAGTTTATGAGTGAGTTTATGATTTTTTAGTTTGTGGTTTGTGTGAACTTGAACCTTACCCACACGTTCACTTGTCTACTAGTAACCCCGTCCTTGCCAACCTACCCTTTTACCATATTACTCGCCATAATTGTAATAGTACCAATAGGTGTTGCCGTAAACACTGCGAAGGGCGTTGATGCGTTCGGTACGATTCTTGTATTTGTTCTCTAAATCTTGAAAATCCTGATAATCGGTTTCCATCAAGTTATTGCGGTAAACCACAACAGGATTGGTACGTTGGTGCATATATAAGGTAAGTGCCTCGCGATAATGCTTGGGCAACTCGTTGTTGTTGGGGTAATAGCGAAACACATTGGCGGAAAAAACATCTATGCGGCGGTCTAACAGGTAGCCACAGAGCAGATAGTCGTATGCCGGTTTGGTAAGCTTATGCTCTTCCGCCCACTTTTCAAGTCCGCTTAGTGTGATGTATTCGTCGTGTGACGTGGGCACAACGAAGAGCGTATCGAGAGTTTTCGCATTTAGAGTAAGCCACTTTACCGACTTTCCATTTGGCATCATCGCAGCCGATTTGCCCTGTAAGGGATATTCAAAGAGGTGGTCGCCAAGAAGTCCTTCGTTGGCCAAGGCCAGTACACGCAATGAAGTTAGTGCCGAATCGGCATCCATATCACGCTTACCCACCTCCAAAGCCTTGTCGCTATTTCCACTTTTAATCAGCATTTCCATTACAAGCTGTTGATGCAGCTTAGCAGGAACAGCACCGCCGTATGCAGCGGCAAACATCAGTAAGGCCATAAACCATACCGACTGGGGAAGGAAAAACATCGGATTGTATTCTGTTTCCGTGTCTACATTTCGCCTTTGGCGCCAAACAAACAAGCCAACCGCCAACACTACAAGCACCAACGATGTGCCTAGTTTTGGCAAGAATGCAGCGAAAGGTGCAATGCCTGTAAAGGAAGAGAGGAACATGAGTACCAAAAAAGATGGTACAAAAGACAGAACATACAACCTGTGCCCACTACCACCCATAAGGCGTAACAAGCCCCGTTGCAACAACAACAATAACCCCGTGAGCAACAAGCCTACAACCCAACGGTTAAGGTAGAGCTGTATGCCATCAGTAAGGCGGCGTATCATCAAAGCCAATTCGTTCGCTTGATAGAAACAAGTGAAAACAAAGCTATAAAGACAAAAGAGAATGGAGCACAGTGCCTGCGACAGCACTGCCCCATTCTTTTGAAATGAAATGTTCATCTAATTCTTTCTTAAAACAACCGCCGAACGAGCAGGTATATACAGTTTAAGCCACTCCTTACGTTCTGCAACATACAACGGGTCGTAATTGGTGATGTGCGTAACAGAGTCATCCGCCAAATTGTTACCGCCAAACGCGCTGGCATCAGTATTTAAAACCACATTATATGCCCCCGTGGGAACAAGGAAACCGTAATCGGTGAACGAGGTGGTGGGGTTGAAATTAAAGACGAATATCAAGTCGCCACGCATGAAAGCGAGAATTTGGTCGCCATCGTTGTGCCAAATCTCTTGCACGGGTGTTTTGATAAAGTCTTTTTCGCTCTTGATAACTTTCAGCATTTCTCTGTCAAAGTCACCCAGATAATGGTAGTCGAGTTCTTTATTGTCTACCAAATTCCATTGACGACGTGCATACTTGTAGCTCCATCCATTGCCTTCGCGTGGGAAGTCAATCCATTCGGGGTGCCCAAACTCGTTGCCCATGAAATTGAGATAGCCCCCATTAATAGCGGCAGCAGTAACAAGCCTTATCATCTTATGCAGGGCAATGCCGCGGTGGGCAACGTCGTTCTCGTCGCCTTTCTTAAAATGCCAATACATATCAGCATCGATAAGGCGGAACACGATGGTTTTATCGCCCACCAAAGCTTGGTCGTGGCTTTCGCAATACGAGATGGTTCGTTCGTCCGAACGGCGGTTCTTCACTTCCCAGAAGATGGAACTGGGTTTCCAATTCTCGTCTGAAAGCTCCTTAATGGTCTTTATCCAAAAGTCGGGAATGTTCATCGCCATACGATAATCAAACCCATATCCGCCATCGTCGATGCGTGCAGCAAGACCTGGCATGCCACTTACCTCTTCGGCAATAGTAATGGCTTGGGGGTTAACTTCGTGTATCAGCTTGTTGGCCAGCGTGAGATAGCAAATGGCATTGTCGTCTTGATGACCGTTAAAGTAATCGCCATAGTTGCAGAAAGCCTCGCCCAATCCATGACTGTAATAGAGCATTGAAGTTACGCCATCGAAACGGAAACCATCGAAATGAAACTCTTCGAGCCAATATTTACAATTGGAGAGTAGGAAATGAATGACTTCGTCTTTGCCATAATCGAAACAAAGCGAATCCCAAGCCGGGTGTTCATGTCGCTCGCCAGGATAGAAGAATTGGTTGGGATCGCCTGCAAGGTTGCCCAATCCCTCCACTTCGTTCTTCACGGCATGCGAGTGTACGATGTCCATAATAACGGCCACACCATGCTTGTGGGCCTCGTCGATGAGCGATTTCAGTTCTTCGGGTGTTCCAAAACGCGAAGAGGCCGCAAAGAACGAGCTGACATGATAGCCGAAACTGCCATAATAGGGATGTTCTTGTATGGCCATTATCTGTATGCAGTTGTACCCGTCTTCGATAATGCGCGGCAAAACAAGTTCTTTAAATTCGGTATACAACCCAACCTTTTCGGCATCTTGCCCCATACCAATGTGGCACTCGTAGATGAGCAAGGGCGAAGTGGTGGGTTTAAATTTCTTCTTCGACCATTCGTAAGCTTGTTCGGGTTGCCAAACCTGCGCCGAGAAGATGTGCGTCTGTTCGTCTTGAACCACGCGGCGTGCCCAAGCCGGTATGCGTTCTCCATCTCCGCCGTTCCAATACACGTGCATCTTGTAGAGGTCGCCATGAGAAATGGCCTTTTCAGATAGGCGCAACTCCCAGTTACCTGTACCTTCGATGCGCTTGGCGCGGTAACGTTCAGTCTCTTTCCAATCGTTAAAATCGCCCACGAGATAGATCTCGGTGGCGTTTGGTGCCCATTCTCTGAACACCCACCCTTTCGACAACTTATGTAGGCCGTAATATTGGTGGCCGTTGGCAAAGTCGTTTAGCGTTTTTCGCCCATTGCCTGTCAACTGATTTAATTTCCACAGGTAATGTTCGTGCCTGCCTCGTATTGCATCCTCGTAGGGTTCGAGATAGGCATCGTTCTTAACTAGGCCCATGCGAGTAACGTTCGCGGTGGGCACTGTTGTCTTCTTCGAAGGCTTTTTCACTTTCTTTGTGGGGTTAGCGTCTTTTGCTGACATAGTTATTGCATTTTATATATATGATTGCCGAGAGGTCAACAGGCTTTTCTTTGTGCTTGTTTGCAGCAACGCATTGTTGGCAGCACGGCTTCATGATGTTGGTTCAACTCTTGGTTCTTCTGGTTTGAGTAGGTTTGTTTGGCTAGCCTTAGAAATATTTTGCCCACTTTGTTTAGCTTGGGAGCAAGCAAAACTAGCACGATTAATGCTGGAACGGACAGCAAGACAAAGCTGCATTGACCGCCGCTACACGCAACGAACCTTGAAAATGGCCTTTTTAAAGTTTGCATTTGCGGAGATACATGGTGCATGTGCGTCTTGTGGGAAGAATATGACAAAGCCTCCACGAGGACAAGTAACATAGTTCTGAACAGGAGAGTTAGGATAGAACGAAATGTCTTTTTCGGCAGAATAGTCTGCGGCTGGCAATGAAGTGAGAGCAGCCACGCCGAAGGTTTCTTCTTGTTGAAGTGGTATTTGGATGTCTATCATTTGGCGATGACTTTCCAAAATGGCCTCGGCTGGCTTCTTTCCCATAGCCTGTTCTATTTTCAACACCACGTCTTCACCTTTTATATTATATGTGCCAAGGGCGAGTTCTTCAAGCTGGTGGGTAAGCATAAAAGCATCCACCAAAGAGAAATACGGGTTCAATGCCGCGTATTTTCCAAAATTGTCTAACACGTCTAATACCATAGTTCTCTGTTTCAAGTTCTTTATATCAAGCGATGAGGAGCGTTTGTTGCAGATAATCAGTCGTTGAAACGCTTACCGTTTTCGTAATGGCCCTTGGCTTTAACCTGTCCGTTCCTGTCTTTCTCGACAAATAGGCCGTCACGAATACCTCTAACGTATGTTCCTTCGAACCTGTTTCCGTTCTTATCTTCTTCTATTGCCTTTCCGTTTCGCTTTCCGTCTTTATAAGATCCTTTGAAACGCGACCCGTCGGCATAGTGTATTATCACCTCGCCTTCAACACGTCCGTTAACGAAGTTGCCTTCAAACACGTCGCCGCTCTTCTTCGTTAGTTTTCCGTGCCCGTTCTGTCGGTCTTTCTTCCAGTCGCCAACGTATGTGTCTCCGTTGGCCCATACGAAAGTACCTTTACCGTCCTTGTCTCCTTCGAGAAAGCGTCCTGTATAGCGATCGCCGTTGGCATACTTAAAGATACCTTGGCCTGTACGGTCGCCCTGAACGTAGTCGCCTTCGTAGACATCTCCGTTTTGGAACTTGTAAATACCTTTTCCGTTCTGAATGTCATTGGTCCAATTCCCCACATACACGTCGCCATCAGCATAACGGTTAGTGCCTTTGCCTGAGCGTTGGTTGTCTACCCACATGCCGTTGTAGTTAGACCCATCGCCCCAATCGAAGAATCCTTGGCCCGATTTCTTGTCGTCGTTCCAGTTTCCATCGTAAAAGGCACCCGTAGAAAAGGTGTATCTGCCTTTGCCTTGACGTTTGTCGTGCGCCCAATTTCCTTCGTACTTATCACCATTATAATAATACATCACGCCATGACCATGCTGATGACCACGAAACCAAAGGCCTACATACTTGTTGTTATTGGCGAAATAGCAAGTGCCTTTGCCGTGTTGTTGGTCCTGGAACCATTGCCCTTCGTAACGTTTTCCATCAGAAAAGGTTCGAACGCCATAGCCCTGGCAACGCCCCTTAAAGTATTCGCCTTCGTATGTTTCACCATTGCTATACAACGTATTGCCCTTACCATGCGGTTTTCCACCTACCATTTCACCCTTATATAGGCCTCCATCCATCGTGTTACACGAGCCTATGGTTATCTTTTGTGCAGAAGTGCCTAGCGGTAAGAGAAATATTAGCAGCGTTAGTATGTTATTTTTCACTGTTCACGTTTTATTGATTGTTTGAATTCCAAAATTAAGTATTTTAATTCGAACTGCAAAATGGTTTAGCAAAAATTAAGAGTAAAAATACACAAACAAGGGAGAAATGGAGAACAGAAACGATGTCACAAAGCCGAAACGGACCATAGTAAACCTGCTGAAAGTACAATAAAGCAAACAAAAACGTGCCGAAAAATATAAGTTTCAGTTTTTATTATTATCTTTGCAACATATAATAAGGTGACACTGTGCAAATTGGAATCTGTCATAACGTCCCAGGAGCAAACAGAGGTGAATGTTTTAGGGACATGCTAAGGCTGCTGCCCTCATTTTGAAACATTGCAAACGGCGCGCCAAAGATTATTCCTGCTTGCGCCTGCTAAACTCACCAACAAGGCATAAAACATAAAATTATTGTCCCATAAATCGTTAAACATAAAAGCGTATGAAAGGAATCGTACTTGCCGGAGGTTCAGGTACTAGGCTCTACCCCATCACAAAAGGTGTAAGTAAGCAGTTGATACCCATTTTTGACAAGCCCATGATTTACTATCCCATATCTGCGTTGATGCTAGCAGGCATCAAAGAGATATTGATTATATCCACCCCACACGACCTTCCAGGTTTCGAACGCCTATTGGGCGATGGGAAAGATTTGGGCGTAAGGTTTGAATATGCCGAACAACCCAGCCCTGATGGTCTGGCCCAAGCGTTCATCATCGGCGAGAAGTTCATTGGCAACGACACCGTTTGCCTTGTACTTGGCGACAACATCTTTTACGGAGCCGGGTTCACAGGCATGCTCAGGCAGAGTGTAGAAGCCGCGAACAACGGCAAGGCAACGGTATTCGGCTATTACGTTAACGACCCCGAACGCTATGGCGTGGCCGAGTTCGACGACAAAGGCAACTGTCTTAGCATCGAAGAAAAGCCCAAACACCCAAAGAGCAACTACGCAGTTGTGGGCTTATATTTCTACCCCAACGCTGTAGTTGAAGTTGCTAAGAACATTAAGCCCAGCGCAAGAGGCGAATTGGAAATAACAACCGTTAACCAAGAGTTCCTTTCAAGAGGGGCATTAAAAGTGCAAACACTGCAAAGAGGTTTCGCCTGGTTAGACACGGGCACACACGACAGCCTTAGCGAAGCTAGTACATTCATCGAAGTAATTGAGAAAAGACAAGGCCAAAAGGTTGCTTGCCTCGAAGAGATTGCAATGGACAACAAGTGGATTGACAAAGAACAAGTGAAGGCTTTGGCCCAACCCATGATTAAAAACGAGTACGGGCAATACCTCATGCGCATTGCCGAAATGGCGAAATAAAGCATTGAAATTTCTCAAACAATAGTTAAACATTATAGGTAAAGAGAGATAGAGAAAGAAACAACAGATTGTATGGAAGAGAATATAAAAAACAACACCCCGGATAACGAACAAGCCCAAGCGGGCAAATCGCTATTCAATTTCCAAACCGTTTACATGACCCTCATTCTGAATTGGAAATGGTTTGTATTGTCGTTAATCATTTGTCTGGGGTTGGCCAGCATTTACTTGCGATACACCATCCCGATTTATCAGACTTACGCTAAACTGCTCATCAAAGAAGAGAATACCAGCAGGGGACGCAACAGTTTGCAATACTCCACAAACCTTGGAGTGGTTTCCAATTCAACAGGTATTGATAATGAAATGGAAATACTCAAGTCGAGTTCTATTGCCATTCAGGCTGTTAAAGACCTTAAACTATACACCACTTACATGAGTGCGGGTAAAGTAACCAATAGGCTGATGTACAAAACTCAACCTATAACGGTAGACATCGACCCTTTACACCTCGACATGTTGAACCACTCAATATCCCTAACCATCACTCGTGAAGGAAAGAACTACCATGTTGAGGGCACTTATTATTCCACCAATCCCGAAGCACCAGGGAAGGCCTATGCCATCGATAAAACCTTTACGGCTCTGCCAGCGGCTCTTGGAACACAGACGGGTATCATTACCTTTATGCCCAACTCCACCACCCCCATGAAAGATGGAGAGAAAATGTTGGTACGAATTAGCCCACCTAAGGCCGTAGCCATTGGTTATGCCTCGGGCTTAAGCATAGCTCAGTCGTCGAAGAGCACCTCTATCGCCGTACTTTCCATTAACGACCAAAGTCCCGAACGCGCCATCGACTACCTTAAACAGCTTGCTATCTGCTATAACAGGCAAGCTAACGAAGATAAGAACGAAGTGGCCGTGAGAACCGAAGAGTTCATCAACGGAAGGTTGGAGAAGATTAACACCGAATTGGGAAGTACCGAAAGCCAACTGGAAAGCTACAAGAAAGCCAACAAGATGGTGGAATTGCAGATGAGCGCAAACCAAGCCTTGTCCAATAGCGACCAATACGACCAGAAACTTGCCGAGGCCAACACGCAGATTGCGTTGCTCAACAGCATCAACGACTACATGAACCAGCCTTCGAACAAATACGAAACGTTGCCTGCCAACATCGGCATTAGCGACCAATCGGCCGTTTCGCTCATCAACAAGTACAACGAAATAGTACTCGAACGAAACAGACTGCTTAGAAGTGCATCGGAAAACAGCCCAACTGTTACGCCGCTTACTTCGCAGCTAGACGACCTTTCGAGCAGCATACGCCGCGCAATGGCACAGGCCAAACGCAGCATGGACATTCAAAGAAGTGCCGTGGCTTCGCAGTATGGCAAATATAACAGCATGATACAACAAACACCCGAGCAAGAAAAAACGATGAAACAAATTGGTAGGCAGCTCGAGGTGAAAGCAGGACTGTATCTGATGTTGCTACAAAAGCGCGAAGAAAACTCCATTTCTCTTGCCGCAACAGCTGATAAAGGAAAACTAATCGACGACCCCACGGTCGTTGGTAAGGTCGCGCCACGCTCTTCAACCATCTACATGGGCGCATTGGTAGCTGGCTTAGCCATACCAAGTGTGATATTTTTCCTCCTCAGCTTCTTCAGATATAAGATTGAAGGGCACGACGATGTGGCACGCCTTACTTCTCTGCCCATCGTTGCCGATGTGGCTGTGGCCAGCGATACGGCTAAAACCAAGGCCGACATTGTTGTTCACGAGAACCAGAACAACCAGATGGAAGAAATATTCCGCTCGATGCGTACCAACGTACAGTTCATGCTTAAAGAGAACGAAAAGGTTATTTCGTTCACATCAAGCATATCGGGCGAAGGCAAAACTTTCATCGCCGCAAACCTCGCCGTGTCGTTCGCACTACTTGGCAAGAAGGTTGTCTTGGTTGGTCTTGATATCCGTAAGCCGCGATTGGCTGAATTATTCGAGATTGACGACCACCGACATGGTATTACCAACTTGCTAACAAAGAGCGTAGTAACAGCTGCCGACATACAGGCGCAGATGTTGCCATCGGGCGTTAACGAGAACTTAGAATTGCTGATGGCCGGACCTATACCGCCAAACCCTGCGGAGTTGCTTACAAGAACTTCGCTAGACGACATCATGGACTTGCTCAAACGCACATACGACTACATCATTATCGACACCGCGCCTGTGGGTCTTGTTACAGATACATTGCAAGTGGGCAGGGTTTCTAACCTCACGGTGTACGTTTGTCGCGCCGACTACACGCCAAAAGAGAATTTCGAGCTCATCAACACGCTTCACGTAGAAAACAAGTTGCCCAACATTTGCGTTGTGGTTAACGGCATCGACCTCTCTAAGAAGAAGTACGGCTACTACTATGGCTATGGCAAATACGGCAGATACGCCAAGTATGGCTATTATGGCAAACACGGTAAGTATGGTCGCTATAACAACTATGGCAACTATGGCAATTACAGTAACAGCCATTACAGCAACGAGAACGATACATCGGTGAAACAATAAAGCCATTTCATAACGCGGGTTTCATCAGCCATAAAGCCGATGAAACCCGCTAAATACAAATAAGAATGACAATAGCAGTTGATTTCGACGGAACTATCGTAGAACACCGTTACCCAGAAATAGGAGAAGAAATACCTTTCGCCACCGAAACGTTGAAAATGCTCATCAAAGACAGGCATAGGCTTATCTTGTGGAGCGTAAGGGAGGGCGAATTGCTGGACGAGGCTGTGGAATGGTGCAGGCAACGCGGCGTGGAGTTCTATGCAGTGAACCGCGACTACCCAGAAGAGGAGAAAGAGAAGAACAACCATTTTTCTAGAAAGCTCAAAGCCGACCTATTTATCGACGACCGTAACGTTGGCGGACTTCCAGATTGGGGTGAGATTTATCGGATGGTAACAGAGAATGTTACCTACAAACAAATCGTTAGGAACGCTATCAGGGCACACAACAATCCCGAAAGCTACAAGAAAAAGAAGCATTGGTGGCAATTCTGACAAGTTGAAGTCATCTAGACTTTTCCCTCTTTCTTATCTTTTTCAGAAAAATCAGTATA
>CALIZL010000012.1 GCA_938028745.1 uncultured Prevotella sp.
ATGTTTAGACTTTCAAAGATTTATGCGTAGTCCCCACTAATCTTCCGCTGAGCCCATGGTTGCCTTACGACTTGTAATGGTGACGTTAGACAGGGTGTGTTCTTTCATTATTGCAGCAGAATCGGCGGTTACTTGCTGTGCTGCAGCGGGCATAACAAACAGGAGTGAGATGCCCGATAAATATATCATCTTATTCATTTGGTTTGATTTTGTTGTTTATAAAGTTGATGATACCACAAACCACGGCTGCAAAACTGGTGGTACTTTGCGCCTACGCCTACCTTAGTGGCCTAATCAAAAAAACGATTAAAGACAGGTAAAGGTTGCCCATAAGACTAGACGCTTGCGTGCACAAGCTAAACAACCCACAGCATAAAGCGAGGATTTGGTATCAAAAGCGTTGATAATTTGGCACAATTATCCCTTCTTGCATGCCGCAAAAGGGCACAAAAGGCCTGCCATTACTTAAATTTCAAGCAATGGGGAAACAACGAAATCAAATTAAAAGTGTTGTAAGCAGCCGGAGATATTGCCGTTTTGTGCCATGCACAAGCGGGTGCGACATTCTCCAAGACGCCCTTGCACAAACGGGCAAAGGCAACAAGTTGTAGTGTGTTACAAGCTGCGGAAGCAACGAAAGCAACACGGGCTGCAGATGATGAAAACCAGTTGGTGCCATGTCTGTTGGCGACAAGGTTTTGATTTGCAGCCTCATGCAATGGCTAGCATCGGCATCATTGCAATGGTTAGCATTGGCATCATTACAATGCCTTTTAGAAGACTGATGGGCAACAGACACATTACCAGTATGTTCGCACACCACGGTCATGATGCCCGAACCAATCCACACAATCATTAAAGAGAGTATGAAGGAGAGTATTATGTTTGCTGATTTCCTCATCATTAATCACTGCAAAGTTAAGTATTTTTTCTCTAACAACCTAAACTTTGCTCACTTTTTCAATTCTTTTTCGGCCATTTTCCCCTGCGCATAGCCGTTAGTTGCAACATGTTGCGCACACATAGGCGCATTTTAGGCCATGCTGCAACGCCTTTTTAGGACATTGTTTTTTTGCTTTTGCTTGCTGATGTGGATTAAATGGCGTAACTTTGAAGGTGATTTTTTAATTCGTCAGGAAACAAGAAAGACAAATGGAAGACTTCGTTCACCTTCACGTACACACATATTATTCTATACTCGACGGCCAATCGAGCATACAACGCCTTGTGGATAAGGCCATAGCCAACGGCATGGGCGGTATGGCACTGACCGATCATGGCAACATGTTCGGCACGAAAGAGTTTTTTAACTACTGCAAAAAGGTTAACGGCAAGCGCAAAGAAGAAGGCTTGCCCGAATTTAAACCTATCATCGGCTGTGAGATGTATGTGGCGCGACACCGAAAAACAGACAGGGTGAAGGAGAATGGAGATATGAGCGGCTACCACCTGATTGTGCTGGCGAAGAACTATACAGGATATAAGAACCTGATAAAGCTGGTTTCGAGAGCGTGGGTAGACGGATATTACATGCGCCCCAGAACCGACCGCGAAGACTTGGAGACCTATCACGAGGGGCTGATTGTTTGTTCGGCGTGCATCGCCGGCGAAGTTCCGCGCAAAATTTTGAGGAACGACATCGAGGGCGCACGCGAGGCTGCGCAATGGTATCACCGCGTTTTTGGCGATGACTATTACTTGGAGTTGCAACGCCACGAGGTGAAAGACCCGCATATACGGGCCAACAGGGAGGCGTTTCCGCTGCAACAACGTGCCAATAAGGTGATGTTGGAAATGGCGGAAGAGATGGGCATCAAGGTGGTATGCACGAACGATGCCCACTTTGTGGACCAAGAAAACGCCGAGGCACACGACCACTTGCTGTGTTTGTCGACTGGTAAGGACCTAGACGACCCCACACGCATGCTATACTCTAAGCAAGAGTGGTTTAAAACGCGCGAAGAAATGAACGAGGTGTTTGGCGATTTGCCCCAAGCCATGCGTAACACGGTGGAGATATTAAATAAGGTGGAAACCTACTCGATAGACCATTCGCCCATTATGCCCTTCTTTCCCATACCCGAAGATTTCGGAACGGAGGAACAATGGCGGCAACGTATATCGGAAAAAGAACTGTACGACGAGTTTACATCCGACGAAAATGGACAGAACCAGCTGCCACCCGAAGAGGGAGAGGAGAAAATTAAGAAACTGGGTGGATACGAAAAGCTGTATCGAATAAAGTTCGAGGCCGACTATCTGGCCAAACTGGCATACGATGGGGCTAAGAAACTGTATGGCGAGCCGCTTACAGAGGAAGTGCGCGAACGTGTGAACTTTGAACTGCACATTATGAAAACAATGGGCTTTCCAGGCTACTTCCTTATCGTGCAAGACTTTATCAACACGGCGCAGGACGAACTGGACGTGATGGTTGGGCCTGGACGTGGGTCGGCGGCAGGCTCTGTTGTGGCTTATTGTTTGGGCATAACGAAGATAGACCCCATCAAGTACGACTTGCTTTTCGAACGTTTCCTTAACCCCGACCGTATCTCGTTGCCCGATATTGATACCGACTTCGACGATGACGGACGCGGGCGCGTGCTGGAATGGGTGGAAGATAAGTACGGACATGACAAGGTGGCGCACATCATTACCTACGGAACGATGGCCACGAAAAACTCTATTAAGGACGTTGGACGTGTGGAAAAGGTGCCGCTGAAGATTGTGAACGACTTGTGCAAGCTTATTCCCGACAAGCTGCCCGATGGCTTGAAGATGAGCGTGGCCAATGCTATTAAGGCCATTCCAGAGCTGCGCGAGGCGGAGGCATCGGCAGATGAGGGGTTGCGCAACACCATGATGTATGCCAAGATGTTGGAAGGAACGGTGCGCGGAACGGGTATTCACGCCTGTGGAACCATTATCTGCCGCGATGCGATAAGCGATTGGGTGCCCGTTTCTACTGCCGAAGATAAGGCCGACCCTGGACATAAGTTGCTTTGTACGCAGTATGACGGGCACGTTATCGAAGAAACGGGGCTTATCAAGATGGACTTCTTGGGACTGAAGACACTTTCCATACTGAAAGAGGCCGTGGAAAACGTGCGCATATCTACGGGAAAGACCATCGACTTGGAGAAAATACCCATCGACGATGCCAAAACCTACCAGCTTTATTGCGAGGGAAGAACCATCGGGACGTTCCAATTTGAGTCGGCTGGCATGCAGAAATACTTGCGCGAGCTGCAACCCTCGGTGTTTGAAGACCTCATTGCCATGAATGCGCTTTATCGGCCGGGGCCAATGGACTACATTCCCGACTTCATTGCGCGTAAACGCGACCCATCGAAGGTGAAGTACGACATCCCTTGCATGGAGAAGTATCTTAAAGATACGTACGGCATTACGGTGTATCAGGAGCAGGTGATGTTGTTGTCTAGGCAACTGGCCAACTTTACTCGCGGACAGAGCGACACGCTGAGAAAGGCAATGGGTAAGAAACTTATTGCGCAGATGGATAAGTTGGAAACGCTGTTCTACGAGGGCGGAATGAAAAACGGACACCCAAAGGAAGTGCTCAACAAGATTTGGGAAGACTGGAAAAAGTTTGCTTCGTACGCCTTTAACAAGAGTCATGCCACGTGTTACTCGTGGGTGGCTTTCCAAACGGCGTACTTTAAGGCGCATTATCCAGCCGAATATATGGCTGCCGTGATGAGTAGAAACCTTGCCAACATATCGGAAATAACCAAGTTTATGGACGAATGTAGGGTGATGGGCATTAAGACGTTGGGGCCAGACGTGAACGAGTCGCGCTTGAAATTCAGTGTGAACAAGCATGGCGAGATACGTTTTGGGCTTGCCGCCATCAAGGGAATGGGCGACGCGGCGGCCCAGACCATCATTCAAGAACGCGAAAAGAATGGGCCTTACACTTCGGTGTTCGACATGGTGCAACGCGTGAACCTGAGTTCGGTGAACAAGAAAGCCATTGAAAGCTTGGCACTAAGCGGCGGTTTTGACAGCTTGGGCATTGCGCGCGAAAGCTATTTCGGGACAGATAGCAAGGGGGCTACCTTTATAGATAACCTTACTCGCTACGGACAGCTGTTTCAAATGGAGCAACAGCAGATGCAAAATTCGCTGTTCGGTGCCAGCAATGCTGTGGAAGTGAGTACTCCGCCCGTGCCACAAGCGGAGCGATGGAGTAGCATTGAACGCCTGAACAAGGAGCGCGACTTGGTGGGGATTTACCTTTCGGCGCATCCGCTAGACGATTATAAGATTGTGTTGCAGTCTATGTGCAATACGGGATGCAACGAACTGGAAGACAGAATGGCATTGGTGCAGAAGGCCGAGGTTACGTTGGCGGGCATGGTAACCAATACGCGTTCGGCCGTTACCAAGACAGGAAAACCTTGCGGCTTTGTAACCATCGAAGATTATTCGGGTTCGGGCGAGCTGGCTTTCTTCGGCGAAGAGTGGGGAAGATGGAATGGCATGTTTGAAGTGGGCAGAACGCTTTTTGTGAAGTGCCGATTTACGCAGAAATATCCCACAAGCGCGTTTGTAGACTTGCAGGTGGCGAACATCGAATACTTGCAAACTACGTTTGACAAACGGGTTGAACGGTTTACGATTCAGGTGGACAGCGCGCACGTCGACCAAACGGTTGTGAACGATATTGTAACAATGGTGAGCGACAGTCCTGGTCAGACGCAGCTTTATTTTGAAGTCTACGACAGCGAAAGTAACAATACGCTGCTGTTAAAGGCAAGCATTCCGCCGATAAGGGTGGGGCGAACGTTGGTTAATTACGTGGAGAGCGACCCACACATGAACTATAAGGTGAACTGATTTGGCAGATGTAGTGACAAATTTACACGTCGCTGACAGCCTTTCTGCCGAGAGGGGATGGGCGTTGCCATTTTTGTTACCATATATATAAGGTGTAAGACGTGGGCACTTGCTGCCTTAAAGGCGTGTTGAAAGAAAACAGAATGCCTGCGGTGCGTATTTTGTGGCACGGTGTTTGCATTGAGCTAATTGGACAAAACAAACCCAATAGAGATTAATAACAAATAAAAAAGGAATACATCATTATGGAAGTAAAAATCACATCAGAAAACTTTGAGAGTTATAAGAATGGCGAATTGCCATTGGTTGTTGACATTTGGGCTACATGGTGCGGCCCCTGCAAGATGGTTGGCCCCATCATCTCTGAGTTGGCAAACGACTACGACGGCAAGATTGTTGTAGGAAAGTGCGACGTAGAAGAGAATAACGAGGTTGCCGCAGAGTTCGGCGTACGTAGCGTTCCCACTATCCTGTTCTTCAAGGGCGGGCAGTTGGTAGACAAGTTCGTTGGTGCAACCAATAAGGAAACGCTGGACGCGAAATTCCAAGCCCTGCTGTAACTCTACCTTTAATGGTGAGAAACGAAAATGAAGTGCAAGACACCTGATGCGTGTCTTGCACTTTTTGTATGCTTGGCATGGGCATTGTGTAACGGGCGTAGAGCTCAATTCAGTACTAATATAGGGAGTAACATAGCCAAATTCGTTGAAAAGTACTGCGAAACTGATCTAAAAAAGGAAGAATAATGTAAAGTTGTTTTATCTATAAATGCCGTTTATGTTAGTTTTGTCTTTTTGACACATTGCCTATGCGGACTAAGTTTTCTATGGCTTTCGTATCTGTGTGTACAATATGTTGTTGCGCGGAAGTTAAGAAAATATAACACCACATTAATATGCGTAAAATTGAGAATATTTCGAGAAGGAATCATTGCTGTTTGTAAAATATTGACTAACTTTGTAGCATAAAATGGGGTGCGAATTGATTTTAAGTGCGCCATTTTATCATGTGAAGAAATCGCCAGCCGTGCAAAACACGAGAGAATGGAGAGCGATTGCCTTGTGAAACACGGCCGCAATGCCGGTGGAAGATAGAGAAGAGTTTTTAGAGAGCGATGAGAGTTAGGCCCATGAAAAGCAACGACACATCGAAAAAAGGACTCGAACTCGGTTTTTAAGAAAACAGATATAACTCGTAATAGGCGAAAGCCACAATTAAAGTTCGGGGAAGTATCATGATGACATAAATTAAATAAAGGTATCTAGTATGAAAATGTATGATGTTCTACGGGGGCGTTTTAGCTATCCGTTATTGCTAATCATAGCCTTATTTTTGGCTTGGCGAGGTGCGCCACTATCGGCGCAGAACGCAACGATCAGCCCAGAAATGGGAAATCTGGTGGCTGCTTATACTTGGGGAGTTAGCGAAGTGGGCTTCGAACGCGGACTTTCTGCACTTTGGCAACACAAGCAACTGCCAATAACCTATTCCACATCCGACGCGCCAACGCTGTCGAAAGATGGCGTGATGGGAAACCACACCTGTAACTTTCATTATTATGCCAAGAAAGATGGGCATGGAACGCCTGGACCGCGTAAACTAATCCACTTTGCAGGCAAGCACCCAACTTACACTTGCTTGGCCTTGCCCCACGGCTACACGATACAAGGGTATAGAATTGTTATCAAAAACAACTTAAAGACACCCGAAGACAATCCGCTATTCGACATTCTGGGAGGCAAAGTGCCTTTCGGGCGACTTAAGGATTGGACGTTCGGCGAAGTGGAGAAATCGAATGTCGTTCTTTCTGGAGCACCAGTTAATCCCACTTTCAAACCCGGATATAGCGTAACCCTATCTGCAAGCAACGTGAGCAACACCAACACGTTTACCATCGAAAGGCACGGCACAGACCTGGGACACATCCTTTATTTCTGCTTCGCTGGCAACACGGGGAATGGACGTACAGCAGCATTTACCTACGAGAGCATCGAACTTTGGTTTACGGCCAACACCAACTTTGAATACAAATTGCAACCGGCGATGGAATATACCAAGGTGGTTAGCCTCTCGGCCAACGACATGCCGTTGGGAAAGATGGACTTGGGAGAACTGAAAAGCCGAACGAAGAACGGCCGTACGTACTTCTGTTACGACCAAGACGAAAGCCGAGAAGTGATGGCAACAGTGAACCTCTTTGAAGAAGGGGCGCACAATGCCGGCACTTGGAGCGCGAACCACGGACAAAAGAAGATACGCGTGGTGGAAAGTAACAACGAACCATGGTATATCTTGAAGGACGGAACCTACTATGTGGAGGCGCCTAACTCCGCTATGGTGAGGTCTAAGGATGGAGAAACGAAAATGTCTGTGGGATATAGGATAGTGGGGGCGAAGGTTCATTACCGAAAAGGACAGTACAAGGATGCCGGCTTTACGCTTCGCGCTAGTTATGGAGGTCATTCTGATTACTTCTTGGATGGTCGTTGCGAATGGACGAAAACTCCCGTTACGTGGCATACCAATGCCGCGGGAGAGCTTTACACCATCGTCGATGGGGTGATTAAGTATATGTGGTTCGACAGGCCCGACCCTTCAAAGAAAGAATTCGACGTGAAGATTTCTGAAACGAACAAGCACGCACGCGTTAGGTGGGCAGGCAACAGACCTTACATTCATTACCCGGGTCTGGGTTACGAGAACCTCTACTTGCGCTTGCACATCGGCGACAAGAAAGCCGTGATGCACGAAGATGCGTTCCAATCCACCGACCCTTATGCTGTCAGGGGTGACGTTGTGTTGGGCGTAGGACAGAGCACCAACTTCCGCATAACAACTTATGGACCATCGGGAGAAGCCTCCGACCCTCAGACAAGGATGGTGACCGTAGCAGGTGGTACGCAGGAAGGGGCATTCTTTGTGGGCAATAAGTTTAACAACGACGCCATCAAGTTTAAGATAGAACCTTACGGAGGCGGCTCAACGGACGCTATGGTTAACATATCGCTGATAATGGAACCCCTCAACCCCTACATTAAGTCGGTAGACGTGGTGTGCCACGGCGCACACAACGTAGAGCAAGTGCGCACGTTCGAGGCGACTGACTTCAACCTTGGAGGCGAGAAGTTCACGTTTAAAGTGCCAAAGGGACTCTTCACCGGCGCAAAGTTTCAGTTCTCGTTCAGAAACTTAAAGTCAGACTTTGCCGACGACACCTACGGAAACTGTCCAGGCACGCATAACTCGCGTTACAGCTTCGTGCAGTCCGATTATTATAAAGCAGTGAACGAAGATATCTATGCACACAAGGACATCGTGGCTAACTACGACTATAAGAAGAAAGTGAATGTGGAGTTGGCGGGTAACATCGCGTTCCCGTTTAACAACTCAGCCGACCTTATCAACACCACTTCGTCGGGTGTGAAGAACTACTTTTCTGAACGGCCATTTAGCGTTGCCGCCTATCAAGCCATGACGGGTAAGGTGGAAACGGATATCAATGGGCATAAGAGCATAAAGAATGAGAGTGGTAAGTTTGTGAAAGAGAATGCACAGCTGCAAGACAAGGAAACAAAGACCATGTACCTATACACCACCGACGAAACGCGCTACAACATTGCACCTACTACCAAGGAACAACATAGGGCTTTTGCTTACTACCATACGGTGATAAAGCTCGAAATTGGTAACTACGAGGCTAAGGTGAAGTGGAAGTCGATTTATAATAAGCCCATGTATTACAAGAATAATGCCGAAAATCATTATCAGTCTACGAGGATGGTGGGCGCAGAAATACAAACGACTGAGTCGGGAATGGAGGGCAACAAGCATCAGCTCGGTGCGACCAGCGAGTTCGGCTACCTAACACTCAAACAGATAATCGACGTGTTGAAGGAGTCGATAGCTAAGGGAACGGATTATGATGTTCCTAAGAGCCTCAGTGAAGTGCTTTATGTAGACAACTCTAAGCTGTTTGACGTGATACCCGAAACGCACGACCAAAAGTTGAAACCGATGCTGGAAGGACTGCGTGGAGAACTGGCTAAGAATGCGTTGATATTCTTGCCTTATAGAGCAGAAAGCTTGGCAAGTGTCGACAATGTGGCCATACAACGTACAGATGGTAAGGGCTTTGATGGGCATTCAAATATCATCCTAACCGATAAGCACCCATTCTTCACGCCATATAACGTACAACTGAAACCCGAAGCCTACGCCACTTACACGCGGGATGTAACAGTTCAGGGCAAGGGGCGTGTGAAGTTCGCCAGTGTCGTGCTGCCCTACGCCCTGTCGCTAGACGGAAGCGCGATGCACAGCAATGCGGTGGGTCAACAATCGAAGTTCTTCTTAGCCAAGATGAAGTCTAATGCGCTTACGCTTAAGTCGGAAAAGAAGAAGGAAGGAGCCGACTACGACGTTGTGGCTAAGTTCGACTTCCTTACGAGCATACCCAAGAGCGAAGCCAATGTGCCTTACATCGTAATGGTAGCAGGGGGGTATGGAAATGGTAACGTCTCGTTCGTGGCTACCGAAAAGGGAGCATTGATAGAGAAAACGCCTACAACGCAAACGGGTTTGGTAGATGGTTACGAAGTCCAAAGTAAGCTCGACAACACGCCTGTCAAGTTCAAAAGCTATTATACCTACTCTGGACGTGTGCTGAACAAGGCAGGGAACGAGATGGTGTTCTACTTCTCGCTCGACAGATTTGTGGCATTCAAGAACCTCAAGAAGTCGCAATTGTTCCTCTTCCCCTTCCGCACGTTCTTCCATTTTGAGAACCAAGGATTGCACTTAGCTAAGTCGCTCAACTCGTTTGAGATAGGTCTTGATGGTGAGGAGGGGTCGACTTCAACAGACATTGACGACGTACAGGAAGAGGTGGTACTCAAAGTGACTGTTTCTACCGGTCAGATCACCGCTGAAGCAACAAAGAATGTTCCACTAGCTATCTATACAATGTCTGGCCAATGTGCTGCAAGAGCCATGATAAAGTCAGGCGAAACGCGCACGTTCTATCTCTCGCCGGGCGTATATCTGGTGAATGGAAAGAAGATGATTGTTAACTAAACACTGATAACGATGAAAAGGAAGGAATATGTAACGCCACATCTCGTGGTGGAGAGGATCTCACCGGAAGTCCACTTGGCTGCCGGGTCGTTCCAATCAGACGAACCTGGGGCTAAGCCGGGAGACATGTTTGAGGAAGATTTTGAGGAGAACGAGGATTTTGACAACGAAAGTTATCACATCTAAACGCAAGGTGGCGAGCTTATGGCAAGTGCTGTGAGCTCGTCATTGGCTTTTGCGGAGGCAGGCCGTGAAAACCCAAGATGCCTAGCGCATTAGTATGTGTTTAGCGTAACTTCTCTAATAGCATAGCCGTCATTGTCCCATAAGTGGCTGCCCTGCTCTTCCAGTTAAACCCCAATCGGCCGTTAGGGCCAGTGCAGATTGTATTTGATTGTGGAACATATTGCCTGTCTTACCCTTGAAGGCGTAACGGGCTACGTTAAGAGAATAAGACAGGCAAGATACCGAGAAGCAAACGAAAGATGAATAGGAAGCGAATGATACAACCTAAAAATTGCTGATAAGCGGTATAACACCCGATTGGGGTTAAACCAGCAATAGGCGTTGAACAATTATGTTAGATTGTCTCTACATGAACAAACCGGTTAATGTGTAAATGATTTAAAAAAGCTGAAGTTCATATTAATATATGTGTAAGAAAGGATATTTAGCATTTAATTTCTTGTTAGTTGTAAAATAATGATTATCTTTGTGGCGTGGTGACAGAGTGCAATAAAAGTATAAAAACACCATTATTGTAATTTAAGACCAACTCGCCCGCCATGCAAAACACGAAGCAATAGAGAGTGATTGGCCATGCGAGACTAGGCGGCATTACCGCCCACAATGAGAGAAGGGGTTTAGGAGAGATGAAAGTGAGAGCCATGAAAAGCAAACCACATCGAACGGGAACTCGAACTCGGTTTAATTTAAGCAGATATGACTCGTTGATGGCGAAAGCCGTAGCAGAAGTTCGGGGAAATATCATGATGACATAACTGAAAAAAGTATCTATTATGAAAAAGTGTTACATCTTTCGGAAGCTCAGAAGCTATCCGTTATTGCTAATCGTAGCCTTGTTTTTAGCTTGGCATAGCGTACCGTTGTCGGCACAAAATGCAACTATCAGCCCTGAATTGGGAAATCTAATAACAGCTTATACGCACAATCCACTTGAGGTTGGCTTCCAAGCAGGCTATGGCTCGCTGTGGCAACACAAGCAGTTGCCTATCAGCTACTCGTGTTCAGAAGAGGCCGTCATATCGCCCGATGGCATGTTGGGAAATCATACTTGTAACTTTGTTTACTATAAAAACAAGCTAGTGCATTGTACAGGAGTGTCGCCCAACTATTCGGCCATTGCATTACCCAAGGGTTATAAGATTACGGGTTATAAGATAGTTATCAGGGATAACCTCAAGATGCCCAACGACAAGAAAATACTCGACGACGTGTTCCCTGCTACCCTACGATTTGGGCGCGACATCGACTGGATATTCGGAGAGGTGGATAGGTCGGCTATAAAAGAGGGGCACACCATGGAAATACCTGCCTATCGGCCAGGAGAGAAGGTAATTATCCCCAAGAACCAGCCTGGGAAGACCTATACCATACAAAGGCAAGCACCCGACATGGGGAACATTATTTACTTTTGTTTCACAGGCAATATGTCTAATGGACACTTGGCTGCATTTACCTACGAAAGTATCGAACTAACTTTCACTGCACACGACGCGTTTGAATATAAGCTGGAACAAACTTTGGAGAATGAAACCAAGGTTAGTTTGGCGGACAACGACTTTGAGCTAGGCAAGACCGACGTGGGAAAACTGGAGAAGCACACCAAGGCTGGTAAAACATTCTACAGCTACGACCAATACAAGGGCCGTTCTATGACTGCTAGTGTGAAACTCTATCAGGAGGAGGCTCACGACGGAAAAACGTGGAAGGCTGAAAACGGACAGAAAACCATTAGGCAAGTGATTAGTGGCGGGAAGAAGTGGTACGCCTTGGATAACGCCACATATTATGTGGAAGCTCCCACAAAGGCCAGTGTTTTCTCTGAAAAGGGAGAAAGCCAGATAGACGTCGGCTACCGCATTGTAGGTGTAAAGGTGGATTATAAACAAGGACAATTCAAGTCACCTGGATTTACTTTCACAACCAAGTTTGTTGGCCACGACTATTATTTGGACGAGAATTGTCAATGGCAAATGGCTAGGAAGGTAATTTGGCATCGGACGATGAACGACGAACTCTTTACTATAAAGAATGGGAAACCCCTTTACATGTTTTGTGACCAAGATGCAGCTGCCAGCGACAAGTCTATCACAATGACACCTGATAACAAGCATGTGAGGTTCCTATGGGAGGATGGGAAACCTTATTTCTGGGATCGCCATAAACAAAAATGCTTCTTAAGGGGAGCATTGCACAAAAAGGCATTATTCAGTAATTCTGCTTTTCATGGCAGCTATGCCTTCCCCAAAAAAGGAGAACTAGACGACTTCAAGACCTCCACTGGCTATAAACTTACCGTGTATGGCCCAACAGGTGAGCTGTCCGACCCACTTACTCAAACAAAAACAATTAATGCGGGTTCTTTAGATGGCACCATCAGGATTGGTAAGTTTAATAATGATGCCGTCAAGATAAAGGTAGAATCGCTTGCCCCTGGTAACCCAACTACGGCGTTGGTTAATATATCCGTCTTTATGGAGAACCTTAACCCGTACATATCCTCAGTAGATGTGGTGTGTCATGGTAAAGACAACACCGAGCAGGTGCGTACATTCGAAGCTACGAACTTTGAATTGGGTGGAGAAAAGTTCATATACAGAGTTCCCGTTGGGTTCTCCGACAAGACAAAATTGCAGTTCTCGTTCCGTAACTTGAAGTCGAACTTTGCCGATGAAACTTACCTTAACAATCCGGGTACGCACAATTCGCGATATAGTTTCGTGGCGTCAGAGTATTATGATGCGGTGGCCGACGACCTTTATGGGCACAAGGACATCGTGGCCGACTACGATTACGAAAAGAAAGTGAAGGTGGAATTGGCTGGAAATATTGCTTTCCCCTTTAACAATGCAGCCGATTTGGCTAACACTTCGGTTGGAAAGCAATCTAATTATTTCACACAACGCCAATTCACTATGGCGGCCTATAAGAAGATGACGGGCGAAGTAGTGACGGAAATAGGCGGAGTGAAGCACAGCCACTTTGAGAAAGGTAAGTTTGTGAAAGAGAATGCCCAGTTGCAAGACAACGAGACAAAGACCATGTATCTCTACACCACTGATGAAACGCGCTACAACATAGCACCTACAACCAAGGAGCAACATAGGGCTTTCGCTTATTATCATACGGTAATCAAGCTGAAAATTGCCAACTACAAGGCAAGGGTGAAGTGGCATTCCGTTTACGATAAACCGATGTACTACAAGGATGCTGCCAACAAGCATTATGAGTCTACGCGGATGGTGGGTGCAGAAATTCAAACCACCGAGTCGGGATTTGAAGGCAACAAACACCAAGTGGGCGCGACAAGCAAGTATGGCTACCTAACGCTCAAGCAGATAATCGACGTGATGAAAGAGTCGATTGCTAAGGGAACCGACCCCAATGTGCCAAAGAGTCTTAACGAAGTGCTGTACGTAGACAACTCCAATCTGTTTGATATCATTCGAGAGAACAGTTCTCAGAAGTTGAAACCAATGATGGAGGACCTGCGTAGCAAGTTGTCGAAGAATGCTTTGATATTCTTGCCTTATAGGGCAGCAATCCTGTCAGACATAGAGAATGTGGCTGTGCAACGAACAGATGGAAATGGCTTTGATGGGTATTCCAACATAACACTCACCGATAAAGTTCCATTCTTCACGCCATACAAGGTACAACTAAAACCAAATGTCTACGCCACTTACACGCGTGATGTTACAGCGCAGGGCAAGGGGCGTGTGAAATACGCCACTGTGGTATTACCATACGGGCTTACATTAGATGGAAGTGCGATGCACAGCAATGCTGTTGGCCCACAATCGAAGTTCTACTTGGCCAAAATGAAGTCCAACGCGCTCAAGTTTAAGTCGGACAAGAAACACGAAGGAGCCGACTACGATGTTGTCGCTAAGTTCGACTACCTCACGGGTGTACCCAAGAGCGAAGCCAATGTGCCTTACATCGTAATGGTAGCAGAGGGGTATGGAGATGGTAACGTCTCGTTCGTGGCTACCGAAAAGGGAGCACTGATAGAGAAAACGCCTACAACGCAGACGGGTGTAGTGGGTAGTTACGAAGTTCTAAGTAAGCTCGACAACTCGCCTGTCAAGTTCAAGAGCTATTATACCTATTCTGGACGCGTGCTGAACAAGACTGGAAACGAAATGGTGTTCTACTTCTCGCTCGACAGATTTGTGGCATTCAAGAACCTCAAGAAGTCGCAATTGTTCCTCTTCCCCTTCCGTACGTTCTTCCATTTTGAGAACCAAGGACTGCACTTAGCTAAGTCGCTCAACTCGTTTGAGATTAGTTTCGACGGCGAAGAAGAGGCTACACCAACAGACATTGACGACGTGCAGGAAGAAGTGGTGCTCAAAGTAACGGTTTCTACCGGCCAGATTACAGCCGAAGCGACAAAGGATGTACCACTAACTATCTATACGGTGTCTGGTCAGTGTGCTGCACGAGCCATGATAAAGGCAGGCGAAACGCGCACGTTCTATCTCTCGCCAGGCGTATATCTGGTGAACGGAAAGAAGATGATTGTTAACTAAAACACGATAGACGATGAAAAGGAAGAAGTATATAACGCCACATATCGTGGCGGAGCAACTCTTACCAGAAGTCCACTTGGCCGCAGGCTCATTCCAATCAGACGAACCTGGCGCCAAGCCAGGAGACATGTTTGAGGAAGATTTTGAGGAGAACGAGGATTTTGACAACGAGAGTTATCACATCTAAACACGAGATGGCGAGCTTATGGCAGGTGCTGTAAGCTCGCCTTCATTTATATTTATCCCCAATCGGTCGCCTATCAAATTTTATAGGCTGTTTCCATCGCCTCCTGTTCATCTTTCGCTTGCTTGTCGACATCTTGCCTGCCTTATTCTCTTGACGTAGGCCGCTACGTCTTCAAGAATAATACAGGCAATATGCTCAACAATACACAAAAATCTACACAGGCTCAACGCACGATTTGGGATAAAGCGATTTCTCTGGCACAGGTTAGGAGAAAATAGCTTTACCAGACAGCAATACATGGGGGTTAAATATGGTGTGCGTTTACATAAAAAGCGGGATGGTTATGTGAACCATCCCGCTTTCTCGATGTATGCTCATGCGTGCAAATTAGCTATTGCACGTAGGGTTCCACGGTTTCAGCTGGGTGAAGAAATCGTTGCCCTTATCGTCTACGAGGATGAAGGCGGGGAAGTTTTCTACCCTGATTTTCCACACGGCTTCCATGCCAATCTCGGGGAATTCCACACACTCGATGCTCTTGATAGAGTTCAACGAGAGCACGGCAGCAGGGCCGCCGATACTTCCCAGATAGAAACCGCCATGCTTTTTGCAAGCGTCGGTGACGGCTTGGGTACGATTTCCTTTGGCAATCATAATCATTGAGCCGCCGTGGTCTTGGAATTCGTCTACGTAGGGGTCCATACGGTTGGCCGTGGTTGGACCCATTGAGCCGCATGGCAGACCTTTTGGCGTTTTCGCCGGACCAGCATAGAGTACCGGATAATCCTTAAAATATTGTGGCAGGTCGCCCGTTTCGTCTAGTCGTGCTTTAAGTTTGGCGTGCGCGATGTCGCGTGCCACGATGATGGTACCGTTCAAACTGAGGCGTGTAGATACGGGATACTTGCTCAACTCTTTGAGAACCTCGGCCATGGGTCTGTCTAGGTCTATCTTCACGGCATTTCCTTCGCCTGCATGACGCATTTCTTCGGGTATCAATTCACCGGGATTGTCGTCCAATTTCTCAATCCAAATACCGTCTTTATTTATCTTAGCCTTGATGTTTCGGTCGGCCGAGCAGCTCACGCCCATGCCAACAGGACACGATGCACCATGCCTTGGCAATCGCACCACGCGTACATCGTGGGCAAAATACTTGCCGCCGAATTGTGCACCAAGCCCAATTTTGTAGGCTTCTTCTAGCAATTGTTTCTCCAATTCCACATCGCGGAAGGCGCGACCTGTCTCATCGCCCGTGGTGGGTAGCGAGTCGTAGAAGTGCGTTGAGGCCAACTTCACGGTGAGAAGGTTCTTTTCGGCACTCGTTCCGCCGATAACGAAGGCGATGTGATATGGCGGACAAGCTGCTGTTCCTAGACTTTTCATCTTGTCGATGAGGAAAGGCACCAGCGTTCCAGGGTTTTGCAGCAAGGCCTTTGTTTGCTGGTAGAAGTAAGTTTTGTTGGCCGACCCACCGCCTTTCACCACGCAGAGGAAACGATATTCTTTGCCTTCGGTGGCCTCGATGTCTATTTGTGCAGGCAGGTTGCAGCGCGTGTTCACCTCATCGTACATGTTGAGGGGTGCGTTTTGCGAGTAGCGCAGGTTCTCTTCCGTGTAAGTCTTGTACACGCCCTTAGAGAGTGCCTCCTCATCGCAAAAGCCAGTCCACACGTGTTGTCCCTTTTCGCCGTGTATGATGGCCGTTCCCGTGTCTTGGCAGAAAGGCAATTTGCCCTTTGCGGCCACTTCTGCGTTGCGAAGAAAGGTTAGTGCCACGTACTTGTCGTTGTCGCTGGCTTCGGGGTCGGTAAGTATTTTTGCAACTTGTTCGTTGTGTTCGCGTCTTAAAAGGAAGTTAACATCGCGGAAAGCAGTGTTGGTGAGCATCGTCAGGGCCTCGGGAGACACCTTCAAAATCTCGTTTCCTTCAAATTCGCTAACCGATACGCCGTCCTTAGTGAGTAGGTAATACTCTGTTTCGTCTTTGCCTAACTGAAACATAGGAGCGTACTTAAATTCGGGTGTTTGTGCCATAATGTTTGTATTTATATTTAATAGTGAGCTAAGGAGTTAAGCAGTTAAGGGGTTAAGGCATGTTCTAAAAAATCCCCGCAAAGGTTCAATTGTTGTTCCTTGTATTGCTCTTTACTGTCTTTTTGCTTTTATCTGGCATCTTTCGCTTTCTCTTTCAGTCGCATAGTTCACTATGCTCCTTCAAGAAGTAAACAAAACCTGCTCAACTAAAAGCTAAAAATACAGCAAAGGTAATTTTTAGAACCGGCCTTAAGCCAATGGCTTTTGGGGTTTCCAAGTTCATGTGTTTGCAAGCTCATGAGCCTTTGGCCGCATGAGTATGTAAGTTCATTGCGCATGCGAGGAATGGATAAACAGCCCCACAAACTTATGAACTCACATACTCAGCACCTCCCAACCTCACTACTTAATATCCAAATATCTCTTGGGTTGTTAGCTTTTTAATCTTGCCAATCTTCTCCAGTCCCTTCATGTCGAGGTTTTTCTCGTCGCCTAAGATGAGGTAGCGCAGGGGCTTTTTGGCCATTGTCTGCTTTTCAAATTCAACCATCTCTTTGAGCGTAATCTTGGGCAGCGCATTGTAAATGCGTTCTTTGATGTCGAAGTCTAGTCCTAGGCGGCGTGCTTGCAGATAAGCGTTGATGATGCCAAACTTCGTTGTACGTTCGGTGGCGATGCGTTTCATCGAAGCCTGTTTGGCCAGTTCGAAGGCCTTATCGCTTTGCGGCATCTCGTCGATGATGCTGTTAAAGGCGCGCACGCAGTCCATCATTTTGTCGTTCTGACTGATGATATTGGCTTGTAGCGACTCCGTTTCGCCCACTCTCGAAGGTATGTTATAGCGTGCGGAGGCACTGTATGCCAATCCGCGAGTTTCCCTTAGCTCTTGGAAAACGATGCTGTTCATACCTGTTCCAAAGTATTCGTTAAACAGGTACACCATCGGACGCTGTTCTAAGTTCCAGCCTTTTCCGCTGTTGTTGTACAGCATCATGTAGATGTTTTTGGCCTCGTAAGGTGCAATCCACACCGCGTTTTCTTTGGTTTGCACCTTGGTGTAGGCCTTGTTTTGTGGTACGTTGGCCAGTGTCTTGCCGATGGCGTGATTTTCGTCAACTGCTTTTACCAATTCTTCGGGGGTAGATTGTCCGCAATAAAGCACCTCGTGCTTGTAGTTCCGCAGGCCTTTAAGCAGGTTGAGCAGGCTTTGCGGGTTTGTTTTGTCTAGCTCGGCGTTAGTCATCACGTTACGAACGGTGTTGTATGGGCCATACATGCCGTAAGCCGCGAGGGCCATGAAGTTGGACACTTGGTTGCTTCGGCTGTCTTTGCGTCCCTTCTTAACCAGTTCCACAAGTTGCTTGTAGGCAGCATTGTCTACCTTGGCGTTGGCCAATAGGTGTTCAACCAGCCACAAAGCCTTGGGCATGTTCTCGTTAAGGCCGGTGATGGTGATGTTCAAATTGTCGGCTCCTGCTGATATGCTGTAATCGCAAGCCAGCTGATAGAAACGTTGTTTCACCTGTTCGGGCGTCAATTTGTTGGTGCCAAGATAGTCCAGATACTCGGTTGCGATGTCCAAACGCTTGTCGGCTTCCTTTCCAAAGTCGTAGTGAAAGGCCAAAGTAAACAGTCCGTTGTCCTTGTTTGGCACGTAAAGCACGGGCAAGCCTTTCTTCGTCTTCGTCTTTACTAGGTCTTTGTTAAAGTCTACAAAGCGCGGTTCGATGGGCGTAGTCTTGCTGGCGATGATTTCTTTCACGAAGTCGCTTTGCAAATCGCGGTTCGAAGGGATGGGCGTTATCTGCGGTTTGTCTATTTTCTTTTGTGTGGTGTCTTCGCCTTGTCGCTTGTAAACCACCGCGTAGTTGTTGTTCAGGTGCTTATTGGCAAAGGCCACAATCTCTGCTTTGGTCATCTTCGATATGCGATCGAGCCTTCCAACCACCGTCTGCCAGTCTTTGCCGTTGATAAATGCGTCTACAAATTGGTCGGCTCGGTCTTTGTTCTTTTCTAGCGCGTGGTAGTACTCCAACTTCATGTTGTTGATAACGGCGGGCAAGAGGTTGTCGGAGAAGTTACCTTTCTTTAAGTTCTCTACTTCTCCCAAAACAAGTTTTTTCACGTCGTCAAGGCTCTGTCCTTCTTTGGGCGATGCCCATAATCCCAGCAAACCATATTCGGCTAGCTGAAAAGATATGCTGCCGCCGCCAAGGTATTTCATCTTTTGAGCCAGGTTAATGTCCATCAGTCCGGCCTTTTCGTTGCTTAGGATGTTGGCAATCACGTCCAAAGTGTCGCCTTGTAGCGACTTTCCGCCGTCAAATCGCCATGCCATCATCAGCTCGTCGGCCTCGGGACCCATAACGGTGGTGTCTTTTGGAGCCGTAAGTGGCTTTTGTTTGGGGAACTGTGGAAAGGAAAGATTATCGCTTTTCTTCCACGAACCGAAATATTTGTCGATGGTGGCGATAACCTTATCGGGGTCCATGTCGCCCGCCATGCAGATGGCAACGTTGTTGGGAACGTAGTAGCGGTTGAAGTAATTCTTGATATTTACAATCGAAGGATTCTTCAAATGCTCTTGTGTACCGATGGTAGTCTGCGTTCCGTAGGGATGTGTTGGTGTTAACAACTTCGAAATGGCTTGCCAAACTTTGTTGCCATCGCGTGTAAGTCCGATGTTATATTCCTCGTAAACGGCCTCCAACTCGGTGTGGAAACCGCGTATAACCATGTTTTGGAAACGGTCGGCCTGTATTTTTGCCCAGTTGTCCACTTCGTTAGCGGGGATGTCTTCCGTGTAACACGTAACGTCGTTGCTGGTGTATGCGTTGGTTTTTTCGGCTCCGATAGACGACATCAGCTTGTCGTACTCGTTGGGGATAAAGTATTTGGCAGCCAATTGCGACACGCTGTCTATGCCGTGGTAGGCCTTTTTGCGTTGTTCGGGGTCGGTAAGTGTGCGGTATTTCTCGTACCTCTCTTCGATGTCTTTCAGCAAGGGTGCCTCTTTTTCGGCATCGGTCGTGCCGAATTGTTTCGTTCCCTTAAACATCAGGTGTTCCAGATAGTGTGCCAAGCCCGTAGTTTCGGCGGGGTCGTTTCTGCTTCCCGTCTTAACTGCTACGTAGGTGTGAATGCGTGGTGTCTCTTTATTTACCGAGAGATACACGCGCAGTCCGTTGTCCAGGGTGTAAATGCGTGTCCCCGTTGGGTCGTCTTTCACCGTTTGGTACTGGTAATCTTTTGCTTGCATGGCTGTTGCCGCTCCTGTGAGGAGCAAGGCAACCAAAATCGATTTAATGCTCATACGATAAGATTTGTTTTGTTGATATTATTCGGTTTCCTTATTTAGCTGTTCCACAAATCCGCGATATACATCCTCTTCCACATCGCCCAACTTGTACTCCTTCAAGGCATCTTCCTTTATTGTGGCAATCCATTGCCGCTTGGCCTCGCGCCCTTGGTCGATGATGTCTTGCCAATCGGCGTGCCTAGGCTGTGCAATGCCGTAGTATTCGTTTATCAGACGATAGGCGAAGGCCCATTCGTATTGCTCGTAACGCTCGCCAATCTCGCCGAAACGTTCGGTTACTCGTTGTATGTCGGTTATTTCGCGGTTCTTTATTTCTTCAATTAGTCTAAGCTCTTCGCTTTCTGGCAGCAGCAGACCCGACAGGTCGCTCCACTGCTTCCAGCCGGTGGTCGATGCGGGTTCGGTTGGTCCATACTTCCGTACACAGCGCGCCAAGAACATCTTGATGGCCATGTCGTAGTTGCGCAAACCGATGTTTAGCGAATTGTTGGTTATCACGTATCCCCTGAAATTGTATTCAGCCACGTTCTCGCCTTGGGCTTCGCGCAGTTTTTCTAGTATCTGCTTGCCTTGCAACATCTCGTTAACGGTGAACGGACTAAGCCAAGTAAAGTTCACAATGCTTTTTTGTCCGCTGCGTGGACGTATGTCGCGCTTGGGCCATTTGCGCACATCGCGATACAAGCCCACGGTGTTTAGGTTGCGCCCCGGCACAAGATACATGATGTCGCCATAGGCAATGAGGTACGAAAAGGGGATGTTGCGCGTGTCGGGATGGTGCATTAGCTTGCCAAAACACACCGAGAAAGCTCCGATGTTGGCCGGCATTAGGATGTAAGCGCCGCTTGCCGTCTTCGTTCCGCGCTCCAAAATGCCGTAGTGCATGGGCCCCATCTTGTAGGCATGATTGCTGAAATTGGTGGCCGAACCTGCGTTATAAAATGAGAACATGGCCCCAATGAGCAGCGAGCTTTTATGATGGCTGGCCGTGAACGGGCCGCAAAAGGCGGCGCAGGCCTCACCGTTGCTCATGTAGCTGTTGGCAAAAAACACGCTGGCCGATGCCGTAAAACCATTGGTTAGCTGGCAAGCCTCGCCCACATAGCAGTCTTGCAGGTTGCAATCGTTGGTTATCGAAGAGCCGTCGGCCACGATAGAGTTCTCGCAAATAACGCCGCTGCCCACATATACGCCCGACCCTGCCGCACTAAGCAGCGAGCAATCGAATAGTCTTGCCGCGCCGTTCACCTCGCAATTGTCTTGTACGATGGTGTTCACCACCTCGCGCGTGTTCACTATTTTCACGCCAAAGCCAATCGTTCCGCGGTCGGGTAGGGTGCGTTCAAGCTCTTCGGCAATCATTTGCCTTATCCTTTCGCGCAGTTCTTTGTCGGCATTGTGTTTCACCATGAATGCGGCCAGCTGGCTATTCAGCCCATCGAAGAGCGTAACATTGCCTTCGCCCACCTCGTTAAGCACCGATATGAGGTTGCCTTCGCCATAGGTTGCGCCCTCCGTTGTCTCCATCGTGCTAACGTTAGAGATGTAGCATTCTTCGCCAATGGAATAGTTGTTGATGTAGTTACCGATGTTCTCCACCAGGCTGTTGTCGCCAATGCACACGTTGCGGAGTGTGGCATTGCGCAAGCCTGAATGTTTAAGGAACCCCCTACTAACCTCGATGTTCTTCTCGAACACGCCCAGTTTGATGTCGCCATAAAAGGTAACGTCGTGCACGTAGGTGGGCTTGAAGTCTTCGGCCACCATAATTGCCTCCCAGTTCTCGGCCTGACAGCCGTGGTCTTCTAGCAGGGTTATTTCCTCATCGGTAAGTAATCGGTACATCATTCCATTTCGTATAAAAAGTCGTTATAGGGATATTTCTGCACGTGCAGTTCGCGAACCTTGGCGTATAGCCTGTCTCTCAGTTCGTCGACATTGGTTTTTTCGCGTGCCGAAATAAATATGCAGTTGTCGTTTAGCCGTGCCATCCACGTTCGTTTCAGGTCGTCGAGGGTCATATTTTCCTTAGTTGCGGGTGTAAGGTCGTCCTCATCTTTCTTGACGAAGGTGTAGTTGTCAATCTTGTTAAACACAATCATGCTGGGTTTGTCGGCACAATCCAGTTCGGTTAGTGTCTTTTCCACCACTGCAAGCTGCTCCTCAAAGTCGGGATGCGATATGTCTACCACGTGCACAAGCAAGTCGGCCTCGCGCACTTCGTCTAGTGTCGACTTGAACGAGTCAACCAAATCGGTGGGCAACTTGCGTATAAAGCCCACGGTATCGGCCAAGAGAAAGGGCAGGTTTTCAACCACCACCTTCCTTACTGTCGTGTCGAGTGTGGCGAAAAGCTTGTTTTCGGCAAACACTTCGCTTTTTGCAAGCAGGTTCATGATGGTGCTTTTGCCCACGTTGGTATAGCCCACAAGTGCCACGCGCACCATTCGTCCGCGGTTTTTGCGTTGCGTTGTTTTTTGTTTGTCAATCTCTGCCAATCGTTCTTTCAGCAAAGCCATGCGCGAGAGGATAATTCGGCGGTCCATTTCGAGCTGCGTTTCACCTGGTCCACGTAGTCCCACCGAGCCTTTTCCGCCGCCACTACCCGAACCGCCGCCTTGTCTTTCAAGGTGGGTCCACAGCCGTTGCAGCCTTGGCAGCATGTATCTGTATTGCGCCAGCTCCACTTGCGTTTTGGCATTTGCCGTTTGTGCGCGCATGGCGAAGATGTCGAGGATGAGCGAAGTGCGGTCCAATATCTTCACGTTCAGTTCTTTTTCGATGTTGCGCATTTGCTTAGCCGACAACTCATCGTCGAAAATAACCATTCCCACTTCGCGTTCGGCCTCTTCTTCGGCCAGTATATATTGTTTTATCTCTTTGAGTTTGCCTTTGCCCACGTATGTAACCATACTAGGCGCATTAAGCCTTTGGGTGAAACGTTTCACTGTAATGGCGCCTGCCGTGTCGGCCAAAAACTCCAATTCGTCGAGATATTCTTTGGTCTTGGCCTCGTTTTGCTGTTGTGTTATCAGCCCCACCAGCACGGCGGTTTCGGCTTTAACCTCGGATATTACAAATTCTTTCATTTCAGGTGTCTTATTGCATCTAGTCTATATTAAGTGCAAATATAGTGCAAAAACCTAAAACTACAAAGCCTTGCATCGTGTTTTTCTTTCCAATGCGCGTGTGGGCGGCTTTACCATTTGATAGCTTTGCGTGTTCTTTCGGTTACAAGTTGGTAGATACTAGGTTAACTCGCCTCCGCAGAAACTTGCCAATTGCCCATTTTGTAAACTTACTTGTCGCGGCTACTGACATAAAAAGTCTCCTCAACAATTCTACTTTCGTGGCATTGTTTGTTATTCTCAACCGTGAAGATGTCTTGACTTTTAATCTTCTTATAAATGGAGAGGGGTTTATGCCCTTTGTGCTGTAAAACCACGATAAACACTCCGCCCATGTGCGGGGTAGGCACAAAGATACGATAAAATCTGAAATCCTGCCCCCTTTTGCTTGTGGCAAGTCGTGGTTATGTTTCAAAAAAGCAACTTGGCAGAAAGCATTCAATGCACCATCTATAAGTTGAAAACTGGCCGTTAATGGCGGCTTTACTTCTGCGTTTCCATAGTGCTGTGTCCGTTGGCCGTGGGCAGCATGCCCGCCAACTGCTCGCACTGTCGATAGTAAGTGTATGTGGTTTCTGTGCCGTTGCTCACGTGTTGGTATGCGGCATAAGCATTTTTTTTTGTCCAGTTCTTGGTAAGAAATTTAACCTCATAAGTGCCCTTTTTATCCACCAAGTGCTCACCTTGTCGCAAAAAATCGATTCTCGCGAAGGTTCGTTTTGATACAAAAAGGGGTCAGCATGTCAACGTGGTAAAATGAATTTATATTCCAAAGAACCGCCATTTGCACCAACCTTTGGGCTATTTGCAGTAAAATACCCTGCATTTAGCACCAAAACGCAGTGCATTTTGGTGCTAAACGCAGTGCTATTTGGTGCTAAATGCAGGGTAAAAGGGTGCAAAACGCAGTGCTAAATGGTGCTTAATGCGGTATGAAAAGCATAAATATCCACTGAAAGTGTATAAACAAAACCTCTTCGAACCATGAAACACATGGCCAAAAAGGGTAAAATAACCGCTAAAAAGTGGGTTTTGGGGGCTAAAAGTGGGTAATTGGGGGTTGAAAAAATACGGGTTGGCAACCAATCTAGAAAGGCAAAATGGTGCAAAATATGGGTTTTCTTCTTAAAAACGGACAAGCTGAAAGATGTGAAAGGTCTGAAATGGTAGTTGTTTACCTACCTTTTAACCTGTTTTTTCGCTAGAACGGAGTGAAAATTAGAGGGCTGTTGTAAAATAAAATTTATTATTTTGAGTTGACAAGTTAACACGTTAACGAGTTGACAAGTTGACAAGGCTAATGGGTGCAGCCAGTTTTCTCCTTAGCCTATTGACAAGTTAACACGTTAACGAGTTGACAAGGCTAGTGGTCGCAGCCAGTTTTCACCCTAGTCAGTTGACAGGTTGACAAGTTAACGGGTTGACAAGGCTATTGTGCGCAGCCAGTTTTCACCCTAGTCAGTTGACAGGCTGACAAGTTAACGGGTTGACAAGGCTATTGTGCGCAGCCTGTTTTTACCTTAGCCAGTTGACAAGTTAACACGTTAACGAGTTGACAAGGCTATTGTGCGCAGCCATTTTTAACCTTAGCCAGTTGACAAGTTAACGAGTTGATGAGTTGGTGAGCTTGTAAGTTTTTTAGTTGATGGGGCTTTTGAGTTCGTGAGTTGGTGGGTTTTGATTTTTTGAGTTAATGAAATTGTAGGTTGGTGAGTTGATGGGCTTTTGAATTTATGAGTTGATGAACTCGTAAATTGATGTGTTGATGTATTCGGGATTTGTTGGTGTTTTTGTGAGTTTATCAAGCTAGTGAGTTGATTTATCCTGCTCTTCGTAATATGAGCGTGGTGTTTATCTTGTGCTGGCATCACAAAGATAACAAACTCCTCTCAATACGACAAACTCATTTTAGGCGAGCAACCGCTCATAATAATTATCAAGACTTTCCAAATAAAGGTCTTTTTCCAAGCGTTTTAGCTCGTGTACAATTTCTTCATTCGAGTTAAAGTCTTTTGCTATCCACTTTTTATCATCTTCATCAACATCTTCTTTTTCCAAGTGGCGAAAAAGAATATCGCAAAGAAGCACCCTGTCGTCCGACCAATACTTGGGATGCCATTCTTCAATAAATCGCCAATAAGACGGGTCCGCCTCCATACGTCATCCTTTTAATAAGCATTTCGTCATTCCCCTTATCGCCCCACGTTCATCATTCCAGCAAAGCCAATTCGGTCGCGTTCGTCGGCCGAAACATCGATGTAGGCGTGTCCGTTATCGTACACTTCCAGGTGATAGGCATAGCGGTCTTCGCGGTTAGTTACCTTTATTTCGATATTCATTCGTCCGTCTTTGCCTTTGGTTATGGTGTAGTCGGTCATCTTTTCGGCAAAGTCTAGTGCCTTTCCTCCGCCATACGGCACGCGGTAGGCATGCCCGAAATAGGGCAGGTACGAATAAATGGAGTCGCCCGACACCTTGATGTAATAGCCATAAGACAAGGCTTTGGCCTGCATTCGCATGGGATATACGTGGCTTACCTCTATTGTATATTGTTGCTTTTCTAGGCCTTCGTTCACCTTTTGTGCCATTTCGGCCTGACTTTTCGCCTTTTCGGGCGATAAGTTTCGCGTTCCTGCGCAGCCTGCCAGCAGTGCTATGGCCACGGCAACTCCTATCACTTGTTTCATATCAGCATCCTTTATAAGTCCTTATTGTGGTGTTCTCCGTCCACATTTCCTCATCGTGAGGTGCATGACCAACTTGGTTATGCCTGCCTCTCCGAGTGTGGGCGTGCCCTAAGTTACGCCAATTCTGCGACTTATGCAAGGTGTTACGGCTGATTTAACCAATTTTTACCAGTAGTTTCCCTAGGCTCGGGCTGTATGGCGTGTAGAACTGTTGTGTTACTTAGCCTTTCTGGTTGCCCTCCTCCCACCAAGTGTTTCAATCCCACTTGTTGCTTTCTATGCCCTATTCTTCTCCGCTTTAACCGCCTTTTCGCCCATGCAAAGTACGTGTTTTCTATCAGGAAAGAATGGCTTGCAACTTCTGTTTGCCGTACAATAGCAGCGTACCGTCGTGCAATAAGCCGCACTTCGTAGGGCTTTCAGGTGCTAACAGTGCATTTCTCCACACAAGTTGTACGCCAAACATTTGTTAATTGGCCTGACGACACCCATGCAACAATCTCCATTTTTCCATTAAAAACAAACCTCGCGAGAAGGGATTGTTTGTAGGCCGATGGGGAAAATCCTTGAAACGCGATAGGGAAGATTTGCATACAACCCTCCTTATAAGTTACGATTGGCCGTTTTTTGCTTTCTCATTTGTCCGTTATTTGGATTTAAAGTGATACCTTTGTAAACAACTAAGAACAGCCAGCATAAACAACATAAACATTAAAAATATTCCGCACACAACCTAATTAGAGGCCTGTTGCCGCACGCTGTCCTTGGGCTGCGCCACCATGCGTTGCCAAACTTAATGAAATTTGGGGCAAAAGGCCTACAAAGGGGCTGGTTGGGCTTGGCGTATGGTATAATGAAGCTGTGCAAACAAGCAGAAACAAGTTTGCCGACACTCTGCAATACCTAGCCGAACACTACCATAAGACGGACGTGCGGAGTGGGCTAAGCGTGCCAAATAAAAACAAGAAACATTGTATGCCGCCATGTAAACCGTTCCGAAACGGGGCAAGGAGCTTTAAGTGGGGGCATAAGTAAACAACAAATGCGACTAACAAAATGATAAAAGTACTTAAACGACTGGGAAACTACATGGGCAGGCGCAAGGCTTTGCTGCCGCTTTCGGTGGCTTTGTCGGCCATAAACGGGCTATTGTCGCTTGTTCCCTTTGTCTTGGTGTGGCTGGTGGTGCGCACGCTGCTCACCACTGGTGGCAATCTGGCCGCCACGCCCGTGTGGAACTACGCCCTTACCGCCTTTGCCGTGTCTGTATTCAACGTGTTGCTCTACTTCTTGGCGCTAGCGCTGTCTCACCTAGCGGCTTTCCGCGTAGAAACCAACATGCGGCGGCAGGCCATGCACGCTTTGATGCGGGCGCCATTAGGCTTTTTCGACACCCATAACACGGGCGGCATGCGCAAGGTTATCGATGAAGACTCGAGCCAAACGCACACCTTCGTGGCCCACATACTGCCCGATGTGGCGGGCAGCATCGTCTCGCCGCTGGGTGTTGTCGCGCTGTTGCTCGCCGTAGACTGGCAGTTGGGCTTGGCTGCGCTTGTTCCCATCGTATGCGCCTTCGGCATAATGGGCTTTATGATGAACCCCAAGAACAACCAGTTTCAGCGACAATACCTGGATGCGCAAGAGCGGATGGGTGCAGAGGCGGTTGAGTACGTGCGGGGAATACCCGTTGTAAAGGTGTTCCAACAAACGGTTTTCTCGTTCAAACGCTTCTACAACAGCATCATCGCCTATCGAGACCTCGTTATTAAGTACACCCTGGTGTGGCGTACGCCTATGTCTTTCTACATCGTAGCCATCAACGCCTTCGCCTTTGTGCTCGTACCTGTGGGCATCGTGATGATAGGGCACGGGCGAAATGCTGCTGTCGTCATCGCCAACATGTTCTTATATGTGCTCATCGCCCCGATAATCGGGCTTAACGTGATGCGGATGATGCACCTTATGCAAAGCTTGTTCATGGCCAACGAGGCTATAGAAAGGCTGGAAAGGCTAACCGAGGCTACCCCATTGCCTGTCAGCAGCGAACCGCGAAAAATCACTTCGTACGACATTTGCCTAGACAAAGTGAGCTTTAAATACGGAGATGCGGAGAAAGAGGCTCTGCACCGCGTTTGCCTGGACATGCCTCAGGGAAGCACAACGGCCATCGTGGGGGCATCGGGCAGTGGCAAAACAACCCTCGCACGGCTGGTGCCGCGTTTCTGGGACGTGTGCGAGGGCAGCGTAAGCATAGGCGGGGTGGACGTTAGGCAGGTGCACAAGGCGGAGCTGATGCAATGTGTGTCGTTCGTTTTCCAAAACACACGCCTGTTTAAAACCTCACTGCTGGACAACCTGCGCTATGGTAATGAGGGGGCAACCATCGAGCAGATAAACCGTGCCGTGGACCTGTCTCAAAGTCGCGAAATAGTGAATAGGCTGCCAAAGGGACTGGATACGGTTATCGGCGCAGACGGAACTTACCTATCAGGAGGCGAACAACAAAGGTTGGTGCTTGCACGAGCCATCTTGAAAGATGCGCCCATAGTGGTGCTAGACGAGGCAACCGCCTTTGCCGATCCCGAGAACGAGCACTTGATAAGGCGGGCCCTGGCAAACCTTACAAAAGGGAAAACCGTGCTGATGATTGCCCATAGGCTTACCACCGTGCAAGATGCAGACCGGATTGTGGTGCTGAACAATGGAGAAATAGCCGAGCAAGGCACGCACGAAGAACTTATTGGGCGCCAAGGAAGATACTACCGCATGTGGAACGAATACCAACGGGCCATCGCATGGAGGTTATAACGACAACTTAAGGGGGCTAGAAATAATGATTAGATATTTTCAAAACCGTTTCGCACTGTCTGAAAAAGGGGCGAAAGACCTGCGTAGAGGCATATTCTTCTCTACGCTGTTAAACGTGGCGCTGATGTTGCCACCCAGCTATTTGTTTTTCTTCTTGATGGAATATGTTGACGTGCGCCGCGCCGCGCCGCCCCAATCGCTGTGGCTTTACCTTCTGCTTGCCCTGGTTGCCCTGTGCATCATGTTCGTAGTTAGCAGGTGGCAGTATAACAGCACCTACGTAACCGTGTATGCGGAAAGTGCGCAACGGCGCATAACCTTGGCCGAAAAGCTTCGCCGTTTGCCGCTGGCATTCTTCGGAGAGCACAACCTGTCTGACCTAACCTCCACCATGATGGAGGATTGTGCGCAGCTTGAAGAGACCTTTTCGCATGCCGTGCCCCAGCTTTTCGCCGCCGGCACAAGCGTGGTTGTGGTGGGCATGGGCCTCTTTTCTTACGATTGGAGGTTGGCTCTGGCCGTGTACTGGCCCGTGCCACTGGCCTTGTTGGTGTTGCTTTTGTCTGTGCGTAGCATAGATAAGGCTTTCACTAAGCACTACAAAGTGAAACGCGCACTGACCGAACAGATACAAGAGGGACTGGAATGTGTGCAGGAGATTAAGGCATATAATGGCGAAGAGGCGTACGACAGGCAGCTGGACGAGAGGCTCAATGTCTACGAAAAGGCTCTGGTTAGCAGCGAATTGGTGACCAGTTCTTTGGTTAACGTCTCTGCTGTGCTGTTAAAGCTGGGCATGCCCTCGGTGTTGTTGCTGGGTGCGTGGCTCATGCAGCGCGGCGATGTGTCGCTGTTTGTCTATTTGGCCTTTGTGCTTGTTTCGGCAATGGTTTACAATCCCATCCAAGATGTTTGCACGCACATGGTCGTATTGTCTTACTTAGATGTGCGCATTAAGCGGATGAAACAGATAGAAGCCATGCCCACACTCGATGGGAGCAAGGATGTGGAGGTGAATGGTTACGACATCGCGTTTCGTGGAGTGAGCTTTTCTTACGAGACGGGTAAACAAGTGTTGCATGATGTGTCGTTCACTGCCCGCCAAGGTCAAGTAACGGCGTTGGTAGGTCCTTCTGGCGGCGGCAAAAGTACGGCTGCCAAGCTTGCCGCACGCTTTTGGGATGTGGACGAAGGGAAGGTTACACTTGGTGGAAAGAACATCGCCGAGATGGATGCAGAGGCGTTGTTGAAGAATTATGCAGTGGTTTTCCAAGACGTTTTGCTGTTCAATGCCTCTGTTGCCGACAACATACGCATTGGCAAACGCAATGCCACCGACGACGAAGTGCGGCAGGCGGCGCGGTTGGCGCAATGCGACGACTTCATCAGGAGCATGCCGCAGGGCTACGACACCATCATCGGAGAGAATGGCGAGACACTATCGGGAGGCGAACGCCAGCGCATATCCATTGCGAGAGCACTCTTGAAAGATGCGCCAGTGATACTGCTAGACGAGGCCACAGCCAGTGTAGATGCCGAGAATGAAACCAAAATACAGGCTGGAATATCAGAACTGGTGCGCAATAAAACGGTTGTAATAATCGCCCACCGTATGCGTACGGTGCTAAATGCCGACCATATCGTGGTTCTGGATGGGGGAACGGTGCGCGAACAGGGCTCACCCCAGGAGTTGTTGAAGGAGAACGGCGAGTTCGCACGTATCGTTCGGCTGCAATTGAGTGACTCTTAATCGTGTTGTAAAGTGTTTTTGGTCGGCCACACAGCAAAGGATGGTTGACGACAAAGCAAACGATGATGGACATCAAACAAACGATGGTCGGTCATCAAGCAAATGATGGTTGACCACAAAGCAAATGATGGTTGACGACAAGGCAAAGGGAGGTTGGACATCAGGCAAACGAAGGATGGCTACAAAGCAACTGCACCACGTCCCAATGCGGCCTAACGAGGCGGCATTGGGACGTGGTGCAGTGCTTTTGGTGCCGTATTCGGGCTAACACAGCAGCGTTGCTTAGACAAGTCTAATGCGGCAGAGCAGTTTCAATATGTTGTGCTTTCAGAACGTCACCGTGCGACTTCCATCCGCTTGTTCTTCGATTTTTACCTTCACAACATCGGCAGGCAAAATCTCTTCGATTAGTTCGGGCCATTCAAGAAAACAGAGAGAGCCGCTGTAAAAGTAGTCTTCGTAACCCATATCGTACACCTCTTCGAGCTTTTTTATGCGGTAAAAGTCGAAGTGGAAGATGGGTTTGGGTGTCTGTTCGCTGTGATATTCGTTCACGATGGCAAAGGTGGGCGAGGTGATTACGTCGGTAACGCCCAGCTCTTCGCACACGGCTTTGATGAAAGTTGTTTTGCCCGAACCCATCTTTCCGTAGAAGGCGAACACCTTGCCCGTGCCTATATTGTCGATGAATTGTTTGGCCACGTTGTGTATTTGGGCCAACGATGTAATTGTAAGTGTCATTGTATGTTGTGGTTTATGGCCGCATCTGGGCGCGCGTTGGCCCTTTGTTGCGGCTTGTTAAGTGGTTGTGTTATGTGGGGTTGTCCTATATTTGCGGTGCGATGTCATCGTCTTCGCCGCATGGTGACTAGCGGAACGAGCATCTCTTCCATGCTGATGCCCCCATGTTGGAACGTATCTTTGTAGTAGGATACGTAGTAATTGTAGTTGTTGGGGTAGGCAAAGAAACTGTTGCCCGTGGCGAAAACGTAGCTGGTGCTGATGTTTGGCGAGGGCAGTTGGGCCTTGTGTGGCTCTTTGATGGTGAACACCTCCTTTGAATTATAGCTCAAATTCTTGCCCAACTTATAGCGTAGGTTGGTGTTGGTGTTGCGGTCGCCCACTATCTTTATGGGTTTTGAGGTGCGGATTGAGCCGTGATCGGTGGTGAGAACCACGGTGAAATCGCTCTGCGAAAGCAACTTGAAGAGGTTGGCGAGAATGGAATGGCGAAACCAACTGAGTGTTATGGAGCGGTAGGCCGACTCGTTATTGGCCAGTTCGCGCACCATGCGCGACTCTGTTCGGGCGTGCGAAAGCATGTCGATGAAGTTGAACACCATCACATTCAGGTCGTTTTGAGACAACTGCGAGAAGTGTTCGAGCAGCTTTTCTGCCTCTGCCGACGTGTTTACTTTGGTGTAACTGAATGTGTCGTGACGGCGATAACGTTCTATCTGTGTCTTTATCAGCAGGTCTTCGTTGAGGTTTTTGCCCTCCTCTTCGTCCTCGTCTACCCACAGTTCTGGGAACATTTTCGCAATTTTATTGGGCATAAGTCCGCTGAATATGGCGTTACGCGCATACTGGGTTGCAGTAGGTAGGATGGTGATGTACATGTCTTCGTCGATGTCGAAGAGGTCGCCAATCTCGCTTTCCAGCGTTTTCCATTGGTCGTAACGAAAGTTATCGAGTACGATGAGGAACACTTTCTCGCCTTTGTCGAGCAAGGGGAAGATGGAATGCTTAAACAAGTCGGGGCTCATTACGGGGCGCCCGTTGGCGGTAGATGCGCCTTCGGCCACCCAATCCATGTAATTGGCCTTCACATATTTGGCAAAGGCGTTGTTGGCCTCTTCCTTTTGAGTTACCAATATGTCGGCCATGCTGCTGCCCGTATTGCTTAGTTCAAGTTCCCAATGCACCAAACGGCGATACACTTTGCGCCAGTCGTCGAGCGTTTTGCAGTCCATTATCTGCATGGAAATGTCTTGGAAGTTTTGCTGATAGCCCGTTTGCGTAACCTCAGAAACAATCTCTTTGCGGTGAATGTTCTTCTTCAAGGTGAGCAATATCTGGCTTGGGTTGACGGGCTTGATGAGGTAATCGGCTATTTTAGAGCCGATGGCCTGTTCCATGATGTTCTCTTCTTCGCTCTTGGTGCACATCACCACGGGCGTGGCAGGCTGTATTTCCTTGATGCGTTGCAGCGTTTCGAGCCCCGAAAGGCCGGGCATCATCTCGTCGAGCATGATAAGGTCGAAGTTGCGTTGCTTGCATTGGTCTAGTGCATCCATGCCATTGCTCACGGTTACAACCTCATAACCTTTCTTTTCTAGAAATATAATGTGGGCTTTGAGCAGTTCTATCTCGTCGTCGGCCCATAAAATCAGTCCGTTGTTCATTGTCAAAATCCTTCTAAATCGTAATATTCATCATCGGGGTCAATCTCTTTTCGCTTGGGCTTGGCAGGCGTTTTGGTGCTGTCTTGCTTAGCGGTAGGCGTCTTTTGGGGGTTGGTTTTCTTGCCCTTGTTGCCTAGTTCGTCTTTAAAGTCGATGCCCGTGTCTTCTTTCTTGTCGGTCTTTGTGGGTTGCTTTTGGGGCTTTGGCTCTGTTTTTACAGGCGTTTTGCCCTTTGGCTGCGTTTGGGTTTGTTGTGTTTTGCCCTTTTGTTGCGTGGGCTGTTGCGGCTTTTGCTCCCCCTTATTCGTGTTTGGCTTGGCTTTTGGGGTGCCAGGCGTGTCGTCTTCTATCACGATTGTGCCGTCGTCGGGCTGTCGTGTGGGTGGTAGTGGCGCCTCAATCACCGTTGCATCGTCGGCCTTTTGCTTTGTTTCGGGCTTTCCCTTTTGCTTTTGCGTAGGCTCGTCAGTTATGGGATAAGTGTCTTCGTCGACATCTGTTGTTGCCTTTTCGTTGGGCAGAACAAAGTCGTTGTCCAGCGCGCGGTCTATCTCTTCGATGGTGGGAAGTCGTACGGGAGCTTCGGGTTGAACGATTTCGGCAGGCTCGTTAAGCAGGCGGAAGGTGCTTACTTTCAGCGGAGCGAAGTGCTTGGTGTAGTATTTGTCGTAGTCGTCGAAACTAAATTCCTTGCCAAGTAGCTGCATGTTTTCTTCGCTTATTACGAGTGTGCGCCCGTTGTTCAGCCTTCGCGTGATGTTCGTTTGGCGATGTAGCTCGCGTGCATACTGCAAAGCCTCGTCGAAATTGCGGAAACCGCTCACCATCATCAAGCGTAATCCGTTGTCGGTTTCGGTTCGTATCTCGAAGTTTCGCACCAAATAGTTGGTGAAATTGTATTTGGCCAAGGCGAAAAGCAGCTTGTTTTCGTCTACGAAGTCGGGGCGGTAGGCCATCACGAAGAGGAAATTGGCGTTGCGGTCGTTGCTAAACTGCTTGCCTTTCAGGCTGTCGGCAGCGTTGGCGGCGGCCGTTCGGCGTTGCCAAACGTTGTTCAGGTCGAACCCGCCTGCCTGCACTTGCCTGCCTGCTTTAATGCCGTTCACAATCATGGCGGCCATTTTGCTGAGTTCGCTTTGGGGAAATTGCTCCACCAACGTTTGCAAACCATTGAGACAAGCGTCGATATTTCCGTCGTGTAGCATGGATAAGGCCTCTACAAATAGGAACTTGTCGCGGTTGGCACCGTGTTTAAACTTGGTGGCCGATACCTTTGCGTTGCGCTTCACTGCTGCGTAGTTCTCGGCTTTGAAGAAGTCGTAGGTTACGGCGTAGAGCGAGTCTTCTATATGTTCGCCGCGCTGTGCGTTGGCAAAATAATAGGGGTCTGTTATCAGTTCGGTAAGCTCGTGCTTGGGATATTGCTGTTTCAGCAAGTCTGCATAACGCTGTGCTGTAACCTTGTCGCCCTTTCGCATGTACAATAAGAAAAGGTGGTAATATGCCTGCGGCATCTTGTCGAACTGCGGATAGTTGTCGGTAAGCCTGCGTAAGGCTTTCTCGGATAAGCCGAGTTGGTCGAGCTTGTCTTTGAAAATCACGCCCGAATGGAACAATCCATCGGTGAGCAATTGGTCGCTAGCCTGCCGCTGTTCGGCGGTAAACGGTATTTGCGCCAAGTAAAACTCGCGTTTATGTGGGTCGTTCTCGGCTGTTTGCATGGCCTGTTGTATGGAGTCGCGGCGCGCTTCCTCGGCTAAAATCGAGTCGCGTTGTTCTGCCGACGGCTCATCTAAGGGCGTGTTCAGTGCTACGGCGGCCTTGTTTAGTCGTTGCCAGTTGTCCACATTGTCGCGTTTGCCCCACTGTCGCTCGAAGGCGGCCTTGCCTTGACTCACCGCTATGGGGTTGTAGAAGTACCATCCGCCACCTTGTTGCGTGCGTTGCATGGGCGTTTGGGTGGTGGGCATGTTCGATGCAGAACTGTTTCGGGCGATAGTGCGGCGTGCCGTCTCTTCGTCTTGCGCGTATTGTTCTTCTTTTTCTTTCTTCTTTAAAGTGGCAATCACGCGGTCGATGGCGGCGTTGCGTTGCGGTTCGGGCATAGTGGCCAGCAGTTGCAGCGAGTCTTGTAGTTGTACGGCCTCAATGTGCGGCACTAGCTCGTCAAGCACTTTCGAACGCTGCGAAAGTTCTTCGTAGTCGGGGCGTTCTTTATCGAGAAGTCCCAGTGCCTCGTTGTAACAGCGGCGTGCATCCGCAAAGCGTTGTTTCTGCCAATACACATTGCCCAGCTTAAGCATCAGCACACCCTTCTCAATCCCGTTGCGCGTGGCTCGCTTTCCGCCGTTTTCGTAGGCGGCGATGGCGTTGGCGGTGTCGCGTTGTGCCAGGTATATGTTGCCGATGGCATAATACACTTGGTCCAAATAGTCGCGATTGTTGTCGTTGGTAGCCATTCGGCGCAGCTTGGCAATCATCTTTTTGGCCTGTCCTTGTGCCAAAACTTCGGTTTGGGCGATACGTGCATTGAAGTCTAGCTCGTAAGAAACGTGCATCGATGCCGCCTTTTTGAAAGCTTTATAAGCCGCATCGCGATTGCCCACAAGCCTTTGTAGCTGCCCCATGATAAACCATTGGCGCGCCCGTTGCTTGCGCCGCATCTCGTGTTTGATAACCTTTTGCAGGTAGGGTATGGCCTTTTGCCACTCGCCTGCGTGCAGATGATAAAGCGTATGCGTGTAATCCCACTCCTTAACTGCACGCCAATCCATCGAGTCGCGGCTCATGTTGCGTATCACATCTTCGGCATCGTACATCCATCCCTGTTCTATATAGGTCTTGGCAAGCCATGCACGCGCCTTTGCATATATGTGCGGTTGCGTGCGATAGAGGCGCGACATGTAGGCAAATGTAGATGCGGCTTGGTCGAAGTCGCCCTTATGAAACTGCGAACGCCCCATAAGCATCCACACGCGCCACATGAAGGGATTGTATTCGCGGCGGTTTAGCCATTCGATGTCGCGTTGGGTCTTGCGCCGTTTCTTGTCCCACGTGGGTCGTCGCTTGATGCTATGCAGCTGAATGGCCTTTTCGCTTTTGAGGATAGCGCGCTCGAAGTTGCCCTTGCCCAACTCTTTGCTGCCCTTATTGGCCACGGGATAGAGTGGCAGAAGTTCGGTATAGTTGTCGCGGTTGCCGTTTTCTTTTTCCAACATACCGTCTACATAAGCCATGTTTCCGTTGTAGTAAACGTTATAACGGGTGTTGAAAGCTTGCCACCACCTGCTGCGTGCCGTGTTCTTACTTGCCGAACAGGCAGCGAGTAGCAGCGCGAGGGCGAGCCACAAGGCAAGGCTATATGTGGATTTAAATGGTTTCAAGTTGGCGTTGGCGTTTTTTGAAAGCAATGTTGCCCACCTTTAACACAAGATAAACAAGGATGCTGACGAAGATAATGGATGCGCCCGACGGAACGTTGAGGGCGTAAGAGAGGCCTAGACCCATAAGGCAATCTACCCAACCGATGACAATGCTCCATGCAATCATGTGCTTGAAGTTGTGCGTTAGCACGTTGGCCGACATCTGGGGTATGGTAAGCAGGCTGATACTTAGCACTATGCCCACCATGCGAAGTGTGCCTACGATGGTTAGGGCGATGAGTGCCATCATCAGATACTCGATAAACGCCACGGGCAGGCGTTGCGAACGGGCGAAGTCTACATCGAAAGCCACACTTAATATTGTGCGATAGAGCAGCGCGAAGACTAGGACCACCACCACAAGCAGTGCGGCTAGCAGCCAAAGGTCGGCCTGGCTGATGGTGAGAATGCTGCCAAAGAGAAAGGAAGGAAGGTCGGGCATGAACCCCGGAGATAGGAAACAGCAGATGATGCCTAGGCTCATGCCGAAGGTCCAAAACACAGCAATGGCCGAGTCTTCGCGCACATCGCCCCTGCGCGACATCCATTGCACGCCGAAAGCACTGAGAACGGAGAACACCATAGCCGAAAGTATGGGGTTGATGCCTAAGAATACGCCTAGCCCGATGCCGCCAAACGAGGCGTGCGTGATGCCGCCACTGATGAACACCAGCCGCCTTGTAACGATGTATGTGCCGATAAACCCACACAGCACACTAGCCAAGAGCGAGCCTAGGAGGGCGTTCTGAAAGAAGGAGTATTCTAATATGTTCATTAAAAAAAATCTGTTTCACACTTGTTTTTAGCCAACAGTAAGCCGCTACTTACGGCTTTTGGAGGGGTGGGCGACGACTTTCAGGGGCCGACTTGCCCTGCAAACGAAGGGTTGCTGCATGCCAATCATTATTGGAATTGCCACCCGACACGGCTGACTTGCCTGGCAAACGAAGGGTTGCTGCATGCCAATCATGATTGAAATCGCTACCCGACACGGCAGACTTGCATGGTGAACGAAGGATTGCTGCATGCCAATCATGATTGAAATTGCCACCCCGCACGGCTGACTTGCCTTGCAAACGGAGGTTTGCTGCATGCCAATCATTGTTGAAATTGCCACCCGACACGGCTCACTTGCCTTGCAAACAAAGGTTTGCTGCATGGCTTTGGCCTTGCGCTTTTACCTTTTCTTGCACTTGCCCTTTTGCCTTTTCTTGCCCTTGTGCTTTTGCCTCTGCTTGGGTTTGGGCACGCAATAGGGCTGCGCACGCTTAGGCAAAAAGTTGCTGAGGCATGGCGCGGGCGAGGCGGTTAGGCCGACCTTACATCGTTGATGACCATTATCACCTCGTCTTTCAGTTGGTTGGGCAGGTTTATTTGTCGCAGTATCAGACTTCTGTTCCAGCCCTGCACATCGCTTGGGCGCATGGTGTAGAACACCTCGGCAAACTCTTCGGCCTCGTTGTCGGCATAGTCGGCCGAGTCTCTTCCGCGGTATTTGTCCAGCTCTTCATCGTCGTAATATTCCACATCGCGCACTGCTGCCTCCAACATGCAGTCGTGTTCGCACCGTTCGTCTTCGCCCGAACAGGTGGCACACGATGCCGTGTCGGCCTTTACCACATCGGGTTCGCCCGCGTTTTTGTTACGCGAGAGCAGTCCCAACACGGCCGCAAATATTGCTAAACCCAGTAAGGCCAACAGTAATATGTGCATTGTCTATATCTCGTTTATTTCAAATCCCGACTGGCGGAGGTCGTTCCAAAATTGCGGGTACGACTTGCTCACCACGCCAGGTTGGTTTATTTTTATTTCTTTGTTAACGAAGGCCACGGGTGCAAAGGCCAAGGCCATGCGGTGATCTTCGTATGTGTCGATGGGTTCGTCTGACGGGCGGCAGCGCATTCCGTCCCACGCCAACTCGCCTTCGGCCATTTCGCGCAGTACAAAACCCAGCTTAGCCATTTCTTTCTTCAACGCCTCGATGCGGTCGGTTTCCTTTATTCGCAGGCTCGATAGCCCCTTGAAGTGGAAGGGAACGCCCATCATGGCACAGGTAACCACGAGCGTTTGCGCCAAGTCGGGCGAGTTTACGAAGTCGTATTCCAGCTTGGGCAGTCTTGTACGCAGCTTTTTCAGCGTTACTTTCGTCAGTTGCCCCGCAGGATGCTTAGAGAAAACGGTCTTTACGCCCAGCAACGAGAAGATGTGGCGCACCACCGAGTCGCCTTGTTTAGAGTTTTCGCTCAATCCTTCTAGCTCTACAATGGTGTCGGAGTCCTTGCTCAGCGCAACCATTTCGTACCAGTACGAGGCCGCGCTCCAATCGCTTTCAATGCTGTATTGTCGCGCCTTATATTGTCCAGGCTTTACACAGATGGCGTTGATGTCTGTCCAATCGGCCTTCGCCCCGTATTCGCGCATCATGCACAACGTGAGGTCTATGTAGGGTCGCGATGCTATTTGCCCCGTCATTTTTAGCTCTAAGCCTTTTTTTAGCGTGGGGGCAATCATGAGAATGGCCGAGATAAACTGCGAGCTGATGCCCCCTGGCATCTCCACTCGGCCGCCTTCCAGCGGCTTTCCGTAGATGCGTATGGGCGGATAGCCTTCTTTTGCCTCGTATTCCACTTCTGCACCCACGTATCTAAGCGCGTCTACCAGCGGCTTTATCGGCCGTTGGCGCATGCGTTGTGTGCCTGTTAGGGTGTGCTCTCCCTTTTGGCAGCTTAGGAAAGCGGTCATAAACCGCATGGCCGTACCTGCTGCACGAACGTCGATGTTCTTTGGCATGTCTGAGAGCGCACGCACCATCACGCGCGTGTCGTCGCAATTCGATAGATTTTGCGGCAGTAATGAACTGCCCGACAGAGCGTGCATAATGAGCGCCCTGTTGCTTATGCTTTTCGAGGCGGGCAGTGTAACCACCACCCTTAGCTTTTCTGGGGCAACGATTGAATATTGCATATATAAATAAATGTGCGATTAGGTTATTGCAAATTTAAGCATTATTATCGTGATTGACAAGCGTGAGAAGTTAATTTTTTCGTTGTGTGGGCATTTATTTATGGCTGTTTGTTGCCGTTATCGCATAGATGGTGTCCCATTTGTAAGAAATCTGTCCCTGGGTGTCGTTTCACCAGTCTTCTTACTATGGCATCTTTTTGTTAAATTAAGTAATTATGTTTTACAAATCATGCTCTGTTCGCCACCCTATTCTAGCGAAAATATAGGGCTATAAGCGGGTATTTATCCACAAATTATGCCTTCTAAACTCCTTCTCCTTGTCTGTTTTTGCGCATGTTGCCTGCATTTAGCATCGTTTTATCTTTCTAGAAGGTTGCCTACTCGTGATTTTTTCGCTCCCAATTACCTGCTTTTTGCCGCAAAAATGCCACTTGTTGACGGCTGTTTTGCCCTATTTGGCCATGTTTTTAATGGAACTAAAAGGTTTTGTTTATACAATCGCGATGTATTTTTATGCTTTTCAGCTTGCGTTTAGCGGCATTTTGCACTGCATTTTGCCGCATTTTGTCTTGCGTTTTGCCGCAAAACGCACTGCATTTAGCAGCAAAACGCAGTGCGTTTAGCGGCATATTGCACTCCGTTTAGCACCAAAACGCACTACTTTTTGCTGCAAATGGCCCAAAAGCAGGTGCAAAGGGTGGTTGTTTTGGAATAATATTCATTTTGACACATTCGCCACCAACCCCCTTTTTACATCAAAGCCAACCTCCGCGAGAATCGATTTTTTGCGACAAGGTAGGCGGTTGGTGGGTAAAAATGGCACTCTTTGTGTTAAATTTCTTGCTGAAAAGCGGACAAAGTGCGGGTTTGTGGGTTGCCAAGCCAATAAGCATTTGGCTTGGTAAGCTTGTGGGGTTGGCCTTTCTAGGTTTGCTAGTTGGCCTAGGTATGCTGGTTGTGCTAGGCTTACTAGTTATTCTAGGTTTGCTAGTTATTCTAGGTTCACTAGGTTTGCTAGTTGTTCTAGATTTACTAGTTATCCTAGGTTCACTAGGTTTTCTAGTTATCCTAGCCCAACTAGCTCTGCTCGTTCATCGGCAGGCGCAGCCATTTTTTCATTCTTTCCAGTTAACAAGTTCGCCAGTTAACGAGTTTACAAGCTTGTAGGCGCAGCCATCTTTTCACCCTTTCACCCTTTCACCTTTACGGCCATCTTTTCACCTTTTCACCCTTTCACTTTTTCACCTTTCTTGGCGGCTTGTTTATGATAAAAAACGCACGCTTAGAAACGCAAAGACTAAGAAACTTATCTTTTTTAATATATATAATGTGTTTTTTAGGCAAACCATTGGTCTACTCTTCGATGTTTTTCGTAACTTTGCAACTCGAATATCACAACTCAAATAGGTTTATGACTGAAACAAAGAAGATTAGGACAGCACTCGTGTCCGTGTTCCATAAGGATGGCTTGAACGAGTTGCTTGCCAAATTAAACGATGAAGGTGTAAAGTTTCTGTCTACTGGAGGCACACGTCAGTTTATCGAAGAACTGGGTTACCAGTGTGGTGCGGTGGAAGATGTAACCGCTTATCCCTCGATATTGGGCGGCAGAGTGAAGACACTTCACCCCAAAGTGTTCGGCGGAATCCTTGCTCGTCGCGACAACGATGCCGACAAAACGCAGATGGAACAATACGACATCGACCCCATCGACTTGGTTATCGTAGACCTATACCCCTTTGAAGAAACCGTGGCCAGCGGAGCAAACGAATCCGACATCATCGAGAAGATAGACATCGGAGGCATATCGCTCATCAGGGCTGGGGCCAAAAACTTCAACGATGTGGTGATAGTACCAAGCAAAAACGAATATGGCATGCTGCTCGACATACTGAAAACCAGCGGTGCCAACACCACTTTGGCGCAACGTAAGGCATTCGCCACGCGCGCATTCGGCGTGAGCAGCCACTACGATACGGCCATACATGCCTGGTTCGAGGCCAACAAGGCCTAACCCCCTAATGCTTGGCGGCACGCCTGGTGCCCGCATAACCCACAAGCAAACTGCCTGCAAAACCTACGCAAGCAAAGCAAAATGCCGAACACGATGGTACAGCACGTTTGGCAAAGGCAAACACGAAGTACAAACATCTTCGCACAGGCGAACTGGCACACAGGGCGGTTCGCACGCGATAAAAACGAGAAATAAAAGTAATAACATAACGGACAGACAACACGCGAGACGACAAACCGCTCGGCAAGGCCAACCATTATGGGCGGCCTGGCAGGGAGAACGTCTGCTGGTTGAGCCTGTCCACAACCGAAAAACAAAGAAGACATGGGATTTTTTTCTTTCATGCAAGAGATTGCGATGGACCTTGGAACGGCCAATACCATCATTATCAGCGATGACAAGATTGTGGTAGACGAACCTTCGGTCGTTGCGCTCGACCGCCGAACGGACAAAATGATTGCCGTTGGCGAACGTGCGAAGCTGATGTATGAGAAAACGCACGAGAACATACGCACCGTAAGACCATTGCGCGATGGCGTTATTGCCGACTTTACTGCTTGCGAGCAGATGATGCGCGGACTGATAAAGATGGTTCATACGGGCAGTCGATTGTTCTCGCCTTCGTTAAGAATGGTTATCGGTGTTCCCTCTGGAAGCACCGAAGTGGAGTTGCGTGCCGTGCGCGACTCGGCAGAACATGCCGACGGCCGCGACGTGTACCTAATCTTCGAGCCTATGGCGGCTGCCATTGGAATAGGCATCGACGTTGAAGCACCCGAGGGCAACATGATTGTTGACATCGGAGGTGGCTCTACTGAGATTGCCGTTATTTCGCTGGGAGGTATCGTTTCGAACAACTCTATACGCGTGGCAGGCGACGACCTTACCGCAGAGATACAAGAGTACATGAGCCGCCAACACAACGTTAAAGTGAGCGAGCGCATGGCCGAACGTATCAAGATACACGTGGGCTCGGCCCTAACCGACCTCGGAGAGGAGGCACCAGAAGACTACGTAGTGCACGGACCAAACCGAATAACGGCACTGCCTATGGAAGTTCCCGTGTGTTACCAAGAAATTGCGCACTGCTTGGACAAGACCATCGCCAAGATTGAGAACGCCGTACTGTCGGCTTTGGAGAACACTCCGCCCGAATTGTACGCAGATATCGTGAAGAACGGCATCTATCTTACTGGTGGTGGAGCCTTACTGCGTGGCCTCGACCGTCGTTTGCAAGAGAAGATCAGCATACCTTTCCACATCGCCGAAGACCCATTGCACAGCGTAGCAAAGGGTGCAGGCATCGCTTTGAAGAACGTTGAGCGATTCTCGTTCCTCATGAGATAGGGGCATGCGCAACCTCTTTGCATTCATAACGCGTTACAACCACTGGTTTGTTTTCTTGGCTCTTGAGGTAGTAAGCGTGGTGTTGCTGTTCCAATACAACAGCTATCAAGGCAGCGTGTGGTTTTCTTCGGCCAACGAAGTGGCCGGGAAAGTGTACGAAGCCAACTCGTGGGTAGAGACTTTCTTCTCGCTTACGCAGGTTAATAAGGAACTCACGCAACGCAACTTGGAGCTTGAACAGCAGGTTTCTGCCATGCAAGAGTCGCTCACGCGGGCCAAACACGATAGCCTTGACGTGGCGCAGACGCAGAAAATGGCTCTCAGCGGTTTCAAACTCTATCCCGCAAGGGTGGTGAGTAACTCGTTAGATAAGAAAGACAACTTTATCACCATCGACAAAGGCTGGGCGCATGGCATTAAGAAGGACATGGGCGTGGCCTGTGGCACGGGCGTTGTAGGCGTGGTCTACCTCGTTTCGCGCAACTATTCGGTGGTGATACCCTTGCTTAACTCGCACTCCAACATCAGCTGTATGATTAAGGGGCGGGGCTATTTCGGCTACTTGCACTGGAATGGGGGCGACCCAGGCATTGCATACGTAGACGACGTTCCGCGACATGCGCGGTTTAAACTGGGGTTAGATGTAGTTACCAGTGGTTATTCGTCTATCTTCCCGCCGGGCGTACTTGTTGGCAAGATACTTCACGTTTTTAACTCGCCCAATGGCTTGTCGTACCGATTGCAGGTAAAGCTTTCGACCGACTTCGGAAAGCTACGCGACGTATGCGTGATAGACAATGCCGGCATGGAAGAAAGATTGGAGATGATGCGCGCCGTGCAAGACTCGCTTAAAGTGAAACGCGAATAGGTTTCACCTTATTGACAAACGCGCCAACCGCATAGACAAAACGCGCCATCCGCTGCTTATCGTATGGCGTAAGTGCCGCTTGCCGTTGGAGAATAAACAAAAAATATAGGGCTGAAAGGCCCATAATGAAGGGAGAAAGAAAACAGACATGACCGTAGGCGTATTGAAAACATTAGGAACTTTCCTAGTATTCCTGTTGGTGCAGGTGCTGGTGCTAAACCATGTGCACCTCTTCGACAGCGCCACTCCTTTGCTATATATATATATGGTGTTGCTCTTTCCGCGCAATTATCCCAAGTGGGGTATGCTTGTATGGGCATTCGCTATGGGCTTAGGGGTAGATATGTTTTCTAATACGCCTGGCGTAGCTGCCGCATCGCTAACGCTTGTGGCCTTGTTGCGGCCTTATCTCTTGGAACTTTTCATACAAAGAGAAAGCGCCGAAGACCTTGTACCCTCGATGAAGGTGCTGGGCTTTGGGCGATACCTGTTCTTTGCCTTCATCATCGTCTTCACTTATTGCTTGGCTTTCTTCTCTTTGGAGGCCTTCTCGTTCTTTAATTGGATGCAATGGCTGCTTTGCGTAGGCGGCAGCACGTTGCTTACCTTGGTGTTGGTGATGGTGCTAGACAACCTTAGAAGTAGATAAGGGAGGGGCTAGGCGTGAAAGATTTCGAACTCGACAAAAGGCGATTGGTTATCGGTGGGGTGGCTATATTCATTGTAACAGTCTACCTTATCCGCCTTTTCACGCTGCAATTGCTCAGCGACGACTACAAGAAAAACGCCGACAGTAACGCTTTTCTCAAAAAGATTGAGTACCCTTCGCGTGGTGCCATCATGGATAGGCACGGGCGTTTGCTTGTTTATAACCAACCCGCATACGACATCATGGTGGTGATGAACGAAGAAAAGGGAAGGCTAGACACGATGGAATTTTGCAATGCCTTGGGCATTACCAAGGAGTATTTCATCAAACGCATGAACGATATCAAGGACCGCAACAAGAATCCGGGCTATTCGCGCTTTACCGAACAGGTGTTTATGAGTCAGCTCTCGGATAAAGAGTTCAGCGTTTTCCAAGAAAAGATATTCCGTTTCCCAGGTTTCTACGTTCAGAAACGCAGCATCCGACAATACCAATACCCCTACGCCGCACACGTTTTGGGCGACGTGGCCGAGGTTTCCAAGAGCGATGTGGAGAACTCCGACTATTATCAACCAGGCGATTACATCGGAAAACTGGGCATAGAGCGTAGCTACGAAGAGCAACTTCGCGGCGAAAAGGGCGTGCAGATACTTTTGCGCGACGCCCACGGACGTGTTCAGGGCAACTATCAAGACGGAAAATTCGACCGCCGACCCGTGGCCGGCAAGAACCTGACATTGAGTATAGACATCAAATTGCAGGAACTTGGCGAACGTTTGCTCGAAGGAAAGATTGGTAGCATTGTGGCAATCGAGCCGTCTACGGGCGAAGTGCTCTGCATGGTGTCGTCGCCAACCTACGACCCGCGCATCATGGTGGGCCGACAAAGGGGCAAAAACCACCTCGCTCTTTCGCGAAACGTGTGGAAACCCTTGCTCAATCGTGCCATCATGGGGCAATATCCGCCTGGTTCTACATTCAAAACCACGCAAGGACTGACCTACATGACCGAGGGAATTATCGACGAACACACCCTCTATCCTTGCGCCCGTGGCTTTAACTACCGCGGTTTGCACGTGGGATGTCACCCACATGGCGCTCCCACCAACCTTGTTCAGGCCCTTTGTACCTCGTGCAACAGCTACTTTTGCTGGGGCTTATTCCACATGATTGGCAACCGCCGACGCTACCGCAACGTGCAAGAGGCTATGAACACATGGCGCGATTACATGGTAAGCATGGGCTTTGGCTACAAACTTGGCGTGGACTTGCCTGGCGAAAAGCGCGGACTGATACCCAATGCCGCCTTTTACGACAAGGCATATAAAGGTTCGTGGAACGGACTTACCGTCATCTCCATTTCCATTGGGCAGGGCGAGGTGAACCTAACGCCACTACAAATAGCCAATCTTAGCGCAACAATAGCCAACCGCGGCTATTATTATGTGCCTCATGTGGTGCGTAAAGTGCAGGGCGAACAGCTGGATACGCTTTATCGGCGCAAGCATTACACCAAGGCCAGCCGCAAAGCTTACGAATATGTGGTGCAAGGCATGCGCGCATCTGTGGTAGGCGGCACATGCCATGCGGCCAACAGGGCCGACTACTTGGTGTGCGGTAAAACGGGTACGGCGCAAAACCGCGGTCAAGACCACTCCGTTTTCATGGGCTTTGCGCCTATGGACAACCCCAAGATAGCCATTGCCGTGTACGTTGAAAACGGCGGATTTGGCGCCACTTACGGCGTGCCCATCGGCTCGCTGATGATGGAACAGTACATCAACGGAAAGCTTTCGCCCATGTCTGAGGCGCAGGCAAGTGTTTACCAAAGCAGAAGGATAGCGTATGGCAAGAGCAACAGATAGGCAACCCAGCATGCTTGGGTCGTTAGATTGGTGGACGATTGGCATCTACCTCGCGCTCCTAACCTTTGGTTGGGTGAGCGTTTGCGGTGCCAGCTACACCTACGGCGACACCGATATATTTAGTCTCGACACGCGTTCGGGCATGCAAATCGTGTGGATTGGCACGTCAATCTGCCTTGGTTTTGTGCTACTCACCCTCGACGACCACTTTTACGACACCTTCGCGTTCGTTATTTATGGCGGCATGTTGCTGCTGCTCTTTGCCACAATCTTTAATCCGCACGAGATTAAGGGTTCGCGTTCGTGGCTCGTTTTGGGTCCCTTGCGCCTGCAACCAGCCGAGTTTGCCAAGTTTGCCACAGCCTTAGCCGTGGCCAAACTGATGAGTACTTACGGCTTTTCCCTGAACAATTGGAAAGATTTCGCCTCTGCCTGCCTCGTGGTTGTATTGCCGATGGTTTTCATTGTGGCGCAGAAAGAAACGGGTTCGGCCTTGGTTTACGTCTCGTTCTTCCTCATGTTCTATCGCGAAGGCATGTCGGGCAGTTTCCTTTTCACGGGTGTGGCGATGGTGATCTACTTCGTTGTGGGCGTTAGGTTTGAAGAAGTGATGCTTTGGGAAACGCCAACGTCGCTCGGTCGTTTTACCGTTTTGCTCCTTGTTCAGCTGTTTACGGCTGGCATGGTGCGCAGTTACACCAACGATCGCGGCCGAACAACGCGCCTCGTTGCGCTTGGAATACTCTTCACGGGTGTCTGTCTGCTCGTGTCTAAGTACATTGTGGCTTTCGATGTAACCATCGTGCAGCTTGTGTTGACAGCTGCCCTGGTGTGTTGGCTTCTTTACCGTTGGCTCAGCGCGCGCATTCGCAACTATTTTTACGTGGCACTCTTTGCCGTAGGCTCGGTGATGTTCTTCTATTCGGTAGACTATGTGCTTAACGAAGTGATGGAACCTCACCAACGAGTGCGCATCAACGTGTTGCTAGGACTGGAAGAAGACCTTGCCGGTGCTGGCTACAACGTGCACCAAAGCGAGATAGCCATTGGGTCGGGTGGACTTAAAGGGAAGGGCTTTCTTAACGGAACGCAAACCAAATTGAAGTTCGTGCCAGAGCAAGACACCGACTTTATTTTCTGCACCGTAGGCGAAGAAGAGGGCTTTCTGGGTTCGGCTGCCGTGCTATTGCTTTTCCTTGCACTGATATTACGACTCATCAAGTTGGCCGAACGGCAACCATTTAAGTTCGGCCGCATATATGGTTATTGCGTGTTGAGCGTGTTTCTATTCCACCTTTTCATCAATGTGGGCATGGTATTGGGTCTTACTCCCGTTATCGGCATCCCCTTACCGTTTTTTAGTTATGGCGGTTCCAGCTTGTGGGGCTTTACACTTTTGCTCTTTATCTTTTTGCGAATAGACGCCAGTCGCAACAAGTCGCGAAGGCAATAAACCATTTCGCCTCGTGTATTAAGGCATGTTCTGAAAATCCCTCGCAAAGGTTTAGTTCTTGTTCCTCGTATTGCTCTTCACTGTCTTTTTGCTTTTATCTGGCATCTTTTGCTTTCTCTTTC
>CALIZL010000013.1 GCA_938028745.1 uncultured Prevotella sp.
CCATGATGCAAAAGTAATAAAAATAATTTGTCCCCACTAATTTTCCGCTGAGCCAAAAAAGGTGAAAAGGTGAAAAGGTGAAAAGATCGCTTCGCCCACCAATCTTGTTAACTTGTTAGCTCATCAACTTGTCAACTGGTTAGCTCGTCAACTGGTTAACTTGTCAATGCGTTGTCGAACAGAATTGGATTTGCAACGACATAAGGTGCATCGTAAACCAACAAAAAGTGCTCCTCTTCCTCTGCGTAAGGTTGTATTTATCTTTTCACCTTTACAATTTATCACCCTTTCACCTTTAAAGGGCGCAGCCATTTTTTCACCCTTTCACCCTTTCACCTTTACAAGCCTAGCTTTGTAGCAATCGTAGTGTTGGGGGTTATACAATGCCAATAAGTCTACGGCCAATTTTGTGTAATCCCTCAACGATACGTTGTCTTTGTTGTGGGCGAGCCTTTTTAAGGCCGTTAGCATAATGGCTCAATTGCCTCTCGTTCACCCCAGAGGCGCGCGATATGGCCGCAAGACTAGCGTATGGCTCGCATGAACGAAGAAGGGCGGCCGTGTCTAAATGGTACTCAAATTCGTATTCGCCATTACGCAACCATAGGGGTACGTCTTCGCCATCTGCAATCATTCCCTCGATATGAAACTGCAATGTCGTAGCTATTTCTTTTATCAGTTCGTCGTAGGTCTTAGCTGTAAGCACAACGCTACCAGGTACATTGTGGCCTAAGCTGGCGCCAAAGTTGTGGTCGTACCATTCTATATTTACTTTTATCTTTTTCATAAATGCTGTTGTTTAATGTTTGTTGACTAGTGCATAGGTTATGTAAAGCAGGAAGATTTCTTATTTCCACCCAGTCTGTTTCCAAATACTGTTTAGCAAGAACTGGCTTAAACCCCAATCGGTCGTTAGACCGCTTACCTATTATTTTAGGTTGTTTCCGTCGCTTCCTGTTCATCTTTCGTTTGCTTGTCGGCATCTTACTTGTCTTATTCTCTTGACGTAGCCCGCTACGCCTTCAAGAATAAGACAAGCAGGATGCTCAACAATCAAACAAAATCTGCACAGGCTCTAACAGCCGATTTGGCTTAAATTATCGCTAGCCTTGCCTCTTATCGTTACTTTCCCTTTCTTTGTAGGGTGCTTAAATTGTCGATGGTCGCCCTTTGTGGTGCTGAGCACCCAGCCGTCTGTTTCCAACATTTTGATAACCTCCTTAACTTTATACCTTTTCATCTGTGTTTCATGTTATTATTAGGCAATACAAAAGTAGTAAAAGTAATGCTGATTTACAAGCTGATGTCAAAAGAAAAGTTTCAGTGCGTTGTTTAAGCCCAATCGTCTGTTTAGATGTTTCTGAAAACAATGTGGTGCGAAACGGCACGATAAAAAGACAGACATCGTGTCATAATCTGTTTGTCGTCTTTGTAATGCCAACATAAAATAGCAAATTCCTCTTGTGTGCGAAGCGTAGAACAGAGCAACCCACCGGCTTATGAACAGACGAAAACCCAACTCCCGAATACATCAACTCATCAACTTACAAACTCAAGAACCCATCAGCTTATAAACCCAAGAACCCATAAACTTACAAACTCTTCAACTCACAATCTCACAAACTCATCAACTTACAAACTCAAGAACTCATCAACTTATAAACTCAAGACCCCATCAACTTGTAAACTCTTCAACTCACAAACTCATAATCTCACCAACTCGAAATCTTAAATCGTTATTATTTATTTTACAACATCGCTCCAAATTCCACTCCATTCTAGCGAAAATTTAGGTTAAAAAGTAGGTAAATTGCCACAAAAAATGACCTTTCGCGTCTTCCAATATGTTCGTTTTTAAGAAAAAGAACTGCATTTTGCACCATTTAGCCTTTCTAGATTGGTTGCCAGCTCATGATTTTTGTAGTCCAAAAACCTACTTTTAGGCCCCAAAAAACCACTTTTTAACGACCATTTTGCCCTTTTTAGCCCGGTATTTCATGGTTCTTAGAGGTCTTGTTTATACAATTTCAGCGTATTTTTATGCTTTTTGCCTTGCGTTTAGCACCATTTTGCACTGCATTTAGCATCGAAACGCACTACGTTTTGCACCATATTGCATTGTATTTAGCACCATATTGCACTCTATTTTGCAGGAAATAGCCCGAAAGTTGGTGTAAATGGCGTTCCCTTGGAATAGATATTCGTTTTGCATCATTCGCAGACTAACCCAATTTTGCATCAAAACAAACCTTCGCGAGAATCGATTTTTTGCGGCAAGGTTCGCGGTTGGTGGAGGAAAATGGCACTTTTAATGTTAAATTTCTTACTGAAAAGTTGACATTGTTCCAAGATGACCAGTTGACAAGTTAACGAGCTGACGAGCGTGTTGGTTCGGGAATTTATGGGCTGGGGGACTTTGGGAGGAGTTTATTGGCTCACAAGTTTGTGAGTAGACAAGGCTTGTCGTCCACTCCGTACAAGCCATTTAGCTAAACTCTTTATAGTGAAACAGAAATGGATTTGGAAAGCCGTAGGTGCATGGTAAGCAAACAGAAAGGGTTTCTTTTCCTCTGCGCAAGGGGGTATTGATGCCACGCTATGCACGTCTTACATTCTTCTAACAATCATTTTCCAAAAGCAATTCTGTTTGACTATAACTCCGTCACCCCTCTTTGACAACATTATGAGTTCGTTCCTTTTCAAGACATACCCAGGTTTTGGCATAGGCAAATAGGGCAGAACTTCGGGTTTTGTTGTGTTTTTGTGCAGTACTTCGTACATGAAGGATGAGTGTTTATCTTGGTTTTACTGCCCATAGCTAATCAACTACGCCCAATTATTGCTTTAATTTCTTTTCCTTTCATATCTCAGCAAGATGGTTTTTGTTTGTCTTTTTTTCCACCCTTACAGCGAGAATAAAGTTTATTGTTATGGCAAAAGCTTGCCAACAAAAGGTTTTACCACGTCATTATACAGGGCCTTGCGGTAGATTCCTGCTGATAATCCGTTCCACTCCGTTTTCCACATAGCTGTAAAAATGATGATGTAGATGCAGTTATCAACGAGGAAGGTTGTGCCAAATGCAGGTCCGATATATTCTTTTAGCATGAACCACCCTGTATGAGAAAGGCTGATTTTCCACCCTTTGTCTGCTGATTTCACGGCAAGGATGGTCATCTGTTCCTGCTCACCGCCGTTATTGCTCACCTCAATGTCCTTTATTATAATGGACAGTGGGTGAGAGAAGAGTTTGTTGTCCACCTTTTCCAATGATGATGTAACCAAGTGTTTGTCTCCCTCGCAGCCTTTCGGAGGTCTGAAAGTCTTGCCCGTCCAATGCAGTTTGATATTGTCTTTGGCGGATATAACCTGATAGCGGGGTGTTTGTAGGCGCAACATCGAGTCTGTTAGCATGCCGTCTTGGCCCAGATTTAGAGGTCGTGCAGTTTGTGCAAGGCATGGCGATAATGTGCAAGCAGAAAGCGCGGTGCACAAAGTTAGCCGTTTAAGACGTATAGTAAAGGCGTTTTTCATTCAGGGTACAGTTATGGATTTTAATCGTCTTCGAGTATGATTTCGCCATAATAGTCGGGCCTTAAATAGTGGTCTGCGTGTTCTATGCCAGACGAACGGTCTTCGTGAAAGCTTTCCACACGAAAGTAAAGGATGTTTCCCACTTCCATCTTTTTGGCAAACTCTCTGTCTATAAAGCCAATGGTTTTCCCCACAGGCACGCCTTTATTGGATGTCGCTTGCGTTATCCTAATAATATTGTACCTGTTATAAAAAGAATCATCGCCTGTCAAGGCAATTATTCTTCCTTCGTATCTAATGCTTTGGAGGTCGACCTCTTCTTTGCACGAAGTGCCTAATACAAATGGCAGTATAAGGAGCATAAGCCATAAAGAAATTCTTTGTTTCATATCGTTTGAGCTAATTTGAGACGTTAAAGGGATGGTGGAGTTAAGTCAAAGGCTTGTAAGTCTATCTGTTTATGAGTTACCAAGTTGGCGTATTGCTAATTAAAACCCCGAACAGATGTTTTACAAAGATAGGCATTTTTCTTAATAAAGTATTAACTTACAAGTCTGTTTTTTATGGAATAGAATTGTTTTTTGTTTGAAAATAACTTGCATTAGGGATTGTGTTTCAGGCAGATTGTTCTGTTCTTCGTTTGTTTGTTCCGTCAATAACACATCCTGCCGTTTGCCGTAGATAGAGATTTAATGGACTATAAATCGCAAAGTGATTGGAAACGGAAGAGCGACTAGTTGACGAACAAGAAAGTTAGTACTTCACCAAATTGAACCATAAAAGCTTATCACCCCACAGCATTATAAGCTAGCATACTCACTAACAAACTCTTCTAGCACATTGCCATCGTATGTTTCTTGCTTTATCAGCTGGAATTTAGGCGGAATGGCTACGGCCCTAGTACCATCGAATACCGTGAAAGGGGCCGTTTCGCGATGTATCTCGTCGCAACAATTGGCATCGATAAAGGCTTGATGCACAATGGCACCGCCCTCAACGATGAGCGTTTGCACGTTGTCTTGGTACAGCTGTGCCAGCAATTGCGTGATGGGCTGATGCCGATGCAGCACCAGGCGGCGCGGGTTTTCGCCCCACCAATGTCGCGTATTTAGTGCGGGATGTTCGCGTTCGTCGGTGGTTTTGCCCACCAAAATGGCATCGCACTCTGCCCTTAGCTTATGCGACAGCATTTGGGTGAAGGGCGTAGAGATGGCCAGGGCGTGGAAATGGTCGTCGATAAAGCCGTTGGCCGTTTGCGCCCACTTCATGATTACGTACGGACGTTGCTCGCGTTGAAACACAATGAAACGGCGATTAAGTGCCAAACACGCTTTTTCGAGCACCCCCACAACCACTTCGATACCTGCTTGACGTAGTTTTTCGATGCCTCGCCCCTGCACTTTAGAAAAGGGGTCGACACATCCCACCACCACACGCGGCACGCCTTTGCGGATGATAAGGTCTGCACAGGGTGGCGTTTTGCCGTAATGCGAACAGGGTTCAAGGCTTACATAAAGCGTGGAGTGGGGCAGAAAAGGTTCGTCTTCGGGCCTGATTGCCGCAAAAGCGTTTACTTCTGCATGGCCTTCGCCGCAGTGAATGTGATAGCCTTCGCCGATAATGCGGTCGTTATGCACCACTACCGCCCCCACCATCGGATTGGGTTTAGCCCCCAGCAGTCCGCAACGAGCCAGTTGTAAGCATCGGCGCATGTAGCGTTCGTCGGCTGTTTGGGTGGCGGTGGCGTGCGTTTGTGTCGTTGTTAGCCCCATGTTGTCGGGCGTCGACGGGGTGTTTTCGGCTTGCGGCAACCATTTTTCCGTGTCGTTCACATTGCTTTTATCCATTTTTTTCTTATTTTTGCAGCCATGACCTACCCCGAATTGTGGCGCCGTTTGTTGCCCCTTTATGATGAAGGCGAGGCCAAGGCCGTTATAAGGATGGTGCTTGACATCGGCTTTGGATTGTCGTTGGCCGATGTTTACGCTGGCAAAGTTACACAATTATCGCAAGACGATGACCACCGACTGCGCAAAATAATGGATAAATTGGTGCAAGGCGTGCCCGTACAATATGTGTTGGGGCGTGCCGACTTTGCTGGGCGCACGTTCGATGTGGCGCACGGTGTGCTTATCCCGCGACCAGAAACCGAGGAGTTGTGCGCTTGGATTGTGCAGTCTTGCAGCCACTTGCCCGTCTGTGGCACGTCGCCCACGTTGTTAGACGTGGGTACGGGCAGCGGCTGTATCGCCACAACGTTGGCCCTCGACCTACCCACGTGGCGCGTTTCGGCCATAGACATCTCGCAAACGGCACTCGACATCGCCGCACGTAACGCCCAAAAGCTGGGCGCGGAGGTGCGGTTTGCGCTGCAAGATGCCCTTTGTATGCCCCCCGATGCCGACCTTTGGGATGTGATTGTTAGCAATCCGCCCTACATCATGCAGCGCGAGGCCCAACAGATGTTGCCCAACGTGTTGCAAAACGAGCCGCATTCGGCACTTTTCGTGCCCAACGAAAATCCGCTGTTGTTTTACGAAAGTATCGCCCGATACGCCTTGCATGCGCTGAAACGTGGCGGTAAGCTGTTTTTCGAGATTAACCCTTTGTGCCATGAGGCGATGCAAAGAATGTTGGCCGATATGGGATGGCAGGCAATTGAAACGAGAAAAGATGCCTTTGGAAAGCAAAGAATGATGTCGGCGATAAGGCCAGAGGGGTTGAGAAGTTAAGGAGTTAAGGAGTTAAGGAGTTAAGCCAAATGCTTGGTTGCACAATGGCAATCTTTAAAGGTGAAAGGGTGAAAGGGTGAAAAGGTGAAAAGATGGCTGCGCCTTATAAAGGTGAAAGGGTGAAAAAGGTGAAAGGGTGAAAAAGGTGAAAGGGTGAAAAGATGGCTGCGCCTTTTAACTTAAACACTCACCAACTTATCAACTCCTAAACTTACCAACTCATCAACTCACCAACGCACCAACTTATCAACTCATAAACTAATCAACTTATCAACTCACCAACTTACCAACTCATCAACTGAATATCCAACGATGGAAGACAAACAAAAGCAGATAACAGAAGAACAGGCACGCACCCGTTTGGCCGCCCTTTGCGCTAAGGCGGAGCATTGCACGGGAGAAATGCGCGAGAAGATGTGGCGTTGGGGCATTGCCGAAGACGCGCAACAGCGTATCGTTGACTATCTTGTGACGAACAAGTATGTGGACGACGAGCGGTTTTGCCGTATGTTTGTGCGCGATAAGATTACCTATAATCGCTGGGGACGGCGTAAGGTGGAACAGGCCTTGATTGCCAAACGCATTTCGAGCGATGTGTATAAGCCGGTGTTAGACGAGGTGGAGCCCGAAGACTTTATAGCCGTTTTGCGCCCATTGCTCGACAGTAAGCGCCGCACTTTGAAAGCCGCTACCGACTACGAACTGAACATGAAACTGATAAAGTTTGCCTTAGGTCGTGGATTTGATATGGAAACCATTCGCAAATGCCTAACCGATGTCGATGAGTTTGCCGAAGATTAGTCTGTGGGGGCGCATCGTAAGCTTGCTGGCACCCCGCTCGTGCGCCGTGTGTGGTACGCGACTCGAACCGCAAGAAGACATTGTGTGCGCCTGTTGCAACCTTCATCTGCCTCGAACCAATTACGCCGTCGCCCCTTACGACAACGAGATGGCACAGCTGTTTTGGGGTCGTGTGCCCGTTGAACGGTGCGCCGCCCTGCTGCATTATCAGGCTGCCGCGCCTGCTAGTGCCTTGCTTTACAAGCTGAAATACGGCAATCGACCCGACTTGGGTGTGGAACTGGGACGGCTGATGGGCAAAGAACTGCTGCCAACAGGTTTCTTCGAAGGCATCGACTTCATCGTGCCAGTGCCCTTGGCACGACAGCGGATGCGGCAAAGAGGATATAATCAGAGCGAGATGTTGGCGCAAGGCATCGCACAAGTCACTGGTTTAAAGGTGAAGCATCGGCTTATTCGCCGTGTCGTGAACACCGAAACGCAAACCCACAAAGACCGTTGGGCGCGCACCGATAACGTTAATCAGGCCTTTAAGCTGGTGCAGAGGATGCCCGAAACGGGCTGCCATGTGCTTTTTGTGGATGATGTCGTTACCACAGGAGCCACCCTGTGCGCCTGTATGGGGTGCTTGAAGGGCATTCCCAACGTAAAGATGAGCGTGCTGAGTGTGGGCGTTGCGCATACGCGGTGAGGCTAAAACTGCCCCTATCCTTGTTTAGAAGGCAGAAGAGGGGGCAAAAGTGTTCAAAGCAAAAAAAGCATCAATATTATTTGATAAATTGAAAAACAATTGCTATTTTTGCATCATCTTTACAAATGTGGAAACTATGGCGCTTGTTTTAGAGAGGGTATAAACAGCCCAAATAAGGGCGAGTGCCATAACTATTAACTGGATAAAACTTAAAAGGTATGGGACTTTTCAACAAACTCAGGAACGAGTTCATAGACATTATCGAATGGACTGATAACACTAGCGACACCATGATATGGCGCTTTCCGCGCTATCAAGCTGAAATAAAAAATGGCGCACAACTTATTGTGCGCGAAAGCCAAGTGGCCATATTGGTAAACGAAGGGCAGTTCGCCGACATCTACCAACCGGGGCGCCACGTGCTTAGCACCAACAATATGCCCATACTGAGCACCATCATGGGCTGGAAATATGGCTTTAACTCGCCATTCAAGGTTGATGTTTATTTTGTTAACACCAAGCAATTCCTCAACATTAAGTGGGGAACGGCTAACCCCATCATGCTGCGCGACCCAGAGTTTGGCCCTATCCGCATGCGCGCCTTCGGCTCTTATTGTTTCCGCGTGAACGCCGACCCGCGAAAGTTCATCACCAACGTGGCCGGAACAAGCGGCAATTTCACCGCCGAAGCCATTACAGAGCAGCTGCGCAACTTCGTTATCACTAAGTTTACCGACTATCTCGGAGAAAGTAAAATAGCAGCCCTAGACCTTGCCGGCAACCTCAATGAGTTCTCTGCTGACCTTACCGAGGGGCTGAAACCCGACTTTGAGGAATATGGATTGGAGCTGACGAAGTTCTTGGTAGAGAACATCTCGCTGCCCGAAGCCGTTGAAAAGGCTCTCGACAAGCGCACAAGCATGGGCGTTATCGGCAATATGGGCACCTATACGCAAATGCAATTCGCCGACTCGCTTGTGGAAGGCGCTGCCAGTGGCGGCGGAAACGTTGCCGGAAACGCAATGGGTATGGGAATGGGATTTGCAATGGCCAACCAGATGACCAACCAAATGGCTGGGCAGATGGCACAGCCAGGGATGCAACAAACCCCTCAACAGCCTGCCGTGGGTGCAGGCACACCAGGCATGCCGCCGCCTCCACCCCAGCAACCAACGTTCCACATCTCAATAAACGGCCAACAGCAAGGCCCGTTCGGCTTGCCCCAATTGCAGCAAATGGTGCAAAGCGGTCAGCTAACGCGCGATACATACGTGTGGACCAGCGGCATGGCATCGTGGGATTTCGCCAAGAACGTGCCAGCCCTTGCTGCCCTCTTCGGCGCAACGCCACCGCCGCCACCTGGTATGTAGAACGCTGTTCGCAACTTAAAGGCCTTACCTCCCGCCCCCATTCAAGGGCTAAGGGGGTGGCTTCATTTTCAAGTTTGCGTTAATTGGGGGGACGATAGCTTGCAAGTGTACGGTAAAGGCGCAACAGCAAAGCACGGCTGCAACGCACAGCAACTACGGCACAGTGGCAAAGGAGCAATGAGAATGGCCTGTTCGATTGCAAATTAGCCACCTGCCCTCAGCTAAACTACATGGACATCAAGCACGCATGCCCCTCCCAAACCCCTAGAATAACCCTTACATCTCTATCCACAAACAACCCTAACTATGGACTTTACAATAAACGATGCCTTACAAACCAAATGTCAAGCGTGTGGAGGCATAATGGCATATTCGCCCAAACGTAAGATGCTGGAATGCGTCTATTGTGGCTCAACCAAAGAACTAGACCTAACGCCAGCGGCTGTTAAGGAGAACAGCTACGAACAATGGGCAAAACAATCAGACGAAAATCTGAAAGAACAAACCGTAAGCACGGTGGAGGTGAAGTGCCAACAATGTGGCGCTTTCACCACATTGCCACCCGATAAGTCGTCGGCGAAGTGCGCTTTTTGCGGCACGCCACTGATTACACAAGATGCAAAAGAACGCCGCTTTTGGCAACCCAACTACATCTTGCCTTTCGAATTCTCCCAAGACAAGTGCAGCGAGAAATTCAAGAGCTGGCTTTGTGGAAAATGGTTCGCACCATCGAAACTTAAAAAGGGCGAGTTGGACACCGACTGTTTCAAAGGGGTGTACCTGCCTTTTTGGACTTACGATGCCGACACCGTTACACGTTACCTCGGAGAAAGAGGCATAGAAAGTCGCGAAAAGGAACGAAATGAAAAGGGGGAAGAAACATATAGAACCGTGACGCACTGGACAACTGTCGACGGTGTGGTGCATGTGAGCTTCGACGATGTTATCGTTCCCGCCACAAAAGCCTTGCCCGAAAACATCCTCAACGACCTAAGTTGGTGGGACTTGAATAAACTTGTGCCTTACAATCCGGAGTTCTTGGCGGGCTTTATCACCGACTTATATACCATCAACTTTCGTGAAGGCTTAGCCACAGCCAAAAGTAAGATGCAGGATAAGATTGAAAGCGAGGTGAAAGCAGACATTGGCGGCGACAAGCAACGTATTAAAAGTATGGACACTGACTACAACAACGTGATGTTCAAACTCATACTGTTGCCCCTCTGGATAAGTGTTCTACGCTATAAAGGCAAGGCTTACCAATTTGTGGTGAATGGCCGGACGGGAGAGGTTACGGGCGAATATCCGCTCGATAAGCTAAAAGTATTTCTCACCGTGTTGGCATTCCTCATCGTGTCGGCGTTGCTCCTTTACTGGTTAGGTTAGCAGGCTTAAACCAAAATTGCTTGGGTTAGCGGGCCAAATCCAACTTCGACCTACATGTCTGGCGAGCCAATAAAATGCTACGAAGGGCGGAATGGTGCGTGCGATAGGCGTTGGAGCGGACATAGATAAGGTCGTCATTGTATACCGACAACTCGGTTTTTATGATGATGGAAAAGCCAAAACGTCATTAAAGAAATGAACAAAAGATTGGGATCTGGGGTGAGTAGAATGGCAGAACAACTATTGTGAGCATACTTGGAGGTGTGAAAAGCCTCCGGGCATCACGTATATAATAAGAAGAATGCGTGTGCAAAGTGGTTTCCTTTAACAGAGAACCTACGGACTTTTGCCGAACGCGTGGCCACACCTTGTAGCACTAAACGTGGCGCAAGGCCGGCCAAACAAAACATAAAGCCTTACGTTCTTGTGGAGTTGCAGGCTTGACCTATGTCGAACAATACGGCATAGAGGCGACAATAGCCCTGCTCCCCACAAGGGCAAAGGCGTGTTTACATGGGATGACAAGCAAAGGTAATTCTGCACATTCAGCCCAAATCGTTAGTGGGAAACGCCCAAAGCCATGCCCAAAGCATGTTGTGCTGTCGGCGTTGTGCCCACTGTTAAGACGATGTATAAACCCTTAATCAATCGAAGATATGAAACGGATGCTTGTTGTTGCGGCCTTGGTCGTAACCTTTGGTACGTTGATTAACGCCTGTGAGAGCAGGGGCGGCGGTACTGGCAGCTCAGATGATAGGGATAGCACAGAAAGAACGAACAGCATTCAGCCTACTGATTCGTTCCCTTGGGACTTCCCTCGCGACTTTACATTAAAAGATGTTGAAGTGGGCCAAACGGTACTTTCGCCAGCTGCTTTCTATGGCGGAGCCTTGCAAAGAGGCGAAGACCTAACCGCCACACTGCTGCCCATATACTGCTTTTACATAAAGGAAGTGGGGCACAACACGATAACCGTGGCAGGAATGGGCGAGGAAATAGACGTTCCGCAGGCGTTAGTTATCCCCTTACCAAAAGACGAGAAGGCGCAAAATGGCGATGTGCTGCTAACGTGGTGGCAGTCGGGACAAGGCTTGCAACGCGCCATTGTGGTAGACGATACCAAACCATTAAGGCCAAAAGTGTGCTACTTAGACCTCGACTATAAGGCCGACGGCAGGGGATTTGCCAACAACCACGCCAACGAAGAGCTAAGGCCCAGCTCGTTTAAGGTGCTGAAAAGCGGCGAATGGATGTCGGGAGCCAGTGTGGCAGTAAACGATAACGGCAAGTGGAAGGCCGCCATCATCGTGAATATCAAAGGCAACAAGCTGTTGCTTACTGATGCTGGGAACCGAATATGGGCGGCCGAGCGGGCAAACTGCCAGCTCATTCCCTTCAACACAAACTATGCTGTGGGCGATATGGTGTGGGCAAAGCTTGGCGATGCCTTCGAACCCGACTGCAAAGTGGTGAAGTTGGACAAGCGAATAGGTAGAATAAGGGTGGAAAAGCATGGACGAATGGCTGTGTTGAGCATCCTCGATGTGACGAAAGAATTAAAGGAGCAACCAAAGAAATGAGCCTGCAATAACAAATAACAGAAAGAAAAATGGAGGAAACTAAGAGAATAATGGGCTTAGGGAAATTGGAAATAGCATAAGGAACCTAATAAAGCTAGAATATGTAAACAAGGATAACAGGACTAGATTGTTAACTCGTTAACTCATAAACTTCCCACCTCATAAACTTAAAACTTATAAACTCAGATATGAAAAAGCTATCGTTACTCACATTACTGCTCATGTTTACAGGCATGTTGGCAGCGAAAGAATACAAGGTAAGCACTGCGCACGACTTTATTAAGGCCTTGGGTTCCGACCGAACAATAACCGTTAGTGGTGTTATCAACCTTTCTGACGTGATGGAATACGACGACCACGCGCAGAAAGCGAACATGAACAAGCTCTCGGTAGGGGAACGGCCTAGCAAGCAAGTGAACAGAGAATGCATGTTCGACGGCTATCAGCTGGTGCTCGACCAATGCAAAAACCTCATCATCCAAGGCACTAAGGGGGCTGCACTCATCGTTCGCCCGCGCTATGCCTATGTCATTAGTTTTAGAAGTGCGCATGACATCATCCTTCGTAACCTCACCTTGGGGCATACCGACGAAGGATATTGCGAGGGCGGCGTGCTGGAATTTGATGGATGTGAAGGTGTGCAGATAGACAAATGCGACCTGTACGGCTGCGGAACGGAAGGCATCACAGCCACCGACACGCGCGAACTGAATTTCACCAAGAGCATTATACGCGATTGCAGCTATGGCATTATGACCCTGCGAAATTGTTTCAACATGACGTTTGCCGACAGCGACTTCTATCGTTGCCGTGAATTTACGCTCATCACCCTTGCCAATGCCAGCAACACCTCATTCAGCCGATGCCGATTCGCGCAAAACCAAGGACCGCTTTTCTATGTAGATAAGACCAACCTATCGTTGCGCGACTGCGAAATTCACCATTCGGGCGACTTGGGAAACATAGACGTTTACCAGCACGGAGCAACATCGTATAGCCGTGATAACAACGAACTGAGCCCCCGCGATGTGGGATCGGAGGGCAGACCGAACCTTAAAGCCTCGCGCGAACAGGAAAATGTGGCCAATAACGCGGGTAATGATGGCGAAGAGGGAGATGATGAGGCTGACTGCGAATGCGGTGACGAAGAAGGGGATAATTTCTCGGATGAAGCACAGTGGGGCAGCGAATTGATTGAAGGATGGAAAGGAATGGGCGTGGAATTGCCAGCCTCAGTGAAGACCGACAACGTAAAAGACCTCGCCATTGCTGTTTGTAAGGCGTGGCAGGGCTTAGAAGGCGGTCCCCAGAAATTTGTTGTTAGGTACGCTAAAAAGCAGGTACGCTACGAGCGTTTCAATTTTGATAATCCCGGATCGCCCGTTAATCCCAAGAGCAGCACCTACGCTGTATCCGACGCCAACTATGGTATCGTGGTGTATAACACCATTGCCGGCTGGTTTTATGTGGAGTGCGAAAACGGTCAAAAGCTAGATGCCGCCCTTTGGAAGCGCGATAACGGCCATAAGTTGCTGGTTGTTACCCTCACTTACGAGAGCGACACATTCTCTTCTCAGGTGTGCATGGCCTACGATTACGACCCCACAACCCGGACACTTACGCCCGACCTCACTGTTCATAAGCGGTTAACGCAGCTCGAAGGCACATTGTGCGACCTGCCACGAAAGGGTAAGAACATCGGTGTGAGAAACATGGGGAACGACACCATGCGTTTCTATTACTTGAAATGGAACGGCAACGGCTTCTCGGCACCCGTGAAAGTGGCCGCCAACGCATACCAAAGGCCGTAACAATAGACTTACGGCAACACCCACATAACAGGCGATAGAAGTGGAAACTGACGTGCCGCTACTAGGCCGAGTGCCGCTGTACGCAACGCAACAACAAGCTAATCTCCCCCTACCCCGCTATCCTTTGGAGACGGGAGGAGGGAGCAAGCTTTCCCTATTTATAATAAGGAAGGGTAGCTTTTTGAAACTCGTTGGTCAACAAACCGCTAGCCATGTGTCGGTACAACGGCGTTTGTAGCGGGGCTACAAGCACCTTGTAGGGCTGCTACAAGGCTTTTGTAGTGAGCCTACAAGCCGTTTGTAGTGCAGCTACAAGCACCTTTGTAGAGCTACAACCGGCCAGTTTTTGTGGTCTATGTGTGCTTGCGGTGCTGCTGTTAGTGGCGTAAAGGCAGTTCTGGAATAGCCAATTCGTTCACACTACAATATAAGGTCTTTCAACTCTGCGTGGGTTCTCCCAGCTCGTTGTGCGACCTCCTAACTAATTAAACCAACAATCTATGCATGCAAAAGTAAACCAAATCAGTGTAGAACTCTTTGAAGGGGCTACCGTTGAAGATGCCGCCAGGCGATATTTGGCAACCAAAGGTCTGCCGCAAAGCTTACTCTGGCGAATGAAAGTGATGGATGCTTACGGGCATCTAACCGATTTTCATGCGCCATTGCAGCAGAACCCAGACATAAGGCTTGTGCCGATTGTCGAGACAGACGTGACCGATTAGCTGCCGAGCAAGCCCATTGCGCCTTGCTTTCAGGTGCCACGCCGCAACCGCCTAGCTTGCCTTCATCAGCCTTGCGCGTACAAAACGCCGGGGCTTGTTGGGGCAAATGGCAGGGACGGGGCGTGCCATTGAGCTGCATGCACCATAACGAAACGGAGTTGATATCCGCTAAACGTTGGGTGTTAAGGGCTGCTGTGTGCCTGTTGCGCAAGTGATGAGGACCTATCAGTCAGCTCGGCAAACGGCTATTGTTAGTCCCCTGCGTTCCCCCTGCATTTCGGCTGGCAGTTATTTTCATTCTCGCTACCACTGCCTTTGCACGCGTATATATATAGATGTGTTACCATAACCCCAAAACAATGGCAAGAAGAATATTCATCTTACTCATGTTCCTCGCCCTAACCACAACCGCCCTTCAAGCGCAAACGCGCCGTTTCGTGGGAGCGTGGTTCTCTATTCGCTACCCTTACACGTTTAAGGCCAAGGGCGAATGCCCGTCTGAATCGATGCCTTCAAAGTACGATTCCGCCACGTTTACATCGCCCGATGGCGCATGTACGTTCTATGTATTCGCTCCCAAAGGCGATACCGACGAGGCCGACAAAATTATGCGCACCTCCAAAGACGCGCCAACAAGCAAAGGAGTGGGTGATGGCGAAGAAGTTACATTCTCCTCTTACTACGATGCTAAGCTTAAACGCACTTGTAGCTATCGCATGGTGCGCAGCAAATTAGAAAAAACTGTTTACATCCTTGGCATCCGTTTCAAAACCTACAACGACTTCGAGAAGTACAAGAAAAAGTATGAAGAGTTTAAGAAATCGCTTGAATTATACGCAATATAACTACTAAACAATTATGAAAAGAACGAACATGCTATTGCTATGGCTGCTGTTGGTGTTGACAACAGCCGTGGCGCAACGGCGAGAAATCCACATTTTGTCTGTGAACGACATGCACGCCAAACTGGAAAACATGCCCCGTTTGGCGGCCATCGCAGACAGTTTGAGGGCCATCGACCCGCAGCTGCTAGTGTTTGCAGCAGGCGACAACCGCACGGGTAGCCCCTATAACGACCAGTTTAAGCCCACATCTTTCCCAATGGTGGCCTTTATGAACTTCATCGGTTTCGACGCTTCGGCCTACGGCAACCACGAGTTCGACTCACGTCCCGATGGTTTGGCAAAGGTTGTTGCCCTCAGTAACTTCCCTTATCTCTGCGCCAACCTAACCCCCGTACCCGAAAAGGGCATCAACCACATACCCTATAAGGTGTTCAACATCGATGGCATTAGCATCGGCGTGCTGGGCGTGGTGCAGCTGGGAACCCACGGATTGCCCGACACCCACCCCGACAACGTGCGCAGTTTCGACTTTAAACCCGTTGAAGAAACCATCGCCAAACACGAATGGTTGACCAAAAAATGCGACGTAAACATACTGTTGTCGCACATTGGTTACGAAGACGACGTGCGCATGGCTGCCCGTTTTCCTTACTACGACCTTATCATTGGCGGACACTCGCACACGCAGCTGCAAGGTGGCGAGGTGCATAATGGCGTGCTCATCACCCAAAACGTGAACCGCTTAAAGAAGGCAACGCTCACCACACTCACCGTAGAAAACGGCAAAGTTGTGGCTAAGGAGGCAAAGAACATCGACGTGGAACATCATTCCGCCAATAATGTTGTGGCCAACGAACTGCTGCGTTTCTTCAACGAGAACGAGGCTTTCAAACGCAAACTGGCCGTTACCGATGTGCCATTTGCCAACAGAGAAGAGTTGGGTATCTTTATGTGCGATGCCGTTTGCAGCGAGGCCAAGGCCGACTTCGTTGTTTGGAACGAGGGCGGCATACGCTTAGACCATCTGCCGGCAGGCCCAATAACGGTGCAGCAGGTGCTTACGCTCGACCCCTTTGGCAATCGTTGTGTAGAGTTAAACCTTACGGGAAAGGAGCTTTACGACCTCATGGCCGCTTGTTACGTTAACGATGAGAACCGTTTCCCCTACACCTCGTCCAACCTTTCGTGTACAGTAACCGTCGATAAGAATAAGCCGAACGTCATTAAGAGCATCGTCATGACCGACGGCAAGGGCAAACGATTGGACATGAAGAAAACCTATCGCGTGGCGATGAACAGCTACGTTACCTCCATCTGCGACTCCCCACGCAAGGATAAAGGTCGCGATACCAACCTGCTTACGGCCGATATGATTATCTCTCACCTCGAAAAGGTGGGTAAGGTGAACTATGCGGGCAAGCAATGTCGCAAGGTATTGAACAAGTAAGCGGGGCATGCTCCCTTCGTTGGGCGGCCCTTGATGTGATAAAAAACAACCTGAAACAACTTGCACTAAGGTTCGTTCCATGTGCCAGCAGTCGCAATGCTGTTGGCACAATGGGTGTGTTGGTCTTCCAAACGCCTAACGGCAAGCCTTAGTTGCAAGTTGTTTCCTTGTTCCATCGCCATGCCCGCGACAATAGTTTTCAATGCGTGTAGGCACAGAAAAGAGAATGCCATAGCATGAGGGGTGTGGAACGAGGCAGGCTACTCCATATTATCTATGCCGCTGAGGCCTTTGCAAATGGTTGAAAATTGGCGGCTGGTACATGTCTTTGGGTTAAGAAATCAACCATTTGTCTAACTCTATCGTTTACATCGTGTGTATGTCAAGAAGAAGAAAAGAGTGCTTGGAGCAGAACCAGAGATGCTGTTTTGACGGCGATTTTTGGGCGACATGCAATGGAACAGGCGGTGAACGAAAGCGGTTTAACCCTAATCGGTCGGTAAAGACCTGCTTTTAGGCTGTTTCTAACAAGCAGTTCAGTGTTAAATAGCGTAATAAGATTTTACAAACTGCACTCTCCTTGGCACCCCATTCTAGCGAAAAAACAGGTCTAAAAGCATGCTTTTAGCCGCTGATTTCAGCTTTGGACGTTTCGTTTTTAGTCCAACTTTAAGAGTTTTGCGTGTGTTTTGCACCATTTTGCCTTTCTATTTTGGTTGCCAACTCGTATTTTTTAAACTCAAATTACCCGCTTTTTGCCCCTAAAATCCCACTTTTTGATGGCTGTTTTGCCCTTTTGGAGCCATGTGTTTCATGGTTTTAAAAGGTTTTGTTTATACCATTTCAGTGGATGTTTATGCTTTTCGTTTTGCGTTTTGCACTATTTAGCACTGCGTTTTGCACCATTTTACCTTGCGTTTAGCATCAAAACGCACTGCATTTAGCGGCAAAACGCATTGCATTTAGCAGCATATTGCACTGCATTTAGCACCAAAACGCCTCACATTTAGCCGAAAACAGCCCAACAAGTGGTACAAATGGCGGCTTTTAGAAATAAATATTCATTTTGCTGCATTCACAAGCTACCCCCTTTTGGCATCCAAACGAACCTTCGCGAGAATCGATTATTTGCGGCAAGGTGGGCGGTTGGTGGAGAAAAAGGCAGCCATAGTGTTAAAATTCTTGCTGAAAAGATGACATTTTTTGCTTAGCAAGCGTTAGGCTTAGTAAGCTGGTTGGGATTGTTTATCTTATGTTGTACGACATATCGGACAAGTCGGACTGGTCGGACTGGTCTGACAAGTTAACAAAACTGATGGGCTTCAGCCATTTTTTCACCCTTTCACCCTTTCACCTTTAAAAGGGCGTTAGCCATTTTTTCACCCTTTCACCCTTTCACCTTTAAAAGGGCGTCAGACATTTTTTCACCCTTTCACCTTTTCACCTTTAAAAGGCGTTAGCCATCTTTTCACCTTTTCACTCTTTCACCCTTTCACCTTTACCGCTCCCCACTCCGCACTTTTACAACAATCCAAGCGCACAAAAATCATTTTTCACCATATATATTAGGTAATTACGGCAATAATAAGTAATTTTGCACTTCATTGTAAGCCTGTGGACATAACTTTCGCAAGGGCGCAAGCGCAAAAAGAATGGGGGCTTTGGCCGCCAAACACTAGCGAAAAGCGCGTGCGCTAGCCCCCAGCAACCCAGCGGTTTCTAACAAGTTGGGCTTACTAAACTTGAACGTTAAGATAACAAATACAATAAATATATAGAAGATGAAGATTTCATTTGAAAACGCCGACAAGGTGAATGGCCTGCTTACCATCACTGTTGAAGAGGCCGATTACAACGAAAAAGTAGAGAAAACACTCAAAGACTATCGCAAAAAAGCCAATATCCCTGGTTTCCGTCCCGGACAAGCTCCGCTTTCGCTGATAAAGAAACAGATTGGCGAACAAGTAAAGATGGAAGAGATACAGAAACTTGTGGGCAACACCATTTTTGATTATCTTAAAGAGAATAACATACAATTCTTGGGCGAACCCATGCCTTCTGCTAAGCAAGAAGAGCAGGATTTGTCGAAACCCGCTCCCTACACCTTCGTCTTCGACATTGCCGTGGCTCCTGCAATTGAACTTGAACTGACGGACAAAGACAAGCTAGACTACTACGAAATAACCGTAGACGACAAGCTGGTAGACGAGCAAGTGGACATGTTTGCATCGCGTGCCGGCAAGTACGAGCAGGTGGAAGAGTACCAAGCTAAGGACATGCTGAAGGGCGACATGAAGGAATTGAACGCCGACGGCAGCGAGAAAGAGGGTGGCATCGTGAAAGAAGGTGCGGTGCTGATGCCCGAATACATAAAGGTTGAAGACCAAAAGAAACTATTCGACGGCGTGAAACGCGGTCAGGTGGTGACATTCAACCCCAAGAAGGCCTACCCTGAGAGCGAAATTGAGGTTTCGTCGATGTTGGGTATCAGCAAAGAACAGGCTGCCAACGTTGACTCTGACTTTGCTTTCCACGTGTTGGAGATTACCCGTTACGTCAAAGCAGCCGTAAACCAAGAGCTTTTCGATGCCATTTACGGCGAAGGCGCAGTGAAAGACGAGGCCGACTTCCGTTCGAAAATCGCCGAGGGGATTGCCAACCAGTTGGTTAGCAACAGCGATTTCAAACTGTTGCAAGACCTTCGCGCCTATTGCGAGAAGAAGGTAGGCAAGCTTACATTCCCCGAAGAGATGCTCAAACGCATCATGCTGAAAAACGTGAAAGACGAAAAAGAGGTTGACGAGAAGTTTGAGGCTAGCATCGAAGAACTGAAATGGCACCTTATTAAGGAGCACTTGGTGAAGGCCAACGAAATAAAGGTGAGCGACGACGACGTGCTTGATGCAGCTCGTTTGCAAGCACGCATTCAGTTTGCACAATATGGCATGAGCAACTTGCCCGACGAAACGGTGGACAACTATGCTCGCGAGATGCTCAAAAACCGCGAAACACTGGATGGATTTGTCGACCGCGCCGTTGAAAACAAGCTGGTTGAGGCAATGAAAAAGGTGGTGAAACTGAAAAACAAGAAGGTTTCGCTCGACGATTTCAACAAGATGATGGAAGAAGGCGCAAAGAAATAAGCGCACCACACATGTGCAGCGCAAGCTTTTTTTGCCTGTTTGCAGCTGCCAACATGATATTATAGACGGGTTTGCAAGGTTAAATGCCTTGTAAGCCCGTTTGTTTTTAGGCGTATTCTAAAAACTCCACGCAGATGTTCTTTCTCGCTTTCGGGTTGCCCTCCTCTGCCCTTTGCCCTTACCCGTCATCTTTGTATCTCACGCTTTCAGTGGCATCGTCTCACTTACTCCGCCAAGAAGTAAGCCAGCATGCACTGACAACGTAGGAAAAAGCACATAGGAGATGATTGTTTCTAGCCTGTACTGATTGAAAAATACCTACAAATGGTGATGCTTGTGTTAGCACGTTTTAACACTCTGGCTTGTCCTATATCCTCATTATCTTAGTACTTTTGCAGCGTAAAATTAAGCGTTTTTAAGTTTGTTGCCACAGCTTGAAATATTTATTCACATTAACAATACAAAAGTTTCCGCATTCTTTTCAGAATAGAAATTCTAACTATAAATATTATTTTACCCAGCAAAACCTTGAAGAGTATGGATTTAAAGAAAACATTTTACTCATTAATTTTAGGCGCATTTGTTCTTTGCTTGTTCTCGTGTGCAAAGGAAGATGAATTTGAATTGCCTACATTGGTTCTTTCGGAGAACAGTGTTAACTTTGAAAGAGGCGTTGGCGAAAGGAACATCAGCGTTACAACCAACCAAAGTAATTGGGTTGCATCTTCTCCACAAGAAGGCGAGTGGCTGTCGTTGGTACAAGATGGCAACGTTTTGAAAGTGAAAGTTGCCGAAAACAAGATGGGTGCCGAACGCACCAGCTATGTTTTGGTGAACGCCAATGGAGCTACGGGAAAGGTGGAAGTGAGGCAAAGTGCAGCCGACGTAACGCTAGACGTTGTGCCAACGGCCATTTATCTGCCCCAGATGGGTGGCGAAAAAACTGTTGACGTAACCACAAACACTTCTGTTTATGACGTTACGCCCAGCGAAGAGGTTAGCTGGCTCAAAATAATGAAGTCGGACGAAGAGATAAAGTTGGTGGCCGAACGCAACGACACTTACCTAAATCGACAAGTTAAACTGTATGCAAAGAGCGGCAATGTAACCCGTGAGATAGTTGTTTTGCAGTCGGGCATACAGCGTTACATCCTCCCCATCAACCCCGGTGCTCCCCAAAGCGTGCACAAGATTATGGAGTACGAGCTGGGTCGTGGCAGCTATTTGCGCGAATATCAATCGGCCATGCCGGCCTATGGACTTGAAGAGACCTACACCTTTATTACTCCTTCACCCGTATTTACATTGATACAATATTGCAGTCCCGATGGTGTTACACCTTCGCAAATCATCTCCATTGGCGATGGTTCTAGGGCAATTGCAGCAGTTAAGGACAAGGCATTCGAGAAATTCCTTGCCGATAACGGCTATGTACGCAGCAATTCGGCATCCGACAGAGAGTATGTGAACGAAAAAGACTTGCTATCGCTGAAGGTTTATGTATCTGAAAAAGCAAATAACGAGGGCGTTAACCTTACGTTCAAGCCCATAGTTAAACAAGTTGGAGAGTATAAGACGTTCGACAAGGTGCCTTATTATCCCCTCGAACTGCTGCAAAAAGACGGAGTGAAGGTGGCCCAAGTGGAGCAATACGAAACGAACGCAGGCAGCAAGGAAGAGGAACGCACCATGAACGAACACAAGCAAACCGAGGTTTCGCAACTTCAATACACGCTGAAAGGCACGCCAGGTGCAAAGGATGCTTACGGCCGTATACACATTTTCTATACAACCGACAAGGACGGAAAGGCTCCCGACAAGCTCGGAAGTGTGCAAATTGGCGCGCTACTCTTCAAAGACGTTAGCCTTGGGCTTTGGAAATACGGCAACAAATGGCTCGTTACAAACGAATTGCAGAAGAAACTAGGCGAAGAAGGTTTCTCATTTGTTCGCACGGCTGGCACCACTCACTTCTTTGCACGGGAAAGCGACCACCTGCTTATTGCCGTTACACGCGTTGCTGACAACAACACGCCCGTACTGGCATTGCTCTACAACTACGACCCATCCATAACGGGTGCAGGCAGCAAAGCCTTGAAGGCACAAGAGCGAGTGATGCAAAACATGCTGAAAGCAAAGGCTGCATTGAAGTTATAATATCAAGCGGTTGTACCTTATTTAAATAGTATTCCACATGCGTATAGTAAATTTATATAAGCTGTTGCAGCTCTCTGCCATGTGCCTAATGGTGGCAATGGCGGTGGGATGTACCAAGAGCGACGACTTTGAACAGCCGCAACTGAGCGTTTCGGACAAGGATTTAAAGTTCGCTAACCAAGTGGGCGAAGCAACCATCACCGTTACTACCAACTGCAAAGAGTGGGTTGCAACCACCCCTAAGCAGTGGGTTCACCTTACACAAAGCGGAAACGAGATTGTTGTAAAGGTAGATGCCAACACAACTGGCACGGAAAGAAGTAGCTATGTGCTGGTAGACGGCGGCCTGGCGGTTGAAAAAATAATGGTAAAGCAAAGCGCGGCCGACATTTCGCTGAACATTGCCAACGGCGAACTGGTGTTGCCGCAGGCTGGCGGAAACACTACCGTAGACGTAAACATCGAGAGTGGCCTGTATGATTTGCAACAAAGCGAACAGCCCGAATGGTTGCAAATCGTAAGGAAGAAACACGCCTTGAAGTTTATTTCCAAACCCAACTACGATGCAACAGAACGAACGGTAAAGCTTACCATAAGCTATGCCGGCAAGAACAACGAAGTGGTTGTAAGGCAACCTGGCGTGTCTACTTTCGTTTTGGCATGCAATCCGGGCAACCCTTTCAGCCTTCATAAGATGATGGACTTTGAATATCGCCGCGGAGGTATATTGAAAGAGTATGGCGCACCCGACGAAGCCAACGGCATTTACGAGGAAAGCTACTTCTTCAAAACCACTTCTCCGCTGTTTAAGGATGTGGTGTATGTGCACGATACGAAGCATTTCGTACCGACACGTATCTATACGCGTTCGCTTGAACAGGCTGGTGTAGACGCCGTTAAGTCGCAGGCGTTCCAAGATTTCGTAACGGCTAACGGCTATGTTAGGGACGAAAAAGACCCCAACCACTACATTAACGTGAAGGAACGGATGACGATGGACGTGGACATCTTGGAGAGCAACCATAGCGTTGTGTTGTTCTTTTACCAAATACATTCGCAAGATCGCGACTACGAAACCTTCAAAACGCTCGACCTTGGTCCGCTTGCGCTGTTGAACAAGGCCGACAAGAAGGTGAGCGACGTGGAGGATTACGAGGCGAACCTGCACAGCGAAGAGATTACAAGGAAGGTTTCGAAGAACAGGGACGTAGAGGCCATTGCCTATAAAACCAACGACCCGTTGTTGGTTGCCCGCACTTACTTCTTCTTCACGCGCGGCGGAGACAATCCCGCCCCACAAGACATGGTGGGAAGTGTAGAACAATACAGCCTAAGTTTCAGTCAACCCAACCTGGGTGTTTGGCAATACGGCAGAGAATGGTTCGTTACGCGCGAGTTTGACAAGCTGCTCACGTCGAACAACTTCGAGTTTGTGGGCTACAACGGCAAGCATCATGTATATGCTCGTCGCTCAGATTATCTTACATTGGCCATCTCGGGCGGTAAGTTTTCCGATGTAAACGGCGGACAGCCAGTAATGCAAATCGGCGTGCTTTATAAGAAAAACGTCTTCGCAGGCAGTAAGCAAGCCCGAATGGCGAAGATAGAAGGCATGCTTAAAACGCTTAATCCAAGTAAATAATACGAAAAGGAATAGTTATGAAAAAAACTATTATATATATGTGTGCGTGTGCAATGTCTGGCTTGATGCTCGCTACATCGTGCCAAGACAGCATGGACTTGCAAACGGCCAGCTCCAACACACGCGCTGTTATCATCGACAAAGACATCTTTGCCGTACGGGGCCGCATCAACGTAAAGCTGGAAAAGGGTGCCAACCAAGCCCTGCCCACCTCGGCTAAGGGCAATGTAGAGATGCAAAGCGTGCCTTCGGCCATGGCGTCGGCCATGAAATACGCGGGCGCTTATAAGATGGAACGGGTGTTTAAGCCTGCCGGAATTTACGAAAAACGAACCATTGCCGAAGGACTCGACCGCTGGTACACCATCTACTTCGACGAAAGCAAAGACGTTGCAGAGGTGTTGCAGCAGTTTAACAAGGCAAGCGGAATAGAATATGCCGAACGTGTTCTGCCCATCGCACGCCCCAAATTTACGGCTAAACCCTATACAGGCCCAGCCCCACAAACAAGAAATCAGCCCACGGCCTCGACCTTCAACGACCCGCTTTTGGCCAAGCAATGGCATTATTACAATGACGGTTCGATAAGTCCACGGGCAAAGAAGGGCGCCGACTGCAACCTCAAACCCGTTTGGGAGAAGTACACAACGGGTAAAAGCAACGTTATCGTTGCCGTTGTTGACGGCGGAATAGATATTACGCACGAAGATTTGGTGGACAACCTCTACATCAACGAGAAGGAAAAGAACGGACAAGCTGGTGTGGACGACGACGGGAACGGCTTTGTTGACGACGTTTACGGCTACAACTTTGTTGAGGCGAAAGACGTGGTTGGCGGCAAGATAGAACCCGACAACGAAGGACACGGCACGCACGTTGCAGGTACGGTCGGCGCACGAAACAACAACGGAATAGGTGTTGCAGGCGTGGCTGGCGGCAACGGAGCGGCAGACAGTGGCGTACGACTGATGAGTTGCCAGATTTTCAGGGGCAAAGACGAGCAGGGCGACGCGGCCGCCGCCATTAAATATGCGGCAGACAACGGAGCTGTTATCTGCCAAAACTCGTGGGGTTACTCGTCAACGTCGGGCGTTACGTCGATGCCCAAACTGCTGAAAGAGGCAGTTGACTACTTCATTAAGATGGCCGGATGCGACGCAAACGGCCAACAACGTGCCAATTCGCCCATGAAAGGCGGCGTGGTTATCTTCGCGGCAGGCAACGAAAACAAAGATTTCGCGGCCTATCCAGCCTGTTATCCCCCCGCAGTGTCGGTCTCGGCGATGGCATGGAACTTCGCTAAGGCCAGTTATAGCAACTATGCAGACTGGGTTACGATTATGGCACCAGGCGGCGACCAAGACCGATTCGGCATAGAAGGCGGCATTCTTAGCACCGTTCCCAAGAGTAAGGCGTCTTCGGGCTATGCTTATTTCCAAGGAACATCAATGGCTTGCCCCCATGTTTCGGGCATTGCCGCCCTCATTGCATCGTACTTTGGCCGACAAGGTTTCACCAACGACGAGCTGAAATCGCGCCTAATCACGGCATATAGGCCTTTCAACATCGACGAACTAAACCCCGGTTACAAAGGAAAACTAGGCAAAGGGTACATCGATGCCGAGGCTGCGTTCGAGACAGACACGAAGATTGCGCCCGAAAAGGTTGGTACACTCACCCTTACTCCCGACTTTGTAGACATCACTGCCGAATGGAGCATCGCAAAAGACGAGGATAAAACCGCGGCCTTCTATCGCTTATACATCAGTCCCAACGACCTAACTGCCGAGAATATCAAAGACATGAGCTTTAAAGAAATCAACGGCATGGGGCATAGTTTGGGCGAAAAGCTTAGGTTTACCTTCGACAACCTGAAAGACAACAAGGCCTATAGCATTGCCGTTGTGGCAGTAGACCGTTGGGGAAACCTTTCAGAACCCGCCATTCAGAAGTGCACAACCAAGCTTAACCATGCGCCCGAAGTGACCAACTTCCCCGAAAAGGTTATCGAATTGAACAACAACGAGCGTAAAACATTCAGTTTCAACGTGGCCGACCCCGACGGACACAACTGGGACATAAGGGCCATAGGCGAAACCAAAGGCGTATCGTACAGCATCAACCAAGCCACCGTAACCGTAAGCCTCATCCCTGTGTTGCAAGCTGGTAGCTACACCTGCACGTTTGTTCTCACAGACGATCTTGGCGCCAAATCGGAGAAAAGCTTTACCTTTAAGGTCATCCCGTACATGCCGCCTAAGCTAGAACAGCCCTTTGCCAATTACATTGTTGGCTTAGACGAAGGCTCCCTGAACATCTCCCTAAAAGGCCATTACACCAGCAGCGGCAGCCAGCTTTCTTACAAAGCCAATGTAGCTAACGGCGGCATCGCCTCGGTTCAAGTCAGCAACGACCAACTGCAAATCAAACCTCTCGCAAGAGGTGTCACACGTGTTAGCGTGCTTGCATCAGATGGTCGCCAAACTTCTTCCGATGGTTCGTTCCAAATTCGCGTCGTCGAAAGAAAGTCGGCACCCGTCTATGCCGTCTATCCCATCCCTGCAAAGACAGACATTAACGCCTTGCTCAACCCCGAAGTAACGCAAGCAGAGTTCGTTATCAGCTCTACTGTTGGCGAACAACTGATGAGTGCCACCGTAACTCCCGACAAGAACAGCGTTGCTACGCTAGACCTTTCAAAGCTACGCCCCGGAACTTACAAGCTTACCGTGCACACCAGCAAGGGCAATCACACCCAAATGTTCATTAAACGATAACCCAAACGAGTATGAATTCAAAACATATCATCATCATGGCCTGCGTAGCACTGCTCGGTGTTGCGCAGGCTAACGCCCAAGGACAAGACCTTTCGGTGTTGGCTGCAAACCCCGATGCCCGAACAGCGGCTATGGGTAACGCGGCTGTTGCGACCGATGGGATGTACCTATACAACAATCCCTCTGCCTTTCTCGGTACAAACAAGAAGTTCTCGGCAGACGCATCGGCCTCCATTTACGAGAAATCCGAAGGCTACGAGGGAACATTCGGGCTATACACCGCCGCTCTGGGCTACAGGTTTGCCCGTCGTCATGCGGCATTTGCAGGCTTTCGTTACGCTGGTGGCTTAAAACTAAAAGGCTACGACATGCTTGGCAACCCCACCAAAGACTACGAACCCTACAACTGGACCATCGACTTGGGTTACGCTTACATGCTTGGCAACGGCTTTTCTGCCTATGCCGTGGGCAATATCCTTTTCAGTCACCTCTCTAAAAATGCCGTTGGGGGTGCCTTTACCGTAGGCGCATCCTATCAAAAGAGCAGCATCACGGCAGGTAATAAGCCCACCCACCTGATGCTAGATGCCAAGGTTGGCGCGATAGGTCCGCAGCTCGACTACGGCAACGGCAACAAAAACACCATGCCAACGTATGTGGCCGTGGGCGGCGCGTTAACCGTCGACGTGGCCAACAAGCACCAAGTTGCAGGCGCATGGTCCACTCGTTATTTCTTCCGCCCATCAGAATACAAGGTACTTATGCTTGGCGGCGGACTGGAATACACCTATAACAAAATGGTATCGCTACGTGCCGGCTACGAATATGGCGACCGCAACCTCAGCCATTTCACCATGGGCGCAGGCTTTAAGTATGGCGGACTGCGCCTAAACGGAGCCTACATGCTGAAAACGGCAGATGCTGGTAGCAGCTTTTTCAGTGTTGGTTTAGGTTACGACTTCAATAAAAAGCACAATTACAAACAACAGCTTATCTAAAATCAATAAACGATGAAAAGAACTTTATACACAATTTGCGCCCTAGCAATGAGCCTAACTGCTTTTGCGCAGAAACTAGACACGCCCAAAGGAAAGCTTGTCGACAACATGTATCGCACCAGCGACTCGTGGGTAAAGCGGAATTGGACAAGCACTGAACCTGGCAGATACGAGGGTTTAGTCTCTAAAATAGTGGTGGGCGACGACAATTGCCTTTACGTTTACAACCCGCTGTCGGGCCTCGACAGCAAGTCGTGGCTGAAACTAGACAAGATTGGCGAAGGCAAGTACAGGGCCGCTTTGCCCCAAGTAATCTACAAAGACGACAACGGCGACGATGATGACGATGAGGGCGGCAGCTCCGAACGCATATTTAAGCTCAACCGCATGTCTGCCATTGCCGACAATCAGTACAAGGTTGTTGCGGCAGACAAGAATTTCATGGACTTTTCGTGGGATGGTAAAACGCTTAAGATGTTGGGCACAGGCACCAAAAACGATATGCTTGGAGCCGTTTTCAACGACAAGACATGGGACAGCCAATATGGCGACTGGAATGTCACTATCGAAACCTTCGACGAAAAACCCCTTACGCCACCTGCTTCTGCCCCCAAAAAGCAATACATGCTCACCTCAAAAACAGAAACTTCTCCGCGTATCGTTGAGGTTGCCACACACAACAACGACATCTACGTCAAAGGTATATTCACAAACGAAAAGTTGGCCAACCTGTGGGTAAAGCTCACAAAGGAGGGCAACAAGGCCGTTCTGCCTACAAACCAGTATCTGGGTACAGCGGTAAAGACCTACTTCAAAAGTTTCTCCAACGATATGGCTCAGTATCACGCTTACGCAGCAGCCTTCAACGACGAGAACACCGTTGCAGATAAACTGGAATTTAGCGTAGACCCCAAAACAGGTGCACTATCCAACGACAAAATCCTTAAAGTGGTGTTGGGAAAAAGCAGTTCTACCAACATGCCCAAGGAAGATTTCGGCACGCTTCAAAACTTAGTGCTCACGCCATACGAGCAAAAGGCTGGCAAACCCGAAAAGCCTACGCTGCACTACTGCTCGGCTGCTCCAAGCTACGACTATTCTGTAACCACCATCACACTGGCCTTCTATGTAAGAAACGTAGATGTTGACGGCAACTATCTCGACCCAAACAAGATGTATTACAACGTCTACATCAACGACAACCAAGAGCCTTTCAAGTTTACACGCGCAAGGTATCCCTACATAGAAAAGGACATGACCAACATCCCCTTTAACTATCAAGACAAGAGGAACGACGACATCAAGGTTGCAGACAACCAACGCATCCTGCACTTCTACGACGAGACTATCAAAAAGCTGTCGGTAGTGATGGTTTACGAGGCAGAAGACGGCAAGAAGTATTCAAGCGAACCAATGACAACCCAAGTTGTTTCTACGGGTATCGACAACGCCACCATCAACAACGCCCCCGCCCAACAGTACTATTCTGTTGATGGATGCCGACGTCAGCAACTCGAAAAGGGCCTGAATATCGTGAAGTATTCAGACGGAACAACCAAAAAGGTTCTGGTAAAGTAACCGTCCAAGGTTATATATGGCATTAGCCATACATCCACAAACCCCATAACTCATCTACTTATTGCTCTTTGGTGACGTTCTGCCAAACAGCAATAAGTAGATTTGTTTTTTTAAGTCTTACGTTTACGCCTGCCTTGCATAAGCACCCATGTAGGGGCGGAACACAGCAGTTTAAACCCCAATCGGTTCGTTAGAGCTTTTGAAAGTAAAGTGAAATGAAACGCCGCCCGTAATCGACAGAGGCGAGAAAACGCACTTTTCAAAGAACGAGAGATGAAGGGATAAACGCTGCAAGTTTCTTTCTCACCACTTCTATATCATGCTCCCTATTATCCCTCTTTAAGCGTTTCGTTGTACCAAAATCGCTATAACGCAGAATGATAACCTTTATGCCATGCTTTGGCAACTCCGTTCTTCGTCTCTCGTCATACAAACGTCTTTGCTCTCCCCTAGACACGCCACTTACCGTTTTCTTATTATCGAAGAATGGTGTCGACTCAGTATGTTGACTTTCATAATACTCTATCACAAGATTCAAATCCGCATAATAGGCGTCAACAGGCAGCTTTCTCCCAGTATCGCCCAACAAAAACTCAAAACAATACTGTTGCAATGCTTCCATTTTTAGCACTTCATTGCAGAGTTCTATTACATAATATTCGTCTGAATCAATTCTACTCGAACCCTTCTTCCTCACAGATGCGCTATTAGAAACATCAACCAAGCTCTTAGATAATAATGTATTCGCATCCACATCTGCGTTTGCATCCACATCTGCGTTTGCATCAACATCCGCGTTTACATCAACAAAAGTCCAATTGGTATTTTTCTGTTTTAATTCTCCGCGAGCGTAAGGTATGTCATGTAGACGGCCTTCGTTATTGAGTTTTCTGAGAACATTTCTAATAGGCAGCCCATTTCGATGGTCTTTCTTAAAGATACCTTTATCAATAAACAACCCCATAAGTTTAAATGCTGGCACCTGTCTAGGGTTGGTTTTGTCTGCAAAGTAAGCTCTCAACACGTTGTTAATTGCTTTTACACGTTCTTGCATCTCCATTAGCACACTATTATATTTGATTTGTTTTAAAGCGATATTTATGCCTGCAAATGTACAATCTTTTTTTGATAAAAGCAACAGTTTGATAGATAACATGCAAACAAACAATCACAACACTAGTTCGGGATGATGCCATACAACATAAAAATCATACACACCAACTAACTTCTCTATTCACAAGTTCACAAACAGATAAACCCATAAACTCAAAGCAACTCACATTCTTACCACCTCACAAACTCGTTAACTCTAACACTTAACATACCATCAACTCAAAAAACACCTCCTCATAAACTCAACGATTCACAAACTGATAAACCCGTAAACCAAAAGACTAACCTCCTCATAAACTCAACAACTCACAGGTTCATTACCTGGTTTTGTCATCTTTTCAGCAGGGTTTTTAACACAAAGAGTGCCCTTTTTCTCCACCAACCGCCCACCATGCCGCAAAAAAACGATTCTCGCGAAGGTTCGTTTTGATGCAAAAAGGGGTAGCTTGTGAATGTTGGCAAAATGAATATTTATTTCTATAAGTCGCCATTTGCACCACTTGTTGGGCTGTTTTCAGCTAAATGTGAGGCGTTTTGGTGCTAAATGCAGTGCAATATGCTGCTAAACGCAATGCGTTTTGGTGCTAAATGCAGTGTGTTTTGATGCTAAATGCAAGCTAAAATGGTGCAAAACGCCGTGCAAAATGCTGGTAAACGCGAGGTGAAAAGCATAAATATCCACTGAAATGGTATAAACAAAACCTTTTAAAAACATGAAACACATGGCTAAAAAGGGCAAAACAGCCATCAAAAAGTAGGGTTTTAGGGGCGAAAAGTGCATATTTGAGCTTGAAAAATTACGAGCTAGGAAGCAAAATAGAAAGGCAAAATGGTGCAAAATGCACGCGAAACTCTTAATTTTGGACTAAAAGCGAAACACCAAAAGCTGAAATCTGCGGCTAAAAGCATGCTTTTAGACCTGTTTTTTCGCTAGAATGGGGTGGCAAGAAAGGTGTGGTTTGTAAATTATTATTACCTAATTTAACTTTAATCTATTTGTTAGAAACAGCCTGAAAGCAGGTCTTTACCGACCGATTAGGGTTAAACCGCTTTCGTTCACCACCTGTTCCATTGCTTGTCGCCTTGAAATCGCCGTCAAAACAGCATTTTGGGTTCTGCTCCAAGCATTCTTTTCTTCTTCTTGACATACAGTACGGTGTAAACGATAGAAATGCCAATTCCTAATGTAACACATATAATTGAGGCCTCCGGCCCAAACGCTCCACCCGATAATATGTCTGCTCCGCTTATCCTTGGGGTAATAAGTGGCAGGTAATTTAGTGGCGTACCCGATACGGCACAGCCGAAAACGCCCCCTTCAAGATAGTTCCATGCCCAGTGCATGCCGATGGGCACCCATATTGTTCGGTGGTAGGCGTAGGCCATTCCGAATAGCCAGCCCGAGGCTAGGGCTATGGCCAACGCTGCCCACAGCGTGGCTCCTGGGTTTCCCAGATGTGCCAGTCCAAAGAGCAAAGACGACGTTGTAAGGCCTACGGCTATGTTCCACTTGTCGGTTATGAGCCTAAAAAGAATGCCGCGGAAAATAACTTCCTCCATCACGCCTACCAATAAGAAAAACGACAGCCAACTGAGTTGACTGGCTACATCGAACTCAACGGTCACAATGCGATAATGTCCGCATAGGAATAAGCACACGATTATCGCCAAGAAGTATATGGCAGAAACTGCCCAACCAATACCCATCATCTGCATCTTGCCCCTAAAAGACAAGCTTTCACTATCCTCCGCATACCAGCTTAAATACTTCTTAAAGGCAAATAGCGTAACAACCGCCCCTATTGTGGATAAGGGTATGGCGGCATAGGCTGGAATGTTGCGCAACAACACATACCCAACCACTCCTGGAATAATGGTGAATGCCAAAACGCCTAAGACGAGATAGCAGCCCCACGCAAGGTTGTCGTCTTTTGATATGATAGTCATGTTTGATAAAACTTAGTTCAATTTGCTTGTTTTTGTTATGAACGCTAAAACATTAATGTTATTTCATTTTCATCTTTAAATTTGACTTTCATTGCTGTTTTAATCCAAATTAGTGAATAAAAGGTGTAGTCACTATGGCTGTAATTAATTCTCGCATCCAGTGCACGCAGTTCGTTTTGCACGTTATATAGGTGCCGTCTACTGGCGTGTAGCCTTTGGACGAGTTCGTCCGGTGCGCCTGTGTTGCACATCTTGATAAGTCGGTGCAGCCTGTTTCGTCGATGTATTTCGTTTCATAGTTCTATATTCGTTAGTTTGTTACGTGGGTTTGTGAATGCCATAGTCACTGACAACATCACAATGTTGCAAGCAAACAAGCAACCAAGTTTATCGAACAATGAAACAGAACGGCATAGAAAAAGCCGAGATTTATTCGTAAATAGGATAAGGATATGCCACCCGCCAATTGTCGAAAACAAGAAACAACCCCAAACAGCAACACGTGAACATTAATAACGTAGTTGGTTAGATGGGCTAAAGAGAATGCCATACACCCAAGCAACACAAGGATGGGGTAGGTGCGGGCGTTGCATTTAACCTTTTCGAGCGCGCCTTCGCTAACCAGAGAATAAAACATATACAAAATATTACTGTAACTTTGTTAGTGGTGATCATCGCTGTATGCGTTTTGTAACATATTGATTTTCAAGTATAAAGTTGAAAAATAATAGCGAGATTACCGACTTTTCAAGAGGCGTTGCTTATCCAGAACTGGCGCAAAGCTGTGGTTGTTATACGGAGGGTGTTGAGACACTAAGTTGGTACGTGTTCCTATTATAGTCCTATGGAGATAGGCAACGGCAATGAAACCTATCATCATATAGTCTGCTCACCGATATGTCAGAAGTTCAAGGTTACCGACACTCTTCACAGAAATGGTTTTAAGGGTAATATCTATGACATAGTTCCTATCCTGCTTATTCCTGCATTGCTAGCAGGCAGCCTTGTAGGGATCTGTGTTGTAGAAGTCATTTTTAATCTTTATTGTCTATGTAAAATGGGCTTTATCTTATTTTTTACGGTGTTTACAAATTCCTGATCAGTAAATTTTCTTCTCACATAAGCATCTATGATCAATCTGTTTAAATCTTTTCTGTCAAAGTCTGTTATTTGACCTTTGATTTTATCATAAAGGTTTTTAAAGCATTTTTTTGCACGTTCTCTGGGATTTTGAGCTTTCTCTTCCTTGTTTGCATCTTTGATAAAATTCCCTATATTAAACAACGTATCAGGATACTTATCTGTAAAAATCTTTTTGAACCATTCTATATCACTGGTAATTTCATTCCAGAAACCCAACTCTGGCGTTATTGATAAAAAATTAAAATTACTTTGATTCTCGTCAAAAAGTTTGTATTTTCTATTTTCAGCATCTGAACGATTCTTCTTTTTTCTTAACTCTTCAAATCTGTCTTTTACATCTTGGTCTAGAAAACTATGCACCTTTTTCCTTGAAAAGGGTTCTACACCATAAAAATAGGTCATTAAACTTAAGACCTGCTCATATGGGCCAACAGGTATCACCTTAATGCAAATGTTCTTTAGGTACTTTTCTTGTTCACGAAGTTCTTCAAGTACTTTCGTTAGATACTCTTTGGCCATTATGTCTTCAACAAAGAAAAGGTAATCGGGATTATTATCAGACTCGATGGATAAATCTTTTAAAACATATGCAGATTTTATATTATCAATCATAGTTATATGTCCTTCATCGTCTTTTTCTAGATATTGAATATTCTTAGCTCTTTTAATTAGAGTAGCAGAATGGGTAGATATAATGATGACAATGTCTTTTTCTTCTGCTTTTTTTTCAAGGTAATTATAAAAAAGAACTTGTGCTATAGGATGTAAAGCTAATTCTATCTCATCAATTAGTAGCATAGATTGCCTCGGAATGTCAGAAATATAATCTAACGCATTCAAGGCCATTCTCTCTCCTAAGCTAAAACTTAATTCAGAGTACCATCTTCCCAATAGGTTTCTCAGGACATAAAGTTTATTGTCCCTATGCAGCTTTTTTGGCGTCCTCTTTTATTTTTAACCTTTATATATTTCAATTGAGAAAATCTATTCGTTCTAAAAATCTCATTTAAAGAATTGGTAATATCTTCAGGCACGTCATACTTTGTTTTGCCAAGATTAATTGTACTTTGTTGGTATAACCGCAAACCTGTTGCAGTCAAATAATAAGTTTGATGATATTTATACTTATTGATTAATTTACTTTGAGTTTTAGGAATTGGCACCCACCTCTTGTCTTTTCTTTGGTAAGTTACTGATAGACCACCTATGGTATATTCTACAGAGTGCTGCCCAGGTATTGTTTGCTCGGTACTAAAATCCTGAGCAAAGGCTTGATTGTTTCCCATTCGATTCAATGCTGACAAGAGGGTTGTTTTTCCTGTCCCGTTGGCACCTGTGAGTAAGTACACACCTGAAGAGGCTGGTAGACTGTAGGATAAGTCTACAATACCCTTTATGTTTTTTATTTTGATAGAGTCTGACATGAAAGTATTTTTTGCAAAGATAATAAAATTTACGCACACTGCTTCATGAAATGTCTTTTGAGAATTTGAAGAATAATTACAAAACACTTTCTTAGACAGGTTTATTCGCCAGTTCGGGATAAGAAAGTCTCTTGAAATTTGGTAACTCCGCTACTGTTTTGTGTATTCTACGGCAAAGAGTTTTCCGGCATGGGTATATCAAGCAAGATTTCTTTTAGAGCCTCTTGCTGCTCCATGCCGCTTCCTCGCACTTTCTCTCTCTCGCGGAAATTAGACAAGGTGTGTAACAACATTGAGGTTGTGGTTTGCTTCAGCTGGAACAACAATCGCTGTGGGCAAACTGCCAACTGCCGCCAAAAGCACACTCAAGCGAGAGGGGAGAGGGATAACCCTGATTATTGTAAGGTTGAGTTGGCAAATAAGGCGGGTTTACCGCATTTTTATTAAACAATGCAAAAATATATGGCGTATTACGAAAAAACGTTGTACCTTTAACCCTGTATTTTCCTAAACTTCTTATTAATGCGATGAGAATAAACAAATTTACCGCCTTAGCTGTGGCTCTGGCGATGACTATGGGAGCTAACGCACAACGTAAAGTAACTGCGCCAGCACCTTGTGGACCACTGCCTAACGCCAATCAACTGCGTTGGCATCAATTAGAGACTTATGCTTTCTTGCACTACTCGCTCAATACCTACACCGACCAGGAGTGGGGATTTGGCGATGAAGACCCTATGCTGTTTAATCCCACCAACCTAGACGCACGTCAATGGGCGCGAACATGCAAAGAGGCAGGCATGAAAGGTATCATACTTACAGCCAAACACCATTGCGGCTTTTGCCTATGGCCATCTAAATACACCGAGTTCTCGGTGAAAAACGCGCCGTGGAAAAACGGAAAGGGCGACGTGGTGCGCGAACTGGCCGATGCTTGTAAGGAGTATGGGCTGAAATTTGCCGTGTATCTGTCGCCTTGGGATCGTAACCACGCCGAGTATGCACGCCCCGAGTACGTTACTTATTTCCGTAATCAGCTTGAAGAGTTGCTTACGCAATATGGCGAAATGTTTGAAGTGTGGTTCGACGGAGCTAATGGCGGCACGGGATATTACGGCGGAGCAAACGAGGAACGCAAGATAGACGGCGCCACATATTATGATTGGCCCAAAACGTTTGAGATGATACACAAATGGCAACCCAAACTGGCCATCTGGGGCGACCGTGCTGAACTGCGATGGATTGGTACGGAGAAGGGTTACGCCGGATTGACAAACTGGTGTACGATAGACTACGTTTTCAATACGCCACAAGACACTTTGATGCACGGACAGGAGAATGGTAAGCATTGGTCGCCAGGCGAGTGCGACACGTCTATACGTCCAGGATGGTTCTATCACGAAAACGAAGATTCGAAGGTAAAGAGTCTTCGCAAGTTGGTAGACACCTATTACGAGTCGGTTGGTCGTAATGCGTCGTTGCTGCTCAACTTCCCCATCACGCACGAAGGGCGCATTCATCCCATCGATTCGGCTCATGCCGTGGCTATGGCGCGCGTTATCAAAGCCGAACTGGCTAACAACTTGGTGCGCCAAGCCAGCGTAACGGCATCGCAAGTGCGCGGAGGCAGTGCCAAGTATGGCGCACAAAAGGCCGTAGACACCAGCACCGAAACCTATTGGGCCACCAACGATGGCGTTACGCGGGCATCGCTAACGCTTAGCTTTAAACGCCCAACAGCAATAAATCGCTTTATGGCGCAAGAGTATATCGCACTGGGTCAGCGCGTGAAGAGTTTCTCGCTCGAAGCGTTGGTGAACGGAAAATGGGTGCAGCTGCGCGACGAACGCGCGCCCGAAGGCACAACGGGACTAACCACCATTGGCTATAAGCGCATCGTTTGTTTCCCCACGGTAAAGGCAACACGCCTGCGTTTCACCATCAATAGCGCAAAGGCTTGTCCGCTGATAAGCAACATTGGCGTGTATTGTGCACCCGCATTGCCCGAAGATGCCGTGCAATTGCCTGCCTCGGTGCTTGCACAGGCTAACGAAAAGCAGGAAGAACCCGAACGCCTCCTTATTTCTGTGGGCTATGATAGCCCGCGAGAGCTGCTCATTGACGTGCAAGAAAAGCGCGTATGCCATAGTCTTACCTATGTTCCCAGGGAGGATACGAAATACGGATTGGTGCTTAACTATGAGATATATGCATCGGACGACCTCGTAACATGGAAACGTTGGCTGGGCGGAGAATTCTCGAACATCGAGAATAACCCCGTACCCCAGACCGTGAAGTTGCCTGCAATACCCACACGTTACCTTAAACTGGTGGCCACAAGGCTGGCACAAGGTGAGAATATGGCAAGGAGAGATTTAATTGTGAGGTAAATATAAGTAGTAAAGGAGTAAGTAGTAAAAGGAGTAAGTTCGAGGAGTAAAGGAGTTATGGAGTAAAGGAGTTAAGCCGTATGCTTGGTTGCAGAGCGGTAGACATCCTTGTTAACTCGTCAACTTGTCAACTTGTCAACTAACAAAAGCGGCCTCACCCCCAACCCCTCTCCAAGGGGAGAGGGGCGTAATATGTAATGCTACAACAAGGCTAACTAACGCAACGACGAATGTTTTAACAAAGCCACAAAGACAACAACGAATGGCTTAACAAAGCCATAAGGCCGACAACGAATGTCTTAACAAAGTAAATATAAAAGCAACAGCTCAATCCAATAAGGCATACCACTCCCCTCTCCCCTTGGAGAGGGGTTGGGGGTGAGGCCAGTTGGGCCAGTTAGGAGCTATGAGTAAGACTCCTTAATTAAATAAGAACATGCAACAAACAAATTCAATAAACAGCTCTAACAGGAGAAACCCCATCGCATGGGTGCCTTCCGTCTACTTTGCCATGGGACTTCCATTTGTGGTTCTCAACATGGTGGCGGTGTTAATGTTCAAAGGTTTGGGCGTGAGCGACAGCAAAATAACCTTTTGGACCTCGCTCATCATGATGCCTTGGACCTTCAAATTCTTGTGGAGTCCGTTCTTGGAGCTATATCGCACCAAGAAATTCTTTGTCGTAACCACCCAGTTGGTTACGGGTGCGGGGTTCGCTCTCGTGGGGTTGGCGCTCCAATTGCCCCACTATTTCACCGTGTGTATAGCCTTGATGGCCATTATCGCGTTTAGCGGAGCCACCCACGACATCGCTACAGACGGCGTTTACATGGCCGAATTGAGCAAGGAAGACCAAGCGCGCTTTATCGGTTGGCAAGGCGCTTTCTACAATATAGCTAAGATCGTGGCCTCTGGCGGACTGGTTTGGCTGGCCGGTTGGCTGCTGAAACACTACGGCGGCGTTAAAGGTGCGCCAGAGTCGGTGATGCATTCGGCTGCCGTACAAGCATGGATGGTGGTGATGATTGCTTTGGGCGTGCTGATGTTTCTATTGGGATTGTACCACACGCGCATGCTGCCCCAAGGCGGAACACGCACGGAGAAACGTATGACGGCGACCGAAACCTTCAAAGAACTGGTGCGCGTGCTGAGCGATTTCTTCACCAAACGCCACATCGTTTACTACATCTTCTTCATTATTCTCTATCGTTTTGCCGAGGGATTTGTGATGAAGGTGGTGCCGCTCTTCCTCAAAGCAGGGCGCGAAGTGGGCGGATTAGGACTTAGCGAAGAAGAAATAGGACTGTTTTACGGCACGTTTGGCGCGGCCGCCTTCGTGCTTGGGTCGATATTGGCGGGCTATTACATCTCGCACTTCGGACTTAAACGCACGCTGTTCTCGCTGTGTTGCGTGTTCAACTTACCCTTCGTGGCCTACACGTTGCTGTCGTGGTACCAACCCGAAAACGGCTTACTCATTGGCGGAGCGATAACGCTTGAATACTTCGGCTATGGCTTTGGGTTCGTGGGACTAACCCTTTTCATGATGCAACAGATAGCCCCCGGCAAACACCAAATGGCACATTACGCCTTTGCATCGGGCATTATGAACCTCGGTGTGATGTTGCCTGGCATGGCTAGTGGGTTCTTCAGCGACTGGTTGGGCTACAAACATTTCTTCATTTTCACCCTCGTGGCCACCATTCCCGCATTCCTCATCACCTATTTCGTGCCGTTTACGTACGAGGATAAGCCTAAGGAAAGGTGAAAGGGTGAAAAGGTGGAAGGGTGAAAAAATGGCTAACGCCCACCAACTCGTCAACTTGTTTACTTGTCCACTTGTCCACTTGCCAATTCGTCAACTAAATAAAAAACCATAATTCCCAAGTCCTTTTGCCGCGCCGCAGCCACAAGTCAAGGCGCGAAGAGAGGCGTTATAAAGATATGAAAGAACTAAAAGACATCATGCCCTGGGAGGAACGTCCCGCAGGTTGCCCCGATGTAATGTGGCGTTATTCAAAGAATCCCGTTATCGGACGTTACCACATCCCCACATCAAACAGCATTTTCAACAGTGCCGTAGTACCCTTTGAAGATGGTTTCGCAGGCGTTTTTCGTTGCGACAACAAGGCCGTGCAGATGAATATCTTTGCCGGATTCAGTAAGGATGGCATCAACTGGGACATCAATCACGAACCTATCGTGTTCGAGGCAGGCAATACTCAGATGATAGAATCGGAGTATAAGTACGACCCGCGCGTAACTTGGATAGACGACCGCTATTGGATTACATGGTGCAACGGCTATCATGGTCCTACAATCGGCATCGCCTACACCTTCGACTTCAAGCGTTTCTACCAATGCGAAAACGCCTTCTTGCCTTTCAATCGCAATGGCGTGCTCTTCCCACAGAAGATAAACGGCAAGTTCGCCATGCTTTCGCGCCCCAGCGACAACGGTCATACGCCCTTCGGCGACATATATCTAAGCTATAGCCCTGATATGAAATACTGGGGCGAACATCGCTGCGTGATGAAGGTAACGCCTTTCCCCGAGAGCGCATGGCAATGCACTAAGATTGGTGCAGGCTCTGTTCCGTTCCTTACTGATGAGGGTTGGCTGATGTTTTACCACGGCGTTATCACCACATGCAATGGCTTCCGCTATTCGATGGGTGCCGTATTGCTCGATAAAGATAATCCCGAACGCGTGCTTTATCGCACTCGTCCTTATCTGCTTGCGCCTGCTGCTCCCTACGAATTGCAAGGCGATGTGCCCAACGTTGTGTTCCCCTGCGCTGCTCTTAGCGACGGCGAACGCGTAGCTGTGTACTACGGAGCCGCTGATACAGTGGTGGGAATGGCCTTTGGGTACGTAAAAGAGATTATCGAATTTGTGAAGAATAACTCAATTGTGTAAGGAGTAAAGGAGTAAGTAGTAAAGTAGTAAGGAGTTGTTTTTGAGGAGTTAAGCCGTATGCGTTGTTGCAGAGGGGCGAACTTTCTCGTAAACTCACTAACTCATCAGCTTATTAATTTATAAACTGAGAAACTTATCAACTTATAAACTCAATAACTCACCACCTCATCACCTCATAAACTCACCAACTCACCACTTCATCAGCTTATAAACTCAATAACTCACCAACTCAATAACTCATAAACTAAAATAGAAATGAAACGTCTTCTATTAGCCGCAGCATTAGGTTTCTCGATGCTAAGCGCCCATGCAGCCGACGCCAACTACAATGTTGTGCCGCTGCCAAAGAGCGTTGTGATGGCCAAAGGCAAGCCCTTTAACCTCACAAGTGCAACAACCATCGTGTACGAAGGTACTAATCCCGAGATGAAACGCAACGCGCGGTTCCTCTCCGAGTACATCCAGCAAGTTTCGGGCATACGTACCAGCTTGCTAGACAAGCGCGATAAGAACGCTGCTGCCATCGTTCTAACCATCGATCCCAAGGTAACGGGTGCCGAGGCCTATCGCCTTACTGTCAACAACAAGCAGGTAACAATCGCCGCAAGCACGCCGGCGGGCGTGTTCTATGGCATTCAGACACTGCGCAAGTCGTTGCCCGTGCAAACCAATGGGGCCGACGTAACCCTGCCTGCCGTGACAGTTGCCGACGAACCACGCTTTGGTTATCGCGGTATGATGCTCGATTGCGCACGCCATTTCTTCCCCCTAAGCTTTGTTAAGAAGTTTATCGACATCTTGGCTTTGCACAATATGAACGTCTTTCACTGGCACCTAACCGAAGACCAAGGCTGGCGTTTGGAGATAAAGAGTCATCCCGAGCTCACAGCTAAGTCGTCGATGCGTTCGGGAACGGTTATCGGTCACAACGCAATGGTAGACGATAGCATCCCTCACGGCGGTTTCTACACACAACAAGAGGCGCGCGAGATAGTGGAATATGCACGCCAACGCCACATCACCGTTATCCCCGAGATAGACATGCCGGGTCACATGTTGGCCGCATTGGCTGCTTATCCCGAACTGGGATGTTCGGGCGGACCCTACGAAGTGGGGCATCGCTGGGGCGTATATAAAGATGTGTTGTGCCTTGGAAAGGAAAGCACGTACAAGTTTGTGCAAGATGTAGTGGACGAAGTGGTGGACATCTTCCCCGCAAAATACTTCCATATCGGTGGCGACGAAACGCCAACCATCATGTGGGAGAAGTGTCCTAAGTGCCTACAAAAGGCAAAAGACGAGAACACCGACATCAAACACCTGCAACAGTACTTCACCAATAGGATTGAAAAGTACCTTAACAGCAAGGGAAAGAGCATCATCGGATGGGACGAAATCTTAGAAGGCAAAATCAACCAAAGCGCTACCATCATGGCTTGGCGTGGCGAAAAGAACGGGTTTGATGGCGCCATAAAGGGGCACGACGTTGTGATGACACCCAGTTCGCACGTTTATTTCGACCATTATCAGGCCGAAGACCACGCGCACGAGCCTGATGCCATCGGTGGTTTCTCGCCTGTTGAGAAGGTTTATTCTTACGAACCAATACCCGAAAGCCTTCCTGCCGATGCCAAAAAGCGTATCTTTGGTGTGCAGGCTAACCTCTGGACCGAGTACATTCCTTACACCACGCAGGCCGAATACATGATTATGCCACGTATGGCGGCCTTGGCCGAGGTGCAATGGACGCCCGCTGCGAAGAAGAATTTCGATGATTTCAGCAAGCGCGCGCACCGTCTTAGCGACCTTTACGACCGCTATGGCTATCAGTATGCACGCCATTTGTGGAAAGACAAAGCCATACCCACCTCTGCTGTGTGGTAAATAACGTACCGCTGGCAGCCATTTCGCCATAAGCCCTAACTATGGGTTGTGGCGAGGTGGCTGCCTCTTTTCGTTATCAATACCACCCCTCTTTATATATAAAGGTATATCTCACATCTTCTTAATAGTATCCAACACATGCACAAAACATTCCTCGCCTTGCTGTTTCTGGTGGCTTCGCTCTGTCCCAAACAGGTGCAGGCGCAATCGGTTATCCCGCAACCTAGGGAGATAACCATGGGCAAAGGCTTCTTTACCATTAAACCCAACACACCCGTTGAACTGAATTTCGAGGGCGAAGAGGCACGCCAAATGAAGGCCTACATACGCCAAACCTTGGGCTTGAAGGTGTTTAAAGGAAAGTTCATCAGTAAAGTTCCGGCCATAAGCCTTAACTTGTTGCGGATAAAAGAGCCGTCTTGCTACGGTAGAACGTTTCCCGAATATTATACCCTAGACGTAACGCCCGAACGAATAACCATCATGTCGCATACCACAACAGGCTTGTTTTATGGCTTGCAAACCCTTCGGCAGCTTATGGTAGACGGCAATAAGGTGGCTTGCGCCGAGGTAAATGACCAGCCACGCTTTCCTTATCGTGGCATGATGCTCGATTGTTCGCGCCATTTCTTCACGCCCCAGTTCATCAAAAAGCAGCTCGATGCTATGGCTTACTTTAAGCTTAACCGCTTTCATTGGCACCTAACCGATGGCGGAGGATGGCGTTTGGAGGTGAAGAAATACCCCAAACTGATTGAGGAAACGGCCTACCGAACCCAAAACGACTGGACTAAATGGTGGCGCGAACACGACCGGCGCTACTGCCACGCCAACGATTCGGGGGCTTATGGCGGATATTATACGCAAGATGAGGTGCGCGACATCGTGGCATACGCGGCCAAAAGGCACATCACCGTGATACCCGAAATAGAGATGCCAGGCCATAGCAACGAGGTGTTTGCCGCCTATCCAAACCTCACTTGCGAGGGTAAGGCCTATACCAGCCCCGACTTCTGCCCCGGAAACGATAGCGTGTTTACCTTTCTCGAAGGTGTTCTCACCGAGGTGATGCAGCTCTTCCCCTCCGAATATATCCACATCGGGGGCGACGAGGCTTGGCAAGAGAAGTGGAAAACCTGCCCCAAGTGCCAGCAGCGAATGAAAGACGAGGGGCTGAAAGATACCCACGAGCTGCAAGCTTACTTCATCATGCGCATCGAAAAGTTCCTTAATGCCCACGGCCGAAAGCTGCTGGGATGGGACGAAATCATGCAAGGCCGATTGGCACCCAATGCTGCCGTGATGTCGTGGACGGGCGAAGAGGCTGGCTTGAAGGCTGCAAAGGCCGGTCATCACGTGGTGATGACACCTGGCGCATATTGCTATCTCGACATGTATCAAGACGTTCCGTTCACCCAACCCAAGGCTATGGGCGGCTATGTTCCGCTTGAAAAGGCTTATTCTTACGAGCCAATAGCCCATAAAGAGTCGGCCGACACGCTGGAAAAATACATCGACGGCGTGCAAGGAAACCTTTGGACCGAGGAAGTGCCTACGCCCGAACATGCCGAGTATATGCTTTATCCGCGAATGTTGGCCATTGCCGAAGTGGGTTGGACCCGCAACCGCCCGCCTTACGACAACTTCCGCCACCGCACCATACAGGCACTCGACCGCATGAAGGCTATGGGTTACAGCTTCTTCGACTTGCGAAACGAACGTGGGCGACGCGAAGAATCGCTTACGCCCGTAACGCATTTGGCTGTTGGAAAACCCGTAACTTATCTTTCGCGTTACACGGAGAAGTATCGCGGAACGGGCGATGGCACACTTACCGACGGACGTCGGGGCGATTGGGTGTTTAAGGGCGACCGCTGGCAAGGCTTTATTGGCGGCGAATGTATGGATGCCGTGATAGACCTTGGGTCGGAAACAGAACTGCACGAGGTATCGGCCGACTTCCTACAATCGATGGGTGTAGACATCGCTTTCCCCGACAGTGTAGAGCTGTTGGTGTCTGCTGATGGGCAGAACTATACCTCGTTGCAACGCCGCGACGTGGAACGGCACGACAAACGCGAGTATTTCATCGAACCCTTTACGTGGAAAGGCACGGCCAAAGCACGCTACGTGCGCCTGCGGGCTAAGCAAGGTGCCGAAGGCGGATGGGTGTTTTGCGATGAAGTGAAAGTGTGGTAGGGATGTTTTTAAGGGTGAAAAGGCTTTTAAAGGTGAAAAGGTGAAAAGGTGAAAAGGTGAAAAAATGGCTAACGCCCTTAAAGCTGTCTATCGGTTCCTAGATTTCTAGTTCAGTCTAGCTTTCGGACAAGTCGGACAAGTCGGACAAGTCAGACAAGTCAGACCTGTCCAATTAGCCTAACTCCACCTCTGCATTTGGCTTAACTCCCTAACTCCCTAACTCCTTAAATAACTCCTCATATCTCCATATAATAAACTCAAACAACAAATTATGCGACTATTTCTCATTGCCGTTTTATCGGCCATTACTATTGCCGCGAAAGCTAGCGATACGCTTTTTGTGCAGCAGCCGCAATACCCCATACTCATCGAACGCCACGACAACATCCTGATGTTGATGCGTATCGATGCCAAAGAAACGGGCACGCTGAACGCCCTAACATTAGACTTGGGCAACACACCGCGCGAGCAGATAAAAGCCTTAAAGCTATATTATGGCGGCACAGATGCCCGGCAAGACTATGGCAAACGCCGTATGAAGCCCGTGGAGTACATCACTAATTTCACCCCAGGACGAACAATGGAGGCCATTCCTTCGTACTCGGTGAAACAAGACGAGGTGCAACCCACGCAAACCACTGTTACCCTTCGTAGCAAGCAAAAGCTTTTCCCAGGCTACAACTTCTTTTGGGTGAGCATCGAAATGCAACCCACAGCCGCCTTGCACACCACTTTCAACATCGCTTTGCGCGAGGCTCTGGGCGACAACAGACCCCTAACGGTTGAAAACGTGGGCCAACCTGCACCACTTCGCCGTATGGGCATCGGCGTTAGGCATGCTGGCGACGATGGCGTGGCCGCCTATCGCATCCCCGGACTGGTTACAACCAATCGCGGAACATTGCTCGGCGTGTACGATGTACGCCATAACAACAGCGTAGACTTGCAAGAATACGTCGACGTTGGCCTTAGCCGCAGTACAGATGGCGGTCGTTCGTGGGAGCCAATGCGCCTCCCCATGTCCTTTGGCGAAACTGGCGGACTGCCCAAAGCACAAAACGGCGTGGGCGACCCCAGTATTCTCGTAGACACAAAGACCAACACCGTGTGGGTTGTTGCGGCATGGACGCACGGCATGGGCAACGAACGTGCGTGGTGGAGCTCGCAACCAGGCATGGATTACAACCACACGGCACAATTGGTTTTGGTGCGAAGCGACGACGATGGCCAAACATGGTCGGAACCGATAAACATCACTTCGCAGGTGAAACAGCCCGAATGGTATTTCCTTTTGCAAGGACCAGGCCGTGGCATCACCATGACTGATGGCACTCTGGTGTTCCCCATACAGTTTATTAAGGCCAATCGCGAGCCGTCGGCAGGTATTATGTACAGTAAAGACCGCGGTAAGACGTGGCACATCAACAAGCCCGCACGCGACAACACCACCGAGGCGCAAGTGGCCGAAGTGGAGAAAGGTGTGCTGATGCTGAACATGCGCGACAACCGCGGAGGAAGTCGCGCTGTGTGTACGACGCGCGACCTTGGTGCCACTTGGACCGAGCATCCCTCTTCGCGTAGCGCCCTTATCGAACCCGTTTGCATGGGTAGCCTTATCAGCGTTAAGGCTAAGGACAACGTTTTGAAACGCGACATCCTGCTTTTCTCCAATCCCAACTCTACCAAGCACCGCAACAACATCACCATTAAGATGAGTCTTGATGGCGGAAAAACGTGGTTGCCCGAACATCAGGTGTTGCTCGATGAGGGTTTTGGTTGGGGTTACTCGTGCCTTACGATGATAGACCGCGAAACCATTGGCATTCTCTACGAAAGTAGCGTGGCCCAAATGACCTTCCAACGCATTCCGTTGAAAGACTTGATGAAGTAACACGCGTGTGCTTTTGCAAGGTTAAAAAACATCGGCCGAGAACTGCGAATGTGGTTCTCGGCCGTATTTTTGTGCTGTATGCGTGTTGGTATGTTATTCCTTAACGGGCAATATTCGCTTATACATTCTAACAGTAAGTGGTAAGTCCCCATCCCTTTCCATGTTTTCATTTCGTGTTTTTCCTACCTCGCTAAGCCTAAATCCGCATTTGTTGTAAAACTCAATGGAGTTTTGTTCCTTGCTGTTTAAAGCCTCCACCGTAAGGAACAGGGTTGAAGAGAGTTTGTCGTTTCTTGCGTATTCTTCAATGCTTGCAATAATAAAACTTCCTATTCCTTTTCTTTGTTTTTCTTCGGCAACAACAAGATAGTCTATTTCTATCGCAGCGTATTTTTCTTGAATCCAAAAGTGTTCTTCATCGAAATGGGGAAAGAAATCGGTCTTTTGGCGCATCTCTATCATGTGTTTGTCTTCGCTGTTTAGTGTTAGTGCGTCTTTACTAAGGGCGAAGAAGGCTATAACCTTTTCTTTTTCGTACACCAACCACAGATGCGATAGCCCCAGTTCTATGTGTTTTTGCAGGCCATTATGTTTATTGCGGATAAAATCATCCATCTGTTTTATGCCGCATTTAAAATTTAAAAGGGCTGAAATATCCTCAGCCCTTTCACAATAGATATCATAATTTTCTAGAGTTCCCATCTCATTTTGTATTTTTCCAACGCTTTTTTTAAGCGTTCTTGAACTGCCTTCTCCTCTTCATTAAGTTGTCCCTTGGCAACACGAACAACGGCATCGCGAATCTCATCCGCAATGTCTCCCTCAATAGGGGGGCGGTGCGACTTAATACCTAACATGTTAGTAATCTCTTTGTTTGTTACTCTGCAAAGTTAGCTGTTTTTGTTTATAGTGCAAAACAAAAGCGGGAAAAAGGCGTTCATGTTGACTTCTTTCAGTGAAGTTGTCTTGACTTTTAATGGTTCTATGAATTGGGTGGAGTTTATTTTCTTTGTGTGGTAAAACCAAGATAAACATTCTGCTCATGCACAAAGTTCTGGACGAGGATACGATAAAAACCTGAAATATTGCCCCAAGTTGTCTGTGGCAAAACGTGTTTGTGTTTCAGAAGGCGACTTGGCGGAAGTTGTTCCATGCGTTCTCTACAAGTTGAAAGCCTGGCTGTCAATGGCAGATTACTTCTGCTTTTCCATGATGTCGTCTTGGTTGGTGGTGAGTAACATCCCCCACAACCGCTCGCGCTGGCCGTTGCAAGCCTACATGTTTTCTGTGT
>CALIZL010000014.1 GCA_938028745.1 uncultured Prevotella sp.
CGCACCCCATTTAGCACCAAAACGCACTCCGTTTAGCACCAAAACGCATTGCATTTTGCACCAAAACGCACGCCATTTAGCGGCAAATAGCCCCGAAACAGGTGCAAACGGCGGTCTTTTTAAATAAAAATTCATTTTGCCGCATGCACACGCTAACCCTATTTTGCATCAAAACAAACCCTCGCGAGAATCGTTTTTTTGCGGCAAGGTGGGCGATTGGTGAGCAAAAAGGGCAGTAATAATGTTAAATTTCTTACTAAAAACTAGACAAAAAAAACGATTAAGCCATATTTACACGCATAGCAACGGCACGAAAAACACATACGCTTGCCGCAGCCAGGGCAAGCGATTGCAAGGCATGCAGCTCACGGACAACGGCAACAACATGATGCAAACGCAGAAGTAAGCGGCCATCGACAAGCTGTTTTCTGCTTGTGAAGACCGCATTGAATATCTTCTGCCCGATCATGTTTTGAGCCATAGCCACGTTTTGCCACAGACAAATGGGGCAGAATCTCATATTTCATCGTGTCTTTGTGCGGCACTTCGTACATGAGCGGAGAGTTTATCTTGGCTTACAGCACAAAGACATAAACTCCGCTCAATATGTAGAAATACTAAAAGTCAAGACAACTTCATTCACTTACTTTGAGTTACTTTGATGACTGCACCATTGTTATACACCATGCAATCAATGTAAAGCGTCCGTTTCTTCCCTGTTGTGTTTGGCTCTGCTATTATCTTCATTTCATTATTAAAAGGCCCCTTGTACTTCACAGTTAGCCAATAACATGTTGCGATGATGGTGTCGTTCTCGCCCTTGCTAAGCTTTGTTTCGCCATTTCCATTGTAATCGTTGATACTAATACTAGAGAAAGCATCATTTCCAGAACAGATTTTAGTGCCACCTTCTCGCCCAAAGCTTAATTTTAAGGGATAACCATAGTTGCCTGAAGGACCACAAGCCACCAGCAAAAACAGCAACAAAAGTGCTGCAAGCCCATGTTTCTTTTCCATAATTCAGCAGTTATGTAGGTTATTTGTAAGTGATTATACGCATGCGGTGGTTGAAGTGAGTACCCCTTCTCCACCTTACTAAGGATTATCATCATCGTTCTTGCCGCTATTCAGCTCCAATATTCCGTCGGCATCATAGACACATTACAAGGGCGTTTACAGCAGAAATCACTCGCTCCACTCCACCACCAGCGTTTCGCGAGGACTGAGTTGCAGATCCTCTAACAAGCTGATGGTTCGGCCAGTAAGCACGTCGCGCACCTCGTCTGCATCGCCTATCACCTCTGCATAGCGGGCTACGGGCATGGTGGCAGACTTTGATGTGCCGTTCATAATGGTGAGAACGTGACGTTTGTCGAGGGTTCGCGCCAACACATAGATACCCTTGAAGGGGATGAAATGGGTTTGTTTGCCCTTAGAAATAACCTCGTTGCCCTTGCGCCAATGCAGCAAACGGCTCAACCAAGAGAACATGGCGTTTTGTTCTTTGGTTCTTCCTTCGGCCGTAAAAGCATTTTGTTTGTCGCCTGGAAAGCCGCCGGGGAAATCCTTACGCACATCTCCATCGGTCTTTTCTTTCGTTCCATTCATCAATATCTCCGTGCCATAGTACAGCTGCGGAATACGATTCATGGTGAGCAAAAGGGCCAAAGCCTGTTTAAGGGCTAAGGTATCGGTGCCGTTGCCGAGGAAACGGTCGGTGTCGTGGTTCTCTACAAAGGCCATAACCGACGAGGGATTGGGGTACAGATAATCGTAACAAAGGTCGTTGTACACCCTATTCAGCCCATTCCACCAGCCATCAGTCTCTTCGTTCTTGGCTTTGTTAATGCGGTCGAAGAAAGCAAAATCCATCACCGATTTGAGGTTGCTGTTGATGTTAGAGAGCTTCGAGTCTTTTTGCCAAGCTGCGGTGTAGGCAGGTTCTGTAACCCATGTCTCGCCTACGGTGTTGAAGTTGGGGTACTCCCTGTTAAGCCTGTCCATCCATTGTGCCATTGCCTCGCGGTCGGCGTAGGGATAAGTGTCCATCCTGATGCCGTCGATGCCCACCGTTTCAATCCACCAGATGCTGTTTTGGATGAGGTAACGCATCACGTGGGGATTGCGTTGGTTAAGGTCGGGATATTCAGGAACGAACCATCCATCAACCGTTTCGTCCATATCCACTTCCGAAGCGTAGGGGTCTAGTACAGGTGTTAGCTTGTAACTGGTTTGCAAATAGTTGTTTTTATAATCGGGACGATTGAACCAATTGTGCGAAGGCATGTCCTTAACCCACGGATGATCTACGCCACAATGGTTGAAAATCATGTCCATAACCACCTTTAAGCCCTTCGTATGCGATTCGTCTACAAGCCTACGATATTCTGCGTTGGTGCCAAAACGTGGGTCTACCTTATAATAATCGGTAGTACCATAACCATGATACATGTTGTAGTTGCCCTTATCAGCAGCATTATTCTCCAACACAGGCGTAAACCACAGGGCTGTAACGCCCAATTGGTTGAAGTAATCCAAGTGTTGCCGAATGCCTTCCAAGTCGCCTCCGTGCCTCAAACTGGGCTGCGAGCGGTCTACCCGATAGGCATTAAGCCCAGGAAGTGGGTGCTGTTTGGTTCCGCTTGCCGCAAAGCGGTCGGGCATAAACATGTAAAGCACGTCGGCATTGGTAAATCCCAAGCGTTCTTCACCTCTCTTCTCGCGCGCTTTAAGCTCGTAGTTTACCGTCGTTTTTTGCTTTCCTTGGGCAAACACCAAGGGCACTTTGCCCGCCTTGGCCTTGCCGATGTTGAGGTAAACCAATAGATAGTTGGGGCTATCCATGCGTTCTACGCTGGTTATTTCAACGCCTGGGTAAGTTGTAGACACATTGGCGTTGCGTATGTCTTCGCCATAGACCATCAGTTGCAACGAAGGGTCTTTCATATCCACAAACCAGTTGGTGGGGTCTATTCTCTTCACCTTTACGGCGGCCGATGCCGTTAACGAGAATAGCGTTAGGGCTAGAAGTATTTTCTTCATTCTTTCTAGGAGTTAAGGGGTTAGGGGGTAAGGAGTTAAGGAGTTAGGGAGTTAAGGAGTTAAGCCAAATGTATAGGTGGCGTTAGGCTAATAGGATAAGTCTGATAAGTCCGACCAGTCTGACTGGTCCGAAAGCTAGAATGAACTTGAAACCTAGAAATCGCTAGACACCTTTAAAGGCATTAGCCATTTTTTCACCTTTTCACCTTTTCACTCTTTCACTTTTAGGAGTTAAGCCAAATGTGTTGTTGTGAGGAGTTATGGAGTTAAGGAGTTATGGAGTTAAGCCAAATGCTTTGTGAGATTTTGAGCTTATGAGTTTTTAAGTTTATAAACTCACAAACTGATAACTTACAAACTCATAAACTCATAAACTTACAAACTCATCAATATCAATGCCGACTGTGCATCAACAGTAACTTTTCCGCCTTTCATCGTGCACAGACCGTCTTCGTTCACCACGCCATCGCACACCACAGCGCGATATTCGCCCTGCGGAATATCCACCACTTGCGCCTCGCGGTTGGCGTTAAGCAGCACCACAATGTCTTTTGCGGCATCGCCACCGGCATGGTCTTTCAGGCGGTAAGCCACCACATTGGCAGGCGCTTTGATAAATTCGAGATGCTTACGAACCAACTCGGCGTTGCCCAAACGAAACGCGGGATGAGCCTTGCGCAAGGCAATAAGACCCTTATAATAGGCAAACACCTGCGGATAACGTTCGAGGTTGGTCCAGTTAAGCTCGTTAATTGAGTCGGGCGAACAAAAACTATTGTGCACACCTTTCTTGTCGCGCAGCATCTCTTCGCCACAAAGCATGAACGGAACACCTTGCGAGGTGAACACAAACGTTTGCGCCAAGAGGTCTAGCTTTATCAGTTCGGCAGTGGTTATGCCAGGTATCGAGTTGCGTATGCGGTCGGTTAGGCACATGTCGTCGTGACAGCTAACGTAACTTATCATTTGCGTTGGTTGGTTGGCCCACGGCTTTTTGCTGTAATTTACTTGACTCATATCCACCTGCGGATGGGCGATAGCACCCACAATACCGAATTTCAAGCTCTCTTCGTTACCGTTAAGGGCGGCCAAGAAAGCGGGCTTGCGGTCGTCGGAGAATGGTCCGCGCAGTGCATCGCGCAGTTCATCGCTAAACGCTCCGATGCCCGGCATCTGCCCCACGTTGGCTTTCATGGCCAGTTTTTCTTGCGGATAGGCACACGTGCCTGCACTCCAACCCTCACCATATATATATATGGAGGGGTCTATCTTTTGCATTTCGGCCTGAATAAGGTTCATCGTTTCGATGTCGTGAACGCCCATTAGGTCTACTCGGAAGCCGTCGATGTGGTACTCCTTTGCCCAATGTTTCATCGACTCTATCATAAACTGGCGCATCAAAGGCTGCTCGCTGGCCGTTTCGTTGCCGCAACCCGACCCGTCGGAATACGTTCCATCGGCGCGTTTGCGATAGAAGTAGTCGGGCCAGGTGCGCTGGAATGCACTGCCCGAAAGGTCGTAGGTGTGGTTGTAAACCACGTCGAGAATAACGCGGATGCCTGCTTTATGCAGTGCTTGCACCATCTGTTTAAACTCGCGTATGCGCACTTCGGGGCGATAAGGATCGGTGCTGTACGAACCCTCGGGCACGTTATAGTTCAGCGGATCGTAACCCCAATTATACTGCGGCTTATCCAAACGCGTTTCATCTATCGAGGCAAAGTCGAACGAAGGCAGAATATGCACGGCGTTAATGCCCAGTTGGCGCAGGTGGTTAATGGCCTTTTCTTCGGTTAAGGCCAAGAACTTGCCCTTGTTTTTGATGCCCGACGAGGGATGAACGGAAAAGTCGCGATGGTGAAGTTCGTAGATAATGAGGTCTGCAGGCGATGCCAACGGCGGTCGTTTGTCGGCCTTCCATCCCTCAGGATTTGTCTCATCGAGGTTTATAATGGCTCCTCGCCTACCGTTTACACCCACAGCCTTGGCAAAGATACCCGGCGTTTCGCCTCGGTTAAAGGCAGGAATGTCGAAGGTATAGAAACGGCCTTTGAGGTCGCCTTTGGCTGTAACGCTCCACATGTCTTTGCCTGCGGGTTTCATTCGCAAGGTTTGCAGCGGCTTTCCACCCTGCCCTTCGGCATAAATTTTTACCAACACGCGCTTAGCATTCGCTGGTGCATGAAGTTTAAACACCGTTTCGCGGGGCGAGTAAGTCATTTCGTTCATGTCTTGCGCACGTACGTCAAGCCCTTGGGCGCAAACAAACAAGGCAGCCATGATCAATCCTTTTATGTTCATATCGTTGTTATTATTGAGTTGATAAGTCGACAAGTTAACCAGTTAAAAGTTGACGAGTTGACCAGTTAACAAGTTCACGAGTTGACGAGTGGACAAGTGGACGGGTTGACAAGTGCACAAGTTAACGAGTGGCCAAGTTCATGAGTTGACAAGTTAACGAGTGGACTAGTTGACAGATAGGCGCAGCCATCTTTTCACCTTTTCACCCTTTCACCTTTAAAGGGCGCAGCCATCTTTTCACCTTTTCACCCTTTCACCTTTTCACCCTTAAAAGGCGCAGCCACCTTTTCACCCTTTCACCCTTTCCCTTTTTCATCGTCCGCTTTGTTGAACCATATCCTTAACAGCAGCGCAGAAAGGCGCATTGGCCATTAGGTCTTCGATATTGAGGTGCATGCGATAACGCCAATAATGGCGCGGATTAGCTGGTATGTTGATGCGTTCGGCGTCGGCGTCGGGCAAACGCAGGTCTTCATCAACAGATAGCCAGTCTTGTATGCTTAGTATGCACAGCATTGAGGGCGAGAGGAGCTGGCGCAACACGATGTCGCGAGCCAACAAACCCGAAAGCGGATGTGGCGCTGGACCACCCTTATAGAGCATCGTGTTGTAGTATTCTTGTGTCCGTTCCCAGTTTTCGTCCCACCATTGGCGCAACGTTGGCATGTCGTGACTGCTGAACGTGTTTACCGAACGATAGGGGAATGTGGAGAGATTGCCAAACCGCACACGCGGATCTTTGGGCATCGACTGCACTTCGAGCGACAGAATGCGTAGCTCGTTCATCACCCACGCCACGCAATCGGGCACCATTCCGAGGTCTTCTGCACACACAAGCATGCGCGTAGCCTCAACCAACTTGGGCAGTTTCTTCATTGCCTCGTGGTACCAGAACTGGTTGTTGCGGCGATAATAGTAGTCGTTGTATATGCGGTTAAACACGTCCTTATCCTTATCCCAAAGGGCTTCATACACAAAATCGTGCTGAACGGAGATGCGCGGATGGAACTTAGAGGGGTCTTTGCGGTCGCGAACGAAAAGCACATCACTCACCAAGGCGAAGAGTCCATCGCGCAACCAGCGGTCGGCCTCCTCCTTTTTGTCCTCAAAGGCCTGTTCAATCTTGCGCTGTGTGTCGTATTCGGGGCGCAATTGCCAGATGTCGTCGTGCAGGGGTTGCAGATAAGTTGCCTTCACGTTGTCGGCGTTTTCACCGAACATGCGGTCGAGAACCCAATCGCTGATAAACGGACGGGTGAACGCCTCTTCGTTGAAAGGCAGCCCATAGGCCTCTATCTCCTCGCGACTCATGCCCAACGAGGGCGAGAACTGACCCAACAAGCCGTCTACACACGACACGGGAATTTCCCAAATGCGGAAGAAACCCAACACGTGGTCGATGCGGTAGGCATCAAAAAACTTCGCCATGTTTTGGAAACGGCGCACCCACCAGGCGCAATCGTCGCGCAACATCTCGTCCCAGTTGTAGGTTGGGAAACCCCAATTCTGCCCTTTAACCGAGAAATCGTCGGGCGGCGCACCTGCTTGTCCGTTGAGGTTAAAGTAATGTGGTTCGGTCCACACGTCGCAACCGTGGCGGTTTACCCCAATGGGGATGTCGCCTTTCAGTATCACGCCCTTGGCGCGAGCATGCTCGTGGGCATGGCGCATTTGGGTGTAAAGCAAATACTGAACAAAGTAATGGAAAGCCACTTCCTTGTAAACCTTGGTCGTAGGCGTAGAGAGGGCTTTGCGTTCGGCCTCGTCCCAAGTGTTGTGGTCGGGCCATTGTGCAAAGTCGGCCGTGCCGTAGAGGTCGCGAAGATGGCAATATTGGGCGTAGGGCACAAGCCAATAACATTCTTCTTCAAAGAACTTCTTAAAGTCCTCACCCTTCATCATTTCCTTGCCCTCTTGCTCGAACAGCTGTTTAAGATAAGCTGTTTTGGCGTTGTTCACGCGTTCGTAGTCAATCTGCGACAGCGCGTTAAGCTCTTGTCGCAAGGCCTCGAAAGCCATGCGTTCGTCTTCGTTCTTCAACAGCGGCAGCGCATTGAGGTCTACATACTGCGGATGAAGGGCGAAAATGCTGATGCAACTATATGGATAAGAGTCGGTCCAGGTGTGCGTTGTGGTGCTGTCGTTGATGGGCAACACCTGCAACACGCGCTGGTTGGTATGCGCCACGAAGTCTATCATGGCTTTAAGGTCGCCAAAATCGCCCACGCCAAAGCTGCGTTTGGTGCGCAACGAGAACACGGGCACAAGGGTTCCGGCAAAGCGTTCGTCCCAAAGTTCGAAAAAAGCCTGATGCAATTGGTACACGCAAACCTCGTTTTTGCCCACCTGCGGCAACTGCAACTCGCGGTTATAACCCGTCTCCCAAAGCGGTGCAACGCGGCTATCGGCATCAACGGCCACAAACTTCACGGCTATTTCTTCGCCTTTCAGTTCGTCGAGATTGAGGTCTACGGCCCATTCGCAATCGCTCACCTCGGTCATGGGCAAGGCTCCGCCAAGTGCCCACGCGCCAAGCGCCATGTCGTCGCCCACTAACACGAGGCGTTGCGAAACGCGCAGTTGTGGCGTACGCACCACCAAGCGCAGCGTTCGCTCGTAATCGGATGCCGGCAGCGGTTGCAGGTCGCGGCGTTTAAGACATTGTGTAAAGGCCGAAGTGTATTGATAGGCATCTTCGGGAATGGCGTTCCATTGGTCGTAAACGTGGTAGGCGTTGGCTTTAAGCGCGCCAAGCGCCAGACGATGCGGCTGCAAGGTCCACTCCTTACGCCTTGTTGCGCCCGCACTATCCACGCAATAGAAGTACTCCACGACGTTTTGGCAAGCGTCGGGCAACTTGTTTATACAGCAATTCCAGCGCAATCCGTCGATGGTATGCATGCGATATTGCGTTGTTAGGCATTCGCCCTTGTCGTTATTAGTAACAATGTTCAGCACCAATTCTTCTCCGAAGACGGTCTGATAATCAATATTGAAATATAAATTCATAGACTCAGGGGTTAGTAAACTCGGCATAAAGTTAGGCATTATTTGCAAGAGCTTAGCCCTTAAAACAGGGAAATGTTTATCTTTATAATGCAAACGTTTGCGCGAGTGCAAAAAGAGAACCAAAATGCAGCAGGCCAACACCCTATTGTTTGCTATCCATTATGCGCACATGCACTAACTTCGGCCACACAAACGGCAACCCTTGCAATGGGCTTTTTAACAAAGCTGTGCGCTACAAGCCGCTTGTAGCCGGGCTACAAGCGGCTTGTAGCGATAGTACAAACGGCTTGTAGCAGCAGAACAAACGGCTTATAGCGGCAGAACAAAAGGTTTGTAGCGGCAGAACAAGTACATGTTTTCCATTCCGTTGCCATGCGTGCAAATATGGCTTAATCGCTTTTTGTCTAGTTTTTAGTAGGAAATTTAACATTATGAGTGCCCTTTTCGTCTTCCAATCGCCTACCTTGCCGCAAAAAATCGATTCTCGCGAAGGTTTGTTCTGATGCAAAAAAAGGTAGCATGTGAATGCGGCAAAATGAATTTTTATTTAAAGCAGTCGCCATTTGCACCAACTTTTGGGCTATTTATAGCAAAATATAGTGCAATATGCCGCAAAACGCAGTGTATTTTGGTGCTAAATGCAATGCGTTTTGGTACTAAATGCCGTGCGTTTTGGTGCTAAATGCGGTGCAATTTGCCGCTAAATGCAAGACGATTTAGCATAAACATCCACAGCAATTGTATAAACAAAACCTTTTAGAGCCATGAAATACATGGCTGAAAGAGGCAAAATAGCCGTTAAAAAGTAGGGCTTTGGGGGCTAAATGTGGATAATTGGAGTTGGAAAAACACGCGTTGGCAACCAAACTAGAAAGGTAAAATGGTGCAAAATGCAGGCCCTGCTCCTAAAAATAGACAAAACCAAAGGCACAAAAGGTTATAAATAGTGTATATTTACCTACTTTATGGCCTATATTTTCGCTAGAACGGAGCGAAATTTAGAGCGAGATTGTAAAACAAAAGATAACAATTTAAGGTTTTGAGTTGATGAGTTGGTGAGTTGATGAGCTTTTGAGTTGATGAGTTGGTGAGCTTTTGAGTTGGTGAGTTGATGAATTGATGTCTTCGGGAACTGTTGGGCTTTAGTGATTTTATAAGCCAGTGAGAAGACTTGTTTTGCACTCCGCACACCTTGTAGAAATACTAAAAGCCAAGACAACTTCGTATGAGTTGAGAGAAGTTGAGCCAATATAACGATAGAAAGGCCTGGTATGGCAGGATATATATCACTCTTAATTATATATTCGGCTTTCGCATTTTGCTTATACAGGGGGTGTTTCAAGATGGCCGTAACGGCATTGGCATAATGAGCAACGATTCTCCATTAAAACGTTTGCGTGGGTACGTATGTCGCACCCACGCAAGGTATTGTTTCGTTTTTATACATACGGCACCATATATCTCACTTTACTTTTTGCGCCAATATGTATCAAACGTGTTGGCTTTACTTCTCACTCGATGTCGTTCGTTCGGGTATATAGAAGTGTTTCCAAGACACATCCAACACTTTCACATCAAGACACTTACGTACAATGGCCTCCATCCATGCAGGCCCAGCTTGGCTGGCAGAATCCCAGAAGGCACTTGACTCCCAACGAACGTCTAAGATTATGCGTATGATGTAAACCTCCTTATCCTTCATCGCTTGCTGAACGGGCTTGTTAAAGAGAGATAGACCATAGACGTAGGTTTTGCCCTTATATTCTGCCCACGGGCTGGTTTCCTCTGGCCCAATGTTCCTTATCTTAAAGGCACTGCCCCTTATAACATCAAATAGCTTTTTGGCTGGCTGGCCAACAAATTCGCTTCTCCGTGCATCTAAGATAGGCAAGAAAGCTTCGAGCATCTTATTTTCCCTTTCGCGTTCCGCATCCGTTTGCGTGTTTTGGGCGTACATGGCGATGCCAAAGCATAGCAACATCACCAATATAAATAACCTCTTCATTGTCTTAACATTTAATGTAGTTCCTCTGCATCATACGTTATTAGTCTGCATGCTGTCTATATAGCAATGGCATGCAAGCCTTCTAATGTCCTTGCGCGGGTACGTATGCCGCACCCACGCAAGGTATTGTTTCGTTTTTATACATACGGCGTAATATATCTCACTTTATTTTTTGCGCCAATATGTATCAAACGTGTTGGCTTTACTTCTCACTCGATGTCGTTCGTTCGGGTATATAGAAGTGTTTCCAAGACACATCCAACACTTTCACATCAAGACACTTACGTACAATGGCCTCCATCCATGCAGGCCCAGCTTGGCTGGCAGAATCCCAGAAGGCACTTGACTCCCAACGAACGTCTAAGATTATGCGTATGATGTAAACCTCCTTATCCTTCATCGCTTGCTGAACGGGCTTGTTAAAGAGAGATAGACCATAGACGTAGGTTTTGCCCTTATATTCTGCCCACGGGCTGGTTTCCTCTGGCCCAATGTTCCTTATCTTAAAGGCACTGCCCCTTATAACATCAAATAGCTTTTTGGCTGGCTGGCCAACAAATTCGCTTCTCCGTGCATCTAAGATAGGCAAGAAAGCTTCGAGCATCTTATTTTCCCTTTCGCGTTCTGCATCCGTTTGCGTGTTTTGGGCGTACATGGTGATGCCAAAGCATAGCGACATCATCAATATAAATAACCTTCTCATCGTCTTAACATTTAATGGGTTTGTAACTAACCTTCTCCGAACCGTATGTGGTATAGTCGGGTCTATCTGTTATATGGCATTTCACGATACTGATTCCACCATCAAAGTGATTAATGATCGTGCTTAATTGGGCAATGGCAGTTTCATCGCTTGATTTAAAACGATTAATACTTTTATACTGTTTAAGTATCTCACCGCATTTTCCATCCTGTTTAAAATCATTATTTTCTCCCACTTCGTACTCAATCTCCTTGAACATGGCTGCCGCTTTCTTTCTATCGTTGATGATCAATGCGTAATAGGTGTTCTCGTCTATGAAAACAAATGAACCACGCATATTAGGACACTCTTGACCAGCCGCGGCGGAACAGAGATTTAACAAATCCTTAGCTGATGGAGGAGTAAGATTAGGATGGTTGTGGAGCGTATATTTCGTGTAGAAATTTGCAGTGTATGGCGCACGGTCTACAAGTCCTCCTCCTTCGGGCTCCAACATGTAATGACGATTATCATCATAAACATTAATAACACAAGCATGCTCCACATTACCATGTTCTTTAACAAGCTTTTTAAACTGAGACAGGTCTATGTAGTTCTTTTTCTGCCCTTTATAAGGCTTCAGTGAGAACAAGCTGTCCAACATTTCCTTCATGGCGTTCTTTGCCTCGTTGGAATAAGGTAGTGAGTCGCACTCTTCTGGAATCTTACTATTCGGAAGTATTCCTAAACCCAAGTTACCTGTATAGGGTCCATTATTGGTTTCAGGTCTACTTTCACCAACAATTCCTATCGTTCCACCACGCCGGTCCCAATAAGTAGCTCCATCCACACGATAAGTTGCCTGAAGAAAAAAAGAGAAAGAGTGTGTAATAGCTATACCCCGAAGTATATTTCCATAGTACATAACATAGCTCCTGGGGTCTGAACTTACATTATAAAGCTGTTCACAAGGTATGGTTATCTCTATCTTATTAAGATACCATCCTTTCTCAATCCTACAAACATAAGGATTAATCATTGTTTGTCTCAAAGCTTCTTCCGCCCATCGTTCCACGGTATAATGGTATAAACCATGACTATCTCCATCCGGTTGCCCAACATAGTTCGCCGAATAGTCTATTGTAATAATAACTCTAGAGCCATTAAGGTAAGGATTGTAATAACGCGTTTCAGGCAACTGTTCCTGCGTTAATGGCATCATGCTGTCTTTAAGAAACTCGTACGCTTTAAGGCCATCGTCTACTTGCAGCCCCTTATCAGATAAGATAGTAAAATCATTAGAATAGAGGAAACGCTGCGTTATGGGGATGTCGTTGTTGAGCGTTTCAGCAGTAACCACTTGTGGGCTTTTAAGTTTGTTGTTCAGTTCAACGCGTTCGTCATCCAGCTGTGTAAAACCAACAGGATAATACAGCGCACCACTTATCGTTCCTTCCGTGCCGAAAGGTACAATAAACACCATGCCGTGCATCGAACTGTTGCACAAGCGAACGTCCTCGAAGTACACCTGCTTGCCTTTTGTCAAGCTTTGAAACACAGGTTGCTGGTCGGTCGAGGCGTTTAATGCGTCAATAAACCGTTGGGCCTCTCTGTTTGTCACCTCATCTGGCAACAACAACCCCGCATCGTTTTCTAATTGGTTGCAGGCGCAAGCCAACAAGACGCATAACCAAATCATTGGCGAAACAAGGTTCCCCTTCTTTACGTTTCGTGTCATCATAACTGCTTCATTTAGATTTCATGTTAATGTTAGTGAGATATATTTGTATTAACTTATGCTCCAATGCACGCCTTTAAAGAATGTTTTAATCAGGAGAAGTACAAGCTGTTACTCCTTATTATAGATGTAGCTTAATCGCAGAGAGAACTCTCTTGCAATAGAACAATTGATGATTAGTACCGCTGTACAAGCCTGAGATTGACTAACAAGCTACTTATGTCTGCAAATTTAAGAAAAATATCGGTTCGTTCTACAAATGCACATGTGTTTCTTAACATAAAAAGAAAGGCCATGCCCACACCCTCTTATGAGCATGGTCATGGCCTTTAAGCTTGTATTTCGCAACTAGCAAGTAGCTAAGTTGCAATATAAAAAGGTATGAACGAATCCAAGAAAACCTACATCTTGGTAACAATACCACCCTCGGTTGTCTCGATAAACTGCACGAGATTGCGTATTTCGGGACCGTCGGGCACCTGCTCTTTCACCTGTAACACCGAGTCGAACACGCTTGTTTGCCCGTGGAACACCAGTCGGTAGGCGTTAGCGATGTGCTTAATGTTCTTCGGGTCTACGCCATCGGCTTTCAACATCACGGTGTTTACGCCACCATAGGCCAGCGGTTTGCCGCCAAGGATGATGTAAGGGGGCACGTCTTTCGAGAAAGTTGTGCCCGCTTGAATCATGGCGCGGTCGCCAACACGCGTCTTGGCGTTCTCGATAACGCCCGTAGAGAATATCACGCCGTTGCCAATTACGCAGTCGCCTGCAATCTTTGTGCCGTAGCCGAACACGCAATCGTTGCCCACCTGCGTATCGTGCGAGATGTGCGCACCCTCCATCAGGAAGTTGTGATTGCCGATAACGGTTTTGCAACCCTCGTGCGTGGCGCGGTTGATAACCACGTTTTCGCGAATGGTGTTGTCGTTGCCGATGATGAGGAACGACCTTTCGCCCACAAAATTGAAGTCTTGGGGCAACGCTCCCAACACCGAACATTGATAAACGCTGTTGCCACTGCCCATGCGCGTGCCGTTAAGTATGCTCACGAAGGGGTAAATTACGCAGTTGTCGCCTATCTCCACATCGTCTTCTATGTAGACGAAGGGGTAAATTTTGCAGTTGTCGCCAATCTTGGCGCGTGGCGACACCTCTGCTCTTGAACTTATATCGCTTGACATCTGTATGAGTTTTAATTAGTTGACGAGTTGACAAGTTAACGAGTAGACAATTCGGTAAGTTAACTTGCATTACGCTATTTCACGCTCCTACTTTCCACCTCCCAATGCCATGTAGAGGTTTACAACGGCTTGCATCTTGTAGAAGTCGTCTTGAACCTTCGACAGTTCCACTTGCAGCAGGGTTTGTTGGGCGGTAATCACTTCGAGATAGCTGCCTCGGCTCTCGGTAAGCAGCATCTTCGTGTCTTCTACGTTCTGGCGGAGCGTAACGATTTGCTTGGCCTCAATCTCGCTCTTTTCGGCCGATGCGTTGTAGAGAACCAAGGCGTTGCTCACCTCGTTGCCTGCACTTAGCACTGCTTGTTGCCAGGTGTTGTAGGCACGTTCGTATTGTATCTTAGCCACTTTAAGGCCTGCAATAAGCTGTCCGCGCTGGAAAATGGGTTGCACCAAACTACCAACAGCCGAGAGCAACAGCTTGGCCGGATTGGTAATGCCCATGCCGCCGCTGTTGGTATAGCCGCCTTGCGCACTGAGTGTAAGCGTTGGATAGAAACGACTACGGGCTGTTTGCACATTGTAGAAACACTGTGCCAGACCCATTTCGGCCGCATGAACATCGGGACGGTTGTTAAGCATCTGCAAAGAGATGCCTGTTGAGAAGTTGGTTGGCAGGCTCTGACCATCGAATTTGCCGCGAGCAATGCTGCGTGCCGACTGCCCGAGGAGCAACGAGAGGGCGTTTTCGGCCTCGCGCAGCTGACGTTTCAGCCCCACCTTTTGTGCCTGAACCGAGTAGTAATTGCTCTCGGCACTCTGCACACCCGTAGAACGAACCCTGCCATATTCCTTTTGCAGCTGCATGGTTTCCCACGTATCCTTGGCCAAAGTCTCCATTTCGTCTATCAGTTCCAGTTCCTTATCGAGCATCAACAGCGTGTAATACAGGTTGGCCACGTTGGAAATAAGCCTTGTACGAGCGGCAAGCTGATAGTCTTTCATGCCCATCAAGGCCATTTGCGAACTGCGTTTGGCCGAGAGAAGCGTGCCGAAGAGGTCGATGGTCCAACTGGCCGACACGGGCAACGAGTAGGTTTTTACGGCCGCATGGCCGTCCCACGAGCTGATTGTTCCCTGCGGAGTGAAGGCAAACGAGGGCAAGAAAGACAGCTGGGCCGACTTTAATTGCGCCTCGGCCATCTTTACATTGAGGGCCGCATTCAGCAAGTCGTAGTTATTTTCAAGCGCTGTTGCAATGTGCGACTGCAACTGCGGGTCGGTAAACACGCTACGCCAGGGCAGGTTTCCGAAGCTAGCCGTATCGGTAACAGCCAGCGTGTCGGTGTCTGAAAGGGGCGAGCGAGCCACCCCTGCGGCCTTAACCGCGGGGCGTTCGTACTTGCCATAGAGGCTCTTGCAGCCCGTTAGGGCTAGGGCTGCAAGTGCCAGGAGGATGAAATTCTTTATCTTCATTGTTTTGATTTCACTTCTTTTTCTATCGCCATTTGGCGTGCATATTGTTTCAACTCGCTCTTTACCTCGCGGTTTTCTTCGTCGCCAAACTCCAAAGGTGTAAACTTCTCTTGCAAGTGTTGGAAGATAACGAAGAGCGCGGGCACAACAAATATCTGCAACATCATACCGATGAGCATACCGCCAACGGCTGCCGCACCAAGCGTTTGGTTTCCGTTTTTGCCTACACCGCTGGCAAACATCATGGGCAACAGACCGATAACCATAGCCAAACCGGTCATCAAGATGGGTCGCAAACGCGATGCCGCACCCAAAATGGCACTGTACTTAATGGCCATACCCGTGCGCCGGCGTTCCAAAGCGAACTCAACGATAAGGATAGCGTTCTTTGCCAATAGGCCAATGAGCATGATAAGCGCAATCTGCATGTAGATGTCGTTCTGATGTCCGAAGAGCTGCGTAAAGATAAACGCGCCCGCCAAACCGAAGGGCAACGAAAGAATTACCGACAAGGGCAGCAGATAACTTTCGTATTGGGCGGAGAGGATGAGGTAAACGAACACCAAACAGAGGGCGAATATAAGCGCAGTGGTGTTGCTTTGCTCGTGTTCCGAACGCGTCAAACCCGAGAAGTCGTAGCCATAACCTGTAGGTAAATTCTGCGCAGCCACCTCTTCAATGGCCTTGATAACTTCTCCCGAGGAGTATCCGTCGGCAGGTGTTACGTTGACGTTGATGCTGGTGAAGAGGTTGAAACGCCGCACGTTAGACGGGCCATACACACGTGTAAGTGTGCAATACTCGCTTACGGGCACCATGCCTTGTGCTGTGCGCACGTAGATGTTGGTGATGTCGCTGGGCTTCATCCTACTGGCAACATCGCCCTGAATCATTACGCGATACAGCTTACCAAAGCTGTTGAAGTTGGATGCGTACATACCGCCATAGTAACCTTGCAGCGTTGAAAGCACCACGCGCGGACTGATGCCGCTCTGTTTACACTTGGCTACGTCCACGTCTACCATATACTGAGGGTAGTTGGGGTTGTAGGTGGTCATGGCGTTCTGAATTTCGGGGCGTTGGTTCAGCTCCTTCAGATAGTCTTGCGTCACTTTATAGAAGTGGTCGAGGTCTCCGCCCGTCTTATCTTGCACGGTGAACGTAACGCTGTTACTGAGTCCATAACCGGGAATCATCGGCGCACCGAATGCGATTATCTGTGCACCCTTGATGTATGAAATCTGCTTATAGATGGTGCCAAGTATCATGTTAGAGCTGCGCACGTCGACAAAGAACCGCATAATGCCGTCGCCCTCCCACAGCCCGGACAGCTTATAGAAAAAACCGCCTGTACGTTCTTCAAACGGTTTAAGCTTAAGCACGAACGTGGCTTGGTCGGAACCTTGGCCTGCAATGAAGTTATAGCCCGCTATTTGTTCGCGACTCTGTATCATGGGGTTGTTGGCCAGCATCTCATCCACTTGGTTAACCACCTCTTGCGTACGCTCTTGGCTAGTGGCCGGCGGCAACGAGATGGTAACAAAGAGCGTTCCCGTGTCTTCGTTAGGCACAAGACCCGTTTTGGTTGTGCTCATAGTGAACACCAACACCACAATACCCACCAACACGGCCACACCTGTAACGATACGATGCTTGATGATGTTCTCTACACCCCTGCGATATTTGCCCAACATTTTGTTGAAAGCCACGTTGAAACCAGCGTGGAAACGGTCTACAAAGCTCGTCTTACGTCCATGCTCGCCCTCGGCATGAGGTTTCAAGAAGATGGCGCAAAGCGCGGGCGAAAGGGTAAGGGCGTTGATGGCCGAGATGATGATAGACACGGCCATCGTTACACCGAACTCGCGATAGAACGTTCCCGACGTGCCACTGATAAACGATACGGGGATAAACACGCAGGCCATAACCAGCGTAATGGAGATAATGGCGCCCGAAATCTCGTTCATGGCGTCGATGGCAGCCACCTTCGAACTCTTATAACCCATATCCAGCTTGGCGTGCACGGCCTCAACCACCACAATGGCATCGTCTACCACGATGGCAATGGCCAACAACAGAGCCGAGAGCGTTAGCAAGTTGATGGAGAAACCGAACATCCACAAGAAGAGGAACGTACCAATGAGCGACACGGGCACGGCAATAAGTGGGATGAGCGTTGAGCGGAAGTCTTGCAAGAAGACGTAAACCACGAAGAACACCAGCACAAAGGTGATGACAAGGGTCATTACCACCTCTTCTATTGCGGCGAAAAGGAACTCTGTTACGTCGTAGTTTATCTTATATTCAAGACCAGGGGGGAAGGTTTTAGATTGCTCTTCCAACACCTTCTTCACATCTTGTGCAATCTGTGTGGCGTTAGAACCGGCAATCTGCTGCACCATACCCATCACCGAGGGATGGCCGTTATTCTTCATCATCACAGAATAACCCAGTGCGCCCAGCTCAATCTTGGCCACGTCTTTCAAGTAAAGCGTCTGCCCTTGGGTATTGTTGCTGATGATGATGTTGCCGTATTCTTCGGGCGTTTTGAGCCTTCCCTTATAGCGCATCACGTACTCGAAGGCCACATTGCTTTGTTCGCCAAACGAACCAGGCGCGGCCTGAATGTTCTGTTCGGCAAGGGCGGCGGTTACATCGCTAGGCATCAGCCCGTATTGTTTCATCTTATCGGGCTGCAACCAGATACGCATAGAATAGGTACCCGAACTAAACGACTGCACATTACCCACTCCCTGCACACGCTTGATAGCCGGCTGGATGTTGATTTCGTTGAAGTTGGTGATGAACTTCTCGTCGTAACGGCCGTCGGTAGATGTGATGGTGTACATCATCACGTTACTCGTCTGCCGTTTCGAGGTGGTAACGCCCACCTGCGTAACCTCTGCGGGCAGCAGTGCTTGTGCCTGCGATACGCGGTTTTGCACGTTCACGGCAGCCATGTCGGCATTAACGCCCTGCTTAAAGTAGATGGTTATCATGGCCGTACCGTCGTTTGTGGCGGTACTTTCCATGTAGGTCATGTTCTCCACGCCGTTGATACTCTCTTCGAGAGGCACCACCACGGAGTTAAGAACCGTTTGCGCATCGGCTCCTTGATAGTGCGCCATCACCGAAATGGTGGGCGGTGCGATGTCGGGATACTGCGCAATGGGCAGCGACACGATGCCGATTAAACCCAGCAACACAAGAAACACGGAGATAACCGTGGAGAGTACTGGGCGTTGTATGAATCTTGTAAATGTCATATCTTACTTATTGAGCATTTAAGTTTCGTGAGTTTATTTCGTTTTTTCGGTGCTTGGTACCGAGGGCGAACAACGCCCAACCGCCTAGAACCGACTTTATCCGCATTATGCTTGGTGGGCGAATGCCAACGGCAAACAGCAACGGCGATGTGCATTTAACTTGGCTTGCGAGGCCCGAAACGGGTATTTACCTGTGCCACAACAGACAACACACCTGCGTACTATCCGCATTAAGAACAAAACAACGCATCGCCAGCAAGGCTCACCGCGCCAAGCTCAAAGCCTAAGAAACTTATAAACTAAAAAACTTATAAACTAAGAAACTTAAAATGGCTATTGTTCTACTTCTTCATCATGTCGATAAATCCCTTTGCGCTAGTCTGGTTTTTGCCCAGCTTGGCTGCATCCGACACCTTTTTAAGATACTCTTCCTCGGTAAGCGGCACAATCTTCATGGTGTCTGTAAGCGTAGTTAGTCCGCGGGTAACAATCTTGTCGCCAGCTTTCAGCCCACTAGTAACCACATAATTGTTGCCGTCGTTTTGCGGGTCGACGGTAATCTCGGTGTACTTCACGCGGTTTTCGGCGCCCAACTTGTACACAAACACCTTATCTTGTATCTCGGTAGTTGCGCTTTGCGGGATAACAAGGCTGTTGGTGCTTACGCGCGGCACGATGATAGTGCCCGATGCACCACTTTTAAGCAGATGCTCGGGGTTGGGGAAACGTGCGATAAGCGACACGGCACCCGTGGCCTGACTGATAACGCCACTCATCTTTACCACCTTACCTGTGTGTTTGTACATCGTTCCGTCGGCCAATTTCAGCTTAACTTCGGGGTAGTCGCTAATGGCGGCGTGCGTTCCACCCGCTTGTTTCGACATGTTCAGCACGTCTTTCTCGTTCACCGAGAAATACACTTCGATGGTAGCCGCATTCGAGATGGTTGTCAATGGCTCCATACTCTGTGCGCTAACCAACGCCCCCACCTTGTAAGGCAAGCTACCAACGATGCCGTTAGCCGGACTTTTTACAAAGCAAAAGCCCAACATATCTTTTGCCGAAGACAGCGAGGCCTGTGCTTGCGCCACGGCAGCGCGCGCGCTTTCGTAGGCGTTCTGCGCCGTTTGCAGTTCGTACGAACCGATAACGTTGCGCTCGAAAAGTTTCTTGCTGTTGTCGAAAGTAAGCTTAGTGGTGTTAAGTTGCACCTTAGCCGAATTAAGTGCGGCCTGCGCTTGGCGCACAGTTGCCTGGTACGTGGTGTTGTCGATGACGAAAAGCAGCTGTCCTGCCTTCACCACCTGCCCTTCTTGCACGCAAAGTTTGGTGATAAAACCCGACACTTTGGGCCTTATCTCCACATCCTGCACACCCTTGATAGAGGCCGGATAAGTGGTTTGCGTCTCCGAGCCTTGCGTGCCTACTGTCATTACGGGATATTCGTTGTTGTCCATTTTCATGTTACCTCTGCCGCCACACGCAGCCAAAAGGGCAACACAGGCCACCAACATAAACCATTTTTTTTGTCTCATACTCTATTATCTAAAACTATTCTATTTCTAATTTCAACCAATTTGCTATCCCAATTGGAAAACCCAACGCGCATGTTGAGTTTTTACACTGCAAAGGTACAAAGAAATATCAAGCCATTTCAGTACACGCCACACCATTTAACTATAATTAGCACAGCGGGAACAAAAGGGTTACGCAGCCGCCGCAATATGCCCATGCAACATCGTTAAGCACTGCATGCCTTGCAGATAAAAGGCGACGGCAAATGGATATGGCGGCAAGCACGCTGCGCACGACGGCTTTGGGTTGACAAGCTGACGAGTCAACCCGCCAGCCTTTGTCCACTTTTCAGCACAATTTTTAACACTATGAGTGCCTGTTTTATCCACCAACTGCCCCTTTGACCGCAAATAATCGATTCTCGCGAAGGTTTGTTTTGATGCAAAATAGGGTTGGCATGTGCATGCGGCAGAATGTATATTTATGTGGAGAAGCTGCCATTTGCTGCTGTTTCGGGGCTATTTGCGGCTAAACGGAGTGTGTTTTGCTGCAAAATGGAGTGCGTTTTGGTGCTAAATGGAGCGCGTTTTGGTGCTAAATAGCGTGCGTTTTGGTGCTAAACGCAAGGCAAAATGCCGCTAAAAACGAGACAAAAAGCATAAACATCCACAGCATTTGTATAAACAAAACCTTTTATGACCATGAAAAACATAGCAGAAAGGGGCATAATAGCCGTTAAAAAGTAGGGTTTTAGGGGCTAAAAGTGGGTATTTGGAGTTGAAAAAAATACGAGTTGGCGACCAAATAGAAAGGCAAAATGGTGCAAAATGCACGTGATGCCCTCAAAAATGAGCCAAAAAACAAATCCGCAAGACTGCATTTTGCCCCTAATCGTTAGCTTTAATGCTCATTATTTTGCTAGAAGGAGCTGGTGAAGCGATAGTGTTTTGTAAAATATAAACAACGCATTTAACAAAAAAAAATGCAACCACAGAAAAAGGGTGGACGATAGCCTTTAATCACCTATTTGGATTAAACGGAACATGCACGTGTGCCCAAGACTGCGTGTATGGGTATGGAACGCAGACCATCGTAAACTTGATTTTTCAGGAGTTTCAGGCGTGCCGGAACTGTCCTTATGGCAGACCACAAGCTATGCAGGCATGACCGAAAGTAAGCGTAAAGCACCTTTCTCATGTCTTTAATAAATGCAATATGCCTCAAACATAATGAAAATGCACGAACGCGCCAAGGGAAAAATCTGTAAGATTGCAGGAATGTAGGATACGGTAAATGAACCCCGCAGGCAAAAAATCAAGGGACACCACGAATACTTTGGACTTAATGAAAAGCATAATATGCTATTTATAATGCAAACTAATAGTTAAATAGTTTGGAACTTACTCGCCAATTCATTATCTTTGTCACATATAACTATGACAACGTAAGTAAAGAAAATCATGAACATCAAAGCTAACAGGCCATTGCAGGGGCTATCCAAACATATCGTGAGGGAAAGGCCCAGCAGGCGCAGCGGTATAGAATCGCTAACAAACGTCTGTGGTGGGGGCATGCGGTTCTCCGGGTATCTGTTCGGCTCGGACGTGCAAGACATGCGCGCCGATTGGCGAGTTGTAGGAAACGACATGAGGAAAGCAATGCACGGATATGGAAAATAAGCGGCAACGCCAACAACTGCAAAAACTAAAAATCACATACCGCAACCCCAAGAGCATGAAGAACCCGTAGACTTGTATGAGGTGTTGCAGTCGGTGGAACCCGAAAAGCGAGACATCATCATAAGGGCATTTTGGGCAATGGAGGAACATAAGGCATACAGCGGACCGCTACCTGCTCCCGAAGACTTCGGAGCATATAAGGACGTGTTGCCCGATGCGCCAGAACGTATCCTTGCCATGGCCGAGAAACAAATACAACACCGTATCAGCATGGAAGAGAAAATCGTATCATCGGGACTCTCCAAAAGCAAGAAGGGGCAAAACCTTGGTGCTATCATTATATTGGCATGCATCGCAAGCAGTGTGTATCTCGGCATGAACGGACACGACATCTTGGCAGCAGCGTTGGTGGCCATCACAGCAGCAGTATGCACAATCTTCGTGTTGAAGAAAACCCCACGCAGCGGTGGCAAAGGGATTTCCTTGAAGGATGAAGATACCGAAGAGTAACATTTTGGGCTTACAAATAAAGCTTGATAATTGAGTAGGAGGTAAATACTAATAGCAGGTATTTACCTCCTACGTTTGTATTTAACGCTTCCTCACGGTTCAGCGGAAGATCTACGGGAGCGACATATCAATCTATGAAAGCCTAAACATGAAGAACATTATATCTGCAGCTCCTCTCAAAATCGCCCTGAAAGCAGATGTCTTTGCATTGAAAGATTCGGCGGATGCGTTTGTTGCTCTGTTTACAAAGAAAGGAGCTTGTCCGGCTTGTGTTGCGCTTACGCGTGCTTTAAGCACCTTACACCTAAACAAGCTCCGGCTAACATGATAAGCAAAAGCAACATTGGGGTCTGAAAACAAAGCGGGGCACACGCATGGTGTGCCCCGCCTGCTTTACCATAACGAACTTTATCTACGAGATAAAGCCTTGAATCATCATCTTATTCCCACCCTGGGTTTTGTGGTTTTAGTGCTTCGTTGAGCACCAGTTCTTCTTTGGGCAGCGGGTAGAGGAAACGGCGGTCGTTGGCTTTCCACTTTCGCCCGGCGTCATCTAATTGCTTAGCTGCCTTATACTGATAGAGGTAGGTAGCGCCATTGTATTCGATGGTAGGACGGCCTGTTTTACCGTCGAACGTTCCAGCGGGGAAACCACTGATAGATTTTGGCGTTATTCTGATGCCCAGCATTGTTTTGGGATTCTCCATCAGCTTCATGGCATTCCAACGTTTCAGGTCGTCGAGCCTAAAACCTTCTGCAATAAGCTCGATGCGGCGTTCGCGGCGTATCTCATAGATGAGATTGGACAACGGGTAACCATAGTTAATGGGCTTGGCATCGGCAACGGGTGTGGTGGTCAGGTGAGCCATGCCAACGCGATCGCGCAGTTTGTTAATGGTTTTGTCTAGCACGTCTTGCGTACAAGTTCCCAATTCGGCATGTGCCTCGGCATTGATGAGCAACACCTCTGCATAGCGATATACAAACCAGTCGAAAGAAGAGCTGCGCGCCTCTTGCTGTGCGGTGTTTGCATGATGGAACTTCACGCAATCATAGCCCGTTATGGCTTTGCTCGCGCCCACGCGGTTGGCCGCTTCGTTAGCCTCCCGTACGCCATTCCTTACATAGTAGGGCTTGTGGCTATTGTCTACGATTTGGTAAAGACGTGGGTCGCGGTTGGTAAGTTCTTCTTCAAGATCGTTGTCGCCCACATAGCCTGAGCCAGCATTATAAATAGGAGTGCCATCCTTCATCAAGAACGACTCGACGAAGTCTTTAGACAAGCCCATTCCTCCGTTTTGCACCTGTCGGCCCAGTTCGTGCGTAAGCACACCTGTTACATAAAACCGTGCTAGGATACATTCTTTGTTGCTAGAAAGGTCTTCTTGTGTAAACTGGTTCGAGTAAGCAAGTGGGTAACCAGCATAGGGAAGTTGGTCGCAACCTGCATCTGTACCCTTCACAATTTCGAACTTACCATCGTTTATCAGCGTATCGGTTTGCAACACGGCCGCTTTCAACAGGGCATCGGCCGACAGATTACCCGTGCCTGCCTGCTTGTGGTACTTCTTGTAAGTTCCAAAATGGAGATAAATGCGTGCAAGCTGCGTTCTTGCAGCCTCTTTGTTGAGTCGGCCAGACTCGGACAGTGCTTTCTCTGGCAGCCATTTGATGGCAAACAAGAAGTCGTCGATCACACGGCTAAGCACTTCGTCTTGGGGATCGCGGGCTTTATAGAGTAGATTGTAATCGTCTGTTTGCAGGTCTTGGTCGTAGTAAGGAACGTTTCCAAACATTTTAATCTTGTTGAAATAATGCAAGCCGCGGAAGAATCTTACTTCTGCCACATACTTGTTAATTTCGTTTTGGTTACCAGGCACTTTTGAATAGCGCCTCATGAAGAAGTTGCAGGCGCGAATGTCGTTCCAATACCATCCATTTCCGTACGAAGCCGCAGATGGAACAGTCATCTCGTCAAAAAGGTAAGGGCTGTAATTGGTCGTAACAAAGTTGTCGCTCACGTTGTCGAGCGTTGCAGACGGACTGCTCAACACACCATAAAGGCCATTAGCATAAAGCTTTAAGTCGTTGGTTGAGGTCCAGTAGCTTTGATCCGTAAAAGAATCAAGTGGCGATAAGTCTGTATAATCGCACGCAGCCGTCATACCAGCGAGTAATGATAGCGCGATATAATTTCTTAGTTTCATAATCATTGTTTTTGGGAAGTAACACATCAGAACGTTAAATTCAAGCCTACTGCAAATTTCTTGTTAATGGGGTAGGTCAAGTTGTTTAAGGTTTCTGGGTCGAATGCCTTGATAAGTGGAGTAAAGGTGAAGAGGTTTTCGCCTGTGATATAAACTCTGAGTCGCGAAACGCCAACCTTATCGAGTATGGCTTTGGGTATGGTGTAACCTAGGGTTACGCTTTTGAGTCGACAGTAGCTTGCACTCTGCAAATAACGTGTGCTAGCAACACGGTTACCACCATTGTTCCATCCCGGTTTGGGGAAGAACGCGTTTCGGTTTTCAGTTGTCCAATAGTCGAGAGAGGTAGTCAGCGGAGTTTGCCACTCGTTGGTAAAGCCCCAATAGGCAGCAGAGCCTTGGCCAGGGAACCAATCGCGCTTACCAATGCCTTGCCAAAACATTTCAAAGTCGAAGCCTTTGTATTCGCATCCTGCCGTAATGCCATAGGCAAAGCGTGGGGTGCTGTTTCCAATCACTTTCCTATCGCCAGGTTTACCCAGGGTGTTGTCGCCATCGTTGATTTTGTTGTCGCCATTTAAGTCTTCATAGCGCACATCGCCTGCACCCCATTTACCGCCGTATAGATAAGACTGGTTGGCGTGGGCGGCAGCTTCTTCGTCGCTTTGGAAGAGCCCGTTAGATACATATCCCCATATCTCATTCAATTTACGGCCTACATAATATTTATTGATGAGCCCAGTTGGGTTGTTAAACTTGGTGATGGTTGACTGGTAATCAGAAAGCACACCCTTGACGTGATAAGAAAGGCCGAAGGGCAGACGGTCGTTCCATTCTAGCGACAACTCCCATCCCAAGGTTTTTAAGTCGGCCGCATTCATTCGCGGAACATCAGCACCCAGTACAGCAGGTAGGGCTTCGCCGTCTACAAGCATGTCTTTGGTGTTGCGGCGATACCAGTCGAAAGAAACGTTCAGGCGGTTGCGAAGGAAGCTTGCGTCAAAGCCTAAGTCGATTTGGTTAACGGTTTCCCAAGTAAAAGAAGCACTAACAAGACCAGGTGCGGTAATAGCCACGGGGAGCTTACCACCCAATAATGCGCCATACTTGCTGTTTATGCCATAGGTGGCCAGGTAGGGGAAGTTGCCGCTTACAACCTGATTGCCCAGCGAACCATAAGAGCCGCGTAGTTTCAGGTTGTCCCACCACGTCTTCATGCCTTCAAAGAATTTTTCTTCAGACACGCGCCAAGCAAGAGAAACGGATGGGAAGAACTGATAACGATAACCTTTCTTGAATTTGGAAGAACCATCATAGCGGCCATTCAGCTCGAGGAGATAACGTCCTTGGTAGTCGTAGTTGATACGGGCAAAAGTTCCATTTACCGCCCATTGGCCCATATTGCCATCGATGGCCATGTCGCCTGTGGCTTGATTGATGGCAGGGTTATCGGGGTTAATCAGGTCTTTTCTTCCTGCATAGTAGTACTGCGTACGTTTCTTCTCTTGGTTGTAGCCCACCATGAACTTCAGGTTATGGCTGTTTTCGGCCAAAGCCAACGAATATTCGGCGAAAGCATTGAACGAAGAGTAGTAGTCGTCGTTGTTGACTTTGGTTACGCTGTTGGGGTTGGTCCAAGGATAATAGTTCTCTGTGCCAGGAACGGCCGTGTAGTCGTAGAAGTTGCGCACATGCTGGGTTGATGATAGACCGTAGAAGTTCCAAGTGTAGTCGGCATTAACAACAAGTCCCTTAATGGGGGTTAGCTTTACAGCACCTGTCATCCAAAGGTCGTTTTGGCGATAGTGCGCATTTCCTCCTTGTGCCTGAATAGCAACAGGGTTGGTAAAGTTTCCTTGTCCGGCATAGTGTCCATCAGGATGCTTAACGGGCATCAGCGGGCTAAGGTCGGACTTCATCATACCGCTATAAGGCGACAAACCCGAATATGGAGTGGAGTTCATTGCAGTTGTTCCGCCTGTTGGGTGCATCTCTGTAGTATAGGTATGCGCTATTTTGGCAGACACTTCCATCCAAGGCGTTACCTCAGAAGTTACATTGATGTTAGCGTTATACTTGTTGTACTTCTCGTCTGTGGCCTTTAAGATACCTCCTTGGTTGTTGGCACCCAGCGAAACGTAGTAGCTCGTCTTTTCGCTGCCACCACTAATGCTTGCATTATAAATCTGCGAGAAAGAGGTTTTATACAACTCGTTCCACCAATCGGTATTTCCACAATAGCCATACTTAGAGACGTTGTAGGCTTTATCATAGAACACTGGCTGATCATAAGTTCCATTAGCATACTTCTCGGCATAGCTATACACTAAGGGGTCGAAGTAATGACCACTACCACCGCTGTTTTGGTAAGCAATGTCTATCATTCTAAGATAGTCGAGCGAATTAACATTGTGCATTTCAACAGCGGGTTTCTGCCAATAGCCCGAAGCCGAGAACTGAACCGTTGGGCGCGAGTTAAGCTTTCCTTTCTTGGTTGTGATGAGAATAACACCATAGGCAGCACGAGCACCATAGATGGCGGCCGAGGCAGCATCTTTTAGAACGGAGATAGACTCAATGTCGTCTGGGTTCACCAGGTTGGGGTCCATCTGCACATTGTCAACCAATACCAGCGGCTCGCCACCATTGAGCGACGTAGTTCCGCGAACATTGAACGAGGCACTTGCACCGGGTGCACCACCTCTGCCCATTGTAACGTTGAGGTTAGGAACCACGCCTTGCAGTCCCTGTCCGATGTTGCTGATGGGGCGGTTTTCTAAAACGGCACCATTCACCGAAGCCACGGCACCCGTTAAGTTGGCTTTCTTTTGTGTGCCATAACCCACAACAACAACTTCATTCAGATTGCTAACGTCGCTTTCCAGCACAACGCGCATCCCGTTTTGTGCCTTTGCCGTCTGGGTTTTAAAGCCTGTATAAGAGAATGTGAGCATGGTTCCAGGGGCAGCGTTGACGGAGAAGTTGCCGTCGATGTCCGTCACAGCCCCTTGTCCACCTGCTACTTTCACGGTTACGCCAATCAGGGGCTCGCCAGAGTCGCTGGTAATCGAACCTTTGATTAGCCCAACAGGTTGCGTTTGTTGAGTAATACTTTTGGGCGCTCCCGCCATAGGCGAAGGCAGAAGCATCATCCCACATAAGAATGTGGCACTTCGCAAAAGATGGTTAAGGCGCATCTCTTGCTTCTTGCAGATTGATCGTTTCATACTTAATTATTAGTCAAAAAGTTTATGTACTATTAATGAATGCGATAGACGGCTGCAAAATTATAAAAACAATTCGTAAATAACATCATCGCAAGGCAATAAATTTTAGTAAGAACGATGTTTTTCTTCACCGTTCAAATTAATTTTTTTATTAGCGCACAGGGTTCTTTCATTATTTCTTTTACACGTTTGCCGCTAACGCAACGTATGCAAACAAAGAATTTGCTGTTTACTTGAATGAGAATTACGAGGTGCGTTCAGGCATTAACCCCGTTAACGGGAGGCTAAGTTTAGATGGGGACAAGCCTAACACACATTATTTATAAAGCCCAAAAGCAAGGACGTGGAGATAGGATAGTCCCATAACAAAAAAGAGTTGCGAACCTTACGGCTGCAACTCCTTTTTGTTATGTCGGGATTACTGGACTCGAACCAGCGACCTCGCGCCCCCCAGACGTGTGCGCTACCAACTGCGCTAAATCCCGAACATTGCCTTTTAAGCGTGTGCAAAGGTAGGCAATAAATTGTTAATGGCAAAATTTTTATGGCGTTTTTTCGGGTCAAGTGTGAAATTATCGCTTTTTTATCGTATTTTTGCGGTGGCGCAGTGCATCTTGTCTGGCCATTTGGGCAGCTGGTGCAGGTTGCCGTCATGTCTAATCCAATATATACGAAGCAATGAAACAACGTTTGTTTTCACTTTTTATGGTGGCTGCCGCCCTCGTGCTGCTAAATGCTTGCGACAAGAAGGACGACCGTTCAACAATCCTCAAGCCCGAACCTGTGGAGCCTACAAAACTGGGCGTGCTGCCTGTTGTGTTCCACGTTTTCTATGCCGATGAGAACGATGCCACGCAAAAGGTTCCTGCCGAAAGACTGCGGCAAGTGCTAGACAATGTTAACCGATTGTACCAAGGAGTTTTTAGTGGAGCGGGGAATGCTAACATACGTTTCTTGCCAACACCCGTTGACAAGGCGGGTAAAAGGCTCGCTGAATCTGGCGTGGAGTATATCAAGCTGGGGAAAAGCGAATATCCCATCGACCCCTACGTGCTGATGAACGACAAATCGGGCAAGTATAAGCAGTATATGTGGGACCCAAACCGATTTGTTAACGTGTACGTATACCATTTTAAGCAAACTAACACGAACGGAACAACGCTCGGCATCAGCCACATGGCGATTTCGGCGAAGGGCGAACACGAGCTGGAAGGGCTGCTTGCAGTGCAAGCTAGGCACCTAACTCTGGATAATTTGCCAACTCCTTTTTGTGTTTCGGTGAACAGCAAGTTTGTTAATGAAGAGTCAAACCGCTATAAAGATTGGCCCAACTTACGCTTTCTTCGCATCACCTCTGCCGACTTCAACGTTACGCTCGCCCACGAGCTGGGACATTATTTAGGACTATTCCACGTGTTTGGCGAAGAGAAGGGGGAGTATATAGACGGCTTCAAGGATACCGATTACTGCAAAGACACGCCCACTTATAATAAGGTGGCGTATGATAAGTTCTTGGCGGAATACCTTCGAACGCACAATGCCCAGACCGCAGACCTTAATGAGTTATTGAAACGTACGGGTAGCGATGGCAAAACGTTCAACTCTAACAACATTATGGATTATGCCATAAGCTTGGGTCACACCTTTACGCAAGACCAAACCGAACGCATGCGCCACGTACTTAATTATAGTCTGCTGATACCAAGGCCGGGCTCTAGAAGCAGAAGTGTTGACACGCACGCCAGACCTAAGGGCGTTGTGGATGTTAAGTTTAGGGTGATAGAGTGACTTAAAAAGGTGAAAGGGTGAAAAGGTGAAAAGGTGAAAAGATGGCTGCGCCTTTTAAGGGTGAAAAGGTGAAAGGGTGAAAAGATGGCTAACGCCTTTTAAAGGTGAAAGGGTGAAAAGATGGCTGCGCCTTTTAACGTTGCCTAAGCGGTTTCTAGATTTCTAGTTCATTCTAGCTTTCCGACTTGTCTGACTTGTCCGACTTGTCTGACTTGTCCGACTTGTCTGACTTGTCTGACTTGTCTGACTTGTCTGACTTGTCTGACTTGTCTGACTTGTCCTATTAGCCTAACGCCACCTATACATTTGGCTTAACTCCTTAACTCCATAACTCCTTTAACTCCTAAACTTAACTCCATAACTCCTTTAACTCCTAAACTTAACTCCTCAAAAACCGCTACTGGGCTGTGTTTCTCCTATATTTGTATCAGTACAAAGCACCTTGTACTGCCACTACAAGTGTCTTGTACAGACACTACAAGCGTCTTGTACTGACACTACAAGCGTCTTGTACTGACACTACAAAGCACCTTGTACTGGCACTACTAAGTGCTTGCAGCATCTGTACGAAAGATTATTCACAGCACTGCAAATGCTTTTGTGTTGATACGTTGATGGTAAAGTGGGCCATGCAAACAACTTTATAAAACCAATTTCTTTTAACTACAAATTACCGGTAAACAGCAAACAGACAACACTTTATTACCATTTTTGTTGTAAGTTATTTTCTTTTTGCTTAATTTTGTTGTCGAATAACAACTGCTTACCTAGGTACGCTTTGTGTGGCGCATATTTTGTTTGCTGCAAACTAGGTGTTCTTTGTGGGGTCATTAAGGTGCTAAACATTCGCTTGGATGGCGCAAACTCCATATGTTTAGGCAATAAAAGGCATACGAAGAAACCTAAAATTTAAACTACAATGAGAACGAAAGAAACTGACAGCACTGCGTTTAAACCACCAAGCAGCGAAAACAGATGAACTTAAAGACCTAAATTAACTTAACTATATTTTATTTATCTTTAAACATGACTGTAATGAACGAAAAGCAGAAAAAGCCGCATGTCTTTTGGCGGATGTGCTTGGTTGCATTGATATGTATGCTATCCAGCACGCTTTATGCGCAAAACATCACGGTGACAGGAACCGTGAAAGACCCAATGGGCGAACCTGTTATCGGTGCTTCGGTGTCGGTTCAAGGCACGCGCGCAGGTACTGTTACCAATATTGATGGGCATTATTCCATCGAATGTTCGCCGCAAGCCACGCTCGTATTCTCGTATCTTGGTTTCAAAGCCAAGAGTGTTGCCGTGAACGGACGTCAACAGGTGGACGTGGACTTTGAAGACGATGCCACCGCACTGAACGAGGTGGTGGTTACGGCTTTGGGTATCAAGCGGCAAACCAAAGCCCTTGGATACGCCGTAACCGAACTGAAAAGCGACGAATTGGAACGCGCCAACACTGTTTCGCCCGTAACAGCACTTCAAGGAAAGGTGGCTGGCGTGGAGATTAGCCAGTCGGACGGTGGTATGTTCGGTTCTACCAAGATACAAATAAGGGGTGCATCCACGTTGAACGCCAACAACCAACCCATCTTTGTGGTAGACGGCGTGATACTAGACAATGCCACAAGTAGCTCGGGCGATGCCGATTGGAACACCAATACAAGCGACTATGGTAACCAACTGAAGAACCTCAACCCCGACGACTTTGAGAGTGTGAGCGTACTGAAGGGTGCTGCTGCAACGGCCTTGTATGGTTCGCGCGGTTTGAATGGAGCCGTGGTTATCACCACCAAGAGTGGTAAGGCAGGCAAAGGGGTAAGCGTACGTTTCTCGCAAACCGTGGGTTTGGAAACGGTTTATCGCTCGCCCGACTTGCAGAACAAATACCTTTTGGGCTCGTTCCCTGGCGGAGTGGACTACGATGAGTACTATACGAAGACTGGTAACACATGGGGAGACAACATGTCGTCGTTTGCAAGAAACTCAAAAGGCGACTATTCGTTTATCGAACAATATGGCAATGTTGCATGGGGACCTGAAATATCGTGGGCCGAAGGCAAGCAGTTTGAGCAATACGACGGCACCATGGGGCCTGCCCGCATCTTTAAGAACAACTATAAAGATGCCTACGACACAGGCATTAACACCAACACCAACGTATCGCTGCAAGGTGGAAACGACAGAACGCAATTCTACGCCTCGGCTTCTTACAAATACAATAAGGGCACAACGCCACGTAACACCTTCAATCGTTTCTCTTTCCTAGGTAAAGCCTCGCAGAAGGTGGGCGACATCATGACCGTAGATTTCAGCATCAACTTCACCCAGTCGCAGCCACGAAACGCACCTCTGAACATCGGCGAGTACTTTGCAAAGGGTACTTTCCCCCGCGAATACGACGTTAACCGCTATCGCCACCTGTACAAAGGCGAACATGGCGGATTGGCTGACGGGAAATATGGCGACCAATATCGCGCTGTACCAGGCAGGGACCTATGGTGGAACATCTACGAAAACGACTACCGACAGACCGAAACGGTGTTCCGTCCTGTACTCAACCTCAACGTACAAGCTTTACCTTGGCTGCAACTATCGGCTGGCGGCTCGCTCAACTACTATGCCGTTAGTGGCGAATATAAAGCACCAGGCAGTGGTTATGCCAACGAAGGAGGTAGCTACGCCTTGTCGCACACCCAAACCACGCAAGAGAATTTCTATCTGGCAGCTAACGCCAACTATCAGATTAACGACGGTTGGGAAGTGCACGGCTTTCTACGCGAGGAGTATTTCAACCAATACGCACAGCTGCATTCGGAAAGTACCAACGGCGGTTTGATTGTGCCTAACCAGTATTTCATCAAGAACTCTAAGCTCCAGCCCGACATTGATACCCACAAGTTCAATACCAAACGTATCGTTTCTACCATCTTTATGGTGGGCACAAGCTGGAAAAACCAACTGTTTCTCGATGTAACGGGACGTAACGACTGGTCGTCGGCGCTTGTATATAGCTACGGCCGAGGTAACTTCTCGTACTTCTATCCTTCTGTGTCTGGTTCGTGGATTATCACCGAAAGCTTTAAAGACACCCTGCCCAAGTGGGTTAGCTTTGCCAAGGTGCGCGGTTCGTGGGCACAAGTGGGCAACGACACATCGCCCTATTACATCAACTCGGGCTACGAAATTGCCACCTATCAACGTGGTGACAAGAAGGTGTACGGCATGAAGATACCCGACAAAATGAAGAGCACCGACTTGAAACCCGAACGCAAGAACGCGTGGGAAGTGGGTCTCGACTGGCGTTTCCTTAACAGCAGAATTGGTTTAGACTTTACTTATTATAAGGAGAACACGCGCAACCAAATCATGACCATTGATGTACCAGGCCCTTCGGGTGTAAAACAAAAGCTCATCAATGCGGGTAACATACAAAACTCGGGTATAGAGGTTGCCCTTAACACCACGCCCTATAAGCGCGGCGATTGGCAATGGGACCTTAACCTAACCTACACCCGCAACCGAAATAAGATTGTGGAGCTAAGTCCCGATGTTGCCTCGTACATCAATTTGGATGGCTCGGCAACCTACGGCAACTACCGCATCGCATCCGTTGCCAAAGTAGGTTCAGACTATGGTATGCTTATGTCGGACTCGTGGATAAAGACCGACGAGAAAACGGGAAAGCCCATCATTGGTTACAGCAATAACTATCGTACGGTTTATTATAAGCGCGGCGGAACGGTTAAAGAGGTTGGCTCGATGTTGCCCGACTTCCTTGGCACACTCAACACCACCCTGCGTTGGAAAGACCTCAGCCTGTATGTGCTCTTCGATGCACGCTTTGGCGGTTACGTAGCATCGTACAACTCGCGCTACGCCACGGCGTACGGATTCTCGGGCGCATCCGAGAACTATCGTAAGGGCATGACTTGGACCAGCAGATACGACAACGCTAAGGACAAGGTGTTCACCGATGGATTTATTCCCGATGCCATCTTCGACCAAGGTACAGTTGTAACAGCACCCGATGGCACGCAGCATGACGTTAGTGGCAAGACTTACCAAGAGGCCTACGAAAAAGGACTCGTGGAACCTGCACACATGCAAGGGCACGGTTACTTTAAGAACAGCTGGGGCCAGGGCGTCATCAACGACGACTGGTTTAAGAAACTAAACTACATTGCCTTGCGCGAAGTAACCTTATCTTATAATGTTCCGCGCAAACTATGCAGCTATATCGGAGCCAAGAGCTTGGCGTTAAGCCTAACGGGGCGCAACATAGCCTACTTGCTTAACACCGCACCCAACCACGAGAACCCCGAATCGGTTCGTGGAACAGGAGCCGCACAGTTCCGTATGCGTTCGTTCATGCCCTACACGGCTAGTTATCTCTTCACACTAAACGCCACTTTCTAAAAACGCATTCTCATCATGAAACAGAATATTTTCAACTTCAAATCCCTAGCTTTGGGTCTATGCACGGCATGCTTAGCCCTAACAATGGGATGCAGCGAAAGCGATTATGCCGACATCAATACCGACCCTTCGAAGGTAACAAAGGGCGATCCCATCTTCCTCTTCACGCAAGCACAGGTGGAGTATCAGCCTTTCGACTACCTGCTGTGGTTCTACGATGGTGCCTACACCTCAAAGTTTGTGCAGGCATATACGCCCGCGGCTAGCTTCAACGACCTCTTTAATAAGATGGCCGAATTAGGCGGCGTGGGTTCGCAGAGCATCAAGGTTAAGCTTTACGAAAACGAAATAAACAGTGTTCTATCCAGCATGCCTGCCGATAAGGCCGCGCAATACACGCACCTGTCGGCTATGGCCAACGCCCTCTCGGTGTATATGGCACTCTTCGACACCGACCTCTTCGGCTCCAGACCCTACTCTGAGGCCGCAAGGGCAAGGCTTGATGGTACGCTTACCCCCAAATACGACAGTCAGCCGCAGCTTTTCGACCAATGGCTGAAAGAATTGGATGCCGACTTAGAAAAGCTGAAGGTTACCACCACGCAAATAGCCGTTGGCAACAGCGACCTTGCTTACAACGGCGATGCGGCTAAGTGGGTGAAGTTCATCAACGGAATAAAGCTGAAAATTGCCGTGCGCTTGCTGCATCAAGACAAGGCGCGAGCCATAAAAATCGCCGAAGAGGTGGGTGCTGCCGACGCCAATGTGATGAAAGACATCACCGACGACTATGTGTATAACAAGGGTACTGGTGGCGATGGAGGCAACAACACCTATGGAACGGACAACAGCGTGAATCTAGGCGTGAGCAGTAAAAACGTTATCAACTTTATGCGCCGCAACAAAGACCCACGCATGCTCGTGATGTTTACCAAGAACGACTTCAACTCGGAGGTAATTCAGGCCTTCTTCGACGCACAAGCTAGGGGCGATAATAATTGTGCCATCCCTAAGTATATTCTCGACCAAGTGAACTATACGACTGATGCGAAGGGGCACAAACATTTTGTTAGCTGGAAAGGCGACGGCGAACCGTGGGTGCGCTATCATGGTTTGCCCATCGGTATAAAACTTTCTGACGACGCACAATATACCGGCGACAACAACTACTTTGTGGCCACACGGTGGAAAGTAACCGATGGCGACAAGTCGAAAACTTACTCGCCGCTGTCGTATTTCAATGAAGAGTTGGTGCGCGGACGTGTAGACTACACCTTCCCCACAGCTCCGAAAGGTAAGGTGGTGCAAGATGTTGAAGACAATCCGTTGTACGAAATGACGCTCTCTGCTGCCGAAATGAACCTATACTTGGCAGAGTTTAAACTGTTGGGAGCTAACTTGCCACGCGCGGCAGCCGATTATTTCAAAACAGGCGTTGAGGCTTCGGCACTGGCTTACAACCGCATGGCCACGCTTAACAAAATTCCTTATTACGACAAGGCGCACTGTAACGACCCGAAAGACGAACCGGTTACCTACGACAGCACCGCCATCAAGACCATGATGACCAATCCCGACTATCAGCTTACGGGCAATCGCGATGCCGATTTGGAGAAGGTGTACATCCAACTCTACCTCCACTTCTACTATCAACCGCTCGAACAATTCGTTACCGCTCGCCGTTCGGGTGTGCCAAAGGTGGGTAGCACGCTCATTCCTTGGGTGGCCTTGAAGCCCAGCAAAGACATCCCACGCCGTTTCTATATCGCTCAACCCGAACTTTCCGACAAGATGAGGGCCATCATCGAGGCTGCCATGCGCGAACAAGGGTTCAGCTTTACCGACGGACAAACCCCCGATGTGCTTAATGCCGAAAGGGTGTGGTATGACAAGGGTGCGCCTAACTTTGGCGAAGGACCGAATTATTAAGATGAGTGTGTGAGTTGGCAAGTTGATAAACTCACAAATAAACGCACGATAGCATTATATAAAGGAGAGCCACTGCTGCTAGTGGTTCTCCTTTATATATATGGTGGAATGACAAAACAGATCGTCCTTATTGCCCGTTCCACGCCACTGCATACGCCTCACACGCTCGCCTTTAAATCGTAGTTTAACACGAAACACCAACAAAACACATGTTTTGCAACACGCTTTGCCATACAGGCATTGCTTGTTATGGCCTAAATCAGTAACTTTGCCGTATGAGTACGAACCCGAACAACACATACGAAGAATGGCTCACAACCATAGCGAGCACCCGACTGCTGTTTAACACGATGGCCGAACTGGAAGATTGGCTTGACAATCATTCGCTACACAACAACGGCGTGAAACGGAGTTTCAAGTCGGTTCAACGTATGCGCGCAGCTTTTAGAGACCTTAAAGAGCAAGTGCGACTTGATACCGATGAGGCAGAAGACCTGGAATTGCTGCTCGGCGAATACCAAACGGCATGGCGTTTCTACGAGAAACATCTCTCGCGGCGCGCCAATCCCGAAGAGCTGGCCTTCCAACTGCTCCAATTTTGCTATGCACCTGCACCACCAACAAACCTAAACCCACGCATTTCACAAGCGTTTTTGCAAGTGCAAACAGAACGCATCAGCACCCCTTTCCTCATCGCTTTCTTACTAAAAGCCATCCCAGGATACGGTTCGCGCGATGGCGATGCAACAGACATGCCCCAAAAATACGAGACCGTGATGCAACTGTTAGAGCGCGTTACGAGCAACACACCCACCTTCACCTTACTTCCTGCACTGACTAAGGCCAGACAAGAACAGAACAAAACAAGGTTGATGCTGATTTACCACACCCGCGAAGTGTTGGAAATCTATAATGGCCTAACCCACCCGCAAGGGATATACGATACGGTAGACTACGTGAAACAACAGACGATGATGCTAGAACTTGATGGCTTTTGGAACGAATGCGAGGGGCGCAACGAGCATACACACTTCTGGCAGTTTGTTGAGGCCGGCAATAACACGGGGCATTTTATGTATCATTGGGAGAAACTTGCCGATGGAACAATGCGCCACACGCGTTTCCTCATCAGGTTCTTATGGGGAGAACAGGGCAAACCCGTTGCCAACATCATGCACCCCTTAGCGTTTTGGCAACACATACAGGGGCAGCCCTACTCAGATGAAGTAAACACTTACTACCATGTAGAGAAGTTGGAGCACAAACATCCGTCTGAATTAAACCTGCATCGTGAGTTTCCTTGTAAAGGATGGCCTGCAAAAATCAACCTTACGCGCGTAACAGACGAAGCCTTGAACGAACAATACGCCAATTGGATAACGCACAACAAGGGAGTTACGGCCCAATATTCCTCGGCCGAGTACACATTTTATTTCGGTCTTTTCGCCGTCTCTATAAACTACATCTACATCCTATCGGTACTCGACAACTTTCTCTATCGCATCCCGCGCGATGCCCACGACGGCTTTGAGAGAATCAAAATGGGCGACAACGTGGGTGTACTTCTTATGGACAACAAAGCATATCTTGCCTTCGACGAGCTAGACATCTACCTGCCCATCGAGCCCGAAACATTAGAGAAGTATGGCATAACCCAGGTGGCGAATTGGGAAGAAACCCCAATATAGTTATTCCCCTCCACCCTCTTAATTGGCTGCAAACTCGCAATGTAGGCCAAGAGGGTGGAGGGGAGGGGTGAAAAGGACACCTTATGCTTATAATACAATACGAGTGGTGAACTCTTACTCTGCTCACCACCCGTATTCTAGTAGTATATTATGTTTTGTACTTAGCCCTAATCAAATTTAAGCTTATTGATTCTTTATCCTTTCAATGTAGTTAATGGCTTGACCAACCGTGCGCAGTTTCTCGGCTTCATCGTCGGGAATAGAAACGCCAAATTCCTTTTCTAGTTCCATTATTAACTCAACTATGTCGAGCGAATCTGCTCCTAGGTCATTGGCGAAGGAAGCATTATTTGTCACAGCACTTAAACTAACACCTAGCTTATCTGCAACCATTTTCTTTATCTGAAGTGCAACACCCAAGTTAGTAGAGACTGTTTCTCTTGCAAGAGAACCAGCAAAAGAACTAGAAGTAGCTGCTTCACTTTGTTTAGACTTAATGCCTTTTAGGGCTGAAACAGCACTAAGTGCTTGTCCCATTTCATTGTTATTTTCCATATTATGCCTTATTAAACGATACTTGGTTTCAGTTCCAAAATACTAGTTAGCTGCTTAGCAATAATCTCTTTTTGGCTGTTCAATTCTTTTCTTCTTGCTTCAGCATCCTGCAATTGTTGCTCCTTACTACCCTTTTCTGCTTTAATTTCCTGTATCTGCTCTTGCAATGGAGTGAGAAGTTCTGTAAAGAAAGCTGTGCGAACAGCTTCCAAAGCAGCATCCTTACGTTGGAAAGCACTCTCAAGAAATGGCTGTGCATCAAAATCTCTGCTAAAAGAGTTTATGGTTTCTTCTACTTGAGCAACCTGTTTTCCATGACCAAGAATGTTGTTCGTCAAGCCAAAAACTCCAAAAGATGCCCCATCAAGGGCTGCCCTCACGAAGTCCTCAAGTCCATAATTCTGTTCACTTGATTCATAGATAAATAAATCGTTATCAGCCAAGTCCATTTGGACTCTATTTCTTATCGATTTAACAAAAGCGCGTGAATCAAAGTCTGGGAGATAACGCATCAAGAGGTCTTCTGCATCTGCAAAAAAATCTTCTGTGCAGCGATTAATTTTTCTTTTTCCTTCTTCTGCAAGGTTCTCTGTAGCTCTTTTTAGCTTGCGTGTATACAAACTTTGTTTTTCAGCATTGAGTTTGGGTTCTACACTATCAGAGCTTTTCATTCTACTCCATTCATTGTGAATGATCTCCTTCATACGCTGGCATGAAGCATCAACTATGTCTTCCAATTCATTTTTCCCTTTGCGTACTAAGTTCCGAATTTCAGATTCAATGTCTTCACCTAACGAATTGGTTTTCTTGGACAGTCGCTTATAGGCCTTTGAAAGATTTTCTTCTCGCTCGTCAATGTCTGCATCAGGCATCCTCAGCAGTTCTATTCTGCTATTAATAAGGCAGATTTCGTTCTCATTGTCTTGCTTTATTTTATCTCCTGCTGCCAATATTGCATTTAAGGGTTTCACAAAAAGAATTTTACTTTTCTCATTGTCCACGACGTTTTTCACCGCAGACACTAGGTCGGCGAGATGACTCCATTGGTATAATTCTTTTTGTGTACTGATACCAAAATTGGAGCAGTGACGCTTATAGGCGAAGTCAAGCGATTCTGTTGAGCTAATTTTACTCATCGGCAATTCAGACAGCAACGCCATTTCCGCAGAGAGCGGTATGGGTTCTACCTCATTCAATATCTCTACAAGCGTATTGTCGTTACAGTCTCTGCAAGCCTTTCTTAGTTCAGCCTTTACATATTCCTTGATCTGTTCTTCATCTTCAGGATTTGTTTCACTGCAATAAGGAATATCATACTTGTTGATACCAACAAGAACTTTTCCTATTCCACATTGACGAACGTTCTTAAAGATGATGTCTCTGTCTGTGGCATCAAAAGGACGACCTGCATAAAGCATCATGATAACCACATCGGCTTTCTTCAAAAACTCTTTTGTCCTTTCTTCACGAGAAACAATTGGGTCGTTAAACCCTGGAGTATCTACCACCTCTACTCCTTTTAAATATTCGTGGGGGTAATAGATGGTAACAGACTTTGTTATGGAAACAAACTTTCCATCTGCACCAACATATTCTATAAGGTTACTAAAACTGTCTTCTTGCGTCTGCCCAAGATAGTTTTCCAACGATGTTCCTAAGCCTGTAGCCTTAGCTACTAGTTCTTTTGCAGCCTTAATTTTAGAGGCATCGAGTGTGTTTTCGGCTTCGTCCTCATTTCTTGAAGCCTGCATCTTTTGCTCTGCCCATTCATCTTTCGTGTAAAATTCGGCTACAATGCGTTCTTTCTCTCCGTATGTAATTACAGATAACGCTGCTGTCATAGGTGTAGTGGCGGCAGGGAGGATGTTGTCTTTAAAAACAAACGAGTTTAAGAATGTCGATTTACCGCACTTCATTTGTCCGATAACACCGATGGTGAGTGTATCTTTCTCTAGCTTTCTCTTAATTTCATCTAGTGAAATAACATTTTTAGTGCTGCCATTCCCCGATTCTGTTTTTGGAATCCACCCAAACTCTACAGCCTTGTTTGCCAGTTCCGTAAGTTTCTGTTTCTTACATTGAAGTTCTTCAAATATATTTTGCTCCATGATTATGCGATGTTTCTAGATATTTTCTTAAATTGTTCGTAGCATTTGTTGGCATTCTGATAAGCATTTTTCGCCTTTGAGAGATTACTCCAAGCTTCTTGAGCTTCAGTAGTCTTATGTACCCGTACGTCAAAACCTTTTGCAATATCGAAAACTTTTTCGTTAGCAATCTGTCGCAATAATTCTTTAAGACTAGTTCCCTCGCTAGCTGACATTTCAAAGCGGTCTTTGCTAAAAATATGTTCTACCCATTGTGGAATGCTTTCTGCAGTTTCGCAATCACTTTGAAGTTCTTTCAAGCAATCGGTCAATGCACTATCTATTTCATCCATCTCTCGACAGACCTCATGGTAATTCTTATTATATTTTTTAACATTATCGTTAAGTGTCGATATTATTCTTTCTATTTCTTCTCCCACTATCGTAACAAAGGCATCACGTTTTGTGTCCCTATTTATACTCTTTATAGGATTCATGATGGTGTTCAGGGATTCTTTTGCTGAGAACCTAATAAACTGTTCCACTTTGAGGCCTTCTTCTGCTAGCGTCTGTTTAATCAGATCCTCTACTTTCTGTACTTCAGAAGCGGCCTTGGTGTCAACTTTATTAATAACCACATAAAGTGGTTTGTTCAGTTTCTCCTTGATTGTAGAAATAGAGCTTCTATTTATCGTACCAGCATTAACATCGAACACCCAAAACAGAGCGTCGCATTCGTTAATTACCTCAATAGTCCTCTCCCTATCTTCGCTATCATTAGAATTAAAGCCAGGAGTATCAAGAATGCTAAGTCCGTCGAGGTTTGGATTCTTGTAGGTCATCACGAAATACTTTATCAAAGAAGAAACACCCTTTACTTGGTCAAGAACATCTTTTGAAACTTTTTTGAACGTTTCCTCAAGAATAGTCTTTCGCTTTGCATCACCAGAAATAAAACTATATGAAACCGTCTGTCCACCTGCAATATATGTAGGTATTGCTGTTGTTGCCTTAGTACTGACGGGTAATCGCGGGATACTAGGATCGTCTTGTGACAGTATTCTGTTTACAATAGACGTTTTACCAGCGGAGAACTCACCTACAAAAGCAATGGTGGTTTTTCCATCAAGCCAGCTTTTACGCTTTGTCGATGCCCATTGGTCGCATTTGTTATGAAAGAATTGTTTCATACATTCAAGTCCTGTTTGGTCTTCTATATCGTCCCTAGACAAATGGCCATTGCTAAATAGAACAGTGCTTAAATCGGTAAACTGTCCCTTGACAAACGACTCGAAGATGGTTACATCTGCATTTAACTTTTTAACGTCCTCGGTGCTAAATTCCTTAGCCGACAAAACTTGCTGAATGAAATCAAGCGACCCTGTTTTTTGTCCCAGTTCCTCTATCTTATCATCAAGGCATTGTTTAACAGAAAGCATTTCAGAACGGAGTTCGGCAGCGCCTTTTTTTTCCTGTCCCAGCTGGTCTTGCAATTCTGCAATACCATCTTCCTTTGTTCTTATTTTTTTCTTTAAATCGGCTAAGTCGTCTTCGTTCTCTTCAAGTTCTTCTTCCAAGTCCTTAACCTTTTTCTTAAGCGTTTCAACTTCTATAAGTTGTTCAGCTATTGACTCGTCAACCTTACCTTCAAGGGCCAACTTTAATTGCTCATCTAATTTCCTACATTGGGCATTAGCCTCATTAAGTAAAGATTCGTATTTAACCTTCACTTCATCAAGTTTCTTAACCGCGGAATCCTTTTCTTTTGATAACGTCTCTGTAGATAGAAGTTTTGCTTTGAGGTCTTCATTCTCATTCGCCAACTCTACAATTCGGCTATTATCCGTTTCCACATTTTTACCTTTCTTGATTAAGATATAAGCTATTACAGCACCTAACAAGAAGGCAACAATTATATATATGACAGTTGATACTTCCATAATTACCCTATTTTATCTTTAAGAAGAGATATTTCAGCCTCTTGTGCCTCACAAGTTGTCTTATATTCTTTTATTTTACGAGCCAACTCGTCATTCTGAGCACGAATGTTTTTCAACTCCCTCTTTGCATGTGCAAGTTCGTCTTCTAGGTCGTTTTGGTCATCATCGTTGTCTTTTGCTTGCCTACGTACTTTGTTTAGTTCGGCCAGCAGGTCCTCAACTTGGCGTTCCAGTTCCTTGTTACGTCTACTGAACTTTTCATTCTCTGCATAAAGGGTGTTTATTTCCTTTTGTTTATTAACGGCAGAGGCACTTTCACCAAAGATTTTGTCTTTTAAGGCTACTCCTGCCACTCCACCAACTACAATGCCACCTAATAATTCTATCATTCCCATAATTATTAAAATGTTAAAAGATTTGTTTTATACTCACGAAGTTGCTCTATCCTTTGATTAAACATTTCTCTTTTCTCTTCTTTTTCTGTTTTAAGTTGATTAAGAGCCTCAGTCTTTTGACCAATAAGGATGGAGGCTTCGTTCTGCAAGCCATCACGAATCGAACTTACCAACCGCTGCGAGTTTTGGTTGAGTGTAGATTTGAACTCTGGCGCGAGAGAAGAATCTATATAGTTTCTTATTGCACGTGCTCTTTGTGGTTTACCCATCATCTTATCTGTGGCGAATCCTACAAGAGAGTCTATCATACCCTTGTCGCTACCCATTTGTTGACCAACATTTTGGTTTGTCGTTTCTACCGTAGCATATTTTTCTGCCGCACCTGCTACAAATCTTTCTGCTTTTTCTATCTTGCTAACAGCCTTTGTAGTCGTAATAATACTTCCCACATCGGCTGCGGTGTCAGCAAGCTCTATCGCAGAATCAGCAGCAGCTGCACCAGCAGCTCCGACTGTTGATGCTGCAATGGCAACAGCACCAACGGCTGCTGCTGCAATTACTCCTACTTTTATTGCTCCATCGTATTCGTGTCCCATCGTGTTCAAATCTAGATTATAGCTTAATCCCTGAACTTGAACATCTGCCATATCCAATTCTTCCAAAGAGTTAAGTGGTATCTCATTATCTGTACCCCTGACACTTCGAGCTTTTTCGCGTAACAAAGACTGGATACCGTTTTTATACTCATTCACAAGGAGCGTGGCGGTTGTATTGATGGCTGAAACAGCCTCTGCATCAAAATTATTGCTTTTACCCGTAACAAGCGTGCTCAGTTTAGAAGAAATGGTGTCCTCAAACCTCCGTGTTACAGTACGTTCATACTCTTCTATTTCCTCCGAGGTGGATTCTACAAGCCTATCTATGTTCCTCTTTATCTTATCTAGATCATATTGACATCTCCTTATGGCCTCGTCTAAATCCTTATCTGTGGCAGAGGCATTCATTAAGTCCTCTACCTGCTCGGTTAGTGTATTTACAATATTCTTTACTCGTTGTCCATCAACGCGCTTTAATATTTCTTTCTTGTCTTTTTGGATATTGTCAAATAGAGCATAGAGTTCTTCGAGAGAATTTGTTGCTGCCGAAACAACCGCAACTTGCTGAACTGGCACTTGACAGTTTTTGCTGATATAAACCTTTGCTGCTTCTATGTCGTCTTTCGACTTTGTGTCACTTTTTGTCAATACAAGATATATTCGTCTTTGCGAAAGTTTCATCGTTTCGATGAAATCAGTCAAGGAACGAGTTACTTGTTGATTGATGTCTATCACAAGTATTATTGCATCGGCAAGGGGAAGAAAGTTCACTAACGTTTGTTTATGCTTGGGGTCTGGTGACGATAGACCCGGAGTATCAACAAGAATAGTTGTAGATGGAACCCTTGTTGAGGTGTCAAATAGGGTTACAACCTTTGCATCTGCCAAATCTTCATTTTTTAGTTCTGCAATATTAGGCACATTAATAAGTTCTCCTTTCTCATTCACAACATTAGCTGCACAACTGTCGCTGCCAAAATGCACTTCATAAATAGTGGCGGTTGTAGGTCTTGTTGCTGTCTCTAGCTTTTTGCTATCAGTAAGCGAATTTATAAGTGTAGTCTTTCCTGAACTAAATTCTCCCACAAGGGGCAATACAAGGTTTGCATTCTCTTGTTTAGAGCGTAACTCAATCGAGTTCAACTCTGCAGTAATATTATCCAATCCTAGATATTCTGCAATCTCAATTAAGGTGCTAATTTTTTCCATAGTCCTATAATTAACTTCTAATTTAAATTTGTTCTACACTCAACTCCCCCATATTCAAGCAGCCTGCCTTTTTAATGTCAACGCCATAGATGCGCAGGAAAGCTTGTTGAACTGATGTGCCGCCATTGTTGACAACGGGGTTGCCGATGGTGGGGGTTATCACTTCTACGGACATGCCGGGCTCTATGCGAACACCATTGTTGGTTCGCAAGTGTTTAGTAGTAATGCGGTATTTTGCCATATTTGGTTGTTTTGTTTCGTTTATACTTTTCTTTTTAAATGGTGCTGCGACACACATATATATAATAAGGAGTGGTCTTATGTGGATGTGTTGTCGTGGCGGTTCATTATGAACTCAGTTTTTAATGTTGTCGGGTGGCGTTGAACAGCTGCGGCTTAGAGCCGTGGGGTTTTGCTGCGCTGTTCGCTGCGGGTTACGAATGCAAAGTTACGCAGAACCGATGTGGCGACGTTTGTTGCGAGCGGAGAATGTGGGAGCAAACCATACAAAATGCGAACATAACGTATGGGCGTACGTAACACGTGCAGTTGCCGAGTGGGGAAAAGGTGCTTTGGGGGCTAAACCAACAAACCGTTCAAGACTGTTCCACGCAGACTTGCAGCGTGGAAAAGCAGCACTTATGGCTATACAACAAGCACCAGCCCATGCCAAAGCAGAGTAAGGAAAGTGCGTTGCGGCGTGTGCAGACTGCCGTTTGCAGGCACAAGCCGTGCATGTTGGCCTTTGAGTGTGGCCAACAGCCAAAGCAGCTGTGTAGATGAGCGGTTTCATAGTTATTAAGCGTGTGCCCTTGTGTCTCCATGCTGAGGGCGAGTTTTCAGTGTTTGTTGAGTGCGGCAGATACATACGATAACAAAAAGCGCGGAGACTACCGTCACCCGTCCCGCGCATATAGGCTCTCGCATTGCCCTTACAGTAGAACGAGCAACTGCAGAGCCCCACGCCGATGCGCTATATATGGCCGCTCCACACAACAAAGGCCATGCGCGTGGCAACAAGCCGACGGCATTCTCTGGTGTAGAGGGCGTGATAATCACATCATTGAGGACATCTACTTGTTGCCTCGTCTCTGACTGCAAGTTCGAATTTGCGAGATTCATATACGCCAAAGACAAGACGTGGGTAAACGTCTTTCCATTATGTATGTGCCGTCTTGACGGCCATAATCCGCAAGCGGATGGGCGATGTCGCAAAGGACGGCATTGCAAAAATACTAAAAAAGATTTAAACTTTTGGTGAAAGAGAAAGAAAATTTGTTGTGATGCGCCTGTTAAGTGCTGTGAGAATGAGTTTGACACAACGCGGCAGCTGATGTTAGCGGTGTGGATTACGAATTGGTCTTGACTTTAATATTTCAAAAAATTGAGAGGAGTGCAATACAAGTCAACTCTCTGGCTTATATAGGGTAATTCAGTTAATTCCCTCTTAGGAATCTCTGGAGACTGTCAAATGCCAGATTCTTTTCTTGAAAAGCGTCTTTGGAAGAGTGCTTGATGTGCTTTGCGCGCAAAAACTCCCAAATGTCGAGCCGTATGGGCACACCTGTCCCTTCCATACCTGTCTATGGATGGATATAAAATCACCTCATTTTTTTTATCAAGCCGCCTTCTTCATGTCCCTGGCCACCTGCCTTGCGGCAAGGACGGCGGCATTTGCCGTATGGATCCCGAAGAAGAGCAGCAATGTTTCGCTGAACATGTTGCGTGCCTTGATGCGCCCAACGGCATAGTGCTGTTTCTGGTTTCCGAAGCTGCCCTCCATTACCGTGGCCCTGAGGGTCCCGATAATCCTTCTCGCCCTCTTGAGGCATCCGGCTTCTTCTTTGGGCTTTGGGCCTTTTCTGACGAAACAGGTCGTTATGCCTTTTTCCGTACACATGGTGCGGTTGGCATTGTTGGCGTATATGGAGTCGGCGCCGACACGTTTGACTTTGACCCCCGTCAGCGATTCCTGATATTCAATGCACTGCCTAAGGCGAATGCCCTCGTTGAAGGCCTCGAAGGAGTGGTGTTCTATGAATGATATGCCGTCAATCTGTATGTTGTTGACCTTTGCCCCAAACTCCACGCGCTTGTTTTCCTTGCCCCTGACGATGGGACGGAGGTACGGGCGGTCGATGCTGACGATGCGGTGCTTGACCTCCTTGCCTGCGAACAGGTCTGACTGTTGGAGGCA
>CALIZL010000015.1 GCA_938028745.1 uncultured Prevotella sp.
TAACATAATCTTTAACCTTAAAATCTATCAAACTACTAACCTAATGAAAACTTATTATGAAAAGCATTCTCTCGAATACAATGCAAAGTTACGATGTTTTTTTTAATCCCGCAATACTTGTGCCGAAAAAATCTGCAAAATTTCCACGAAATTGATGTTTGTCAACGCTTTTTATGTTTTATGACATAAAAAGACGCAGTTTGTAAAGCCATGTTTATAAGATTGTTTAGTTGGAAACGTGTTTTCTGTAAACAACATTCTGCATCTCGCAAGTATAAATCTAGCCATGAGGTGTACCTTGTTTTGAAAGATTTTTGTAACTTTGCGGCAATATGAATACCATCTTCTAAACATTACTTATCAATGCTGCAACGCGATTATATAAAACGACTTATCCGCGAATTTGCGGAGGCTCTACGCCGAATGCTCGACCAAAAAGAGGTAACTAAAAGGCGCGAGTCTATCCGCCAGTTGTACGAACAGTATTTGGGCCCGTACAGTCTGTACCATTTCGCAACTATCGACGAGTTGATGTTGGCCATTCAGTCGTTTCCCGAAGACGAGCGATTGGAACGATTGGCGATGTTGGCCGAATTGTTTTACGCCGAGGCCGATACCGAAGCTTCGGTGCACGATAGGGAAGTGTTGTTGCAAAAGGCTTTCAACCTTTTTGAGTATTTGGAAAAAGAAAGCGGCGTGTACTCGATGGAACGCCGCGGCAAGATGGCCGAACTGATGAAACAGCTAAGCAAATAGCCAAGAACCGATGGCCGCTGCTTGGCCTTGTTGCATGGGTTTTCTTTGGCGTAAATATGGACCATTGCCTTGCCTTTGCCTTTTTGATGAAGCGACGAAGGGGCAAGTGCGTGGTAACAGTGCGTTTGGTGTTGCCGCTGTATGGCTAACAGCATTTGGATATGTTGTGGCAAGCGTTGATATAAGGGGTACTTGTGAGGGATAGACTATATTCGGTTGGGGCAAGCTGTAAGGGATATTGCCATTCGCGCCTCTCTTGTTTTGTTAAAACACCTGTGAGAATAAAACACCTTAGTATATGAAACGAAAACTATTAACTATTGCCTTTGCACTGTTTGCAGCATTGCTGATGGCACAAGAAAAACCGCGGCGTGCCGTATACAACGAGTTAGCCGGAGCAGCGGGCATTATTGGCGCGAATTTCGATTCGCGCTTTTCGGCTAACAGCCATCTGGGCTATCGCCTGGGATTGGCCTTTAATGCAGGCCGAACATCTGATAAAAGCGAAGGCGGCGCTTGCGTTTATCAAGGGCCGGCGGCGGTGTTCGAGGCTTACGGCCTTATTGGTGGCACTAACCATAGCTTGGAATTGGGGGTGGGGATGATGCATGGCATCTTTAAACGCGATTATGAGTGGGATGCAACGCCCCCTCTCGGCATGTCGTCTGATCCGCCCGAGATATGGAAGTATGGTTACTATGGCTTTGCGAATGTGGGTTATCGCTATCAGCCTGCCGTGGGTTTCTTTCTCCGCGCTGGTGTCAACCCAACATTTGTTCCCGAAACCCATTACGGCATCTCTCGTTTCCTTGTGTACCCTTATTTGGGCTTAGGCTTTGCCTTTTAACCCCCAATCGTGCGTTTAGGCTGCTTATCCATTGTTTTGGGGCGTTTGCATCGCTCCTTGGTTGCCTTTCGTTTGGTTGTCGGCATCTAGCTTGTCTTATCCTCTCCACGTAGCCCGCTACGCCTTCAAGAATATGACAAGCTAGATGCCGACAGCCAAACAAAATCTGCACTGGCTCTAACGCCCGATTGGGGTTAAGCGTTAATAGGCAGCCGACCAGCAGGCTCAGCTTGGCGAGAAGGCCCTGTTGGCTACTAACTAAATACAATCGGGATGCCCAAATAGCCTAGGCATCCCGATGGGGTAAGCCACATGGCCTATGGCGGTTGTGGCTATGAAAGTGTGGAAGAGAGCTTTATTTCTCTTCCAACATGGGCAGATACTTGCCGTAACCCTGCTTTTCCATATCCTCTTTTGGTACAAAACGTAGCGATGCGCTGTTGATGCAATAGCGCAAACCGCCCGTTTCTTTGGGGCCATCGTTAAATACATGGCCTAGATGCGCGTTGCCTTTGGCCGAACGAACCTCGGTGCGCAGCATGCCATGCGAACGGTCTTCGAGGTTGTTTAGCAATCGGTTGTCGATGGGTTTAGAGAAAGCAGGCCATCCACAGCCCGAATCAAACTTGTCGGTTGAAAGGAAAAGCGGTTCGCCCGTGGTAACATCCACGTATATGCCGGGGCGAAACTCATGGTCGTATTCGTTTGCAAAGGGGCGTTCGGTGGCCGCATTCTGCGTAACTTCGTATTGCAGGGGCGTAAGTTTGCTTTTCAGCTCCTCGTCGGTGGGCTTGGCGTAGGTTTTCTTTTCATCTGTTTTCTTGTTGGCTTTGCGTGCCATGTCGAACAAGGCTTGCGGCAGGTGGCAGTAGCCTGTGGGGTTTTTGTCGAGGTAATCTTGGTGATAATCCTCGGCATCGTAGAAGTTTTTCAGGGGCAATACCTCCACTTGCAGCGGCCGATCATAGCGTCTGGCCACCTTCGCCATTTCTGCTTGGATGATGGGCAGGTCGTCAGGGTTGGTGTAATAGATGCCCGTGCGGTATTGTGTGCCCACGTCGTTGCCTTGTCGGTTAAGCGAAGTGGGGTTAATCGACTTGAAATAAAGTTGCAACAGCAGCGAAAGCGGCAGGCGTTCGGGGTTGTATGCCACGCGTACAGCCTCGGCAAAGCCCGTTTTGTCTGTGCAAACCTCTTGGTACGAGGGGTTCTTGCCATGTCCGTTGGCATATCCCGTTTGCGTGTCGGTCACGCCGTCGATTTGTTTCAGAAAGTGTTCTGTACCCCAGAAGCATCCGCCGGCCAGGTATATTTCTGCTTTTGTGTTCATTGTTTGTCCTTTCTTTTCTTGGTTTTTACTATTGCCTGTGCAGCAAGCCAGAACTGTACATAGTGCGGTTATGGCTAATTTAATTGTCAGTCTGTTCATTTTTTGTTTGTGTTGAGTGATGGCAAAACTATACATTTTTGCGCAAACGGCCAAAGATACCGAACTTTTTGAACGTTATTTAAAGAAAAAACATTACTTTTGCACTAGAACTATGTTGTGCGGCATGCTTTTAGTCAGGCACTGCCGCCCACGTTTTGAAACTTCATTTACTTGCAAGTAACATGCAAATACGATTGGCAACAAGGGCCGACCTCGATGCTGTGATGCGCCTGTTGAACATCGGCAGGCAACGTATGGTGGCCGCAGGCAACACCCAGCAGTGGGTGGAGGGCTATCCACGGCGTGCCACGGTTGAAGAAGACTTGCGCCGCGCGCAATGTTATGTGGGCGAGAACGATGGACGAGTGGTGGCTACCTTTGTGTTGGCCGAGGGTCCCGACCCCACTTATGCGCGCATTTGGCAAGGCCAATGGCTAGACAACGAACGCGCTTACCACGTTATCCACCGCATGGCCGCCGAAGAAACGCAACGCGGCGTGTTTGCCGAGGTGATGAGGTTTTGCAAGTGCAGGGCCAAGAACCTGCGTATCGACACCCATCGCGACAACGCCCCGATGCTGTACAACATCAAAAAACACGGCTTTGACTATTGCGGGGTGATACACACCGACAATGGAAGTGAACGCTTGGCCTTTCAATGGCTGCGAACAGAAACATACTAAAATGATAAAGCAATATGAAGAGAGTTCTTATTAATACCAACATGTTTGCAATGCTGCTGATGCTGATGGCACTGGTGGCACAGCCCGTTTGGGCGCAACACCAGTTCGGCGAAAGGCGCAAAAGCTATGGCTATGGCGTAGACCGGAACGCGGTTTATTTTGAAGGGCGCATGATGCCTGGTGCTGATGCGCGCACGTTTGAATATCTGGGGCATGGCTATGCGCGCGACCGCCGTGCGGTTTACTATCGTGGCGAGGTGTTGCAAGGTGCTAATCCGCGCACGTTTCGTGTGGTGGGCGATGCCGAAGACCAGCCCTTAGTGGTTGTCCCCGATGGGGGTAGGCCCGATGTGGGCCCGCGAGATGGTGGCGATTGGGGGCGTTTCCCCGAAGAATTGCTGCCTGGAAACAACTTGGGTTTCGGCTATTCGAAGACCAATTTCGACGTTTATTACCTCGGAAAGAAGATAGATGCCTCGGCTAGTAGCTTTCAGGTGCTTAGCTTTGGTTACGCCAAAGATGCTTTCAACATTTATTTTGAGGGCGCAGAAGTGGAAGATGCCTCAAACGGTTCGTTCCGTGTGCTGATTGATGGCTATGCCAAAGATGCGTTCAACGCTTACTATCGCGGGCGCGAAATACCCGATTGCAACGTGCGTACCTTTGAATGTATGGGTAAAGGCGTGGCACGCGACGACGAGAATAAGTATTATTTGGGGCAGAAAGTGGTGTGGTGATGGCTTTACCCAATGGGGTAAAGGCGTATTCCCCTCGGCCAGCCTCCAAGAATAACGTGCAATAATATGCTTTGTTGGCAGCGCGACAGGCTTGCCGAATGTTTCAATTCGGCAAGCGGAAGGCTGTTGTGGGTAGCCGAACGCGTCAACTCAAAAGCTTGTCAACTCACAACATCGTCAACTTGTTCTGCGGCTACAAGGTAGTTTGTACTCGCACTACAAGACGCTTGTAGCGGCACTACAAGGTGCTTGTACTGATGCTACAAGGTGCTTGTACTAGCACTACAAGATGCTTGTAGCCCCACTACAAACGGCACTGCTGTTGATATGCGCGTTGCTAAAACCAATCTGTTTTAGCGATAGAAGCTTGTAAACGCATAAACACATAGGCCGCTTATAACCACAAGGCCGCGTGAAGACAAGCCAACGCGGCTGCTTGCCGGTGCGTTAGCTTGTAAACTAGTGAGTGCACAAACTTATCAACAGACAAGCCCACAAACTCATCAACTCATAAGCTCAACAACTTATAAGCTCATCAACTTATCAACTCATAAACTGATGAACTCACCAACTGATAAACTTATCAACTCGCAAGCTCACCAACTCATAAACTCGCAAGCTCACCAACTCATAAACTCACAAGCTCATAAACTCACCAACTCATCAACAAAATATGATTGAACACCAACTCATCGTATCTATTCTGCTGATTGTAGCCATCTGTTTGCTGGTAATGTTTAGTCATCGCATCAAGGTGGCCTACCCCGTGATGCTTGTTTTGGGCGGCATAGCCCTGAGTTTCGTCCCCGGCATGCCCCGTTTGCGCATCCATCCCGATGTGATATTCCTTGTGTTTCTTCCTCCGATACTCTACGAGGCCGCAGTGGCCAACTCGTGGAAAGAGCTTTGGCGTTGGCGGCGCATCATCGGTTCGTTCGCCTTCATCGTTGTGTTTATCACGGCTTTGGTTGTGGGATATATTGCCAACACGTTCATTCCAGGTTTCTCGGTAGCCCTGGGCTTTTTGATAGGCGGCATCGTTTCGCCGCCCGATGCTGTGTCGGCTGCTGCCATTATGAAGTTTGTTAAAGTGCCGCGGCGCATCTCGGCCGTGCTCGAAGGCGAGAGTTTGTTCAACGATGCCAGTTCGCTTATCATCGTAAAGTTCGCCCTTATCGCCATTGGTACGGGCCAATTTGTGTGGCATCAGGCCGCCGCCTCGTTCGTTTGGATGGTTATCGGCGGTGCTGGCGTGGGCGTATTGCTGTCGTATGTGCTTATCAAGCTGCACAAGTGGCTGCCGATGGACGAGAATATCGACACCATGTTCACCATCATCAGCCCCTACTTGATGTACATTTGTGCCGAAACGATGGAGGCTTCGGGCGTGTTGTCGGTGGTTAGCGGGGGCTTGTATTTCAGCTATCGCCGAATACTCATCATCGGTTCCTCGTCTAGACTGCGGGCCGAAAACGTGTGGCACTTCCTTATATTCTTGCTCAACGGGTTGGCTTTCCTTTTTATCGGACTAGACTTGCCTGAGATAATGTCGGGGCTTAAAGAAGATGGCGTTAGTCTTTTAACTGCAACGGCCTACGGCGTGTTGATAACTGTTGCGCTGGTTGTTATACGTATGGGTGCTGCGTTTAGTGCGGTGTTCATCACGCGCTTTATGAGTAAGTTCATCACCGTGGCCGATTCGCGTTCGCAAGGAATGGCCGGACCCTTGGTTTTGGGCTGGACTGGCATGCGCGGCGTGGTGTCGTTGGCTGCTGCTTTGGCCATTCCGCTCTACATTCCAGGCACGCAGACGCCCTTTCCAGAGCGCAGTATGATGCTTTACATCACCTTTGTGGTGATTACGCTCACGCTTGTTTTTCAGGGTTTAACGCTCCCCGTGCTGCTTAAATGGTTGAAATTTCCCAACTACGACGACCATCTGCCGCCCGAAGAAACGGAACGCATCATACGAATTGGTATGGCGCAGGCCAGTCTGGATTTCCTTCAACGCAACAACAAGTGCGTGGATGTTACCCGTTCGGCTCTGTTGAACAGTCTGGTTGCGCACTGGAACGAGCAGTTGGAAAGCGAAGGGTCGGCCACATTGTACGATGACGAGCTGCGTAAGGACTATCATAACATCCTGAACGAACAGCGCCTGTGGCTCAACAAACTGAATAACGAGAACGAAAGGGTGGACGAGGAGATTATACGCCACTTTATTCACCGAATCGACTTGGAAGAAGAACGACTGCTGGAAGAATGATGTGGATTGTGGGCTTGTGTGGTTGCGTTGCGGTTAGTGGCAGTGGTAGCGGGCGGCTTGATGGAAAGACTTGCCGAAGCTGTTGCATAGCAGGCCGAGCGGCTTAGGCAGCGCAATGCGTTCTTAGTAAGCGTGTTTCTGCTATTTCGCTCGTGCCAATCGCGTTTTTAACTATTTTTCACCAGCACTCCATTGCTCGCTATTGCCAAAGCGGGTAATAATGTATAATTTTGTAGTTTGTAAGCTTACACATTATTTATATATAATACACAACACTTCGTATGAAAAAACTAGTGATTATTCGCCACGGCGAAAGCGAGTGGAACCAGAAGAACCTGTTCACGGGTTGGGTAGACGTGGAACTCTCTGAAAAGGGAAAAGCAGAAGCAAAACGCGCCGGCGAACTGATGAAAGAGGCCGGACTCGACTTCGATGTGTGCTACACCTCGTACCTAAAACGTGCCATCAACACGCAACAGATTGCTCTTAAAGAGATGGAACGCGAGTGGTTGCCCGTTATTAAGTCGTGGAGACTGAACGAACGCCACTATGGAGCACTCTCTGGACTGAACAAGAAAGAGACTGCAGAGAAGTATGGCGACGAACAAGTGCACATCTGGCGCAGAAGCTTCGACGTTCGTCCGCCCCAAATGGAAGAGGATAACCCCTACTCGGCACGCAAGAACCCCGCTTATCGCAACGTTCCCGTTGAGGATGTGCCTATGTGCGAGAGCCTTAAAGACACCATCGCACGTACCGTTCCTTACTTCGAAAACGAGATTAAGCCCCTCGTACTGGAAGGCAAGCGCGTGTTCATCGCTGCTCATGGCAACTCGCTGCGTTCGCTCATTAAGTATTTCGAGAATATATCCGACGAGGACATCATCAATGTTGAGATACCTACGGGCACGCCATTGGTTTACGAATTTGATGACGACTTTAAGGTAACCAACAAGTATTACTTGAAGTAAGTCCTCCGAAAATACATCGAGCTAGCAGCACAGCTAACGCCGTTAGCAGGCCTAGCCCATAAAAAAACTGCACCCCAACCTTCTTTATTGTAAGGTTGGGGTGCAGCTTTTGTAAGGCATGCTCACGCCTATCAACGCGTTCGTCATTGGTTTTGATTGTCGGTGTGCTCTTCGCTGAAAGCGGCGGCTTCGGCCGCAGCGATGATTTCTTCGCGCGACTGTTGGCGAGCCGTGATATGGCTGAGGTCGAATTCGGGGTCGTCGTCAAAGTCCAGCGTTTCTGCGCTTAGCTCTTCAGGTTCCCGTTCTGCATACAGGCGTTGTCGTTTTCCCTTTGGCTCGTCTTTGGGTTTGTCGTCCCTAAACACTTCCATCGGTTTTTCTTCCGCCTTTTCGATGGTTCGTCTTTCTTGTTTCTTGGGTTTTTCTTCGGTCGTATTTTGCGCATCGGCATCGCTTGCCGCCTTGTCGCGTTGTGCTTCATTGCGCGGTTTACGTTCGTTAGCACGCTCCGCCTTCTTTTCTGCGGCGCGTTCTTCCTGGCGTACGTTAGTGCGTTCGGTGGCAGAACGTTCAGTGTTCTGGGCGGTTGGCAGGTTGGCTTTCGCCTTGTTTGCCTCGTTTGCCGTATCCTTTTCCCGTTCTTTTTGTGCCGATTGCGCTCCGTTTGCGGGCTTTTCGGGCTGCTGTTGTGTTGTGGCAGCCTTGTCGTTACCCTCCGCATTGGCATCGTTCTTTGCTCGTTCGGCCTTGGCAGCAAACACTCGGTCGATGAATTGCGGCTCCTTTTTCAGCCTTTCGAGCGTAAGTTTCGATGCCAACTGCTGACTTTCCTTCTTGCTATACCCCCGTCCGTTGCATCCTTCGATGCCTTCCAGGTGTACGCAGAAAAGGAAAAACGGGCTGCCGTTCTTGTCCTTGCCCTGTTCTTTAACGATAAAGTCGAGCTTTACGCGGTTTTTCTGGCTCCATTCAATAAGCTTACTCTTAAAGTTTACCTCCTTATAGGCCACCTTATCAATGTTAATCATCTTGGCTAAGATGCGCTTTTCCATAAATCGCATGCAGCTAGAATAGCCGCGGTCGAGATAGATGGCCCCCACCAAAGCCTCGAAAGCGTTGCCGCCCATGTAGCTGTTGTGCGATGAAGTGTGGCCGGAGGAGAGTATCAGCCTGCTGATGCCCATCTCTTGTGCCAGCCTGTTAAGCGTTTCGCGCTGTACCAGTTTACTTCGTGTGTTGGTAAGAAAGCCCTCCCTTTTGCCGGGGAAGTGTCGGTAAACAATGTCGCCCACGATGGCGTCGAGTATGGCATCGCCCAGAAATTCAAGCCTTTCGTTGTTTACGGGCTTGCCGTTTGCGCCTCGGCGCATTACGCTCTTGTGCATCAGAGCGAGCTTGTAGTAGCTAATGTTTCGCGGATAAAACCCAAGAATCTCAAATAAAGACGAGTAAAGCTCCTTTTCCTTGCGGAAAGGGAGCCTCACTCTGTCGATAAGATTACTCAGCATACTTCTTGAAGATAACACAAGCGTTATGTCCGCCAAAGCCAAAGGTGTTGCTAAGTGCTGCACGCACCTCGCGCTTTTGTGCCTTGTTGAACGTGAAGTTGAGGTTATAATCAATGTTTTCGTCCACGTCGTCGTCGTCGTGGTTGATGGTTGGGGGTATGATGTCGTTCTGAACGGCCAGCACTGTGGCCATTGCCTCTACTGCGCCAGCTGCTCCGAGCAAGTGACCCGTCATTGATTTGGTTGAGCTGATGTTGAGTTTATAGGCTGCATCGCCGAAAAGTTCCTTGATGGCCTTTGCTTCCGAGATGTCGCCCACGGGTGTCGACGTGCCGTGCACGTTGATGTAGTCGATGTCTTCGGGTTTCAGTCCGGCATCGTCCATTGCGTTTTGCATCACCAGTTTGGCCCCTAGTCCTTCGGGATGGCTAGCCGTGATGTGGTGTGCATCGGCACTTGCGCCCTCGCCAACCATCTCTGCGTAAATCTTTGCGCCGCGAGCCTTAGCGTGTTCCAACTCTTCTAGGATGAGGCAGCCAGCACCTTCGCCCATAACAAAGCCGTCGCGACTTTTGCTGAACGGGCGCGAGGCGTGCTCGGGGTCGTCGTTGCGTGTAGACAATGCGTGCATGGCGTTAAATCCGCCTACGCCGCAGCCACATATTGCAGCCTCGGCACCACCGCTAACAACCACGTTGGCCTTGCCCAAACGTATGAGGTTGAAGGCATCTGCCAAAGCATTGGTAGATGATGCGCAAGCCGAAGTGGTGGCATAGTTAGGCCCGTGCAAGCCATACATGATTGAAATGTGTCCCGCAGCGATGTCGGCAATCATCTTGGGGATGAAGAAGGGGTTGAACTTGGGTTCCTCGCCGAGGTGTTGCCCATAGTAAGTAACTTCCTCTTCAAAGGTTTTGATACCGCCGATGCCAACGCCGTAAACCACGCCAATGCGGTTACGGTCTTCTTTTTCCATGTCCAAGCCGCTGTCTTTGATGCCCTGCATGGCCGCGATGATGGCCAATTGGGTGTAGCGGTCCATCTTGCGTGCCTCTTTACGGTCTATATAGTCGGTCACGTTGAGGTTTTTCACCTCGCAAGCGAACTTGCTTTTGAAATTGGTGGCGTCGAAATGTGTGATGGGTGCTGCGCCACTTTTACCGGCCAACAGGTTAGCCCACGTCTCTTCGGGCGTGTTGCCAACGGGGGTAACGGCTCCAAGACCCGTCACTACTACTCTTTTTAACTCCATTGAAATGAAAAATATTGCTTTTTAAGGGCGTTTCAACCAAACGCTGCGAGTGGAAAAGAAAAGGTCGTTAATAGCAATACGCGTGTACCTTCGCTGTTCCACCCTCTTGATGCGAAAGTTGAAGTCGGCCTTGTTGTTAATCCCCTTGGGGAAATGTTGAGTTAAGAGTTTTTGGTTATGGCTCCGGCGCAGTGCCAGGGGCCATAACCAAAAGCTTGTCACTTTACTTTGCGTTTTCTTCGATGTAAGCGATAGCGTCGCCAACGGTGCCAATCTTCTCAGCCTTGTCGTCGGGAATAGAGATACCAAATTCCTTTTCGAACTCCATGATGAGTTCAACAGTGTCGAGCGAGTCTGCACCAAGGTCGTTGGTGAAGCTTGCTTCTGACTTTACTTCTGCTTCGTCTACACCAAGTTTGTCAACGATGATAGCTTTTACTTTCGATTCAATTTCAGACATAATTGTAAAATTTAATAGTGTTTGTAAATAAATTTCATCCGATTATTTCGGGTGCAAAGGAAATCATTTTTATTCATACTCACAAGCATTTCGCTAAAAAATGCACTCTTCGTTGCACATATACCCCCTCATTGTGCATTAATTTTGGCGGTTTTAACTACTTTTTAGGATTTAGAAAGGTGTTTTAAAGCACTGCATGGAACTTTAAATGGTGCGTATTTTTTGGTGAATTTCACCGATTTATCATTCTTTCCTTGTGCTGTTTTTTTTAAGATGGTTGCTTAGTGTGCTTATTTTTAAGTGGTTGTTTTGGATAAATGGTACTGCTATAGAGGGTCAATGGGCATGAAGCATCATCGCATCCACTGCATAAAGATTGGTTTGCGAGGGGCAAGGACGCGTTAAACAAGTATGTTAGCGGTGGTTAAAGAGGGGGTGAAAAGGTGAAAAGGTGAAAAGGTGAAAAGGTGAAAAGATGAAAAGGTGAAAAGATGGCTTTGGGGATAAGGTGAAACGACGTGGGGGATAAGGCAAAATGGTGTTGGATATAAGGCAAAATGGCGTGGCGGATAAGGCAAAAATGGCGTGGGGGATAAGGCAAAATGGCGTGGCGGATAAGGCAAAATGATGTGGGGGATAAGGTAAAACGGCGTGGGGGATAAGGTAAAACGGCGTGGGGGATAAGGTAAAACGGCGTGGGGGTAAGGTAAAACGGCGTGGGGGATAGGGTAAAACGGCGTGGGGGATAAGGCAAAATGGTGTGGGAGATAAGGCAAAAAGGGCGTGGGGGATAAGGCAAAATGGTGTGGCGGATAAGGTAAAACGGCGTGGGGGATAAGGAAAAATGGTGTTGGAGATAAGGCAAAATGGCGCGGCGGAGAAGGAAAGAAGCAGGCTTCGTGCCCATCTTTCACGCGCGCGCGTATTATATAAAGATGTCGCCTTTACTTTTAAAGATGTCGCCTTTACTTTTAGTGTTTCTACAAATCGAGCGGAATACAGCACAAGTCAACTCAGCGGCTTACCAATGCACAAGTGCCCAGCAACTCCAAAAGACATCAACTCGCCAACTCATCCACTCAAAAAACCATCTACTCAAAGGCTCATCCACTCGAAAGCTCACCAACTCAGAAACTCACCAACTCATCCACTCCAAAACTTAAAAACCTTATTTTTATTTTACAATGTTGCTCTAATTCTCGCGCCATTCTAGCGAAAGTATTGGTTAAAAAGTAAGCAATTATCCACTATTTTTCGCCATTCGTGTCTTCGAGTTTGTCTGTTTTTAGGCCTAGAACCTGTATTTTGCACCATATTGCCTTTCTATTTTGCTTGCCAGCTCATTATTTCTTACCCCCAGTTACGCCCTTTTCACCCCTAAAAACCTACTTTTTAGCGGCTGTTTTGCCCTTTCTAGCCATGTTTTTCATGACTCTAAAAGGGTTTGTTTATACAATTGTGATGGATGTTTATGCTTTTCGCCCCGCATTAAGTGTCGTTTTGAACTGCATTTTGCCGCATTTTACCTTGCGTTTAGCACCAAAACGCAAGGCATTTTGCACCAAAACGCAAGGCGTTTAGCGGCAAAACGCACTGAATTTAGCTGCAAATAGCCCCAAAACTGGTGTAAATGGCAGCCTTTTTAAATAAAAATACAATTTGTCGGATGCACATGCTAACCCCCTTTTGCATCAAAATAAACCCTCGCGAGAATCGATTTTTTGCGGCAAGGTGGACGATTGGCGGCAAAAAGAGCACTCATAATGTTAAAATTCTTATTGAAAAATTTACAACGATTGAAGGCCTGACGAGTGGATAAGTGAACGAGTTAATCGTTCATCTCTTCGTATTGCTACCTAAATGCGCCCATTTTGACATAAGAACATAAGAAACATAAAGAAGTGCGCTTTACGTTTCCCTCATTATAAGTGAACGAGTTAATCGTTCATATTTTCGTATTGTGACCTTAATGCGTCCATTTTGACATAAGAACATAAGAAACATAAAGAAGTCGTCTTTACTTTTACCTCATTATGTGCCACAGTAAAGATGCTTTCAACTTGTAAAGCGGGGGTTGAAAGGGCTTCCACCAGGTTACCTATTTTGAGGTATAACCCCGTTTGGGCACAGACAAATGCGGCAGAATTTCAGATTTCAGCGTTTCTTTGTTTGGCACTTCGTACATCATTGGGGTGTTTTTCTTGGTTTTGCAGCACAAAGGCAAAACTCCTCTCCATTTATAGATGTAATAAAAGTCAAGCGGGTTTCAATGTGTATGCCGTTAAACATACAGGCTTCACTTGCATGGCTTGGCTTACTAGGCTTGCAAGAATTACAAGGCTTACTAGTTTCACTAGGTTTACGGGAAGAACTAGAAACCCTAGATTAACTAGCCACCGCAAGCCCCATTTGTTTGCTGAAAACGGCGATACTTTGTTGCCGACCTTCCCTGCAAACGTGCCAACCGCTTTGCTGTTGTTTGCGCGATGTTTTCTTTTGTAGCGCATGTAGCATCAGATTTTGTTCGTTACATGCAGGCCGTTTATCCCCTTGGTTGTTTGGGCTTAGGGCATGTAGCATCAGGTTTTGTTCGTTACATGCAGGCCGTTTATCCCCTTGGTGGTTTGGGCTTAGGGCATGTAGCAT
>CALIZL010000016.1 GCA_938028745.1 uncultured Prevotella sp.
CGAAAACGTTCGTGTTTATTTATTAAGGTAGCAGCTTAACCTGCCGTTAAACGACGAAAAAGTGGTGCGTTGGCAAGTTAACGAGCCAACAAGGAGGTGGGAAAAAGCCGCAAGCCAACCCCACATTCAGCCTGTCAACTCATTAACTTGTCAATCTTACTTGCCCCTATTTTAATCTGAAAGACACAGGTACGATATACTTTACGCGCACAAATTCGCCGCCTTGCTTACCTGGCGACCACTTAGGCATGGACTTTATCGCTCTTACCGCCTCTGCATCGAGCGAGGGTGTTACCGACCTGGCTACCTTTACGTTGGATATAGCCCCATCCTTCTCTACTGTAAAGCGAACCATAACGCGCCCTTGCTTTTGGGCTTTCAACGCAGACATGGGATATTTTACATTCGCCAAAAGGTATTTCAACAATGCTGAGTCCCCACCAGGGAAGCTAGGCATCTGCTCAACCACCACATACACTTTGTCGTTTGCACCTGATTTCTTCGTGATTTTATTAGTCTTCACCACCTTTTTCTGCACATTCGCCCTCATTGCGGTACTATTCATCGCCAGTAAAGCGATGGCCAACGGCACGAAAAGCAGGTACCTATAACCTGCAAACGAATTTGTGTTTTGCTTATTCTTCATACTCATCAATTTATTAAATGGTTCTTTTTTCGTTCTTCTAAAAGTGCGTTTTCTCGCCATGACAATGTCCGAGCAAGCTTGGCATTGTTCATTTGGCTTAACGAAAACGTTCGTATTTATTTATTAAGGTAGCAGCTCTATCTGCCATTAAGCGATGAAAAATGGTGGTGCGTTGGCAAGTTAACGAGCCAACAAGAGGGATGGGGTAGACCGCAAACCTGCCCCGCGTTAGCCTGTCAACTCATTAACTTGTCAACCTTACTTGTTCTTTAATTTAATTTGAAAGACACAGGTACGTTATACCTTACGCGCACCAGTTGGCCGTCTTGCTTACCCGGAGTCCATTTAGGCATGGCCTTTACCACCCTTACCGCCTCGGCATCGAGCGAAGGTGTTACCGACCTGGCTACCTTTACGTCGGATATTGCCCCATCCTTCTCTACTGTAAAGCTAACCACAACGCGGCCTTGCTCTTGGGCTTTTATGGCAAGAGCTGGGTATTTCACATTCTCCGAAAGGTATTTCATCATTGCAGCATCCCCACCAGGGAAGATAGGCATCTGTTCACACACCTCATACACCTTGTCGGTTGTGCCTGTTTTCTTCGTGACTTTGGTGGACTTCACCACCTTTTTCTGCACATTCGCCCTCATTGCGGTACTATTCATCGCCAGCAAAGCGACGGCCAACGGCACGAAAAGCAAGTACTTAAAGCGTGCCAACGGATTGGAAGTTTGCTTATTCATCATTTTAATTCTTTTCTTTAAGGGTAATACATTGAAATTATTAGTTATTGTAGCTACATTCGTTCGATAGGCCACCGCCAACAAATGGTATTGGTAGGCCTTTTTGTCCGTTCCGCCGTTGATAACCGAGCAGTCGGCCAGATATTCAAGATTGTTGCGCACTTGCAGGCGCATAAGCCACGCCGCGGGGTTGAACCAAAACGCGGCTACAAAGAGTTGCGACAGCAACGCATCTACCGAATGCCACTGCGCCACGTGCGTTTGTTCGTGTGTCAGTATCTGCTTTACCTGCGACGGCGACTTGTTAACAGGGTTAACGAATATCCAACGGAAGAACGAAAAGGGGCTGTAATCGCCTGTCAACAAACGAACCTCCATGCCGTGCAACGTTGCGCGTTCACTGCGTTGTGCCAACCTACACACCACAACAACCTGCCAAAACACGCGCAAGAGCAAAACCAAGGCCACGCCAGTGTATAGCCAAACGGCTAGCTGCTGCCAATCAAAGGTGTAGTGTGTGGGTTGCACCGTCACTTCGGGCAGGTTATAGGCCATGCGCGGTAAGATATTGCCTAGCGGTGACGTTTCGTTAACCAGCACAGGGAGGTCTATCGTGGGCAGCAACAGCGACAGCATGTAGACCGTGAGCAACGACAGGCGCCGCCATTTAAAGAAAGTGTCGCCTGCGCTAATGAGTTGGTAAAACCCGAAAAGCACCACCAACACAACGTTTGCTTTTATCAGATACATCAACATGGGTATAATTTGCTAGGGGTATTTAGGTAATGATAACGAAATGGGCTTGCCCAAAACCCTTAGGTAAAAGGGCGATGCCCACTTAAATAGGCGCATAGAAAGCGAGATGGCACGCGATATAATACCATGTTCACACCTTTGCCACATCGCCGTTTTCAATCTCGTCGATTATGTCTTTAAGCTCGTCGGGCGATATTTTTTCTTCTTGTGCAAAGAACGAAACCATGTCGCGGAACGAGTTTTTAAAGTAATCGCGCACAAATCCCGACACGAAGTGCCGCTTATAGTCTTTTTCCTTAACGGCAGGCACGTACTCAAAGCCGTTGCCCTTACGTTGTGCCGCCACATACCCCTTGCGTTTGAGGTTGCCAACAACCGATGCCACCGTGGTATAGGGCGGTGCAGGCAACGGCAACAGCTCGACAATGGCCTTGATGTTGCACCTGCCCAATTGCCAAACACAACGCATCACCTCTTCTTCTTGAATTGAAAGCTTCTCTATCTTCATTGTTATGTAACGTTTAACTCACACTGCAAATCTACGAACTTTTCGTAAGCAAAGCAAGGAATTAAGTTTTAAATAAAGTTAAACGATTGATTTTTGGTGTATATAACAATAAATTACGAATACTTCGTAATTAAAATAAAACTATAAAAGTAAGGTAATGTAACCTAAAACATCCTACGAATAAGAAAAGAAAAGCGTAAAAATACAAACCCGGTGGGCAAGTGCTATAACTTCGTTTCGGCTTTTAACGTGGGGCCACTAGTCGCCGATGGCACGTGTCCAACGCTTAGGTAGGGTGGAGTTTGGCCACAAACCCGATGCCGCATCAACAAGTCGACTGCCGACAAACCTATTGCCCTAGGTGGAGTTTGGCCACAAAACCCGATGCCGCATCAACAGAGCCACATCAGCCAACGTGGGTAAAGGCTGCTGATTGTTGCGCCATTTATGTGTGCAAGGCTTGTGCGTTAAGGGCATTTTTACTACCTTTGCGTGCGAAAAAGAAAGACGTGCCACACGCACGTCTCACCTAAACCACCAGCAGAGGATGAAAAGAGTACTTCATTTGTTGTTCATTTCGCTGTTCGCCCTCACCTTCACGTCGTGCGAGAACAAGGAAAAACAAGCCGATAAGCTAACCGAGGAGTTTATGCGAAAGAACCTTAACGACCCACGCTCGTACCAATTGGTGGAGCGGGGCAGGGTAGACTCGCTCTTTTCTGAATTTAGAGCCACCAACGAGGCACAGTATATGCTCGACAAGGTGAAACAAATTACCGACTCGGCAGCGCGCTATTCGGAGTCGGTGAAAACCGTTCCGCAGGCACAAAAGATGCTTGCCGACGGCCAGCGCATACTCGAAGAATACAAGAAAAAGCAGAAAAAGTTTAAAAGTCAGTTTCTTGGCTACGCTTTCAAAGTGAGTTTCAGGGCCAAGAACGAACATGGTGCGCTGGTTCGTTCGTATGTAGTGTTTAGATTAAACCCTGAAATGGACAAGCTAAGCATCGAAGACGCCGACATGAACATCTTCTCTCTCTTTGCATCGGATGCCATTAACGACAACATGAACAAATATTAAAGGAGTTGACGTGTTAACCAGTTAACGAGTTGACAAGAGAACAAGTTAATGGGTTGACAAGAGAACAAGAGAGTGAGTTTACCTGTTAACGAGTTGACGAGAGGACAAGTTAACAGGTTGATGAGTTAGCAAGTTAACGAGTTGGCGAGGGGACAAGAAGGTGAGATTACCGGTTAACAAGTTGACAAGTGGACGAGTTTAGCAGTTAACCAATTTATCAATTAACAAGTTTATCCGTTGATGAGTTCATGACTTAACGAGTTGAGTGGCCCACTCATTAACTTATCTGCTAATCCTCTTGTTAACTACTCCAATCGTTAAACGGTAAACTTATCAGCTGATTCATTCTTTAACTGGTAAACCGACACACTATATTCTGTCCAAATTTCAGTACGTATTTTAACACTATGAGTGCCCTTTTTGTCTACCAATCGCCCGCCTTGCCGCAAAAAATCGATTCTCGCGCAGGTTGGTTTTGATGCAAAAAGAGGTTAGTAGTAAATGCATACAAAATGAATACACATTGCATAAAACCGCAATTTGCAGCAGGCTTTGGGTTGTTTTCTGCGAAATTCATTGCGTTTTGGTGCTAAATGCGGTGCATTTTTGTGCAAAATACAGTGCGTTTTGGTGCAAAACGCAGCGCATTTTGGTGCAAAACGCAAGGTGTTTTGGTGCTAAATGCAGGGCAAAATGCTGCTAAATGCCTAACGATACGCATAAAAATACACTGCAATGGTACGAACAAAGCCTCTTCGATCCATCAAAAATAGGGCTGAAAAGGGCAAAATGACCGTTAAAAAGTGGCATTTTAGGTGCTGAAAGGGGGTAATTGGGCGTAAGAAATAATGAGTTGGCAACCAAACTAGAAAGGCAAATTGGTGCAAAATGTAGGTTTTGTGCTTAAAAATAGACAGAGTAAGAGACGTGAAGAGCTGAAAATACTGCCAATTTACCCACTTTACACCCAAAATTTTCGCTAGAATGGGATGAAAATCAGAGTGGTTTTGTAAAATAAAAATAACAAATTTAAGTTTTTGAGTTTTTGAGTTGGTAAGTTTATGAGTTGGTAAGTTGATGAGTTGGCAAGTTGACAAGTTAGTGTGTTGACGAGTTAGCGAGTTGTCGAGTTTGTGAGTTTGTGAGTTTGTGAGTTGATGGGTTGATGGGTTGGTGCGTTCGTGATTTTGTGATTTTTTGAGTTGACAAGTTGATGAGTTAGTAAGCTGATGAGTTGACGTGTTCGGGAGTTGTTGGGTTTTCGTGAGTATATAAGGCCAGAGGGGTAATTTGTCCTGCCCTTCGCATAATGAGAAGAGCGTTTATCTTGTGCTGCCATCACGAAGATAACAAACCCCTCTTAGGTTATATGCCTGTTAAAAGTCAAGACTACTTCAATAAAAATACCGTATTTGTTTTGTAATGTCGATAAAAAGTGCTATATTTGGAGCGCAATTTGCCTTGTAACAATATCACAGAGCTGAGAATGATGAAAAGAGGTTGCCTGTGCCTTGCATGCACCTTGCTTAGTTGCACGCGGATGTTAGCACAAGGTGCTTGTCCTTAAACAACCATTTGTCCTTGTAAGATTGATGGTTCATGTACATATAATTGTAAAAAAGTACATTATCTGATAATTTGCTTTCGTAAAAACGATTTATAAAAGTCAACTAAAAAAGTACTGATATGAAAAAGAGTATATGCTTATTACAAGTGTTCGTCCTTTCTTTGTTGTTCATTGGTTGCACCAATGGGGATAATCAAGTTTTACCTCCTGCTGATCAAGGGCCAAAGGCAGAACTGTTTGCAGTGGGAACAACTCGCATAACGAAATCTTCTCATTTAACCCCATGTCTCTTTACGCTTGACAACATCAAGTCTTTCAACGTGCAGACCCGCGAGATTGTTTTCCAAGACTTTGAGCCTACAAATCAGCTCTTCCCGATTTATCGCAACATAGAAATACATTCGTATGACAAGGTTTTACTTCGTATTTCAACGTTTGTGTCTCCTGTTAACAGTCAAATATTCACAGACTTATCATTAGTTTCCGAAAATGAGTCGGGTAAGTTTTATCTGAGCGACTGCTATCCACGCCATATTGAGAACGACAGTAAATATGCAAAAGCGAATGAAGCCATTAAGGAAGCGAAAGACAAACGGGCAGCAGAATGGAGTGCGTTTCTCTCCATACTCAAAAAGCATGGGAAGTTAATAGAATAAACGTCCATCGCATTAAATCCGTAACATCAGCGTCTTTTTTGATTTCATGTTTCGAATTTAAAGTATTACGCCAATTTGGGATAAGAATCAATCATTACGCCAACTACCGCGAATAGATTGATGCTTATCCCGAATCGGCTTATGGTCAATAAGAACTTGAATTTGGAACGCACTTGCACAATACTGATGCGCGATTAAGGTCACGTAGGAGGCGCAGAACACATGGATGTTAGCCCCATCATTGCTTTAAGGATAAGGCTTTGCGTTTAGGAAACATTGGGGAGGAGAGGAGCATGTGTCCTTTGGAAATAAGAAAATGAAGGTGTTCTTTCGCCGTGTACGCTTTCGCTGCATGCCCTAAGTACCGTGCGGCCTCCGCCTGCTTGTATGCAGAAAAACTCTCCGTCCTCTGCACCTCTGTGTACGAATTAAGCCCCAAACGCAGGCCAGGATGTAATCTCTAAAACCATTTATTCGTGACCATTTTTTACCCCTCCCTCTTTCTCTGCCGTTAATAATACCAAAAACGGGCACGCATTTTAAGGTTAATGTAAAGTATATTCGTAACTTTGTACACACAAAGTGCCGCAAAGACACAGGATAATAAATCAACATTTTAAGGAGAGATATGAAAAAGAAGAACATCGTGCAGCTTGCGCTATTGGCCAGTGTGGTCGTGGTTTCGAGCTGTGCTAGCAAGAAAGACTTGGACAATTGCCAAAGAGAAAACAGGGAATTGAACGAAAGCTATCGTTCAACTCGCGAACAACTTGCCGCCAGTCAAGCCAGGGTTACATCGCTGGAAGAACAACTGGCACAACAAAAACGCGACTACGCCGCACTGCAAGGCTCGCTAGACAAGAGCCTCAACAACAGTTCGGCCAACAATGTGAACATCTCTAAGCTGGTAGACCAGATTAACGAGAGCAACCAATACATACGCCACTTGGTTGAGGTGAAGAGCAAAAGCGACTCGCTTAACATGGTGCTCACCAACAACCTTACGCGTTCGCTCAGCCGTGAAGAGTTGAAGGAGGTAGACGTACGCGTGCTTAAAGGCGTGGTTTACATCTCATTGGCCGACAATATGCTGTATAAGAGCGGCAGCTACGAAATAAACGACCGCGCTGCCGAAACGCTTAGCAAGATAGCCAAGATAATTATGGACTATCAAGACTATGACGTGCTGGTGGAAGGAAACACCGACAACGTGCCCATAAACCGCGAAAACATCCGCAACAACTGGGACCTAAGCTGCTTGCGCGCATCGAGCGTGGTTCAATATCTGCAAACACGCTATGGCGTTAACCCCAAACGCCTTACCGCTGGCGGACGTGGTGAGTTTAACCCCGTTGCCACCAACGGAACCGAAGTGGGCAAACAACGCAACCGCCGCACGCAAATCATCATCACGCCGAAATTGGACCAGTTTATGGATCTTATCGACAAAGCACCCGAAGAAGGAAAATAAAACTTCTTTTTTCGTCCCTCAAAAGTGCGTTTTCTCGCCATGACAATGCCCGAGCAAGCTCGACATTGTTCATTTGGCTTAACGAAAACGTTCTTCTATGCAGCAAACCCACACCTGCCCCAACGCCCACACAACGGTCTTGGGGCAGGTTTTACATTCAGGCATGTTCTAAATATTCCCCGCAAAGGTTCAATTGTTGTTCCTTGTATTGCTCTACGCAGTCGTTTCGATTTTATCTGGCATCTTTTGCTTTCTCTTTCAGAAAGCATAGTTCACTTTGCTCCTTCAAGTAAGTAAGCAAAACCTGCTCAGCTAAAAGCTAAAAATACAGCAAAGGTAATTTTTAGAATCCGCCTTAACATTCAGTCAACATTCATCAGGATATACATTTACACATAGGGGTTAAGAAATAAGCGTTCGCACTTGGGTGCAGGGCCTGCACACTTGAAACCAGGTGCCAAGGCACGCCGTTACGCAATTACCCCACAACTTCTCTTTCGATGTCAACCACAGTCAAAGGTTTCCTCAATGCCAGCATTTCGGGCATTACGTTCGGGCTAATCCCCCTTTTCGCCATCCCCGTACTTGCCACGGGCATGCACTCCACTTCCGTTTTGATATACCGCTACGCCTTCGGTTGCCTGGCCATGCTGGGCATGCTGATGTTTCACCGCACGCGCATGTGGCTTGCCTTTGGCGATTTCCTACGCATTTTGTTGCTCTCTGCAATGTACGCCGTGTCGTCTATCGCCCTTATCGAAGGTTATAACTACATGGCTAGCGGCATCGCCACCACCTTGCTCTTCTCATACCCCGTGTGGACACTGCTCCTTTCGGTGGTGTTTCTACACGAACGGCTGTCGCTTACCACAGCCGTCGCCATCGGCATAGCCGTTGCAGGCGTGTTTTTTCTTTCGGGAATACTCGACGGCAACGGCAGCATGGAGGGGCTAACGGGCCTTTTCCTACTTCTGCTTTCAGGCTTTCTCTATGCCGTTTACATGGTTATCTTTCCCCGAATGCGCATCAGGCAGATGCCCTCGTTGAAACTAACGTTCTACATTTTCTTCTTCGCGATGCTCATTCTCACCCTCTACGCCACCTTTACACGGGGGCGCATCGACCCCATTGACACGCGCAGCCAGCTTGTCAACCTCTTTTTGCTGGGTCTTGTGCCCACAGCCGTAAGCAACGTTACGCTTATCGTGGCCTTAAAGCAGATAAGCAGCACCCTGGCAGCCGTGCTTGGCGCCTTCGAACCCATGACGGCCATGTGCGTGGGCATACTCCTTTTCGGCGAACCACTCACCCTGCCCATCGTCATTGGCTTTGTGCTCATCATCACTTCGGTGCTTATCCTTGTGCTAAGCAAACGCAAAACGGGGTAATATAGTCGCAAAACAGCCTTGCACCACACTCTTGCGCCACGCCATGCAAGCATGGCGCAAGGGCGCAAACACTAGACGATAAACGCACAAAAGTAGGGATTAATACTAAATAACTGAAAAAACAACACCGCCCACACCTTATATATAAGGCAAAAACGCTAACTTTGCAAGAGGAATGCAAAGGGCAAGCGCAAAGCTTAGGTAAACAACTGCAAGCCAAAGGTATGGCAGAAGGTTGGCTTTTCGCATCACACTCCCCACTGCACACCAACCCAAGCCAACCCAAACGCAGGCTAACAGGCAGAAAAGTAAGTGTATTCACATAACCATCCCAAAAATAAAGGAAACAACGATGATTCTCTTTTTCAAGACGCAGAAAGAAACGGTGATTGCCACAGAGGTGAACCACCAACTGAACGACGACGAAATGGCTAAGCTAGCCTGGCTTTATGGCGACGCAACGCTGATGGACACCCAAGAACTGGAAGGTTTTTACGTGGGGCCGCGCCGCGAAATGGTGACACCTTGGAGCACAAATGCCGTTGAGATTACCCAAAACATGAATCTTAACGGCATTTCGCGTATTGAGGAATTCTTCCCCGTGGCCAGCCGAAACGCCGACCACGACCCCATGCTGCAACGTATGTACGAGGGCATTGGCCAAGAAGTGTTCTGCGTTGACAGGCAACCAGAACCCGTAAGGCACGTGGACAACCTGGAAGAATATAACGAAAAGGAGGGTTTGGCACTCTCTAAAGACGAGATGGCTTACCTGCACGACATCGAAAAGCAATTGGGCCGACCGCTAACCGACTCTGAAATATTCGGGTTTGCCCAAATCAACTCAGAACATTGCCGCCACAAGATATTCGGCGGAACGTTTGTTATCGACGGCGAAGAGAAAGAATCGTCGCTCTTTGCCATGATTAAGCGCACCACGGCCGAAAACCCAGGCAACATTCTCTCGGCTTATAAAGACAATGTTGCCTTTGCACAAGGGCCGGTGGTGGAGCAATTCGCACCCAAAGACCAATCGAAAGCTGATTATTTTGAGGTGAAAGACATCGAGAGCGTTATCTCGTTGAAAGCCGAAACACACAATTTCCCCACCACCGTAGAACCCTTTAACGGGGCTGCAACGGGCACGGGAGGCGAAATTCGCGACCGTATGGGTGGCGGCGTAGGCTCGTGGCCCATCGCTGGAACAGCCGTTTACATGACGGCTTACCCCCGTTTTGATGGCGGCCGCGATTGGGAAAAGCTACTTCCTGTACGTCAATGGCTCTACCAATCGCCCGAACAGATACTCATCAAAGCATCTAACGGTGCATCCGACTTTGGCAATAAGTTCGGACAACCACTTATCACGGGTTCTGTACTTACCTTCGAGCATCAAGAGAAAGCCGAAACAGACAACTCGGCCAACGAACCTTTCTACGCTTACGACAAGGTTATCATGTTGGCAGGCGGTGTGGGCTACGGCACAAAACGCGATTGCTTGAAGGGCGAACCACAAAAAGGCAACAAGGTGGTTGTGGTTGGTGGCGACAACTATCGCATCGGATTGGGCGGCGGTTCGGTTTCGTCGGTAGATACGGGCCGTTATTCTAACGGTATTGAGCTTAACGCCATACAACGCGCCAACCCCGAAATGCAAAAGCGCGCCTATAATCTTGTGCGCGCATTGGTAGAAAGCGACGACAACCCCGTTGTGTCAATACACGACCACGGGTCGGCAGGCCACTTGAATTGCCTGAGCGAATTGGTGGAAGAATGTGGCGGAGAAATTAACATGGATCAACTGCCCATCGGCGACAAAACACTCTCGGCCAAAGAGATTATCGCCAACGAGAGCCAAGAACGCATGGGCCTACTTATCGACGAGCAACATATCGAACGCGTAAGGCAGATTGCCCAACGCGAACGAGCACCGCTCTATGTGGTGGGCGAGACAACGGGCGATGCCCACTTCGCCTTCAAACAAGCCGACGGCACTAAGCCTTTCGACCTGGATGTGGCGCAGATGTTTGGTCATTCGCCCAAGACGGTAATGGTTGACAACACCGTTGAACGCCATTATCAGAACGTTGAATATGAACCAATAGGCAGCGAGGCCGATAAAAACAAACTGGGCGAAGAGGCACTTACGGCGCACATTGAGCGCGTTTTGCAGCTCGAAGCCGTGGCTTGTAAAGACTGGCTCTCCAACAAAGTAGACCGCTCCGTAACGGGTAAGGTGGCTCGCCAACAGACACAAGGCGAAATTCAACTGCCATTGAGCGACTGTGGTGTGGTGGCACTCGACTATCGCGGACGTTCTGGCATAGCTACCGCCATCGGACATGCACCGCAAGCGGCCTTGGCATCGGCCGAGAAAGGCTCGGTTTTGGCCGTTAGTGAGTCGTTAACCAACCTCGTTTGGGCACCATTAGCCCACGGATTGGGCGGCGTAAGCCTTTCGGCCAACTGGATGTGGCCTTGTAGGTCGCAGGCAGGAGAAGATGCACGCCTTTATAAAGCTGTTGAGGCACTGAGCGACTTCTGCTGTACGCTGGGCATTAACGTACCAACAGGCAAGGATTCGCTTTCAATGACCCAACAATATCCCAATGGCCAGAAGGTTATCGCGCCCGGAACGGTTATCGTTAGCAGCGGTGCCGAGGTGTCGGATGTGCGTAAGGTGGTTTCGCCGGTACTTGTTAACGACAAGAACTCGTCGCTCTACTACATCGACTTCTCGTTTGATGAGCAGCGTTTGGGCGGAAGTGCCTTTGCACAAAGCCTTGGTTTCGTTGGCGACGACGTGCCAACGGTTGCCAATCCCGAATATTTCGCCGACTGTTTTAACGCCATTCAAGAACTGGTTAGGCGCGGATGGATATTGGCTGGCCACGACATTTCGGCTGGCGGACTGATAACCACGCTGCTAGAAATGGCTTTTGCCAACCGAAAGGGCGGCATGCACCTTAACTTACACGACCTGGCGGGCGACGATGTGGTGAAAAACCTCTTTGCTGAGAACCCCGGCGTGGTGATACAGGTAAGCGACGACCATCGAAACGACCTGCGCACATATCTCGAAGACGAGGGTATCGGCTACACCAAGATTGGCTATTCGGTGCCAAACAGTCGCACGTTGGTGGTGAAGAAGGGAGGAAACGAGTATGTTTTCGACATCGACTCGTTGCGCGAAACATGGTATCGCACCTCTTATCGCCTAGACACGATGCAGAGCCACAATGGCATGGCCAAGAAAAGGTGGCTTAATTATAAGAAACAACCCATTGAACTGAAATTCAACGACAGCTTTACAGGTAAGCTAAGCGACTATGGCATCAGTGCCGACCGCCGCAATCCGTCGGGCATTAAGGCCGCCATCATCCGCGAAAAGGGTACAAACGGTGAGCGCGAAATGGCTTATGCCCTCTATCTGGCGGGATTTGACGTGAAGGATGTGGCCATGACCGACCTCATTTCGGGGCGCGAAACGCTGGAAGAGGTGAACATGATTGTGTTCTGCGGCGGGTTCTCAAACTCTGATGTGCTTGGTTCGGCCAAGGGTTGGGCTGGCGCATTTCTCTATAACCCCAAGGCCAAAGAGGCACTAGACAAGTTCTACGCACGTCCCGACACGCTTTCGCTGGGTATCTGCAACGGCTGTCAGCTTATGGTTGAGCTAAACCTCATCAATCCCGAACACGGCCACCGCTCGCATCTTACCCACAACACGTCGCGCAAGTTCGAAAGTTCGTTCGTGGGATTAACCATTCCACAGAACAACAGCGTTATGCTAGGCTCGCTCCGCGACAGCAAGTTGGGCATCTGGGTTGCTCACGGCGAGGGCAGGTTCTATATGCCCGAATCAGAAGACAAATACAACATCGTTGCCAAATACAACTACGCCGAATACCCCGGCAACCCCAACGGGTCGGACTACAACGTGGCTGGCATCTGCTCGGCAGACGGCCGACACTTGGCCATGATGCCCCATTTGGAGCGCTCCATCTTCCCTTGGCAGAACGCCTACTATCCGCGTAAACGTCAATCAGACGAGGTTACGCCCTGGATTGAGGCCTTCGTGAACGCAAGGAAATGGGTGGAAAAGAAGTTGAAAGCATAAAGAGGAGTTAAGTTAAGGAGTTATGGAGTTAAGGAGTTAAGCCAAATGCTTTACCGTTTTGTGCCTATAAATGGTGTCTGCCTAATCGGACCAGTTTGACCAGTCGGACTTGTCGGACCAGTCAGACCAGTCGGACTTGTCGGACTTGTCGGAAATCTAGGAACCGCTAGGCACCTTTAAACGGCGTAGCCACCTTTTCACCTTTTCACCCTTTCACCCTTTCACCTTTTCACCCTTTCACCTTTTCACCCTTTCACCTTTTCACCTTTTCACCTTTAACAAGGCACATCACCCCCGCTCCTTCTGGAGAGGGGCTGGGGATGAGGCTTTAATTCATCAACAACATGTCGATATATTGGAACAGTTTTCGCACATTCTTTAAGATAGGGATGTTCACTTTGGGCGGCGGTTACGCCATGATACCCATTATCGAGGCCGAAGTGGTGGATAAGAACAAGTGGATAGAGAAAGAAGAGTTTCTCGATCTCATTGCCATAGCGCAGAGTTGTCCAGGTGTTTTCGCCGTCAACGTCAGCATCTTCATCGGCTATAAGATGCGTAAGTTACGCGGCGCACTATGCAGTTGCGTAGGCACAGCCCTGCCTTCGTTTCTCATTATCCTGCTAATAGCGATGTTTTTTCATCAGTTTCAAGACAACAGCGTGGTGGCGGCAGCGTTCCGTGGCATACGTCCGGCCGTGGTGGCACTCATTGCTGCCCCCACATTCAACTTGGCCAAGAGTGCCCACATCACGCTAAGCACCCTTTGGATACCCGTTGTTTGCGCCCTGCTTATATGGGCAATGGGCGTAAACCCCATCTACATCATCATCGGCGCAGGCCTTTGCGGCTTTCTTTATGGGCAGTTTATCAAGCCCACAGAGGGTTCGCACAACGAGAATTAGAACAATTGCAACGAAAGAACAACGCCAATCGCGCCGCACCCCCAGCCTGCCTACATACGCATTCAGCCAACAACAAATAAAACCATCACATGATTTTCTTCGAGCTTTTCTATACGTTTTTCCTCATCGGACTATTTGGTTTCGGTGGCGGTTACGGCATGTTGTCGCTCATACAGACCGAGACGGTTATCCATCATCAATGGCTTTCGTCGGCCGAATTTACCAATATCGTCGCCATTTCGCAGATGACCCCAGGCCCCATCGGCATCAATGCGGCCACTTATTGCGGTTATACGGCCACCCATAACGCAGGGTTTAACACGTGGATGGCCATGCTGGGCAGTGCCACGGCCACCTTTGCGTTGGTGCTGCCGTCGCTTATCCTAATGATACTTATCTGTAAGACACTTATGAAATATATGGACACGCCCGTTGTTCAGAACATGTTCGCCGGCCTGCGCCCTGCCGTTGTGGGCTTGCTTGCTGCCGCCGCCCTGCTCTTAATGACAGAAGAGAATTTCAGTTCGCCCACCATCAACCCTTGGCAGTTTGGCGTTAGCCTCTTCCTTTTCGCCGCCACATTCGCAGGAACGAAGTTCTTAAAGATTAACCCCATACGCATGATTGGCTATGCAGCCTTTGCTGGGATGCTGTTGTTGTATTAGGCGGGTGAAAAAGGTTGGAGGAGTTAACTAGTCGACAAATTGATGAGTTAAGTGGTTAACTCGTCAACTAGTAAGCTTGTCAACTAGTTAACTCATCCACTTATTCAGTTTCCTTTTCTTCCTTCTCGCTTACCTCTTCGCCTTTTTCCCCACTTACTTCTTCTTCGCTTTCTTCTTCCTCATTACCCACATTCTCGTCTTCTTCCTCCTCATTGTCGTCTGCCTCGCCATCAACGCACTGATTTTCGCGAACATACTTGATGGACTTCACGGCCAAGATAATGCCAACGATGGCCATTAAGGGCATGATGGTAAGCTGCACAGGATTGAATTCGTCGAGCCATTCGAGCATGTGCAGTAGGCAGAACAAGGCGAAAAGGCAAGCCAAGATAGCGTGAATCACGCGCCAAGCCTTGTGTTTTCCCCATAAAACGAGAAAGATTGCGAGCACGGGCAGCGTGTAACTGATGCCCATCATTAGGGCGATAAGCTCGCGCCAGTTGGCAGAAGTAGGCATCGCCACGATGCTCTCGCCCCAAAATGCGGGCATTACGTCGGCCAAGGTATGGGCAAGAAACCCTAAAACAAGGAGTACCCATAATACAGATAATTCAATTTGTCTCTTCATAATTACAAGTTGTTAGTTAGAAATGGTGTTTTTAGTTGACAAGGGGCGTTGGTTAGTTGACAAGTTGACGGGTTGACCAGTTAATCTGTTGACGAGTTAACAAGTAGACAAGTTAACCTGTTGACGAGTAGACCCGTTAACAATTTTATCTGTTAACGAGTTGACTAGTTCACAAGTTAATGAGTTAGCAAGTGGCGTTTCTCACGCTACGCGATAAGCCATTTGCCCACCACCGCTCGCCCGAATAAACCGAAACACGAGTTTTGTCGGGCCAAAGTTACAAACTTTCTGTTGTTTTTACAACACCGATGGCCGATATTATACAAGAAATTATTGCCATTCTGCATCAAAAAACATGTATCGTAAAAAAAGGATTGGTTTGAGATACACGTTCTTACACAACAAAGTCGCTGGCAAATGTATCCGTACAAGGCCCTTTGTAGTGGGGCTACAAGCCGCTTGTAGTGCCAGTACAAGCATCTTGTAGTGCCAGTACAAGCACCTTGTAGCGCCAGTACAAGCCGACTTGTACTGCGTTGTTGCTTAGGTTAAACGAGCAGATTGGGTTGCCTACAAACCAACAAAGCCATTAGTTACGCTCCCTACAACACGCAAAAGGGACCCGAAACGCGTTCGAGCCCCATCCAAATAACCACAAATTTCTTTAACAACTAAAATTTCTATAACAACTAAAATCTTATCCGCCGTCACGGCGTTATGTGCCTATTGCACGTTTAAGGCATGGCAAGCAACTTGCCTTCAAGGTCTACATTAACCTGTGCACTGGTTACTCGGGTAAGAACTAGCCCTTGCCTTGTACTTGTCATCATCATGAAAGGCACCTTCACACCACCCACATTGCGGTAGTCTTCGTACCTTATCACTCCCGCGGGCGATGCGGTTTGCCTTATCAAGCCGTCTTTACGCGACATGCACACCATCATCTTATATCCCGACCGGTAACGAACTTCCAGTTCAAAACAGGCCTCACCATCCAAATCTTTCTCGCCAACGAAGGTGAGCGATACCACGTCCGACGATTTTTTGTTTGCATAATAGTCGAACAACGGGCCAAGAAACTTCGACCCAATGATGTACGATTCAACCATACCGGCTGGCATCGGCTCTGTTTGCGGCGTTGGGGCGGAGTTAAAAGTCCATCCCTTGTCCTTATATGCACATACCATCATCGTGCCAAGAGGCGACTTCACTCGCTGGTAAAAGGCTACGCCAGGAACCAAGAGTGTAGTAACGGGCATTTCGCCCCCTTGTGTTACAACCACCTGTTGCAGTTGCAACGATTTGACCTTGGCTGCCGCTGTCAATCCGCCTAGTTGGCGAACGTTTTGCGAACAGATGTCGTCTACGGTCTGTCCGAAAACGCCTACGACAGCCAAAGTCCACGACAACATTAACGTACCTACTCTTTTAGTAAAACTCTCCATAAGCTTAATATCTCTTTTTAAACAATGATTACTTGAAAACTGCTTTAAATCCACATACATTAAAGAGCCGCCAAACGCCTTCACAGGTTTTAATAACTCTCTTGTAAGAGGCATCCGGCGGCTGTATCATCCTAAATACCTCTGATGCAAAGGTAGGTGTAAAATCGCCATGTTCAAAGTGCGAGAATATAAAATAGATTAAGGCAAAATGAAAAAACATGAAAGGTAAAAACCCCGTTAACATAAATATACGCGTTAGTTGCACGCTTTAAGTTGCAACAATAAGCACATACGCGCGTGTTAAGGCATAAAAACAGACAAACAGAAAAATAAAAACCACCAAATAGAAATAGTTAGGCAGCCGAACTTAACGTTAAAAGACGTATACGAAAAAGAAAATAAAAATTGGCGCATGACGCTCAAAATGTCTCTGATAGCGTGAAAAAATAGGCAAACCAAGCATAAAACCTACTGAAACCAAAGGCCAAACAACAGCAACACGAGGACGAATAAATTAAACATTAGGCACAAGATTTACATCAAAAAGACCTTAGTTAAAAAGTGATTAGGTGGTTTTGTAAACTAAAACGCATAACTTTTCACTACTTCAACTTTACGTTATCGCTTTCATTCAGGAAGTTAGCAGTTTTTCACCATTTGGCATCCACCCATCGTTCGCACGTGCCAACCATCCTACTTACCCCAACAAGCAGCAAGTCTGCCCCACCCTGCCGCCCCCTTTTTGCTATGCCCAGACCTCTTTTCACCCCATGCCTGCCCTAGCTTTATCACCAGCCAACGTTACCTAAACCCGCAACTATCACGCTTCCTCCACAAAAGCATACCTTATATAACGCGCGCGTACGCGAGGGAAAGACAAAGGTTATACCGTTTCCACACCACGGCCTGCATCGCACGAAAGCCATCCCCCTACCCCATTCGCCCATTCGCATCAACACCATAAGAGTAAGATTTGGCCTTCTGCCCCGCTTAGCAAAACAAACGAGTCTGAGAAAACAAGTGAGCCAACAGCCAGGTATTAAACGGACCACACCAACGAACCATCCTGCCCCAATTGGCCCTTAAAAAGCAGTAAAGGCACTTTTTACAAGCCACCAGGAACAAAAAAGACACGAAAAAATTTGGAACTACTAAAAAAAAGCAATACCTTTGCACCGCATTTAACAGCAAAGCGATTTTTCAACATCGACGGAAAAGGAAGTTTGGGTGAGTGGCTGAAACCACCAGTTTGCTAAACTGACGTACGGGTTACCGTACCGGGGGTTCGAATCCCCCAGCTTCCGCAAGGTTTTAATAATCGCATGGTGGATTCATCTAACGGTTAGGATACAAGATTCTCAATCTTGGCATAGGGGTTCGATTCCCCTATCCACTACCACCAAGAAGGGCTTTTGCGCATGTTCGCAAGAGCCCTTTTTGCGTTAACCAATGAAAAACAACACCACCCAACCAATCTTTATGCCCATCAATCTTGGGCGTTCTGCCATTTTTTTATACTTTTGCCAGATATAAAGTGCATGCACTTAGCGTACCCACATGCTAGGGACGGCTAGATGAAATGTAATGAAAGTGCAACTTTTAAAGTCTGCCTAACGTCTATACAGTATGATTGAACTAAAAGACATCAACAAAACATACTTTGGCGCACAGCCCCTACACGTGCTCAAAGGTATCAACCTCACCATCGGCGACGGCGAGTTTGTATCCATCATGGGGGCATCGGGGTCGGGAAAGTCAACCCTTTTGAACATCCTCGGCATTCTCGACAACTACGACACAGGCGAATATCGCCTCGGAGGAACACTCATCAAGGACCTTACCGAGCGGCGCGCCGCCTATTATCGCAACCGCATGATTGGTTTTGTTTTCCAATCATTCAACCTCATTGGCTTTAAAACGGCTGTGGAAAACGTAGAGCTACCCCTGTTTTATCAAGGCGTGTCGCGCAAGAAACGCCACACCTTGGCCATGGAATACTTGGAAAAACTTGGGCTTGCACAATGGGCCAGCCACTATCCCAACGAGATGTCGGGCGGACAAAAGCAGCGCGTGGCCATAGCAAGGGCACTGATAACCAAACCGCAAATAATACTCGCCGACGAGCCTACGGGCGCACTCGACTCTAAAACCAGCGTTGAGGTGATGCAACTGATAACTAGCTTAAACCGAAACGAAGGCATTACCACCGTGGTTGTGACCCACGACCCAGGCGTGGCCGAACAAACCGACAGGCTGATAAGGATTAAAGACGGACTGATTGTTGATGAAGGAGACAACAAAAAGCCCCAATCACACCTGCACAAATAAACCACACTTAACCGCAAGAAGCAATTATGTACACGCTCATAGCCGAAATATGGTCGACCACCCGACGTAACAAGCTGCGCACGGCACTCACGGGTTTTGCCGTGGCCTGGGGCATATTTATGCTGATTTGCTTGCTGGGTGCAGGCAACGGACTTATCAATGCAGCCACACAAAACATGGACCGCTTTCTTAGCACCTCGATGATGGTAGAAGGCGGAAATACAAGTAAGGAATATAACGGCCTGCCCAAAGACCGCGCTATCACACTGAACGACCAAGACATCAATACCACGCAAAACCAATTTAAGCAGAATGTGGAGACCGTTGGCGCAGAAATAGAATTGGGCGACCAAACCATCACGCTGGGCGACAAGTACGAAACGGCATCGCTAACGGGCGTTTACCCTAACGAAATAGACATCAACAAGCGTAAAATGCTCTGTGGAAGGTTTATCAACCAAACCGATATGGAGGAGCAACGCAAGGTGTTGGTGATTAGCAAAAGCCGCGCACAAGGGCTGATGCCCAACAATTGGCAAGGCGTTGTGGGGCAACAAGTAACGATGGGCGGCTTGGCTTTCCTTGTGGTGGGCATCTACTCGGACGACGAAAGCATGTTCCGCAACAACTCGTACGCACCATTTACCACCATGCGCACCATATACAATAAGGGCAACAAAACGGGAAACATCATATTTAGCTTTAAGGGGCTAGACACACAAGCTGCTAATGAGGCCTTCGAGCAAAGTTATCGCCGCAAGATTAACGCTCGCCACGACGCCGCGCCCGACGATGAAGAGTCCATTTGGATATGGAACAGGTTTACCGATAGCCTGCAAATGAACACAGGTACGGGCATCATACGCACCGCCTTGTGGATTGTGGGCATCTTCACCTTGCTTAGCGGCATAGTGGGGGTTAGCAACATCATGCTCATCACCGTAAAAGAACGCACCCGCGAGTTTGGCATACGCAAGGCCATTGGCGCAACGCCGTGGTTGATTTTAAAGCTCATCATCACCGAGAGCATTATCATCACGCTCTTCTTTGGCTATATTGGCATGATGCTTGGCATCGGCGCGAACCTATATATGGACGCAACCATCGGCAATGCCTCACTAGATGCGGGCGTGTTTCAACAGAAAATGTTCGTCAATCCCACCGTGGGCTTCGCCGTCTGCATGCAAGCCACGCTGCTCATTGTTATCGCCGGCACCATAGCTGGCCTTATTCCTGCGCGCAAAGCGGCCAAAACGCGACCCATAGAGGCTTTGAACGCGATGGACTAACAGGACGGAACGACCTGACGGAATGAGATGAGAAGAAACGAAACGGGCAGGAAGAAGATAGGCAAAAAGCCCCGCGCAACCCATTTTCGCTCAAACTCATAAGCCCATAAAACGCCACATCCAAACGCATAAACTTATAAATTCACCACCTCAACACCTCACATATACAATGATAGATCTCGACAGATACAAAGAAATACTCGACACCCTAACGCGCAACAAGACGCGAAGCTTCCTTACGGGCTTTGGTGTTTTCTGGGGCATTTTCATGCTCGTGTCGCTATTGGGAGGCGGTAAAGGACTACGCGAATTGCTCTCGGCTACGTTCAAAGGCTTTGCAAACAACTCGGGTATGTTCTTTGCCATGAACACAACAAAGCCTTACGAGGGGCTAAAAAAAGGTCGGAGCTGGAGCATGTCGTATAAAGACTTGGAGCGAGTGCGCCAACAAGTGCCCGAGGTTGAAATGGTTACGCCCATGATTAGCAGATGGGGATCTACCGCCGTGTATGAAGACAAGAAAGCATCGTGTGTTTTTAAGGGACTAGAACAGAGCTTTCAGGGCATTGAGGCACCCGACATCTATTACGGACGTTATCTTAACGACATCGATAACCTCCAAAAACGCAAGGTGTGCATCATTGGAAAACAAGTGTATAAGACGCTTTTCCCCAAGGGTGGAAACCCTTGTGGCAAGGATATTCGCGTTGGTCCGGTGTTCTTTAAGGTTGTGGGGGTGGATTATAATCCTGGTAAGTTCAACATTAATGGTAGAGCCCAAGAGTCTGTTGTTGTGCCGATAAATGTGATGCGCGATGCCTTCGCCATGGGCGACACCATTCACCTGTTGTGTTTTACAGTCCATAAGGGTTACAAAGTGAGCGATGTTACACCCAAGATACGCACGGTGGTGGCGCGTGCACACCATGTAGACCCAACCGACGAGAAGGCTTTGCCTGCCTTTAACATGGAATCTATGTTCAATATGATGGACAATTTGTTCAACGGAGTGGACTTCCTGGCCTGGCTTGTAGGCATCGGTACGCTGCTGGCGGGGGCTATTGGCGTGAGCAACATCATGATGGTGACGGTGAAAGAACGTACCACCGAGATAGGAATAAGGCGCGCCATCGGTGCAACGCCACGTAATATCCTCACGCAAATCATTGCCGAGAGCATCACGCTTATCAGTGTTGCGGGCATGTTGGGCATCGTTTTCACGGTGATGATATTACAACTGGCCGAAATGGCGAGCACCACCGACGGTGTTGTGAATACCCATTATCAGATCAGTTTCACCACGGCCGTGGGCGCAGTTCTGTTTCTTTGCGTGCTTGGCGTGCTTGCCGGACTTGCACCGGCACTGCGCGCCATGAACATTAAGCCCGTAGACGCCATGCGCGACGAGTGACAAATGGGTCGGCATACGCCCCAAAAACCATACCGAAACAAAACAATAAGACATAAAACATTAACAAAGGAGACCCCAAAAACAACGCCCTCGCAACACGAAAGGCTAACAAGGGGAATGACGTTATGAAGAAGAAAATCATTGTGGCAGTGCTTATATCCATCGTGTTTGTAGGCACATTCGTGTTTCTCTGGGCCAAATCGCAGCCCCAACCCGAACAATACACCGAACTGACGGCCAGTGTTAAGGACCTGAAAAAGACAACAGTTATTACTGGGCGCATAGAACCGCGCAACGAAGTGAACGTGAAACCGCAGATTTCGGGCATCATTACCGAGATTATGAAGGAGGCAGGGCAACCCATACAGGCAGGCGAAGTGATTGCCAAAGTGAAGGTTATACCCGACATGGGGCAGCTTAGCGGCGCACAAGCGCGAGTAAGACTGGCCAAGATTAACCTGGAACAGGCCAAGGCCGAATACGATAGGGAGAAGACTTTGTTTGACAAAGGATTGGTGGCTGCACAAGAATACGAGAAGGTTAAGCAAGTGTACCAGCAGGCCAAAGAAGAAGTGTCGGCCGCCGACGACAACTTACAGGTGGTGCGCGACGGTGTTTCGAAGAGCAACGCCAAGGCTAGCTCCACGCTGATACGCTCTACCATCACGGGAATTATACTCGACATCCCCGTGAAAGTGGGCAATTCGGTTATCCTAAGCAACACCTTCAACGACGGAACAACCATTGCCAGCGTGGCCAACATGAACGACCTTATCTTTAAAGGCAACATCGACGAGACCGAAGTGGGCCATGTAAAGCCGGGAATGACGATGAAAATAACCATCGGCGCATTGCAAAACCTCAACTTCACGGCCTCGTTAGAGTATATTTCGCCCAAGGCGGTAGAAGCTAATGGTGCCAACCAGTTTGAAATTAAGGCCGCCGTGCACGTGGATAAGGCCACAAACATACGCAGCGGATATAGCGCGAACGCCGAAATTGTGTTGCAAGCGGCCAACAAAGCGCTCACCGTTCCCGAAAGTGCCATCGAGTTTAGCGGCAAAGCCACCTATGTTTATATTCCCAAAGGCGAGGGAAAGGAACTTACTTACGAACGAAGAATGGTGAAAACAGGCCTTAGCGACGGCATCGACATTCAGATATTGAGTGGTCTGAAAGCCGGAGACAAGGTGCGCGGACCGAAGGTTGTTGCCTCAACAGACACAGAAACTGATGAAAAACGAGATTCAAAGAGACATTACTAATATGAATATGCGTAAACAATCACTACTCTTCGTGGTCTCCGCAATGGCCTTCGCAACCGCTTCGGCTAACGACGTGGACGTGAAAACATTCCGCTATGCCGGCCCTTTTGACCTACCTGCACCCGTTTTGATAGACAGCACCGACGCGCAACAAAAGCGGTTCGCATCCGAGTCGCTGCTCAACACGCCCCTTCACCTCAACCTGGCGCAGCAAGGGCGCATCGTTAACGCGGGCAACGTGCCCACATCTGCTGCCCCTTATGCCCTGCACCTGCTGCAATTCAACATCCAAAACGCTGCTTACCGCAAGGTGGGCATCGAGCTGAAAGGGCTGAAACACTATCAGGTGTACGTAGACAACAAGCTGGCTTCACCATCAGACGTTGCCTTGCAACCGCAAACCCACAACGTGGTGATTAAGTATCTCAGCCAAAAAGACTCTACCTACAACCTCTCCGTGCGGCTAACCAACGTGGGCGACAGCCTTACAACCAACACAGACACACGCCGAACGCTCACGCTGAGCGACATCCAAAACGGTCTGCAATACTATCGCCTAGGCTTGTCGGCCAACGGACGCTACCTCATCACCAACTATTACGACGTGATGGACGGCGGTTACACGCGCTATTCGTGGCGACTGACCGACCTTAAAACAGGTACCATCATGCGCCAGACGGACGAATCGATGAGTTGGATACCCGGAACAAACCGCTTCTACACCATACGCAAAGGACGTGAGGGTCGCGACATCATCGCTACCAACCCGCTAACGGGGCGCGAACAGACACTGGCCACAGGCATTGGCGAAGGAAACATCACGCTTGCACCCAATGGCGAGTATCTGATACTAAGCACTTCGCAAGAAGGACCAAAGGAAGATGCCGACATCTACGAGATAACACAACCCGAAGACAGGATACCTGGCTGGCGAACACGTTCGAACTTGTCGTTGGTTGACTTGAAAACAGGACTGACTAGACCGCTTACGTTCGGTTATCACAACGTGTCGCTCGAAGACATATCGGCAGACGGACGCTATATATTATATATGGTGTCGCGTAGTCGACTGGAAAAGCGCCCCACAACCGTTTCTTCGCTCTACAAGCTAGACGTTAAGACGATGCAAACCACCTGCGTTGCCCACGATGAAGGTTTTCTTTCGGAGGCGCGTTTCTCGCCCGACGCATCGGTTCTCTTAGTTAAAGCCACGGCCGAGGCATTCAACGGCGTGGGCAAGAACGTGCCCGAAGGTAGCACGCCCAACATGTACGACTATCAACTCTTTGCCCTAAACGTGGGCAGCAAGGCCGTAACGCCACTCACAAAGACCTTCAATCCCAGCATCGAAGACTTCTCGTGGAATCCACGCGACGGACAAATCTACTTCACGGCATTGGATAAAGACCAGCAAAAGCTTTTCCGCCTGAACCCCAAGACGAACAAGTTTACCCGGCTCGACATGCCCGAAGACTACGTCACTAGGGTTTCTTTCGCCCACAATGCGCCGCTGGCGGTGTGGTATGGAGAAAGCGCATCCAATTCGGACAGGCTTTACACGCTGAACTTAGACAACGGAAAGAGCAGCCTATTGGAAGACCTGAGCAAGCTGAAACTAAAAGACATTGACCTAGGAACATGCACGCCGTGGAACTTCGTCTCGTCTCGCGGCGACACCATCTCTGGTCGTTGTTATCTTCCTCCACACTTCGACCCGAACAAAAAGTACCCCATGATAGTGAACTATTATGGTGGCTGTTCGCCCGTGAGCGTTTATTTTGAGAGCCGTTATCCCCTGAACCTCTACGCCGCGCAAGGCTACGTAGTGTATTTGGTTAATCCCAGTGGTGCTGCGGGTTTCGGTCAGACCCACGCCTCACGCCATGTCAACACCGCAGGCAAGGGTGTGGCCGAAGACATTATCGAAGGAACAAAGGCTTTTCTTAAAGCCCACCCCTACGTAGACCCCAAGCGCGTGGGCTGTATAGGTGCATCTTACGGCGGATTTATGACCCAATACCTGCAAACCCAAACCGACATCTTCGCCGCAGCCATATCGCATGCAGGCATAAGCGACCACACCAGCTATTGGGGCGAGGGCTATTGGGGATATAGTTACAGCGAGGTGTCGATGGCAAACAGCTATCCTTGGACACGCAAAGACCTCTATGTTGACCAAAGTCCGCTGTACAACGCCGACAAGATACACACGCCCCTACTCTTCCTTCATGGCAACGTCGACACGAACGTGCCCATCGGCGAGAGCATTCAGATGTTCACGGCCCTGAAATTGCTGGGCAGGCCCACGGCATTTGTTGTGGTAAACGGCGAGAACCATACCATTATGGACTACCAAAAGCGCATAAAATGGCAGAACACCATCTTCGCATGGTTCGCTCGTTACTTACAAAACAACCCCTCATGGTGGCAAGCGCTCTATCCTGAAAAGAAACTATAACAGCAAACAAACACCGAAAAATCGGGTTAAGTTCAGCGTTTTGAACTTAACCCGATTTTGTTTTGGCGACCTGAACTTAGTGATTTAAACCCAATCGCGCATTAGAACCTGTTCAGATTCTGTGTATTGCTGAGCATATTGTATGTCTTGTTCTTGAAGACTTAGCGAGCTACGTCAAGAGAACAAGACAGGCAATACGTCGACAATAGTCCTCGGTTTCGTGGAACTTCTATGCAAGCCGAGTGAAAAGGAGCTTGCTCGTTTTCCCGAGGCGCAGCCTGAAGTCGGCGCAGTCAGCGGTAAGGCCTTGCGGTGCGCCGTTGGCGTTGACGTTGCAGTTGTGAATGCCATGCCGCTCACGACCCTAGCTAGAAGAAAAAATCTACACATCATTCCTAGATGTCATGAACTTCCAAAATCCGCTTTTGAGAGAGGTCCAAGAGAATTGTCACATTATCGTACTTATTCCGACTTTTATCATTAGCCAAAGAAATGATTGTTATGCCTTTTGGGGGAGCGCCTACTCCTAGCACATCATTGCCCAAGAATACCATATAATAGTATTTATATAGGTTTACCAATACATAGATGTGTCCTAGTTTCCTATATGCTAAATATTGCCTATAATACACACTTATATTTAAGAAAGGAAATTTCGAGCCAAGCTTTTGCCACTTCTGCTTATCAGAAAGGATTGTTTTTATTGTTTCAATCTCATTGTCGGAAAGATTGTAATACCTCCTACTTTGAACATAAAATAGCGTGCCATCATCCCACATCGCGCCAGGAAGCATAGAAACGTCAAGAGCGATTGCTGAATCTTCTGTTGCATATCTTCTAAACTTCGTTCCTGGAACATTCTTACGAACATTTTCACTTGATTTACTTGTTCTACTTCCACAGCTGCAAAAAACAGCCATAATACCGATTAATAAAACATGCTTCACTGTATATATCATTTCTTTCCTTGTTTTTTAGAATTGAGTTTGTAATCAAAACCTTTTGTCCCTGGCTGTGCATTGTAATGATAAAGTATATTTCCTCTGTAATCAATAGACAGATGCTACATGCTATTCTCTACATTTCACCCATTGCTCACCAAACAGCTGTAAATCATAAAAAAACATACAGTCCTCTTCATAGAAGTCGATAACTAATTTATTACTTGTACTTTTATCATAAAGCACAATTAACCCACTATGCTCATCGTTAAATTCAAAATCAGAATTAAAGAGACTTATTCGTTCTATCATGACAAGCCCACACATATCGGAATACCCTATTGACATATAAACAGGAGCAGAATACGCTAATTGAATCTTTGTGATAATACCTTTAAGTATTTCTTTTTGAGTAAATAATGTATTTCTACATTCCCAATAATCCTTTTTAAACAGGAGCTTTTCATGATGATCCATGATACTTTTGGATATAATATCAGACTCTTCAAGATTTAATATTTTAAACTTATTATTAGTGATAAGTTTTGATAATTCAGTTAAATACTCCGCCATATACCTTTTTCCTGCGTTTCTACGCAAAAGAGATTGTAACCTACTATTATTCATGATAATTTACTTTATACTTATTGTTTTCTAACTTTGTACGATTGTAGCGGTTATGCTGCACTTGCCTACACCAAGTTTACTTACCACGCGTTTGTTGCCGATAAATAAAAGAAGATGAAAGTTTCTATTCATATTTACCAAACACTAATGCTTGGAAGCGCATATTATTAACAACCTTGCTGTTCTCATTTTAGTGACAATAGTTTCACTCTGTATTTTTTCATTTTATCTCGATGGTATAATATCTCACCATCCAGTTTTATCATTAGGGTATCACCTTTCATTCTTATCATTTTTATTCCATATCCTTTACATACTAAGAGGGAATCATTATTCATAATATAATAAACGCTATATGGATATTCTTGATCCAAAACACCAATCTGTGTAATCAAGACAAACTTTCCACTATCAACATCTACGCACTGGCTTTCTTTGCTTCGAGGAGCAAAATTAGGAAAGCAACAGTTCAGCAAGAATAGCATTATAAAAGATGTTGCTATTCTATTTATAAATTTTCCCATAATATCCATAGTAAATATCAGTCGGTTAAGCTCGTCGCAGGCGTACGTGTGGCTGAACGCACCGTCCAGCAGTTTTTCCTTCTTTTCCTTGCCGGCATCGATGCCGCCCATGCCGTCCGTACGACCGGGCACTCCGAACCCTTTCGGTTTCTTCGGTGCCTTTGGTGTAATAACGTTGGAAATGCCCAGAATATTGTCTACGGGGTCGTATTTATATTGCGTTTGCATGATGCTGTCTCCGTTGGCCGTGAGCAGCATGCCCTGTAACCGTACGTGCTTCCCGTGCCGTTGAACATGCGCGTGTATATGGTGTGCCCGTCCTTGTCGTAGCCCACCTGCGACACGATCGCCTCTTCCTTGCCCTATTTATTCGACTTGATGCTTGTATGCACGGTCTTCAGGTCTCTACCCTTCTTCGTAATTTCTCATCAATTGAACTGTTTCTCCCAAATATTATCACCATTTACATAAGTAACCCCATCTATTTTAAACTTATTGCCATTAATTAGAATAATTCTCTTTTTATTACTCCCATAAATTAGGACGACTTTAACATTAGGAATAAAAACACAGAATTCTCTTTTGCCAGAATTTATGTTATAAATAATCTTATTTATTTCCTCTTTACATGTTGTTTTATATATTTGATTAGTCTCTAATTTTTCTATGTATGCTTCTCTAACATTAGCTTCTACTATATGCTTTTGACATCCTGTCATACACATTAGCATAAACACTATTACCTTTACATTTAATGACATAAAATATTTTTTAGGGTGTAAAGAAGCTTAGGTGTCTCAATAGAAAAAACACCTATGCTTTTATCTATCTAACGTTTTTTCTGCAAGTTTTTGTTTAATACCCCATCTGATACCACATGAATAAAACTATTGTTAATCTTGCGGCCCGGATTTTTTAGCATTTGGCTTCCTCTAATTCTTCTTGATGCCTTAAAAATTAGATTTGGTGTAGTGGCTTTAACCTTTGAAGAAAGTTTCTCATCAACAGGTAAATCTTTATGAATAGCTTCTTCTAAAGCAGCCTCTGCGTAATCAGAACAATTATTAGTTAGAGCATTATATGAGGGGTTTTCAAATTCATAAGCATCTAGTTTCCTTTGTATTCTCTGACCTACATTATGAACTGATGAAATTATTACCACACCATCAGGTGTACTCTCCTCTAATCCTGTGATGTCTGAATTTAATATGCTAGACAAAGTTACTTTTTTGTTATTATAGACAGCAGGTAAATCTTTATCAAAATTTTGTTTTCCTGCACCTTCCCCACCAGGCCATAGATCTCTATACGTATAAGTCCCATCTTGAACCATTCTTGCTTGAGTTGTCCAACGGCCATTAACTTTTACTTTAGATTTCACTTCTATATAATTAGATATGGCGATTCCATCGTGTCCGATTCTTCCATCATGACTTGCCCAAACGATAAGAAGAATATCATTTCCATCAGAATCTATGAACTTTACAGGATTATCTATACAATATACATAACAACCTGTTGATACATACTTCTCTGCCAATGCATCCACCCCATACCACAAACTTGTCTTCGGGTTCATGTACCTTGCACTATAATTGTACAGTCCCGTCTCCTCGTTGAACTCCTTGCCGTTGAACTTATACGGCATCTCCTCCGTGGAGGAATGTTCGTCAACAAGCAGTTCGCCGCAGAGCAGGTAGGCATCGAATTGGGCGACGTTAGCCTTGGATTCGGTGATATAAGAGGTGCTGCCGAGGTGGTCGGTGTGGAAGTAGAAGATGTCCTCGTGCGTGTTCTCGGGTTCGGCCGTCGCATCCTTCATCGTGGGCACTCCCGGTGGCGTGCCCAGCTTGCGGTAGTAGTCTTCGCGTTGTTTTTCTATTTGCATCATACGCATCTGGTAGTCTTTCTGCCCGGCCGTGACGACGTTTGCGCCATGTCCGTAGGCGTTTTGGAATATGCCCGCACCGATTTTGGAGGCCACGCGCCTGTAGCCGATGAAATAGTGCTTGGTGAAACGCTGGCGCGTGACGCTGAGTATGGGCGCGGGGTAGATGGTGAGGCCATCCATACTGCCCGACCTTCCGATCCTTTTGGTTTCTTCGGTGCCTTTGGTGCCTTTGGTGCCTTTGGTGTAATAACGTTGGAAATGCCCAGAATATTGTCTACCGGGTCGTATTTATATTGCGTTTGCATGATGCTGTCTCCGTTGGCCGTGAGCAGCATGCCCTGCAACCGTTCGCGCTGGCGGTCGTAGGCGTACGTGCTTTTCGTGCCGTTGCCCATGCGCGTGTATATGGCGCAAGCGTTTTGTCTAGTTTTTAGTAAGAATTTTAACACTATGAGTGCCATCGTAATCGACCAACTGCCCACTCGACCGCAAATAATCGATTCTCGCGGAGGTTTGTTTTGATGCAAAAATGGGGTGAGTTGTAAATGCAGGAAAATGTATTCTCTTTGCATAAATTCTCAATTAGTGCCAGATTTTGGGCTGTTTGCTGCTAAATGAAGTGCGTTTTGGTGCTAAACGCATGGTATTTGGTGCTAAACACGTTGCATTTTGCGGCAAAACGCAAGGCATTTTGGTACTAAACGCAAGGCATTTTGGTGCTAAACGCAGTGCGTTTTGATGCTAAATGCAAGACGAAATGGTGCTAAACGCGTGGCAATAAGCATAAATATTCACTGTTATGGCATAGGCAAAACCTT
>CALIZL010000017.1 GCA_938028745.1 uncultured Prevotella sp.
CCCGCGACGCCATAGTTGAGAAAGCTCGACAGACGGCTCACGAGGAGGGTGTGCGACTGCTCGAAGAAACCAAAAGGCAGATAGAGGTAGAGAAACAGAATGCCATCCGCGACATTCGTACCCAAGTGGCGGAGCTAAGCGTGCAGATTGCCGAGAAGGTTGTGCGTGAAAACTTGGCCTCCAACGCTCAACAGATGTCGTTGGTTAACCGTTTCTTAGACGATGCTTTCTCTGTAAACCCCAACTAAACGAGTTATGGATATAGGGTTAATAGCTGTTCGATACGCTCGCGCATTGCTCAAAGCTGCCATTGATGACCGCTGTTACGAGGATGTGTATAACAACATGACGAACCTGTTGGAATGCTACCTGCATGTTCCAGAGCTCCGTCCTGCGGTATGCAACCCCATGTATTCACGGTCGAAGAAAAGCTCAGTGGTGTTGGCGGCATGCGGAACGCCCGCTGTCGAACTCACGAAACGCTTCATCGCTTTGGTGTTGCGCGAGGGTAGGGAAGAAGTGTTGCAGTTTATTGCCTCGTCTTTCATTAACCTGTACAGGCAACATTTCCACATTACAAGCGGCAAAATCACCACGGCCGTGCAACTCACTGCCGAGGTTGAGCAACGTATGCGCCACTTAGTGGAAGAGCGAACGCAGGGAACTGTCGAGTTCACCACGGAGGTAGACCCTGCCATTCTTGGCGGATTTGTGTTGGACTACGACACCTATCGCATGGATGCCAGCGTGAAGAGCAAACTTAATCGAATTCTAATAGAATTAAAAAACAAGTAACATGTCTGATAAAATAAGGCCCAACGAGGTCTCAGAGATATTGTTCCAACAACTTCAACAAATCAGCGACGGGCAGGACTTTGACGAAATTGGCACTGTCCTTACCGTTAGCGATGGCGTTGCGCGTGTCTACGGATTGCGTAATGCCGAAGCCAACGAGTTGCTTGAATTTGAAAATGGAACCATGGCCATCGTCATGAACCTGGAAGAAGACAATGTTGGCTGTGTGCTTTTAGGGCCTACCTCTGAAATCAAAGAGGGGCAGGTGGTAAAGCGCACGCACCGCATTGCCAGCATTCGGGTGAACGACAACATGCTTGGGCGTGTAATCAACCCCTTGGGCGAGGCTATCGACGGGCTTGGCGAAATTGATTTGTCTAACGCTTTCGAGATGCCGCTCGACCGAAAAGCACCTGGTGTTATCTTCCGTCAACCCGTTAAGGAACCACTTCAAACAGGACTTAAAGGTGTAGACTCGATGATTCCCATTGGTAGAGGGCAACGCGAGCTTATCATTGGCGACCGCCAGACGGGTAAAACGGCCATTGCTCTCGACACCATTATCAATCAAAAGAGTTTCTACGATGCAGGCAAGCCTGTGTATTGTATCTACGTTGCCATTGGCCAAAAGGCCTCTACTGTGGCTACTTTGGTGCAAACGCTGAAAGAACGTGGTGCGTTAGACTACACCATCATCGTGTCTGCAACAGCAGCCGACCCCGCAGCCATGCAATATTACGCGCCATTCGCTGGTGCAGCCATCGGCGAATACTTCCGCGACCGTGGCGAACACGCGCTAGTTGTTTACGACGACCTTTCCAAGCAAGCCGTGGCCTATCGTGAAGTGTCGCTCATCCTTCGCCGTCCTTCGGGTCGCGAGGCTTATCCTGGCGACGTTTTCTATCTGCATAGCCGCTTATTGGAACGTGCTGCGCGCATCAACGACCAGCAAGAGGTGGCCGAACAGATGAACGACCTGCCCGAATGTCTTAAAGGACATGTAAAGGGAGGCGGTTCGCTAACGGCACTTCCCATCATCGAGACGCAGGCCGGCGACGTTTCCGCCTACATTCCAACCAACGTTATCTCCATTACCGATGGTCAGATATATTTGGAAACCGACCTTTTCAACCAAGGTTTCCGCCCTGCCATCAACGTAGGTATATCGGTTAGTCGTGTAGGTGGCTCTGCTCAAATCAAGAGTATGAAGAAGGTTGCGGGTACACTTAAAATTGATATGGCCCAGTATCGCGAGTTGGAGGCTTTCTCTAAGTTCTCAAGCGACATGGATGCCGTTACCGCAATGACCTTGGATAGGGGACGAAAGAACACGCAATTGCTCATTCAACCCCAATACACGCCAATGCCTGTGGGCGAGCAAATTGCCATATTGTATTGCGGAACGCGCGGTTTGATGCACGATGTACCCGTAGAACAGGTACGCGAATGCCAAACGCTGTTCCTCGACAAGTTGCGTTCAACCCACCAATCCACCATTGATTTCTTGGCAAGTGGCGGACTGAACGACGAGACTTGTGGCGTACTCGAATCCGTAATGGCTGACATTGCGGGTCAATTCCAAAAAGTTTGATCATTTAAGGCTGGCCTTGTTCCGCCTCACTGCGACGTGAGGCGGACGCGCCACCCTTCAATACATAGCGTATGCCTTCATTAAAAGAGATAAAGACACGAATTGCTTCTGTTAACAGCACCCGTAAAATAACGAGTGCCATGAAGATGGTGGCATCGTCAAAGCTGCACCACGCTCAGCAATTGATTGAGAACATGCTGCCCTATGAGAATATGTTAGAGCATATCCTCAAAGCTTTTCTCGTGTCAATGCCCGAGGCTCACTCGCCATTAAACGTGGAACACAAGCAGCTTAAGCGCGTTGCGCTTGTGGCTTTTTCAAGCAACAGCAGCTTGTGTGGCGGTTTCAATGCCAACGTCACCAAGTTGTTGCAGCAGGCGGTAGCACACTATCGAGAGCAAGGCGTTACCGACATCGTGGTTTACCCTATCGGCAGGAAAATCACCGAGCAGGCAACCAAGATGGGATTGCAGATAGGTGGCAATTTCAACCTTCTTGCCGAGAAACCCAATGCACACCAATGTGCAGACATCGCCACAGAGTTGTCAGAGCAATATGTAGCTGGCGAACTAGACAAGGTTGAATTGATATACCACCATTTCAAGAGCGCAGGCTCGCAGATTTTGACTAGAAGAACTTTCTTGCCCATCGACCTCTCCACAGAATTAGGTCGCTTTCACGACCGCGACCTAAGTTCCAATGTGGTTACGGCAAAGGCACAAGAGTATCTGAAAAAGAAATCATCGAAGGAAGAAAAGAAAAAGGAGGAGGCGAAACCCCTTAACGACAACTTCCTTGTTGAGCCAGACATGGAGACAATCCTAACAACGCTCATCCCCAAAGAGTTGAATTTGATGGTGTATACTGCCTTGCTCGACAGCAATGCCAGTGAGCATGCGGCGCGTATGGTGGCCATGCAAACGGCTACCGACAATGCCGACGAACTGCTCAGAGACTTGAACTTACAGTATAACAAGAGTAGACAGCAGGCAATTACCAACGAGTTGCTCGACATTATGGGCGGCAGCGTAAACAACTAATTGTCCTGTTGTGTTTCTTTTGTCTTCGTTTGCGTTTGGCAACTTTGCGTATTAACGTCCTTGTAACTTTGTTGTAATGGCCGTTAATGCGTAAAGTTGTCAATCTTTGTTTTTAGGATAACCCCATGGGGCACACATTTCTTACGCGCCCTTACGCCCTTTCTCACCCATACATTTCCCCTTTTTACACCAATGACATACGAATATCAATTGCGATTGTTGCCCCAGCAGGCATATACCGAAGACAGCATCCGCGACTATGTTGCACATGATAAAGCACTTGATGTGCGAACCATCACACACGTTCAGGTGCTCAAACGCAGCATCGACGCGCGCCAACGCACCATATTCGTTAATCTCTCTGTGCGGGTTTTCGTTAACGAAATGCCCGAAAAATTAGAATATCAGGTTGTAAATTACCCTGATGTGTCGCATTGTCCCCAAGCCATTGTTGTGGGCGCAGGCCCTGGCGGCTTGTTTGCAGCACTCCGTTTGATTGAACAAGGCATTCGTCCCATTGTCGTTGAACGAGGAAAAACCGTTAACGAACGCCACCGTGACCTTTCGCTAATAACCAAGGAGCAAAAGATAAACCCCGAAAGCAACTATTGTTTTGGTGAAGGCGGCGCAGGCGCCTATTCAGATGGCAAGCTATATACGCGGAGTAAGAAACGCGGCAATGTAGAGAAAATATTAAACGTGTTCTGTCAACATGGTGCATCCACGTCCGTCTTGTCAGACGCCCACCCCCATATCGGCACAGACAAGTTGCCAAAGGTAATCGAGGCCATCCGCAATACCATCATCAATTGTGGCGGAGAAGTGCACTTCCAAACCAAGATGACAGCCTTCTTGATGGATAACAACAAGGTGATTGGCGTGCAAACACTTAATGGTTTAACGTCCGAAGAGCGGAATTTTAAAGGTGCTGTAATTTTGGCCACAGGCCATAGCGCACGCGATGTGTACCAATATCTAGCCACGGCAGGCATCCCTATCGAGCCCAAGGGGTTGGCCATAGGCGTCAGGCTCGAACATCCGTCAGCCCTAATCGACCAAATTCAGTATCACAACAAGAACGGACGAGGCGAGTATTTGCCTGCTGCCGAATATAGTTTCGTTGCCCAATCGGCCGAAAGAGGCGTTTATTCGTTCTGTATGTGTCCTGGTGGTTTTGTCATTCCAGCAGCAACCGAACACGAACAAATTGTTGTTAACGGCATGAGTCCCGCCAATCGAGGTTCCAAATGGTCTAATAGTGGCATGGTAGTAGAGGTAAGACCCGAAGATGTTGAAGGCGATGACGTGTTGAAAATGATGCACTACCAACAGTCTATTGAGCACGATTGTTGGGTGAACGGCAACCGAAAGCAGACCGCGCCCGCACAGCGAATGGTAGATTTCGTTAACCGTAAGCTAAGTTACGACCTGCCCCGCAGTAGTTATTCGCCAGGACTAATATCTAGTCCGCTGCATTTTTGGATGCCCAAACACATCGTTTCGCGTTTGCAAGAGGGCTTTCAGAAGTTTGGCAGGAGCAGTCATGGTTTCTTAACCAACGAGGCAGTACTCATTGCTACCGAGAGCCGAACCTCGTCACCCGTGCGCATCGTGCGCGATAGAGAGAACTTTCAGCACGTTAGTTTTGCAGGTTTGTTCCCTTGCGGCGAAGGCGCAGGCTATGCTGGCGGCATTGTTTCGGCTGCAATGGACGGCGAACGCTGTGCAGAAATGTGCGCAGCTTACGTCAAGGCGATAGGCTAGCTGTAAATAAGCTCGCATAACTTGCACATGTAGATATTGTAAGTGGGTCTTTGATGTAGTAAGTATGCCTTTTACAGGCCTAACAAAACTTCCGCTGTCTTTGGCGCATGCGACGAATAGATATAGTAAGTATGCCACTACTGGCCTAACAAAAAACATGGTATCGTGTTCGTTTTAGAAAGAAACGGCGAGGCTGCTTGTCGGTAAAGACCGACAAGCCCATGTGCCAATGGCCAGCTACTATCGCCCAGCCTTTGAGCGTTTCTTCCTTTCTTCTTTCAACCTTTCTTCTTCCTGTCTTACCAATTCGTCCATTCTTTGGGACTGTGCTCTCGCAAATTCTGCTGTATAGTGCATCCCTTTCGATTGCATCAAAGCCCAACGCTCTTTGTCGTCTTTGATACATTTTTCGTTCCACGCTCTGTGAAAATCGTTCAGATAACCATCTTCTGTAAACATTGATGTATCTTTGCTCATGGCTTTGGGGTTTTTCCTTTGTCTTTAACCCCAATCGGTCATTAGACCGCTTACCTGTTATTTTAGTTTTTTCCATCGCTTCCTGTCCATCTTTCGTTTGCTTGTCGGCATCTTGCCTGCCTTATTCTCTTGACGTAGCCCGCTACGTCTTCAAAAATAAGGCAGGTAATATGCTCAACAATACACAAAATCTGCACAGGCTCTAACGACCGATTTGGGTTTAAATCATTACAAAGGTACTCATTTTCAGTGAGCAATACTAATTCAAAAGCCTTTTTATTCCCACTTTACGTTGGTATATTCCTGTGCTTCACCACTTGCGAAACCTTAGTAAACTCACGAGCACTCAACAACTCCCGAATGCATCAACCCATCAACTAATCAACTCAAGAACCCATAAAAACATCAACCAGCAAAGTAGTCCACTCACAAACTAACCAACTCACAAATCTTAAATTTATTGCACTTACTTTACAAAGTCGTTCTAATTTTCGCTCCGTTCTAGCGAAAAAATAGGCCATAAACCAGGTAATTTGGCACTGTTTCTAGTCTTTCATGCCTTCCGTTTTGTCTATTTTTAGGAATATGGCCTGCATTTTGCACCATTTAGCCTTTCTAGTTTGTGCGCCAACTCATTTTTTTTCTACCCCCAATTACGTACATTTAGCCCCTAAAAACCACTTTTTAATGTCTGTTTTGCCTTCTTTTGTCATGTGTTTCATGGCTCTAAGAGTTTTTGTTTATACCATTTCACTGGATATTTATGCTTTTCGCCTTTCATTTAGTAGCACTTAGTACTGCATTTTGCTGCATTTTGCACTGTTTTTTGCACCATTTTACCTTGCGTTTAGCACCAAAACGCACTCCATTTTGCGGCAAAACGCATTACGTTTAGCGGCATATTACACTCTATTTTGCAGCAAATAGCCCAGAATCTAGTGTAAAAGGCGGTTCTATGACATAAATATTCATTTTGTCGTATGCACAGACTAACCCCTTTTTGCATCAAATCCAACCTTCGCGAGAATCGATTTTTTGCGGCAAGGTGAGCGTTTGGTTGATAAAAAGGGCACTCAGAATGTTAAAATCCTTGCTGAAAAGTGGACAGAAACGACAAGTAGGGTAGTTGACAAGTTAGCGAGTTGACAGGTTGACGAGTAGGCCAGTTAACGAATAGATAAGTTAAACGGATGGATAGGTTTAAAAGCCTGTTTCACCAATAAACAGACTGCTACAAATGCTTTGCTAACTGGAAAGTTGGTAATAAATGGCAGGTAATTTGTAAAAATCAGCTATAATTAGTACTTTTGCAGGGTAAAGCAAAATTTATTAATGGATAATCAGAAAGCAACATTAGAGTTAGGGACAAAGCCCGTGGGACAGCTGCTTATGCGCTATGCCGTCCCCGCAATCATTGCTATGACGGCATCCTCGCTCTACAACATGGTTGATAGCATCTTTATTGGGCAGGGCGTTGGTGCTTTGGCCATATCGGGACTTGCCATTACCTTTCCGTTGATGAACCTTTCCACCGCTTTTGGCGCAGGAGTAGGAGTGGGTGCATCTAGTTTGCTTTCGGTAAAGCTGGGGCAAAAAGATTATGAAGCCGCCCAAAACATACTTGGCAACACAGTTGTGTTGAACATCATTACAGGTGTTTGTTTCTCCATTATCAGCCTTTTGTTTCTCGAACCCATCCTCATGTTCTTTGGGGCAAGCGCACAAACGCTGCCATACGCTAAGGATTACATGGAGATTATCCTTCTTGGAAACGTTGTTACGCACCTGTATTTTGGTCTAAACGCCCTGCAACGGGCCGCAGGCAAGCCCCAATTGTCCATGTATATGACCATCTTCACGGTGATAATCAATGCCATACTCGACCCCATCTTCATTTGGCCACTAGGACTAGGCATACGCGGAGCAGCCTACGCCACGGTGCTTTCCCAGCTACTTGCCCTGATATGGCAGTTGTTGATGTTCAGCAAAAAGTCTGAATTTATACACTTCAAGCGCGGAATATATCGCTTGCGCAGTCGTTTGGTGAAGAATATCCTTGCCATTGGCATGTCTCCCTTTTCCATGAACGTGTGTGCATGCTTTGTGGTCATCATCATTAACAACAGTTTGGTGTCGCATGGAGGTGACATGGCCGTTGGTGCTTACGGCATCATCAACCGCATAGCCTTTATATTCGTGATGGTAACTATTGGTGTTAACCAAGGAATGCAACCCATTGCAGGCTACAATTATGGCGCAATGAAGTTCGACCGCATGATGCGTGTGTTGAAATATGCCGTAATTTGCGGCACATGCGTAACCACAACGGGCTTTGTGGTAGGCGAGTTTTTCCCCGAACAGTGTGTTAGACTCTTCACATCCGACCAAACGCTTATCGACCTATCGGTACACGCCATGCGCATAACGATGGTGTCTTTCCCCATCATTGGCTACCAAATGGTTATCGCCAACTTCTTCCAAAGCATCGGCAAGGCTAAGATAAGCGTCTTCCTCTCGCTTTCAAGGCAGTTGGTATTCTTAATTCCGCTGCTCTTGGTGTTGCCTACACTCTATGGCGCAGACGGCGTATGGTGGTCTATGCCCGTAGCCGATACCATATCGGCATTGGTAACGGCCGTTATCATGGCCTTGTTTATGCGTAAAATCAACAAACAAAAGACATTATAGCGATGGAAACTTCGAACATTATCATAACTGTGGGCAGACAGCTTGGCAGTGGCGGCAAGGAAATTGCCTCATTGTTGGCGCAACGCTTGGGCTATAAAATGTATGATAGCGAGTTGTTGAACCTAGCCGCAAAAGAAAGTGGACTTTGTGAGCGGCTCTTCGAACGCAACGACGAACAGAAAGCGTTTAGCAAAAGTTTCTTTCGTTATAATCTGCCGCTTATCGGCGGAGAACACGGCATGTTCCACAACGAACTCTCGCAAGACACGTTGTTTAAGTTTCAAAGCGAGGCCATCATTAAGGCTGCCGAGGCCGATAATTGCGTGTTCGTGGGCAGATGCGCCGACTATATTCTGCGCGATGCTCCACGTCTTCTTAGTTTTTTCGTAACGGCAAACCTCGAAGAACGCATCCAACGCGTGATGCAACGCCAGCAATGCGATGAAAAAAAGGCTGCTGCCATCGTTCGCGAAGGCGACGAACACCGAGCAGCCTATTACGATTTCTATACGGGTAAGACTTGGGGGCATGGGTTCTCATACGACCTTTGTGTCAATTCTTCCGTCTTGGGCATAAAAGGTACGGCCGATTTCCTTGGCCAATTTGTTGAAACCAAGTTTTCTAGGCCATGCGGCGAATAGGCATATTGAGCGACACCCACGGCTATTGGGACGATAGGTATGAGACCTATTTTGCCGAATGCGACGAGATTTGGCATGCAGGTGACATCGGTTCGTTGGAAGTTTCTATGCGTTTGGCTGCCTTTAAGCCGCTAAGGGCTGTGCATGGCAACATCGATGGTGGCGATCTACGTCGCCTTTACCCAGAGCGATTGCGCTTTAAGGTAGAGGATGTGGACGTTTTGATGACCCATATCGGCGGTTATCCCGGACATTACGACCCGCGCATACAGGGCGCACTCTATGCCAGTCCGCCCAAACTCTTCGTCGCGGGGCACTCACACATCTTGAAAATACAATACGATAAGACGCTGAACATGCTCCACATCAACCCCGGAGCGGCAGGCATATCGGGCTTTCACAAGGAACGAACACTTGTTAGGCTCACCATTGAGGGTGAAAAATTCACCGATTGTGAGGTTATTACATTAGCAGACAATAATAAAATACTATAAATACATTAGGGTATGAAAACCTATCTCGTAACAGGGGCAGCTGGTTTTATCGGTGCCAACTACATTAAGTACCTCTTGGAAAAGAAGTACCAGAACGAAGACATCAAAGTTATTGTACTGGACCTGCTTACTTATGCTGGCAATTTGGGTACGATAAAAAACGACATCGACGACAAACGTTGCGTGTTTGTTCGTGGCGACATTCGCGATCGCGACCTAGTTAACGGCCTTTTTGCCGACAACGACATCGATTATGTGGTTAACTTTGCCGCAGAAAGTCATGTAGACCGCAGCATCGAAGACCCACAGCTGTTTCTTTCGGTGAACATTCTTGGTACCCAAAACCTGCTGGATGCAGCGCGTAAGGCTTGGGTTACGGGTAAAGACGAAACAGGTTATCCCACATGGAAGGCCGGCAAACGTTACCATCAAGTATCAACCGACGAGGTTTACGGCTCGCTAGGAGATACCGGTTACTTCATGGAAACAACACCTTTGTGCCCTCATAGCCCATATAGTGCATCGAAAGCTAGTGCCGACATGTTTGTAATGGCTTACCACGACACCTATCACATGCCCGTAAGCATCACACGTTGCTCTAACAATTACGGTCCTTATCATTTCCCAGAGAAACTTATTCCGCTAATTATCAACAACATTTTAGAGGGAAAGAAACTCCCTGTTTACGGCAAAGGCGAGAACGTTAGAGATTGGCTTTACGTTGAAGACCATTGCAAAGCCATCGACCTTGTTGTGCGCGAAGGGCGCGTTGGCGAGGTGTATAACGTTGGCGGACACAACGAAATGAAGAATATCGACATTGTGAAACTGATTATTAAGACCATTCGCCAACTGCTGGATAGCAACAAAGACCTTCGCCACGTGCTTAAAAAACAAGAATTGGATGCTAATGGAGAGATACGCACCGACTGGATAAACGAAGATCTGATTACGTATGTTGCCGACCGATTGGGACATGACCAACGTTATGGTATCGACCCAACGAAGATTAAAAACGAACTGGGCTGGTATCCCGAAACAAAGTTTGCCGATGGCATCGTTAAGACTATCGAGTGGAACTTGGCCAATCAGGAGTGGATTGCCGAAGTAACCAGTGGCGATTATCAAAAGTATTACGAAGAGATGTACGGCAACCGTTAATGGATAACATTAGTACAGAGTTGCATAGCTTTCTCATCAGCTTTGGCCAGAACCCCAAGTTGGTGAGTCATCAGGTGGGGCATTATGTTGAACATTTGCTCCACCTGCTGCCCACTTTGAACGAACAACGGCTCATATCTTTCTATGGTTTGTTCGGTAAAACAAGGCTTACATTACGCCAATTGGCACAGGCAAAGAACGAAACAGATGCGCAAACGGCCGAAAACATCGCCACCGACTTGCGTAGGTTGGCAGTTACACCCGAATGGCAGATGCTTAAAGGTTTGATAAACAACAAATGAAACACTTGAACACAACCCTTATCGACTTCCCGAAGATAACCGACCCACGTGGTAATCTCACGGTAGCGCAGTCGTTTACCGATGTTCCATTCGCCATACAACGTGCTTATTGGGTTTATGATGTGCCTGGCGGTGAATGCCGCGGAGGTCATGCGCACAAGTTGTGTAAGGAGGTTCTCATCGCCCTTAGTGGTAGTTTCCATGTAACGGTAGACAACGGCGAAGAGCAAAAAACAGTGTTGCTTAACCATCCTTATCAAGGTTTGCTTATTGATACAGACGTGTGGCGAACGCTCGACGACTTCTCTTCAGGAGCTGTTTGTTTGGTTTTAGCATCCGAACCGTTCGATGAAGACGACTACATTCGCGAGTACGACGACTTTCTTCGGTATCTCGCAGATAAAAAATAGCGGTGCATTGCATCGTGTTTTATATTGGCTTTAATACCCATCCTGCAATTTTTGAATGTACGAAATAGTTAGATATACGCCTGAACTGAAAGCCCAATGGGACAGTTTCGTTCGCAAAAGCCGAAACGGAACCTTCCTTTTCTTGCGCGATTATATGGACTACCATCGCCAAAGGTTCACCGATTTCTCACTTCTTATATTCCATAAGCAATCTTTGGTGGCTCTTTTGCCGCTCAATAAAGAAAGGGATGGGAGCGTGACTTCGCATAGTGGGTTGACCTACGGCGGACTGATAACCGACAAGAAGGGTAGGGCGGTTAAGGTGATGCAGGTGTTCGAATGCCTTAATACGTGGTTACGCAATGCGGGAATAACACGCGTTGTGTATCGCCCCGTGCCGTGGATATACCATGAATTGCCTGCCGAAGAAGACCTTTATGCGCTTTTCAACGTTTGCAATGCCCGCCTAACGGCTCGCGAAATATCCTCTACTATCTCGCAAGAGAATAAGTTGGCTTTCAGTCAGTCGCGAAAAGATTGTCTGCGAAAGGCTAAAAGAGCAGGTGTAGAAGTTATGCCCTGCAACGATTTTGCCGCTTTTTGGGATATACTATCTGCCAACTTGCAACAGCGATACGCCGTTAATCCTGTGCATTCGCTTACCGAAATAACGATGTTGGCAAACCTTTTCTCTCGCCACATCCGCCTTTATGCAGCCTATTTAGACAACGAAATGGTGGCTGGAACCGTGGTTTACATTATGCCACGCGTAGTGCATGTGCAATATATCTCTGCATCGGCCAAGGGAAAGGCCGTAGGCGCGCTCGATCTTTTGTTTCGTTATCTCATCGACGAAGTGTTTGTTGACAAGCCTTATTTTGACTTTGGTAAGTCTACCGAAGACCGCGGACGACGGTTAAACGAACCGCTTATCTTCCAAAAGGAAGGCTTTGGGGGGCGTGGCGTGTGTTACGACACCTACGAATGGGTGCCATAGGTTTCGCATTAACGGCGCTTTCAAGAGTCTGCACACCTTTGTTCGATGTTATATGTAATTAATGTATAAGTGTCCTTTCATGTCATGTTAAAGTATTTCGACCTTCAACGATACACCGCCCAGCACCGCGAGCAACTGCAAGAAGTGGTTCGCCGCGTGGTGGATAGTGGTTGGTATCTGTTGGGTAACGAGGTAAAGGCTTTCGAAAAGGCCTATGCCCAATACATCGGTACGTCGCATTGTGTGGCCTGTGGAAACGGATTAGATGCTCTTTCGCTGATCTTCAAGGCTTATATTGAAAAAGGTTTGTTGCATCATGGCGATGAGATACTAGTGCCAGCCAACACGTATATCGCCTCAATCATCTCAATAACGTCTAACGGTTTGCTGCCAGTTTTGGTCGAACCACATGCAGATACGTTCCAGATAGATGCGCAACAAATGGCAAAACACATCAACAAGCGAACCAAAGCACTGCTTGTTGTGCATCTATATGGCAAGTGTGCCTTTACCGAAGAGTTGCTTTCCATTTGCGCAGAACATCAACTTTTGATGATAGAAGACAACGCACAAGCTCATGGATGCCTATGGAAAGGACGGCGAACAGGCAGTGTAGGCCATGCGGCTGCCCACAGTTTTTACCCGGGTAAGAACCTCGGTGCGTTGGGAGATGCCGGCTGTGTAACCACTAATGATGAAGAGTTGGCGAACATTGTGCGAGCATTGGGCAACTATGGGTCGAGCAAGAAATATGTGTTCGACTACGTTGGACAGAACAGTAGGATGGACGAAGTGCAGGCCGCAGTGCTTTGCGAGAAACTAAAATGGCTGGACCAAGACAACAAACGGCGCGTGGCCATCGCTGAAAAGTATGTTGACGGCATCCGAAACGCAAACATAACCTTGCCCACCAAGGACTATTTGGCTAACAACGTGTTCCACATTTTCCCTGTGCTATGCGTCAAGCGCGATTTGTTGCAGCACGAATTACACAAACGCGGCATCGAGACCATCATTCATTATCCCATTCCGCCCCACAAGCAACAGTGCTATTCCGAGTGGAAGGACCTTTCTCTACCAATCACCGAACGCATACATAGCGAAGAGTTAAGCTTGCCGTTAAACCCAGCGATGACAGACGAAGAGGTGGAGATGGTTATCACGACAGTGTCTGACATCAGGCTTTGACAACAGATGAAGGCCTGCATCAAATGCTTTCCACAAGTACTTCGTGTGCCGTGTCTTTAACAAACACAATTTGCAGATATGGATAATAATGCTTAACTTTGCCCTAAAATTATAACAAAGTATGGCAAAATGGAGTTGGGGCGAGGCTCTAACTCCATTAATTGAAAATGAAAGAACGTCATGGCAGGCTATTTAAACACTGACACAAAGAAGGTAACTGCAAACCAGTTTGCGGCAATGAAACGCCAAGGTGAGAAGATTTCTATGCTCACTGCATACGATTTCACCACGGCAACGATTATTGACGGGGCTGGAATAGACGGCATCTTAGTGGGCGACTCGGCTTCTAACGTGATGGCAGGAAACGCCGACACCTTGCCCATTACGCTCGATGAAATGATTTATCACGCCCGAAGTGTTGCCCGTGCCGTGCATCGCGCCCTCGTTGTATGCGACATGCCATTTGGTACTTATCAAGTTTCAAAAGACTTGGCCGTGGCCAATGCCGTGCGGATGATGAAAGAAACGGGTGTGGATGCCTTGAAACTGGAAGGCGGAAAGGAAATTGCCGACACGATTAAACATTTGGTAGACATCGGCATACCCGTTATTGGGCACCTCGGACTGACGCCACAAAGCGTGCATAAGTTTGGCGGATATGGCGTTAGGGCAAAAGAAACGGCCGAGGCCGAAAAGCTAATTACAGACGCCGTTGCGCTGGACAAGGCCGGCTGTTTTGCCATAACCTTGGAGAAAGTGCCTGCCGATTTAGCCGCTGAGGTAACCAAACGCGTATCGTGCGCCACGATTGGGATTGGTGCAGGCCATGCAACCGATGGCCAAATTCTTGTATATGCCGACATGCTTGGCCTTACGCAGGGTTTCAAACCTAAGTTTTTAAGGCAGTACGCCCATCTTGCACAGCAGATGAACGATGCTGTGCAGGCCTACATCACCGACGTTAAGGCAGCGACGTTCCCCTCTGTTGACGAGTCGTATTGACCTTATTGTACGTAAAGGGCATTCAATACGCCAACTATTAACGTTCGTGTTCTTCACCTCCACTTCATGATTATCAATTAACAACGAAGCAATGGACACCCAAAACACCCCAGTACACATCAGTCTTTGGCACGCCGACTTTTGGATTTTGGCCATTACCAACTTGCTTATAACCATGTCGGTTTATATGCTCATACCCATTTTGCCTGTTTGGATGTTGGGGTCGGCTGGTCTTTCCCAACAAGCCGTTGGAATTGTAATGGGCGTTTACGGCATCGGATTGTTTCTTTTGGGCGGCTTTTGCAACTGGCTTGTTCAGCGTTATCGCCGCAACAGGGTTTGTCTTTGGGCCATTGCCTTGGTGTTTTTGGCCTTGCTAGGCTGTTGGCTTGTTGAGCGCGAACTGCATCAGTCGTGGTTGCAATACCGCGTGTTGTTGTTCCTTCGCCTTGTACTAGGTGCCGGTTTCGGTTTAGTACAGATGATATTGTCCAGCACGTTGATTATAGATAAGAGCGAATCCTTTCAGCGTACCGAGGCCAACCACGCCTCTGCATGGTTCGGACGCTTTGCCTTGTCGTTAGGTCCGATGCTTGGTATTGTCTTTGCCCGCACCACTTTCAGTCCTATTTTGGCTAGTGCTGCTTTGGCTTTGGCTGCTTATATACTGCTTGCCACGGTGAAATTTCCCTTTCGCACGCCCGACGACGGTGTTAAAAAGATTAGTGGCGACCGTTTTTTCTTACCCGTGGCAAAGTGGCTTTTCCTCAATCTCTTCCTCATTTGTTTGTCGGTTGGCATACTTATGTCCACGCAATTCACCGCCATGTTCTACGCTATGGTGATGGTAGGCTTTGCGATAGCCTTGCTAGCCGAACGTTTTGCCTTTGTAGATGCCGACCTAAAAAGTCAGGTAGTAGCGGGTTCGATACTCATTGCTGCGGCCTTGATGATGATATTAACGCGTAAGCAAATGGTTGTAAACTACATCTCGCCCGTGTTCGTTGGGCTTGGCATTGGACTTATTGGTTCGCGTTTCTTGCTCTTCTTCATCAAGTTGAGTAAGCATTGTCAACGTGGAACGGCCGTAAGCACTTATATGCTAGGTTGGGAGAGCGGCCTGGCGGCAGGTCTTTTCGTTGGCTACTTCTTCTTTGCCGAAGACGTTCGCCTTGCGCTCACGGCCTCGTTAGCCTGCCTTATCTTGGCTTTCGGCTTGTATGTGGCCTTTACGCACCAGTGGTATATTAGGAAGAAGAACAGGTAACAGCTCTGTTTGCGTGCTTATTCATCGGCTGGTAACGCACTCTTTTTCCCGTTTCGTCGGCAATATATTTGTTTGAAACACGTTATTATCAGTATGAAAGTAAAGTACGCCTGTTTTATAATCTCGATATTCTGCTTGTTATTCTCGTGTTCCGACGACGATTTCACCACATCTTCTTCGGTTTCGCCCCTCCATTTCTCAACAGATACGGTTGACATGGACACCGTGTTTGCCAATGTGCCCACGTCTACACGTACTTTTTGGGTGTACAATCGTTCTGGTGCCAACGTGCGACTGTCTAGCGTACGCTTGGCTGGCGGCAATCAGCAAGGCTATCGGGTGAATGTGGATGGTACATACCTAAGTGCTGAATCGGGATTTCAAACGAATAATTTAGAGGTACGCAAGAACGATAGTATCCGAGTTTTTGTTGAGTTGACATCTCCAAAGGCAACGTCGGAAGGATTGGAACTGATAGAAGACAAATTGGTTTTTAGTCAGCTTGGCGGCATGGAACAACGCGTACTACTTCGTGCGCGTAGCTGGAAAGCGCGTTCGGTGAAGAACCTTCGCATACGGCGCGACACTACATTAACAGGCGAAACACCCATCATTGTTTATGGAAAGATACAAGTTGACAGTGCTGCAACACTAACCTTAGCCCCAGGAACGATGCTGTTTTTTCACGATAAGGCGGGAATTGACGTGTATGGACGGCTGCTGGTTAAGGGAACGGCAGAGGCTAACGTGGTGTTGCGCGGCGACAGATTGGACAAGATGTTCAGCTATTTGCCTTACGACCGCGTGAGTGGGCAGTGGGCAGGCGTGCATGTCTACGAACATTCGTATGGCAACGAGTTTGAAAACATGGACCTTCATAGCTCTTTCGATGGTTTGCGAGTAGACTCGTCGGATGTTTCTAAAACGAAATTAACTATGAAAGCCGTGACAATACACAACTGTCAAGGCTTTGGCGTGCTGGCAGACAATAGCCAGATAGAGATGCAAAACTGCCAAATATCCAACACGCAGAACGATTGTGTGCGCATTAACGGCGGAAAAGTATCGCTAACGCATTGCACTTTGGCCCAGTTTTACCCTTTTGGAGCCAACCGGGGCGCAGCTTTGTGGGTAACGTTCAACAAGTATCCGCTGACAAGCTTGGTGGTACAGAACAGCCTTTTAACGGGTTATGCCAACGATATATTGATGTTGGGAAAGGAAGAAAAAGACAAAGGACTGCTGATGACGTTTAGAGACAATCGTATCAGGATGCCCAAATTGGAAGTGCCCTACACGAATGCGAAGTTTGAGAACGTAACTTACGAGAACGCTACCGATACAACCCAATCGCCCCGTAACACGTTTGCGGTGTTCGACGAGAAGAACCTTTATTACGATTTCAGATTGAAGAAGGGTAGTGGCGCGATAGGCGCGGCTAACCCATTGTGGGCATTGCCTACCGACAGAAAGGGGGTGGCGCGCGATGCCAAGCCCGACTTAGGAGCGTACGAATATAAGGAATAAGCATTAGAAGACAATATATATATTATGAGAACAATAGGCCTTAACATTCGCGTTCGCGAATTTGCATTCGAGGAGATGAACGAGGCAGATCGCCATTTGCTGGAACAAGCCAAGCTGGCAACCAACAATGCCTACGCCAATTATTCAAAGTTTTATGTGGGTGCGGCCCTTTTGTTAGCCGATGGCAGCGTGGTAATAGGCGCCAACCAAGAGAATGCGGCCTTTCCGTCGGGATTATGCGCCGAACGTTCGGCCATCTTTGCAGCCCAATCGCAACGTCCAGAGCAAGCCATCGTTGCTATGGCTGTGGCAGCACGCAACGAAAAGGGGTTCCTCTCACAGCCAATAACGCCTTGCGGTGCGTGTAGGCAAGTGGTGTTAGAAATGGAAGACCGATATAAGCAACCTGTCCGTATTCTTCTCTATGGCGAAAGCCGCATTTTTGAGCTTTCTTCAATCAAAGACTTGCTCCCGCTTTCGTTTGTGGACGCACACATGCACGACTAGACGTTCATTAGAAGACGGTAAAATGTCTAGTAGATGGGTAAAATTGCTTAAATAAGGCGTATTGAGCTCTTTTTTAACTATTCTGTAAGTTATTGATATACAATGATATAAAGAAAAGTTACAAATTTAGTTGAAAAATAATGCTAAAAAATGATACGTCGTATTGGAAAAATGCTTACCTTTGCAATGTTTTAATAAACAAATGATTGTTTTACAGATTTAAAAAGCAAAGAAAATGAAAAAATTAGTTTTGGCTTTCGTAGCTATCGCAGCTGTATCTTTCGCATCTTGCAACGATAAGAAGAACGCTCCTGCTGCTAACGCAGACAGCACTCTTCAAGACAGCACCGCTGCTCAAGACAGCACTGCCGCTCAAGACAGCACCGCTGCTCAAGACTCAACTGCACACATGTAATTTCTACGTAAAGTGAAATGAGAGAACGGGCGCACCATCTGGTGCGCCTTTTTTTGTGTTGTTATCTTATTTTCCTCATCTCAGACATTACTACCTATTGTAAATCTCTTCCCCACGAACTTTTCACTTATATGTAATTTTGCAGGTTGTGATATGGCATAACGCCGTTTAGCTGGTGTCGGCGCAAGGTTGTGGGGCTATACATAAATCTTTGAACGGATAAACATGAAGAGCCTTATATCCGCAACTCCACTCAAAGTCGCTCTGAAAGCTTTTATTTTTGACTTATAGATTAAAGGTGTAAGTTCACGAGTTCATGCGTTTTAAGGTTATACAAATGAGTGATTTTGTCCAGGAAACTGCCGTTTTGAACTAAGCCAAGAAGTAAATAAACACCTTTTGTGTCAGATATTACGTTGCGGTTAGCGCATACAAGCAGTGAAATCGTCTTGACTTTTGACGTTTATATAAACCCCAATCGATCGTTAGACCGCTTACCTACTATGTTAGGTTGTTTCCATCGCTTCCTGTTCATCTTTCGTTTGCTTGTCGGCATCTTGCCTGTCTTATTCTCTTGACGTAGCGAGCTACGTCAAGAGAACAAGGTAGACGATATGCTCAACAATACACAAAATCTGCACAGACTCTAACGACCGATTTGGAATAAATTGAGAGAGGTTCATTATCTTTGTGTTGTAAAAAGCGGATAAACATCATGCTCATGTACGAAGTGCCAGATGAAGATACGATGAAACATGAAATTATTCTCATTTGTCTGTGGTAAAACGTGGCTATGACTCAATATATAATCAGGTGGAAGTTGTTCAATGCAGTCTCCACAATCTGAAAATCGCATGTCAATGAGGGTGTGTCATATTAGGCACACCCTTTTTTTATCTTTCTCTATGGCGGCTTACTTCCGCCTTTCTGCGATGCTGTTGCCGTTGGCTGTGAACAGCATGCACTGCAATTGCTCGCACTGGCCGTTGCAACCCGCATTTTTTTGCGTGTCGTTACCATGCGTGTTTATGCGGAACAATTATTCTTTTTGTCTATTTCTAGAAATAAATTTAACATTAAAAGAGCCCTTTCTGCGCACCAATCGCTCACCTTGCTGCAAAAAATCGATTCTCGCGAAGGTTTGTTTAGATGCAAAAAGGGGTAGCAAGTGAATGTTGGCAAAATGAATATTTATTTGAAAAGGCCGCCATTTGCACCTCTTTTAGTGCTGTTTGGTGCAAAATGGAGTGCGTTTTGGTGCTAAATGGGTTGCATTTTGGTGCTAAATAGCGTGCGTTTTGGTGCTAAATGCAAGGTGTTTTGGTGCTAAATGCAAGGTGTTTTGGTGCTAAATGCAGTGCATTTTGGTGCTAAACGCAAGGCAAAGTGCTGCTAAAAGCGAGGCAGAAAGCATAAATATCCACAGGAATTGTATAAACAAAACCTTTAAGAACCATGAAACACATGGTTGAAAAGGGCAAAATAGCCGTTAAAAAGTGGGGTTTTAGGCGCAAAAAGTGGATAATTGCAGTTCAAAAATCATGGGTTGGAAACCAAACTAGAAAGGCAAAATGGTGCAAAATGCAGGTTTTAGGCTTAAAAATAGACAGACCACAAGGCATGATTGGGTAGAAATAGTAGGTTTTTACCTGCTTTTTAACTAATATTTTCGCTAGAACTGAACGAGAGTTTGAATGTTGTTGTAAAATAATAAGTAATATTTTAAGGTTTCTGGTTGATGATTTGATGAGTTGGTTAGTTGGTTAGTTCGTGAGTTTATGTCTTCGCGAGTAGTTGGTATTTCGTGTGATTTCAATCCTGTGAGTTGCCTTATTCTGCACTCCTCTCAATTTTGAGAAATAGTAAAAGTCAAGACGACTTCTCCCTCAAATATGCAATTTTTCTGGCCACATTGCGTTATACTTGCGATGAACCGTTACGTTATATTGATTTGTGCGACTTTCATGTCGCTGTTGTCTACGAGCCTGAACGCCCAAACGTTTACTTTGCAAGGGCGTGTCACCGACGAGAAAATGTCGCCCATTGAGCTAGCCACTGTCTCGGTGTTGAGCCAGGGCAAAGTGACTCTTACCTCCTTGAAAGGCGAGTTTAGCCTTACTTTGCACTCGGCCGACTCGGTGGTGGTGAAGTTCTCCATGATTGGCTATAAAACCAAAACACGCGTTTTGAGAAACCCACGCGGCAAACAGACGCTACAAGTGGTGCTACACGAAGGCGACAACACGTTGGGCGAGGTGAGCATTACCGAGATGCGCCGACAGACAGGACAAACACAAGAGCTGAAAAAGGATGCAAACAAGCTTGCCCCAACTGCTAGCGGCAATGCCGTGGAAGAGTTGATACAAGCACAAGCAGGCGTATCAACGCATAACGAGCTTTCTTCACAATATAATGTTCGTGGAGGAGCGTTCGACGAAAACAGCGTATATATTAATAATGTAGAGGTTTATCGCCCGTTCTTGGTGCGCAGCGGACAACAAGAAGGCCTATCGGTTATCAACCCCGACTTGGTGGAAAAGATTGGATTTTCAACGGGAGGCTACGCTGCTAAGTACGGCGACAAAATGTCGTCGGCATTGGATATTACCTACAAACGCCCCACACGGTTTGAAGGTTCCTTGTCGTTGAGCCTGCTAGGAGGGTCGGCTTACGTGGCATTAGGCAGTAAAACGTTTTCGTGGAGTAATGCCGTGAGATACAAAACAACCAAATATCTGCTTGGTTCGCTTGAAACAAAGGGCGAGTATAGTCCCAATTTCTTAGACTATCAAACCTATTTGAGCTATATTCCCAATAAGCGATGGCAGATAGATTTCATAGGCAACATATCCAACAACCAATTTAACTTTACGCCAGCCGACCGCGAAACCAAGTTCGGCACGATGCAAAACGTGCGCTCGTTCAAGGTTTATTTTGATGGGCAAGAGAAAGACTTGTTTCGCACTTACTTCGGTTCGTTAAGTATCAAACGCAACTTTGGCGATGCCACATCGCTCGCTTTGGTTGCCTCGGCCTTCCAAACCAAAGAGAAAGAAACCTACGACATACAAGGACAATATTGGTTAACGCAGACCGAAACGAGCGAAAACCTTGGCGTGGGAACGTATTTTCAGCATGCACGCAACTTTTTGCAGGCTCGAGTAACAAGCTTAAAGTTGGTGTTTGCCCACAAGTCGAAACAGCATGAGGTGGAAAGCGGCGTGACATTAAAGCGCGAACACATCGAGGAACGCAGTCATGAGTACGAAATGCGCGATTCTAGCGGATATAGCATACCACACACGGGCACCGACTTACACCTTATTTATTCGCTTAGGGCAAGAAATCAGCTCGATGCAAGCAGAGTAGAGGCCTACGCACAAGACACTTATCGCTTTGGAGGCAAAAACGAGAACACACGTTATACCCTTAACTATGGCATCAGGATGAGCCATTGGGGTTTTAATAAGGAAACAATCGTCAGTCCGCGCGTGTCTTTGGGCATCGTTCCTGCCTTTAACACCAATCTCACATTGCGTTTTGCGGCAGGTCTCTATTATCAAGCCCCATTCTTTAAGGAACTGCGCGACACCTCGACCGTGAACAACGAGACACGCGTAACCCTCAATAAAAAGATAAAAAGCCAGCGTTCGCTGCATCTCATTGCAGGTGTGGACTATCGGTTTAACGTCTCTGGACGTCCTTTTAAGCTTACGGGCGAATTGTATTATAAGGCATTGGGCAACCTTGTTCCTTACAGCGTGAACAATGTGAAGGTGGTTTATTATGGCGATAACCTGAGCAACGGACATGCGGCAGGTATCGATTTAAAACTCTATGGCGAGTTTGTACCAGGCACCGACTCGTGGATTAGTCTCTCGTTGATGAATACGCGCATGACACTCAACGGAAAATCGTTGCCACTTCCAACCGACCAACGCTACTCGGTAAATATGTTTTTCACCGACTATTTTCCTGGAACCGACCGTTGGAAGATGTCCTTGAAGTTGGCTTTTGCCGATGGTCTGCCGTTTTCTGCACCTCATAGGCAATTGGAAAGCCACTCGTTTAGGGCACCAGCCTATAAGCGAGCCGACATCGGTATGAGTTATCGCCTGCTGAACAACGAGCGAAGAGAAAAGAAGTCGCCCTTTAAGAACATTTGGTTGGGGGTGGATTGCCTAAACCTCTTTGGCATAAACAACGTAAACAGCTACTTCTGGATTACCGATGTAACCAACCAACAGTATGCCGTACCTAATTATCTTACTGGTAGGTTGATAAATGTGCGTGCGCTTTTCGAGTTCTAATGCGGCATCAGAAAACTACGAATGCTTGTCCGACAAGCAGAAAAATATACTCGGCAAAACATGTAAAGGACAACAAAAGGGGCATAAAATTAGATTATTACGTTCCTTTTGTCTAACTTTGCAGATATTTTTGAGAATAAGGAAACAATTAAATAACTTATGAGCAAACAAATAGAAAAAATCAAGGAGCTTATCGCTAAGCGCGAACAAGCCCGTCTTGGTGGTGGCGAGAAAGCTATCGAAAAACAACACGCACGTGGCAAATACACCGCTCGCGAGCGTATAGACATGCTTGTAGACGAAGGTAGCTTTGAAGAATACGACATGTTTAAGTTGCACCGCTGCCACAACTTCGGTATGGAAAAGAAACAATACCTTGGCGACGGCGTGGTTGCTGGCTCGGCAACTGTTGATGGAAGGCTCGTGTATGTGTATGCACAAGACTTCACGGTGAACGGTGGTTCGCTGTCGGAAACAATGTCGCAGAAGATATGTAAGATAATGGATATGGCCATGACGATGGGCGCACCCGTTATTTGCATGAACGACTCGGGAGGCGCACGTATACAAGAAGGTATCAACGCACTTGCTGGCTATGGCGAAATATTCGAACGTAACATCCTTGCAAGTGGTGTAATACCCCAAATATCTGGCATCTTTGGTCCGTGTGCAGGCGGTGCAGTTTACTCGCCAGCACTTACCGACTTCACGCTGATGATGGAAAACACGTCGTATATGTTCCTTACTGGCCCCAAAGTTGTTAAGTCGGTAACGGGCGAAGACGTGGATTCGGAGAATCTTGGCGGTGCATCGGTACACGCAACGAAGAGTGGTGTAACCCACTTCACGGCCAAAACCGAAGAAGAGGCTATGGACATGATAAAGAAGTTGCTGAGCTATATCCCCTCGAACAACACCGAAGAGGCTCCACGTGTGGCTTGCGACGACCCCATCAACCGCATGGATGACAGTCTGAACGACATCCTTCCCGACGACCCCAACAAGGCTTACGATATGTATAAGGTGATTACGGCCATCACCGACAACGGCGAATTCTTCGAGGTTCAGCCTAAGTTTGCCAAGAATATCATAACCGGTTTCGCTCGTTTCAATGGCCAAAGCGTGGGTATTGTGGCCAACCAGCCTTCAGCTTACGCAGGTGTGCTAGACGTAAACGCATCTAGAAAGGGTGCACGTTTCGTGAGATATTGCGACGCTTTCAACATTCCTATCGTTAGTTTGGTAGACGTTCCTGGTTTCCTTCCCGGTACCGGACAGGAGTACAACGCTGTTATCTTGCACGGAGCACAGCTGCTTTACGCCTACGGAGAGGCCACTGTGCCCAAGATTACCATCAACTTGCGTAAGAGCTATGGTGGTAGCCACATCGTTATGGGCTGCAAGCAACTTCGCGCCGACCTTAACTTTGCATGGCCAACGGCCGAAATCGCCGTTATGGGTGCATCTGGTGCCGTGGCTGTTCTTTGTGCTAAAGAGGCTAAGGAGAAGAAAGACGCAGGCGAAGACGTTAAGGCATTCTTAGCAGAAAAGGAAGAAGAGTACACCGAGATGTTTGCTAATCCTTATCAAGCTGCACAGTATGGCTATATCGACGATGTTATCGAACCGCGCAACACGCGTTTCCGCATTTGCCGCGGCTTAGCCCAACTCGCAACCAAGCGTCAGAGCTTGCCAGCCAAGAAACATGGCTGCATGCCCATGTAATAAACTAGGTAAGTTGCAATAATTATTTATCATTATCAAGTTATGGCTACGAAAGACAAGAACATCTATGCTGCCATCGCATTGGCACTTCACGAGTTCAAGGGCAATAACGTGCACGACAAAGAGCCTGGTTTCATTACTATCAAGAAACGAGAGACCCTTTGGAATGCCAAATTCCTTTCAATGACACAAAAACCATAAAGAAAGTATGAAAGAATACAAATATACCATCGATGGAAAAGAGTATAAAGTGGCCATCGGTGACATCGAAGAGAACGTTGCAGAGGTAACGGTTAACGGCGAAAGTTTCAAGGTTGAGATGGAGCCTGAGGCCGAACCCGAGAAGAAAAAGGTGGTGTTGGGCGCGCCTGCAGCATCGGCTGCCGCTGAAGAAAGTGCTGCTCCTGCCGCTAATGTTAACACGGCCAATGCCATTAAGGCCCCTCTGCCTGGCGTAATCACCGAGATTAAGGTGGCCGTTGGCGATACCGTTGCTGCTGGCGACACGCTCGTTGTGCTCGAAGCCATGAAGATGGCCAACAACATCGAGGCCGAAAAGGCTGGTAAAGTTACGGCTGTTTGCGTTAAGCAAGGCGAAAGCGTGCTTGAAGATACTCCACTTGTAGTGGTGGAATAAACGGCTAACCCTTATTCTCGCGTTGTTAAACGCAGAAGGTAGAACATAAAAATGAGCTTGCAAAAGGTTTAAATTTAACCTTATTTGCAAGCTCATCTTTTTTATGTAGTCAGAAAAGGCGGACACTTCCCCAGTAATGGGCGTTGGTTTACATCGCCATTATTCTTCTATTTGGGTATCTTATTGTTTTCGGGAAACACCACGGTGGGCTTAAATTGCTTGGCCTCTTCAAAGTCCATCAGGGCATAAGACATGATGATAACCGTGTCGCCCACCAGCACTTTGCGAGCCGCTGCGCCGTTAAGGCATATCTCGCCACTGCCGCGTTGGCCCTTAATGATGTAGGTTTCAAACCTCTCACCATTATTATTGTCTACAATCTGCACCTTTTCGCCAGCAATCATATTGGCTGCATCCAGCAAATCCTCGTCAATGGTGATGCTGCCCATATAGTTGATGTTGGCCTCGGTAACCGTCACACAGTGCAATTTTGATTTCAACACTTCGATAAGCATAATTCTTTATCCTTTATATTTAATGTGGTCGATAAGGCGAATGGGCGTTTCTCCACAATAAACGGTGATGCAGCCAACCACGTATGGGCTGGCATTCCAATTGTCGAGGTCGGCTAATGTCAATCCATCAACGATAGAGAAGTATTCAACTTCCAACCCCTCGTGCGCGTTAATCTCATTAATAACCCACTTGCGTGTTTCTTCAAGCGTAAGTGTTTCAGCCCTGTCAAGGCTTTCCTTTAAAGTCTTGTAAATGTTGGCGGCCAGCTTTCGCTCATTGGGCGTAAGCCTTTCGTTCCTCGAACTCATCGCCAATCCGCTATCTTCTCTTACGATGGGGCACTCCACAATCTCCACGTTGCTGCCCATAAACTCCACCAAACGTTTCACTACGGCAATCTGTTGCCAGTCTTTCTCGCCAAAATAAGCCTTGTCGGGCTGCACGATGTCGAACAAACGGCTCACCACTTGGCACACGCCATTGAAGTGTCCAGGGCGTTTAGCACCTTCCATCACCGTTGTTACGGGTGGAAAATCAAACACCCGCGTGTCGGGAGTAGGGTAAATCTCGTTCACCGAAGGTGCGAATACGTAGTCGGCACCCACCTTTTCGAGCAGTTTACAGTCGGCCTCCAATGTTTGTGGATAATGTTCGAGGTCGCTTTTGTCGTTAAACTGCGTGGGGTTTAGGAATATACTAACAACAGTAACGTCGTTATCTTTCACCGAACGCTCCACCAACGAGGCGTGTCCAGCATGCAAAGCACCCATCGTTGGTACGAAACCGATGGCGGAATGTTGTTTCCTATGGCAAGACAATGCTTCTTGCAGGTCTACAATCTTTGTAAAAACTTTCATTGCTATGTATCTTCTAAGCGCATGCAAAATAACTGCTTTTTTCTTAAATAAGAAAGAATATCATTAAAAATATACCAAAAAGCAATGCCCCGAACTTCAAATAGCAAGCGTTACGCCCTGTTTCTCAATGTTTTTTTGTACCTTTGTAGTCGGTTTTAAGAAGTGGGATGCAAGTCGTCCCAGCAAAACAAAGTCAAGTATGTCAAAAAAAATCTTATTCATTAATCAAGAGATAACCCCGTATGTTCCCGAAACGGAAATGTCTCTAATGGGCTACAATGTGCCGCTTAACATCCAAGAAGCTGGGTACGAGATACGTACGTTCATGCCTAAGTGGGGAAACATCAACGAACGACGCGGACAATTGCACGAGGTGATACGCCTATCGGGTGTCAATCTCATCATCGACGAAACAGACCACCCACTGATCATCAAGGTGGCGTCTATTCCTTCGACAAGAATTCAGGTGTATTTCATTGACAACGACGACTATTTCATGAAACGCCAAATGGCTCTCGACGAAAATGGGGCACTCTATTCCGACAACGGACAGCGCGCTATCTTCTTCGCAAGAGGTGTTTTGGAAACCGTTAAGAAACTGCGTTGGAACCCCGACATCATTCATTGCCAAGGCTGGATGGCCGCATATATCCCCGTGCTTATCAAGAAAGCCTTCAAAGACGAACCCACTTTCGCCAACACAAAGGTAGTAACCTCGCTCTTTAACCACGGCTTGGAAGGACAGCTTGGCCACAACTTCAAGAAGACTTTGGAGTATAAGTCGATAAAGGCAGCCACACTTTCCGAGTTCAACGCCGAGTTCGATTACAACGAACTGGAAAAGTTGGCTATTGCTTTTAGCGACGGTGTGATTGAAGGCGGTGAGGGAATAAAACAAGAACTGCTGGATTATGCAGACAAGAAGGGCGTGCCCGTGTTGAAATATCCAGGTCAAGACTTTACCGAGTCTTATAAAAAGTTTTACGACACCGTATATCCCGAAAAGTAATATAGGCCTATCCCATTCTATACACTGAACGAACATGAACTTAAAAGCAATTATCCCCATCGCCTGCATGGCCCTAGCCATTGTAGGTTGCGACGATAACACCGACACGTTGGGCGGCTCGCTCATCAAGGAAGGCAGCTTTGTAGTGGCCACCGACTCGTTTCCTGTGGCCAGTAACACTGTGGCCGTAGACTCGTTGTTGTCTAAAAACACCATCGCTTACCTTGGAAAAGTGCGCGACCCAGAAACAGGTTCGTACATTACTGGCGACGCAATGATTCAGTTGCACAGCTTGGCCAACCTTGGTTTGCCAGTTAAAGACAGCATCGTTAGCAAGCAAGGCAATGAGATTTACGCCGACTCGTGCGAATTGTTCTTGCCTTTTGACAAGTCGTACGGCGACTCTACCGTGGTGACTACACTCAACATGCGCGAGATGGAGAAACCCATGTTGGAGAAAAGAGCCTTTTATACCAACTTCGACGTTGAAGCTGGTGGCTATCTACGCACTTCAAACGCCATCAATAAGGATGTGAGCTACACACTTACTTCGGCTGCTGGTAAAACAAAAGGCATTCTTATCCGCATGAACGAGGAATACAAGGCCAAAGACGGGACGACTTATAAGAACTTCGGCACGTACTTGTTGCAAACCTACGACAAACATCCCGAATACTTTAAAAATACGTACACCTTCCTCAATAAGGTTCTTCCTGGTTTCTACTTCAAGTATAAAAGTGGGCTAGGTGCAATGGCGCATGTAGAAGGTTGTTTGCTCAATGTGTTCTACCGTTCGAAGATAAAGGGCAAGGATTCTACCACTTGGGTGTCGTTTGCAGGGACAGAAGAGGTTTTGCAATACACGAAGATAACCAATACGGCAGACAACGCCGCATTGCTTAGCGACAGCAAGTACACTTATCTGAAAACGCCAGCAGGCTTTTTCACGCAACTTACTATCCCCGTAGACAAGCTGACGCAAGGGCACGACGGCGAGAACATCAACCAAGTGAAGTTAACGGTGCCTCGTGCCAATAACTCCACACAGAGCCAGAACGCACTTGATGCCGCCACCAATGTGCTACTGTTACCCGTAGACAGTGTTGACAGTTTCTTTAAGCAAGACATATTGATGGACAACAAGACGTCGTTCTTGGCTTCGCTTGTGGCAAACACCTACACGTTCGACAATATTGCCAACGTAATAAACGTGATGAAGAAGGCCGATCCCAGCAAACCCAATTGGAATAAACTGGCGATTGTGCCAGTAACAGTAACCACTGTTACGCGTCAAAACCAATCGGGCGGCAAGGAAACGGTAATCACGAAGATTGTGCACAACATGTCGTTAACCAGCACCAAGCTGCTTAAAGGTACAGGTGTGCAGGGTAGTCCCATCAGGCTTAGCGTGATTTACACCAAGGTGCAATAACCCAAAGCTGCTAAGCGATGGCCGATAATTATATTGAGAACAAGAACCAAGAGTACGAGGAGCGGAAAAAGAAATGGCTGAAAAGCCAACAACGCTACCCCGTAAACTTGCCTGGCAACAGGAAGAAAACATAAACAGAGGCTAACATTTCAAAAACAGGGCGCGCAACATAACACCCGCTTAGGAAACATGCCTACGTAAAAAGGAGGACCGAAATAAGCGTTTCCTCCTTTTTACGTTTATCATTTAATACAAGAAACCCTCATGGCAGTATCGTCTGTACAACTAGACTTGATGGAGTTTGTAGAACGAAACATACTTCCACGTTACAATCAGTTCGACCGCGCCCACAACATGGCACATGTTATGCGCGTAATTAAGCGTGCGTTGGTGTTGGCCGAGAAGATTGGGGCCGATGTTAACATGGCTTATGTGGCTGCTGCCTATCACGACTTAGGGCTTGAAGGTCCACGGGCCATACACCATATCACCAGCGGAAAGATACTAATGGCCGACCTACGCCTGCGAAAGTGGTTCAGCAAGGACCAAATCGTAACCCTGAAAGAGGCCGTTGAAGACCATCGTGCGTCTAGCTCGCGCTCGCCACGAAGTGTGTATGGCAAGATAACGGCCGAGGCCGATAGAGACTTAGAGCCTGAAATGGTGTTCAGGCGTACGGTGCAATATGGGTTAACCAATTATCCAGAGCTGAGCAAGGAGGCACAATGGGAACGCTTTGAGCGACATCTCAACGACAAATATTCTACTTCGGGTTATATCAAGTTGTGGATTCCAGGTTCGATAAACGAGCAATATCTCAACGAGATACGGAATATCCTGCCCAACAAAGTATTGTTGCGCCAATGGTTCGACCGCCTATTTGAAGAAGAAACACATTGAGAAATGATGTTAAGGCTAGTTCAAAAAACGGCCTAAAAAGTTATTCCTTGTTTGCTATATACCAATGCGCTGTGGTCGATGTAATAGTGAATTACCTGTGAGAAGCACTGGTGGGCTTACATCGTTAAGGTTTCTAACACACAGGTTTCATATATTTTCTAACTCTATTTTTCATACTTCGTTAGGGCGAATTTCTTCAAGTTGTTTCGCTACAAAAGGGCTTGTAGTCGCGCTACAAGCAAGTTGTACCAACGCTACAAGCAAGTTGTACTGACACTACAAGCCAGTTGTAGCGACACTACAAAAGGGTTTGTAGCCACCCTACCAACTCTTTGCTAGGTAACGCTATGTATGTTTTGCCATTTTTTAGGTAGTAAATTGCCCAACGATTATTTGGTAATATCGCTGAAAACGCTTACCTTTGCACAGCAAAAAGAGACAGATATGGGGGTTGTATCGATTTGATTGGGGTACTCTTCAAAATAAAATCGAAAACCGAGAAGAATTCTTTTGCTAATGGCGGGCCACGACCTTCGGGTTAGCTGTAAAGCCGGTGGATTACAAAGGCGGGGAACTCTCAAATCATGTATAGCTCAGAGTTTTCATCACATCATCG
>CALIZL010000018.1 GCA_938028745.1 uncultured Prevotella sp.
CTTACATCTTTTTTCGCCTAACAAAGGCCACCATTTCGTTGAACACATCCACGTTGGCCAACTTCATGATGCCGAGATATAGCAGGCCTGCAACAACAATGCGCACGCCAAGCAGCAAGGGCAAGAGGGTGATGGTTTGCGTGGCGAACCATGTTAAGGCCATAACGCCGAGGGCGGCGAGGGCGAAAGGCATCGTGTCGAGAGCCAATAAGCGAAGTTTGTAGTCGGCCAAACGGCGGGCAAACAGTCCCCAAACGCCAAAGCAGATGATGTTGAGCGTAACCAAGGCGCATATCATCCACTTGATGCCGAAGGGATAGAGCGAGAGCATGGCCACCACTTGCGTAATGCCCAAGCCAAGGTTTACGTATAGGTAAACAGACGAGCGGCCCTTGCTTATTACTAAATTGGAAAGCAAGAACGACAAAGGCACGAAAGCACCACCGATGCAAAGCAGTTGCATGTATTCTGCACTTCGCGCCCATTTCTCGGTGATGGCCACGGTGATAAACTCGTGCGCTACCATGCCCAAACCGAAAAGCAAGGGGAAGGAGAGCAAGGCCGCCAGCCGCATCATTTTTCTAAGTATGCGCAATTGCCGTTCGCGTTCGTCGCCAACGTCTACTAATACGGGCTGCGCCACCTGTGTAAGCATGCCTTGTATTAAGAAAAAAGCCTTTGAATGCCATTGGTAGGCCTGGTTGTAGGCACCTGTGCTGGATGCCGAATAATAGTGGCCGAGCAGCAGGTTCATAATGTTGTTGTTGATGTCGGTGAGTATCGACGAGAACAACAGCTTGCTGCTGAACTTGAACATGTGCCTAACGGGTTGCCAATCGATGCTGAATGTGGGTCGCCAATGCGAGTAGTGCCAATAGAGTAGGGTGTTGATGAGCACGTAAAGGTTGGTTTGCGTGGCAAATGCCCAATAGCCGTAACCGCTCCATGCCATCCATACGGCCACAGAGCTAGACACGAAGGTGCCTGTGAGGTTGGCTTTGGCCACTTGTTTGGCCATGATGTTCTTGGCGAGATAGGCCGATTGGGCTGTGCCGAAACTGGAAAAGATGAGGGATAGGAAGGCATAACGGCACAGCGGAATGAGTTGGGGGGTGTGGTAGTAGCTGGCGATGAGTGGCGCAAGGAAGAAAAGAAGCACGTAAAGGCCACCCCCCATGGCGATGTTAAACCAGAAAACGGAGTTGTAGTCGCGGTGTTGGGGCTGCTTGATGTTGTTCAGTGCGGCCTTGAATCCGCTGTTTTGCAGGTCGTTGGCCACCAACGCAAAGATGCTTATCATGGCAATCATGCCGTAGTCGGTGGCGTTGAGCAATCGTCCCATCACGATACCCATCGTCACGCCGATTAGTTGGAGCATCACGTTGTTGAGTGCGCCCCAAAAAAGACCCTTGGCTGTTTTCTCTTTTAATGATTCCATAATTATATCTAGATGGGCTAGGTGTTCTGGTTGTTGTAGGGTTTCTAGTTATCCTAGTTTCCTAGCTGCATTGTTTCCTAGCTTGCTAAACCAGCGCTTGGCCTTAACCATTCGCCCTTTCGCTGCCTGCAAAATTACCACTTGTTGCGAAAACCACAAAGAAAAGCGGCAAGTATTAGGGTGGGGTGGGCGAAATCGTTCGCGATATTACAGCCAGGGAACATCGAACAGAAACTTTTGCAAGGCCAAACACGATGCTCATACAATCTGACATTCAGGAAGATAATTTGTTTGATTTAGGTCAAAAGGCTCGCATTTTATAAAAATAATCGCCCAAAAACTTGCAAGTTATAAAATAAATGCCTAACTTTGCAATGTGTTTTTCATGGTATTAGATTTAAGGTTAACAAAAGGTTGGGATTCAGCGGAATCCCTTTTTT
>CALIZL010000019.1 GCA_938028745.1 uncultured Prevotella sp.
TTGGTGCTAAATGCAGTGCGTTTTGGTGCTAAATGCAGTGCGTTTTGATGCTAAACACAAGGTAAAATGCCGCTAAATGCGGTGCCGAATGCTGCTAAATGCAAGACGAAAAGCATAAATATCCGCCGAAATAGCATAAACAAAACCTTTCCGAACCATGAAAAATATGGCTAAAAAGGGCAAAATGGCCGTTAAAAAGTGGGATTTTAGGGTCTAAAAGCAGGTAATTGGAGTTGAAAAAATAAGAGTCGGCAACCAAACTAGAAAGGCAAAATGGTGCAAAATGCAGTCCTTCTTCTTAAAAACAGACAAGCTAGAAGACGTGGCAGGTTATAAATAGTGGAAGTTTACCAACTTTTCAACCAATATTTTCGCTGGAACGGAGTGGAAATTGGAGCGTTACTGTAAAATAAAATAAACAATTTAAGTTTTGTGAGTTGATGAGTTGACAAGGGGACTTAGATGACGAGTTAACCTGTAGTCGATTAAACTTTTCCCTTCTTCCACCGAAACACATACTATTTAAAGATCAAATGCACGACCAAGACACGCTAGACATGGCCAAATTTTTATCCCCAACATGCAAAACAGCGTGAACTTACGCACATGTCCGCAGGATGTACACCATTGAAAGAGGCGCAAGCCTAAGGCGTGTTGGCATCGCGGAGACGACAACAGAAACAATTTGTAACTTCAATATTTTGCGAAACTGCATGTTTTTTAGTAATTTTGCGCATTATTTGGGTATACAAAACAACTTTATATAAATGAACATTTCATACAAATGGCTGAAAGAGTATGTCGACTTCGACCTTACGCCGCAAAAAACGGCAGAGGTATTGACTTCTTGCGGCCTTGAAGTAGACTCTGTGGAAGAGGTTCAAACCATCAAAGGTGGCTTGAAAGGACTGTATGTGGGCGAAGTGCTTACATGCGAGGCGCATCCAAACTCCGATCACTTACACATCACAACCGTTGACTTGGGCAAGGGCGAACCTTCTCAAATAGTATGCGGCGCACCCAATGTTGCCGCCGGACAAAAGGTAATAGTGGCCGATGTGGGTGCCGTGCTTTACGATGGCGACAACGAGTTTGTTATTAAGAAATCGAAGTTGCGCGGCGTTGAAAGCTTTGGTATGATATGTGCAGAAGACGAAATTGGCGTGGGAACGGCTCACAACGGCATCATCGTTTTGCCTGCCGACGCTAAGGTTGGCCAGCCTGCCGCCGAATATTACCAACTGGAAAGCGACTGGCTTATCGAGATTGACATAACAGCTAACCATGCCGATGCACTAAGTCATTATGGCGTGGCACGCGACCTGTACGCCTGGTTGGTGCAAAATGGTTATGAAACTACATTGAAACGCCCCAGCTGCGATGCCTTCGTGGTAGACAATAACGATCTGCCCATAGATGTTACCATCGAGAATAACGATGCCTGCAAACGCTATGCTTGCGTATCGATAACCGATTGTGAGGTGAAAGAAAGTCCCGAATGGCTGCAAAACAAGTTGCTTACCATCGGCCTGCGCCCCATCAACAACATTGTAGACATCACTAACTACATCATGATGGCCTACGGACAACCCATGCACTGCTTTGACGCGGACATGGTTAAGGGGCACCACATCATTGTAAAGACACAGCCTGAGGGAACGAAATTCGTTACCCTAGATGGCGAAGAGCATACGCTTGGCCCTTCTGACCTGAGCATCTGCAACGCAGAAGAGCCGATGTGTATCGCTGGCGTGTTTGGTGGAAAAGGCAGCGGAACATACGAAACAACGCGCAATGTTGTGCTGGAAAGTGCGTATTTCCACCCCACATGGATTAGGAAAAGCGCACGCCGCCACGGACTTAGCACCGATTCGAGCTACCGCTTTGAGCGTGGCATCGACCCTAGCGGCACGGTGTATGCCCTGAAACAAGCCGCCATTCTTTGCAAAGAACTGGCAGGTGGCAAAATATCTATGGAGGTAAAAGACGTTTACCCCGAACCAATAGCCGACTTTGACGTTGACTTGAAATATGCCTATGTGGGGCAAGTTATTGGCAAAGAGATTGGAAACGATGTTATTAAGCGCATTGTGACGAGTCTTGGCATGCAGGTAGTTGAAGAAACCAACGAAGGTTTGCAACTCAAAGTTCCCGCGTATCGCGTAGATGTTCAACGTCCTTGCGACGTTGTGGAAGATATTCTGCGCATCTACGGCTATAATAACGTGGAAATACCCACACAACTGAAAAGTTCGCTAACGGTTCACGGCGACGAAGATAGGGAGCATAAATTGGAAACGCTTATTGGCGAACAGCTTGTTGGCAGCGGATTTAACGAGATACTGAACAACTCGTTAACGAAGGTGGCCTATTACGAGGGATTGAACAACTACACGGAAGATACTTGCGTGAAACTGCTGAACCCGCTTAGTGCCGACTTGGGCATGATGCGCCAAACATTGCTGTTTGGTGGACTGGAAAGCCTTTCGCGCAACGCCAACAGGCAGAACCAAAACCTGCGTTTCTTTGAGTTTGGCAACTGCTACCACTACCATGCCGACAAAGCAAACGAGGAAAGCCCCATAAAAGCCTACTCGGAAGAAAAGCACTTGGCACTGTGGCTAATGGGTAAACGCGTGGAAGGCTCGTGGATTCATCCCGATGAGCAATCTTCGTTCTACGAATTGAACGGCTATGTACAAAACATCTTCGCTAGACTTGGCATCCCTGCTGGCCTATTGGTTTACGAAAAGAGCGAGAACAACGTCTTTACTTATGCCCTTAAAGTGATGAACAGGGGCGGAAAGGTGGTTGCCGAACTGGGATATGTGGCCGATGGCATTCGCAAGAACTTTGGTTTGACAAACGAAGTGTTCTTTGCCGACTTGAATTGGACTGCCCTTATTAAGCTGACAAGCAAGAAAGACATAGAATTTAAGGAGATAAGCAAGTTCCCGGCCGTTAGTCGCGACCTCGCTTTGTTGCTCGATAAGGAGGTGCTGTTTAAGGATGTAGTGGCCGTGGCCACGCAGACGGAGAAGAAATTGCTCAAGAAAGTTGAGCTGTTCGACGTGTACGAAGGCAAGAATCTGCCGCAAGGCAAGAAGAGTTATGCCGTGAACTTCATCCTGCAAGACGAGAACGCAACACTTAAAGACAAGCAGATTGAAAGCATTATGCAGAAGTTGATTGCCAACCTTAAAGGCAAACTTGGGGCTGAATTGCGCTAAACGGGCTGCAACAAAAGATGCTGGTAAAGACATCTAACGTAAGAATATAACGATAAAAAATAGATAATAATATAGGAGTGAGGCACTGTCGCCCTGCTACATGTTGCACTTATTTTGCCATGCAACGATGTTATAAGGGCGCAAACTCGCTCGTAAACGCACAATCCTATGGGAAGAGCATTTGAATATCGCAAGGCTGCGAAACTGAAAAGATGGGGCCATATGGCCCGCACGTTTACAAAAATAGGTAAACAAATTGCCATTGCCGTAAAGGCAGGAGGCCCCGAACCAGAGAACAACCCTACACTTAGGGCCATCATCGCTAACGCGAAACGCGAGAATATGCCCAAAGACAACATCGAAAGGGCTATCAAAAACGCGATGGGTAAAGACCAAAGCGAATATAAAGTGGTGACATACGAGGGCTATGGGCCGCATGGTGTGGCCGTATTCGTAGACACGCTTACCGATAACACGACGAGAACGGTGGGCGACGTTCGCTCTGTTTTCAACAAATTCAATGGCAATTTGGGTACTTCTGGCTCGCTTTCGTTCCTCTTCGACCATAAGTCGGTGTTCACTTTCAAGAAGAAAGACGGACTGGAAATGGATGAATTGATACTCGATCTCATTGATTATGGCGTGGAAGACGAATACGATGAGGATGAAGAAACGGGCGAAATAACCATCTATGGCGCTCCTACCAGCTTTGGCGAGATACAAAAGCACTTGGAGGAAGAGGGCTTTGAAGTTACTGGTGCCGAGTTTACTTACATCCCTAACGACCTGAAAGAGGTAACAGACGAGGAGCGAGAAACCATCGACAAGATGGTGGAAAGACTTGAAGAGTTTGACGATGTGCAAACGGTTTACACCAACATGAAGTAAAAACAAAGCGACATTGCACTGTATGGTGGCATGGCTTAGAAACTTCTTTCTGGCCACGTACCAACATAATGCTCACTGATAGGTTGCGCAAGTTAGGATGTTCAATCCCCCCTTGCGCAACCTTTTTTATTGCATTTTTCCGTCTGAAACGGCAGCAGTTGTCTCGCATACAAGCCTAGCTGTGGCACACAAAAAACAGTCGTCACGCGTTATTATTCACCAGCTTTCTTTCCACAAACAAAACCTTGTTACAGCGAAAAACGTTCTACGTACGCTATCTCACGATGGTTTTCTTTCCATCAATGATGTATATTCCAGGCGCAAGCGCACCCTTATCGCCCGACATTCTTTGCCCATTAAGGTTGAATATGGTTGGCAATGGGGCGTTTATTTCATTTTCAGACGTCGGTTGTTGGATGCCATTCGTAACATGCTTTACAACGATTGTTTTACCTTCTGCATTCTCTATATCATTGAAATAGGCCTTAAACGCCTTTATTTGCTGATTGCCGAAGAAGGCTTGCAGCTTGTTTTGCCTGTTGAGATAGTAACTTTTCGCTGGCGGCGTGGTGGCATTAAGCGTTCCCACAAATGGGCTATTGGGGTTTGTTTTAGGCGAATGCACCTGCGTTTGGGCAACAAAGATGCTCTTCGTATCTGTTTGCGGACTTACCAAATAGGGTTCGCCAGCCTGCATTCCTGCATCTGTTAGTCGTTGGAAAACAACGTTATTTCCTTCCACATAAGCGAACTTCGCAATGACCGCTGCTTGTCCGAAAACGCTTTTCACCTCACTGGCAGAAAGCGAAACAGGCAATGTAAGGGTGTTGAACACGCCTTGTTTAAGTGCTTGATGAATTTGTACGTTTACGTTTTGCGCCTCTCCATACGTGTTTAGCTTGTCATTGTAATAGTTTATGGTTACATCTTGGGCCGTGAGCGGGTACAAGATAAGGGTTGTGCCTTGTGGAATAACAATTCCATAACAATCTATTTCCGCCCCATTGTAAGCAAAACAAGGCACACCTGCTCGCGGATCGGCCAGCTTATACTTCTCATTGGCGGCGAACGATGTATGAACCCAGCTGTAAGTATGTTCGGACAACTTGTTGACAGGCACATTTGGAGCCGATGCGCTTTGGCCTGAAACCTTTCTTAGGCTTATCCTTTCAACGGCATTGATGGTGGGGAGCGCATCAACTTCTTCGTAAACACCGCGCACTTCGCCCGTAACGAGGTCGCCTCTTTGCCAATCGCCGCGCTTGGAAAGCAACACGCGAATAAGTGCGGTGTGATCTTTCACAAACAGTTCTGCATCATTACTGCCCAACACTAGTGCCTTGTTCATTTTCAATGTCGCAGCTTTCCCATGTTCCGTTTGCTTAAAACTGGCGATGTCGGCAATGGTTTCTTCTTCTTTTGGCTTGTCCTCGTTGGGGTCTGTTGTTGGTGGTGTCTGCCCCTCTTCGTACGCTATCTCTACTTTTTCGAGCGAAAACGTCTTGCCCTTTGGCGGATAAACCGTGATAACCAACTGCTGCGTGTTGCCTTGCCAAACATTATCAGCCGTCAATTTACCACTCGACACCTCCATTTCTCCTGCTTTCGGCAGAACCTCTTTGCCCGATTTAAGGAAGTGGAGGGTTACTTTTCGCATGTTTTTCTGTGCAGCAATAGTCAGCGTATTGTTGTTGTACAAGCGTGCATAGCCCCAATTTGCAGGCACTACTCTACCCTCACCCTTGCCGAAGGTGAGCAACACCCCACCTTGCTCAACGGTAGTGAGGGGATAACTATGGCCTTTCTTAACCTTGGGCATAAGCTTGGTGAGGTCTAACACTTCTGCGCGCATGCCTACAACGCCGCAAACGCAGGCAAACAACAAGATAAAAGTTCTTATGTACAGATGTTTCATGGTTATTAGTAGGTATTAATTAGTTAATTATGCAAATATAGTTGTTTTGCAAATATTTGCATATCACAAAGCAGAAAGATGTAATGAATTAAGCAAAGTTTAACACTAAGGATGAATTTATGGGGAATTAAAGGGCGTTTTAGAACAGCAGACAATGAAAAAAGGAAGACAAAAGTCTCCCATTTTATAAGTTCAACCCGCTACAACGGGCACATTAAGTGAAAAACAAAAGCTACCGTCGCTTACATCGTTTGTAGAGTTCGGCAAGTTCAGCACGCGGTACGCCCATCTTTGTAAGCCTGTTAAGTTCTTGCATTGCCTTATCAAACTGTTTCATGTCGATGAGCGTTTCCACCTTATATATATAGTATTCGGTATTGGTGTTATCCTTTGATATGGCCTGCTCGTAATCGAACAAAGCCAGTTGCAGCATGCCCCCTTCTCGTTCTATCCCTGCACGTACAGCGTAGGCCAAAGCCTTATCAGCATGTTGGTTCACCAATCTGTTCGCCAGTTCAAGGGCCTCAGTGTGGCGTTTCATCTTCTGATTTAAAAGAGCAAGGGCCACCAATGTTTCAAAGTTGCCCGGAATATGCACCAAAAGCTTTTCGTAATCGGCCTTAGCCAGGTCGTAACGCCGCATCCGTTCGTATGCAAAGGCTCTGAAATACAATGCCGTTGCGTTGTTGGGAAAACGCGTTAAGACGTTGTCGTACTCGTCTTTGGCGTATTGCCATTGTTCCAATTGCAGGTTCAGAGCCGCTTTTCGCAAGCGTAAGTCAACAGAATCGGGGTGCATGTCGGCCTCCTTAGCCAACACGGCAATGCTGTCGCGCAACTCTTTCTTTGTCTGCGCGGCAACATTAAAGCTTATTGTGGCGACCAAGAAGGCCAAAATTATGTTTCGTTTCATTTCTTATATGCTGAGAATGGAGGGGTATTTTGTTTGCCAATCTCGTTATTCCCTTACTTTAAAGAATGCTGCAAGGAGCGCTAGAACGGCATCGGTTCATCGTTCATACGCGAACCAATCAAGCCGCCACCATCATCGGGCAGAGCGGGTTGCGAGGGGCTATCGTCGGGGTTCTCAAACCTCGTGTACTGCCCTTTAAAGGTAAGCAGCACGTCGCCCGTGGCACCTTTACGGTGTTTGGCAATGATAATTTGCGCCATTCCGTGCAAGTCGTTGCCCTTATCGTCTTCAAATATATGGTAGTATTCGGGGCGATGCACAAACAACACCATGTCGGCATCCTGCTCAATGGCACCCGACTCGCGCAAGTCGCTCAGTTGTGGACGCTTTCCTTCAAGGCCTTCACGGTTCTCTACGTTACGACTAAGCTGTGACAGCGCGATGACGGGGATGTTTAACTCCTTGGCTAAGCCTTTAAGCGAACGGCTGATGGTTGACACTTCTTCTTGTCGGCTGCCGAATTTCATGCCGTTGGCATTCATCAGCTGCAAGTAGTCTATCATGATAACGCCCACACCTTTCTCTCTAACTAAGCGGCGTGCCTTGGTTCGCAATTCGAAAACAGAGAGACCAGGCGTGTCGTCCACGTACACTTGTGCCCCTTGTAGGTTACGCAGCCGTTTGTCAAGTCGGTCCCATTCGTCGGGCGTTAACTGTCCGTTAAGTATCTTGCTGCCCACAATCTCGCATACATTGGATATAAGTCGGTTAACAAGCTGCACGTTATTCATTTCGAGCGAGAAAAATCCGATAGGCACTTGTGCATCTACAGCGATGTTCTTAGCCAAACTTAGCGCAAAGGACGTCTTACCCATTGCAGGGCGTCCGGCGATGATAATCAGGTCGGACGGTTGCCAACCCGACGTTATCTCGTCTAGTTTGGTATAACCAGTGGGCACTCCCGTCATGCCACCGCTATTGGCCGAGGCCTTTTGCAGAATGTCGATAGCCTGCTTTATCACGGGGTCTATCTGCGTAAAGTCCTGTCGCATGTTCTTCTGCGACAGTTCGAAGAGCGCACCCTCGGCCTCTTGCATCAGATTTTCAACGTCGATACTCTCGTCGAAAGCCTTTGTTTCGATGTTACTGGCAAAAGAAATAAGCTGACGAGCCAAGAACTTGTGGGCAAGTATGGCCGCATGGTACTCAATATGGGCCGAAGATGCCACTTGCGAGCTGAGTTCCACCACATAAGGTGCGCCGCCAACGTCGTCGATGGTGCCGTCGCGTTTCAGTTGTTCGGTAACGGTCATGATGTCAACAGGCTTTTCGTCCATGTTGAGCGACCTTATGGCAGTGTATATCTTCTGGTGTCGGGGTTCGTAAAAGGTTTCGGGATGCAACATCTCGCTTACCACAGCGAAAGCGTCCTTGTCTATCATCAAGGCACCCAACACCACCCTTTCCAAGTCGAGAGCTTGGGGCGGCAAGTGTCCGTAAGTGTTGTCAACGGGCACCGATTTTTTCGTTCTTCTGTTCGTATTGCTTGTTTCGGGCATGTTCTATTATGTTTATATCGTGTGTTGTCCCCTATCGTTCGGGGCGTTTCTCAATCAACAATTTAGCCGTTCGCAACATGTATATCTCTTCTTCGCAACACCGGCACAACGCGCTGCAACGTGCAACAAGCAAGCCTAAGCCTATGTTATATTGCGGGAAGAGCATAACCGAATGTGGTGCGGCATGTGGCCAGCACCTTGTTCAAAAGCGAACGTAGGTACAAATTTACCAAAAATAATGCGATTAGCGATGCTCGTTGCGAAAAACATGTTGCACTTTGGTGCAACCTTTAATTTAATTTGACCAACATAAAGTCGTTGCGCAAAAATGTGTTACCTTTGCATAGTTAACAATCAAGACAATTTATGATTACATTTCCCTGTGCAAAGATAAATCTAGGACTGAACATTGTGGCCAAACGCAATGATGGTTATCACGACTTAGAGACGGTTTTCTACCCCGTTCCGCTAACCGATGCCCTGGAAGTAAAGCTGATGGACGAGCAGTTTCCGTCTGAAGTGGCGTGCGACTTGAAGGTTACAGGCAACACCTTTGTAGGCGACGAACAGCAGAACTTGGTGTGTAAGGCCTACAACTTGTTGGCGCGCGACTTCTCTATGCCACGCATACATGCACATCTTCATAAGCGTATTCCCTCGCAAGCAGGCTTAGGCGGCGGTTCGAGCGACGCCGCATTTATGATAAGACTGCTAGACGAGCGTTTCAGGCTGAACATCGGCAATGCAGAAATGGAGCGATACGCCGCCCAACTTGGGGCCGACTGCGCCTTTTTCGTTACCGCCGAGCCATCGTTTGCCACAGGAAAGGGTGAAATTCTCGAACCTGTGGACACGCCCCAGCACAACCTTAACGGCTATTTCTTGGCTATCGTGAAACCCGATGTGGCTGTTTCTACGGCCGAGGCCTTTAAGCACATTATGCCTAATCGGCCTGCCAAATGCTGTCGCGACATTGTTAGGCAGCCCATAGCAACGTGGAAAGACGAGTTGACGAACGATTTCGAACAGTCGGTGTTTGCCACTTACCCCGAACTAGCCAACATTAAGCGCGAACTTTACGCGCAAGGAGCGTTATATGCGCAAATGTCGGGCAGCGGAAGTGCCATTTTCGGGTTGTTCGAGCAACGCCCAAAAGAAGTGGAGCACCAGTTTAAAGACCACTTCGTTTACATCACGCAACTATAAAGCAGTACGGTTTCGCACTTTATAGGCAAAAAGAATTGCTTTTGGAATGCAGGTTGTACACTGCCGTTTTGTTGGCAATGTGTTAGTGAAAACTATTTGTACTGCGGCTACAAGCTATCTTGTAGTCGCACTACAAGCGGCTTGTAGTGCGTGTACAAGCGTCTTGTAGTGCCAGTACAAGCACTTTGTAGTGTCAGTACAAGGGGGCTTGTACTGATGATATAGTCAAAAAATAATTGGATTTGCAAAGCTATTGGCGCATCGTTAACAAACAAAAGTCCTCCTTATCTTCTGCGTAAGGGTTTATTGATGCCATGCTAAACAACGTCTTGCATTCTTATAACAACAACTGGCCAAAAGCAATTCTGTTTGAAAACTAATTCACCCTTTCGGTAGAATAGCCGTGTATTCTGTCGAAAGGGTGAACCATTATATCCATATATAAAAGGCCCTTGGCTTTGGAGAACAAGCCTTTAAAGTTGGCCTTATTTAGGGAATTGAAGAGCTAACAAGACTTTAAAGCATGCCAATCTTAGTAACCAAGAACAGCACGATGTAACCTAACACAAGACCAATTACACCAATGACAAGGCCAATCTTCATCATCTCGTTCTGATGAACGAGCCCCGTTGAATGGGCAATGGCATTGGGAGGCGTACTGATTGGCAAGCACATAGCTGTGGAGGCGGCAATGGCAATGCCGATAAGAACGGTGGGCGTTCCGCCAATTCCTGCCAAGCTATCGCCCATACCCTTACAAACAACGGCAAGGATAGGTACCAACAAAGCGGCAGTTGCGGTGTTAGAGATAAAGTTGGAGAGGATGTAACATATCACTCCCGATATGAGGAGGATGACCATAGGCGACCAATTGCCAAACGGTATGCTCTCAATGGCTAGTTCGGCCAGTTTCGACTCGTTGAGTGCAAGCCCCAAAGCAAAGCCTCCCGCCACCATCCAGATAACACTCCAATTGATTTCTTGCAGGTCTTTTGCCTTAACAACGCCCGTCAAAGCAAACACCGATATGGGCAACATGGCCACGGTGTTGGCTCCTACGCCCGTAAACTTGTCGAACATCCACAGCAAAACGGTGATACAAAAGGTGACGGCTATCACGGGTGTTCGCCATCCGCGGTGTATATCGCCTTCGATATGCAGGTCAATCTCTTTCTTCTTGAAGGGGAAGAAGGTTTTTAACAGATACCATCCAATAAGCAACAGAATGATGGTTAGCGGCAACATGAAGGCCATCCACTGCCCAAAGCCCAACCCAAGGTTCAATCCGTCGGGGGCATTAAGGTATTTTAGCGCAATGGCGTTGGGCGGTGTACCGATGGGTGTTCCCATTCCGCCGATATTGGCCGCTACGGGTATGGCCAACGTTAGTGCGATGCGCCCTTTACCTTCGGGCGGCAATGCCTTGAACACGGGTGTAAGGAAGGTTAACATCATGGCTGCAGTGGCCGTGTTGGACACGAACATGGAGAAAGCTCCCGTAATGAGAATAAATCCCAAGAGAACCATCTCGGATCGCCTACCAAAAGGACGCAACAACGCACGCGCCAAAAAGACATCAAGCCCCGATTTGGTTGCGGCAATGGCCAACATGAAACCACCCAAGAAAAGGATGATGATTGGGTCGGCGAAAGTAGCCATCAATGCGCTGTGGTGTATCAACTCCGACTTGTCGATGCCCGTTCGAAAGAAGAGGAAAGCGTTGTCGGAGGTGGTAAAGAGCAGCGCGCCGATGAGCGTTACCGAAGTGGCCCACGAGGAGATAGCCTCTGTCACCCACATGATTGTGGCGAATGCGAAGATAGCTATCACGCGTTGTTGGATAACCGTCAGCCCTTCTATGCCAAAAGCTGTTGAGGGCAAGTTCCACAAAATGGCTGTGACCACCACTGCCAAGACGAACAAGGAGAATTTCTTGAATCTGAAAACCTCGCTCAATGTGTTTCTTTTGTGTTCAGACATACTTATCTATGTGTTTATGGTTAGTAACAATGCAGCAAAGTTAAGTATTTTTTCTAGTCGGCAAAAGAAATATCAGAAAAGTTTGCGCATAAGCTGAAAAATTAGTATTCGCACGCGCAAAGAAACGCAAAAAGGCATGCTCACTGGCCTTGCATATAAGCGCTTGACGATGCACAATGGTTGCTCCACGCACGTATTTAAAGGTAAGAAGGATGGGCAATACCTAAAAAAGATGATTTAAATCACTCTTTTTGTAAGGTAGAGTTTGCAATTCTGATAAATAAATGTTATCTTTGCATGGTTTTAATCGCTTAAATATAGTAGCAAAACTATGGAGGCTTTCTTTCGCACTCACGCTTATCTTGTGGAACATACCAATGCCACATTGCGTCGAACCCTTATGGATGAAATTAATTGGGACGACCGCATGATTGGCATTAAGGGAACGCGTGGTGTAGGGAAAACTACATTTTTGCTGCAATATGCCAAAGAGAATTTTGCAAAGGGCGACAGGCAATGCCTGTATATCAACATGAACAACTTCTATTTCCAAAGCCGAGGCATCGCAGACTTTGCGGCCGACTTCGTTAATCACGGCGGAAAGGTGTTGCTCATCGACCAAGTTTTCAAGCAACCGGATTGGAGTTCGGAGCTGCGTAAGTGCTACGACAGGTACCCGGAACTGAAGATTATCTTCACGGGGTCGAGTGTTATGCGACTTAAAGACGAAAATCCAGAACTGAACGGCATTGTTAAAAGCTACAATTTGCGGGGGTTCTCGTTCAGAGAATACCTCAACATCATTACCGGAAGACGCTTTAAGGCATATAGCTTGGAGGAAATAATATCGCAACACGAGAACATCATAAAGGAAATACTGCCTTTGGTTAGTCCTTCGCAACACTTCCGCAACTATATTCACCACGGTTTCTACCCTTTCTTTTTGGAACAACGCAACTTTTCGGAGAACCTATTAAAGACCATGAACATGATGACCGAGGTGGACATCTTGCTCATTAAGCAAATAGACTTGAAGTATCTCACTAAAATAAAGAAACTTTTCTACTTGCTGTCGCTCAACTCAACGAAAGCCCCGAACATCAGTCAGCTTGCCCAAGACATAGAGACAAGCCGAGCCACGGTGATGAATTACATCAAGTACTTGGCCGATGCGCGGCTCATCAACATGATGCACCTTGTGGGCGACGACTTCCCCAAGAAACCATCTAAGATAATGATGCACAACCCCAACTTGATGTACGCCATCTATCCAATAGTGCCCGACGAACAGGTTGTTATGGAAACGTTCTTCGTTAATGCGCTTTGGAAAGACCATCTAGTGAACCAAAGCAACAAGGAACACTACTATATCGTAGACGAAAAAAGGAAATTTCGCATTTGCGATGCCAGAGGAACGAGCAAGGTTAGATATAATAACGATACCATATATGCCCGATACAACACCGAAGTGGGAAAAGACAACAAGATACCCCTTTGGCTTTTCGGGTTTCTCTATTAATACAAATACATTAATTAATATTTTATTCAAATGGCAAAAGAAAAAAAGTTTATCACTTGTGATGGTAACGAGGCCGCCGCTCACGTGAGCTATATGTTCTCTGAGGTTGCTGCCATCTATCCCATCACCCCGTCTTCGCCCATGGCCGAGCACGTAGACACGTGGGCTGCCAAAGGCAGGAAGAACCTGTTTGGGCAGACGGTAATGGTTCAAGAAATGCAATCGGAAGGCGGTGCAGCCGGTGCCATGCACGGTTCGCTGCAAGCTGGTGCGCTTACCACCACCTTTACGGCATCGCAAGGCTTGCTGCTGATGATACCCAACATGTACAAGATTGCCGGCGAGATGCTACCTTGCGTGTTCGACGTGTCGGCTCGCGCCATCGCTTCGCACGCCCTTTGTATCTTCGGCGACCACTCCGACGTTATGGCTTGCCGTCAAACGGGTTTCGCCATGTTCTGCTCTGGCTCAGTGCAAGAGGTAATGGACCTCACAGCCGTTCCCCACTTGGCAACCCTCCGTACAAGCATCCCCTTCGTAAACTTCTTCGACGGATTCCGCACTTCGCACGAATATCAGAAGATTGAACTGATAGACCAAGACGAAATTGCCAAGCTGGTAAATCCCGAAGACATCAAACGATTCCGCGATCGCGCCCTTTCGCCCGAACGTCCCGTTACGCGCGGTACGGCCGAAAACCCCGAAACGTTCTTCACACACCGCGAGGCATGTAACCAACACTACGACAACATTCCTGAAGTAGTAGAGGAATACCTCGGCAAGATTTCGGAAATTACAGGCCGCGAATACCACCTATTCTCTTATTATGGCGCAGAAGATGCCGAGAATATCATCATCTTGATGGGCTCGGCCACCGAAGCTGCCCGCGAGGCCATCGACTATCAGATGAAACAAGGCAAGAAGGTGGGTATGATTTCGGTTCACCTCTATCGTCCTTTCTCGGTTAAGCACTTGCTGGCTGCCGTTCCCAAGACGGTTAAACGCATCGCCGTACTCGACCGTACCAAAGAACCAGGCGCAGAAGGCGAACCGCTGTACCTCGATGTAAAGAGCGCTTTCTACGATGTAGAGAACAAACCGCTAATCGTTGGCGGACGTTATGGACTGGGTTCTTCGGACACTACGCCTGCTAAGATACTCTCCGTGTTCAATAACCTCGAACTGGAAGTGCCCAAGAACCACTTTACCGTGGGCATCGTAGACGACGTTACGTTTACTTCGCTGCCTGCCGTGCCCGAAATTCCCATGGGAGACGAAGGCATTTTCGAAGCTAAGTTCTACGGATTGGGCGCAGACGGAACCGTTGGAGCCAACAAAAACTCGGTTAAAATCATCGGCGACAACACCAATAAGCACTGTCAGGCCTACTTCTCGTACGACTCGAAGAAGTCGGGTGGCTTCACTTGCTCGCACTTGCGTTTCGGTAATTCGCCCATTCACTCTACCTATCAGGTTAACACGCCCAACTTCGTGGCTTGCCACGTGCAGGCTTACCTGAACATGTACGACGTTATTCGCGGTCTACAAAAGAACGGTACGTTCTTGCTGAACACCGTTTTCGAAGGCGACGAGCTGGTTAAATTCATCCCCAACCGCATCAAACGCTACTTCGCCGAGAACAACATCACCGTATATTATATGAATGCCTCGAAGATTGCACAAGAGATTGGGCTGGGCAACCGCACCAACACCATCTTGCAAAGTGCATTCTTCCGCATCACAGAGGTTATCCCCGTAGACTTGGCCATCGACCAAATGAAGAAGTTCATCGTTAAGTCGTATGGCAACAAGGGACAAGACGTAGTTGACAAGAACTATGCAGCCGTTGACCGCGGTGGCGAATACAAAACGCTTGCCGTTGATGCAGCTTGGGCTAACCTACCCGACGATGCTGTTGCAGCCGAAGAAGACGTACCGGCATACATCAAAGAGATTGTTCGCCCAATCAACGGACAGTCGGGCGACTTGCTCAAAGTATCCGACTTTGTGCGCTACGACATGGTAGACGGTACGATGTCTAACGGTTCTTCGGCCTTCGAAAAGCGCGGTGTTGAGGCCTTCAACCCCGAGTGGACTGCCGAAAACTGTATTCAATGTAACAAGTGCGCCTACGTTTGTCCTCACGCTTGTATCCGTCCGTTCGTTCTCGACGAGGAAGAAATGAAGGGCTTTGAGGATGCAACACTCGAAATGAAAGTTCCCAAGCCAATGGCTGGCATGAACTTCCGCATTCAGGTGAGCGTGCTCGATTGCGTTGGTTGTGGCAACTGTGCCGACGTTTGTCCTGGCAACAAGAACGGAAAGGCATTGGCAATGGTGCCCTTCACGCACGACGAACAGCAGATTTCCAACTGGAACTACCTTGCTAAGAACGTTAAGAGCAAGCAACATTTGGTAGACCTTAAGAGCAATGTGAAGAACTCGCAGTTTGCTAAACCCCTCTTCGAGTTCTCTGGTGCTTGTGCTGGTTGCGGCGAAACGCCTTACGTTAAGCTCATCTCACAGCTCTATGGCGACCGCGAAATGATTGCCAACGCCACGGGTTGCTCGTCTATCTATTCAGCTTCTATCCCCTCAACGCCTTACACAACCAACGAGGCTGGTCAAGGTCCTGCCTTCGATAACTCGCTGTTCGAAGACTTCTGCGAGTTTGGTATGGGCATGGCACTGGGTAACAAGAAGATGCGCGAGCGCATTACGCTGCTGCTTACCGACCTCTTGGCCAACGATAATGTGCCTGCCGACTTTAAGGAGGCTGCCAACGAATGGCTCAACACCAAAGACGACGCCGACGCATCGAAGGAATCGAGTGCAAAACTCAAACCCTTCATCGAGGCTGGTGCTGCCAAAGGTTGCGAAACTTGCGCCGAACTGAAAACGCTCGACCACTATCTCGTTAAGCGTTCGCAATGGATTATCGGTGGCGACGGTGCCTCTTACGACATCGGTTACGGCGGTTTGGACCACGTTATCGCATCGGGCGAAGACGTAAACATCCTTGTTCTCGACACCGAGGTTTACTCTAACACAGGTGGACAAAGCTCTAAGGCCACACCACTAGGTGCAATTGCTCAGTTTGCAGCCCAAGGTAAGCGCATCCGCAAGAAAGACCTTGGCCTCATGGCAACCACCTACGGCTACGTTTACGTGGCACAGATTGCAATGGGTGCCGACCAAGCTCAGACATTCAAGGCTATTCGCGAGGCCGAGGCTTATCCAGGCCCATCGCTTATCATTGCCTACGCACCTTGTATCAATCACGGATTGAAGGCAGGTATGGGTAAGAGCCAAGCCGAAGAGGCTAACGCTGTTGCTGCCGGCTATTGGCACTTGTGGCGTTACAACCCATTGTTGGCCGACGAAGGCAAGAACCCCTTCACGCTCGACTCTAAGGAGCCTGATTGGAGCAAGTTCCACGACTTCTTGCTAGGCGAGGTTCGTTATCTCTCTGTAAAGAAAGCCTATCCCAACGAAGCCGAAGAATTGTTCAAGGCTGCCGAAGAGATGGCCAAGCTTCGCTACAAGAGCTATGTTCGCAAGTCGCAAGAAGATTGGAGCAAAGACGAAGAAACGGTTGCCTAAACGGTTTCTCGGCTTAATGCCCTTCTAATAAAATGGGTGAGAGTTGTCCTAAACGGGCATGCTCTCACCTTTTTTGTTTGTTTTATAGTCAAACTGAAATGGATTTGGAAAGCCATAGGTGCATCGTAAACAAAAAAAAACGTTATTCTTTTCCTCTGCGCAAGGCTTTATGGATGCCATGCTACGCACGTCTTACATTCGTCTAACAACCATTTTCCAAAAGCAATTCTGTTTGACTATAACCCAAATCGGGCATTAGCACTTGTACAGAATTTGTTATCTTAGTGATGCCAACACAAGACAAACTTTCTTCTCACATACGAAGTGCAGGACAAATCAATTCATTGGCTTATAAACGCACAAAAATCCAACAACTCTGAAAACATCAACTCATCAACTTACGAACCCACCAAATCACCAAATCACAAGCTTACTAACTCACCAACCCAACAATTCAAAAAGCTTAAATTTTTATCTTTTATTATACAAATCCACTTCAATTTCTACTCCATTCTAGCGAAAAAACAGGCTATAAAGTAAGTGAAAAGCCACTATTTCTAGCTTTTCACACCTTTCATTTTGTCTATTTTCAAGAACAAAACCTGCATTTTGCACCATTTTGCCTTTCTAATTTGGTTGCCAACGCGTAATTTCTCAAGCCCAATTACCTGCTTTTAGACCCTAAAATCCCACTTTTTAACGGCCATTTTGCCCACTTTGAACCATGTTTTCGATGGCTTGAGAAGGTTTTGTCTATCTCTTTGCAGTGTATATTTATGCTTTTCGCCTTGCATTTAGCAGCATTTAGCCTTGCGTTTAGCACCAAAACGCACTGCGTTTAGCACCAAAATGCACTGCGTTTAGCACCAAAATGCACTGCGTTTAGCACCAAAATGCACCGCGTTTAGCACCAAAATGCACCGCATTTAGCACCAAAATGCACTATATTTGGATGCAAATAGCGCCAAACATGATGCAAATTGCGGTTTTATGCAATGTGTATTCATTTTGCTTGCATTCACATGCTACCCCTTTTTGCATCAAAACTAACCTCCGCGAGAATCGATTTTTTGCGGCAAGGTGGGCGATTGGTGGACAGAAAGGGCACTCAAAATGTTAAAATCAACACCGAAAACTAGACAAAATAAACAATTATGCCGCATACATGCGCGTGGCCAACGGCACGGAAAGCACGTGCGCTTACAACCGCCGGCGGGAGCGGTTGCAGTGCTTGTTGCTCACAGCCAACGGAGACAACATCATGGAAACACAGAAGTAATCTGCCATTGACAACCTGTTTTGCAACTTGTAGGGAATGTATTAACCCCCAATAGGCCATTAAACCGCTTATCAAATATTTTAAGTTGTTATCCATTGTTTTCTGTCCTTCTTTCGCTTGCTTGTCGGCTTCTCACCTGGCTTATTCCCATGACGTAGCGCGCTACGCCTTTAATACTATGGCATACAATATGCTGAACAACAAACAAAATCTAAGCGGCGCTAATGCCCGATTTGGGTTGAATCCCTTCCGCCAGCTCACTTTTTGAAGCATAACCATGTTTTGCCACAGACAAATGGGGCTGATTTTCAGTTTACATCGTATCTTTGTACAACACCTTCGTACATGAAAGGTGCGTTTATCTTGGTTTTGCACCACAAAGATGATAGACTCCCTCTCAAATTATAGAAATATTAAAAGTCAAGACAACTTCGGACAATTAAGGCTGAACATGCCTTATCATCGCCACTTTTCACCAGATTTAGTCGGACGTATAGGGCGTATTTTAGTGGGCACTGGCCAATACGTTCTCTGGTTGTCACTAGATAAAATCTGCATTTCGAGCATATTTTAGGGTATAACGTCCCATATACTCACCGCCTTTCACGAGAAAATCGGCGTTAGAGGGTTGTTTATAGGGTATAACACCTCAAACACTCGCTGTATTTTCGAGCCATAACAGATGTTTAGGGAATATTCTAAGAGTTCTAAACAGCCTAATAGTCGCCGTTTGTCCACGAGATAAAATCGGCACTAGTGAGTGGTTTAGGGCTATTATTGGGGGCATCAACCTATAAATTCCCACTTTTCAGTAGCCCTAATAGGCGTTAGAGTGTGGTTTTAAGCCATAACAACCCTTATTTTCACTGCGTTTCACAAGAAATGAGCGGTGCTTAGGGCTTACTATGGGGTTTATCAACCCATTATTCTCCGTTTGTCACTAGAAAAACAATGCTCGACAATGTTTTAACCCAAATCGGTCGTTAGAGCCGCTTAGATTTTGTATGTTGTTGAGCATCTAGCCTGTCTTCTTCTTGAAGGCGTAGTGGACTACGTCAAAAAGAATAAGGCAGGCAAGATGCCGACATGCAAATGAAAGACGAACTGGGAGCAATGAAAACAACATAAAAACATGTGATAAGCGGTATAACGCCCGATTTGGGTTTAGGCATGACATCGCAAACACTCGCTGCTTTTCACGAAATATAGTCGATGTTTGGGGCTTATCACAGGGAACATCAGGCTATTATTCCCCACTTATCCCTGGAAAAGTTGGCATTAGAGGCATGTTTTAGGGCATAACGCCGCAGATATCCGCCGCTTTACACGAGAAATGGTAGGTGTTTAGGAGGTTTTAGGCAGGTTTGTCATGATAACATACAAGTTTTGGGCTTGCGAATAGCCTGTAAGAGCCTGCTTGCAAGGCAAACACCATTGGGCAGCAATCGCGTAGCGGTTGGCACGGCGAATGCGCGCTATGAATAATGAGTAGACGTATGCTCAGCATTCTTATCTACCAACTATAGCATCTATTACATAAAGAAAGCGTTAAAAACACCCTGTTGAAACAGTGCTATAAGCACGCCAGCACCTTAAAAGGCCAGTAAAATGCACTTCAACTTCTACCATCCCTGTTTTCTGGATAGAACGATTCCCATGTTCGGTCGTCGTAAAAGATACGTATCTCCGTAACCTTGCGTTGCGGTTTTTCAATCACTTTCACCTCAACTCGCTCAGGTTCTCTGGGGGCTTGTACCACTTTTGGAGCAACAGCTGGCTGCTCGTTAAAGAGCGAAGGGCCAGCAACAGGCGCATCAAAGTTTAATTGAGGTTCCTTATCAGGGATTGCATGGGTAGTGGGGGCATTGTTAGCGGTGCCCGTTTCGTCTAAGTACATTTCGCCCTTACCAAAGATTAACCAGTCGGTTGAAATCTTTGGAATTTTATCTTTAATGGCCTCAACGATGTTGAGGGTAGGTTTTGTGCGTCCGTTAAAAATACTACTGAGCGACGCAGGCGACATTCCAATAGAGAGAGCAAAGGTCTGTTGACTCATGTGTTGGCTCTCCATAACCTTCTTTATTCTATCTTTCATACCCTTATTTTTAGTGTAAGAGGCCTTTTAAGGCCTTTTCGCGTTGGTTTTACAAAGGTAAAACAAATTTCGTATTGCTGCAAATGTCTAAACAACAATTTAGCAAACAAAAGGTTAGGTTTGTAAATCTAAACCATATAAAGATGTAAACCGCTGCGCGGTTGTAAGCAATTTACATTTACAAATCAAAATACAGGCATCTAAAACAGGCATGTAATAAGGTTTAATAAAAATCTGAATTTTACTGGTTCTTAGTACATTATAAGCCTATAAAAGGCGTTAAGTGCTTATATTCAGGGCTTTTTAGGGCAAAAATGGGGGTTTTTACATGTATAAAGCCTAGAAAACGCCTACAAATAGCTGAAAATCACGTAAAAATAGGCCTGTATATGGCGATGTATAAGTATTCATTTAGATTTTGAAATGTAACTATTACTGTTTTGCGATGTAAATAAACAAACTATGAACATATTCTTTGATTTACATTACTGAACCGTAAACATTTTACTTTTGTAAATTATCTGCGCGATTTACAATTCAAAACCTCAGCTCTTCTAGACTAAAATTTGTTAATTGTAAATTGGAGTAGGTCTTAAATGCAAAAATAGAGCGAGAATTGATTATTCTGAAACAAGGGTCGACTTGCTTTCAAAAACGCGAGTATTTTGGGGGTTAAAATGGGCTAACTTCTTGATTTTATTAGAAGTTAGCCAAAAAAAAGTGCCTCTCAGAGACACTTATTCTAGAACGGAAAAGGCCCGAAAAAGGCCATTTTTAGTGCAAAATAAAGAAGATTAGCTCTTTCATAAGGTCGCCAACAGGGGTATTTGGGTTATCTAACCCCTTAGATTTAGCGTCAATCTCTCTTATCTTATGAATAATGTGCATTGTCTTCATGGCCGAGTAGTTTCTCATCCCCACCATAAAGTCTTTCACACCCCACACCGATTTCAAGTCGAGGAACTTCGCCACCTCTGTTTCGTTGTTTTTGTTCGGCGCGTAATAGGCAATCAACAAGTTTTGGAAGAAACTGAAAAGCAAAGGCAAGAAGGCGAAGATTGACCCAGCCTTAGGGTTCTTGTCGAAATACTGAATAATCTGGTTTGCCTTAAACACGTCGCGGTTTACGATGGCGTTTCGCAATTCAAAGCCATTAAACTCTTTGCTAACGCCTATCTGTCGTTCCACGATGTCGGGCGTTATGCGCAGGTCGTTCTCAGGCAACGAAATCAAAACCTTGTCTAGTTCCGATGTCATCCGATTCAAGTCAGCGCCAATATGTTCGGCAATCATGATGGCCGCCTTGTCTTCCACCGTTGCTTTCTTAGTGGCAAGATAGCCCTTGATAAAAGCGGGCAATTCGTAATCGCGTTTCTTCTTGCTTTCGAAAACAACACCAATAGACTCGGCGCGAGCCAAAAGTTTCTTTCTTCTGTCGATGGTGCCGTTCTTATGGCAAAGCACAAGGATGGTGGTTTTCACAGGATTTTCCAAGTATTTGGCCAAAGCGTCTACCAATTTCAGGTTCTGCGCCTCTTTCACCATCACCAATCGTCGTTCGGCCATCATGGGATAAGCCTTACAGAGGTCGGCCACCTGCACCCCGTTGGTATCAACGCCAAAGAGGATGTCTTGGTTAAAGTCCCGCTCTTGCGGTTGCAACACCGTCTCTTCGAGCAAGCTTGCAATCTTGTCTATATAATACGACTCTTCGCCCATGAGCACATATACGGGCGAAAAGTTTCGCGCCTTAATGTCTTTAATGATGACTTCGGAGCCAAGCGCGTTTCGTTTTTCTGCCATGAAAGGTTCTTGTTAATGATGAGTGCAGGGCAACAAGTTGCAAAAAAGCACCTCGCCGCCCACATATTTTTAGTAACTTTGCACCATAAGGCACACGGCAATCAGCGACAAGCCAGTCTTGCCGCGCCCTTACCGTTAAGCTTTATTGCGCTTTACACTGCAAAGATAACAAAATGTATTCACTAAACCTACCCTCGTATGCAATAAAAGTGGGAGGCACGAAGGCGCGCCCCACCGTGTTCGATCCACTTCGTGGCAAGTACGTAGCCCTTACTCCCGAAGAATGGGTAAGGCAACATTTCGTTAATTACCTTATTCATCACAAGGGTTATCCGCAGTTGTTGATGGCCAACGAGGTGGCGTTGAGCATCGGCGACAAAAGCCTTCGAGCCGACAGCGTGCTGTACGACCGCGACTTGAAACCCCAAATGATTCTCGAATATAAGGCACCCACCATCGCACTTACGCAAAAGGTGTTCGACCAAATAACCGTTTACAACATGCTTTTGCACGTAGACTATCTCGTGGTGAGCAACGGACTGCAACACATCTGCTGCAAAATGAACTACACCGACAACAGCTACACCTTCTTACCCTACCTCCCTGACTATACCGAAATATAGTCGCACGCGTACATTATATATAATACACACATGAACATCATTGCTTTCTTAAAGAAATGGACGCTGCCCAGCGGTCTTGTTATCGGTGCTGCGGTCTACCTTTTGTTTTCGCGCATCGCCCCACTTCAACCCATTGGCAACGTGGTTGGCCCCTTTTTGGTGAAGCTTCTCCCCGTGGTTATCTTCGTGATGCTCTATATAACGTTCTGCAAAATACAGCTGGGCGACCTCCGACCGCGCGCGTGGCACTTCATACTGCAAGCCATTCGCATTGCTCTTTCGGGCTTATTGGTGTTGGCCATCTTGCATACAACCGACCCAATGGCCAAGCTTGTGCTCGAAGGAGCCTTCGTTTGCGTGATCTGTCCAACAGCGGCAGCGGCCCCCGTTATCACCGAACGGCTTGGTGGAAGCATTGCCTCGCTCACCATCTACACCATCCTAGCCAACGTGGTTACGTCTGTTATCATCCCCTTGTTCTTCCCTATGGTTGAAAAAAGTGCAGACATCACCTTCCTAACAGCCTTTGTCATGATACTTCGGCGCATCACATTCGTACTTATCGTGCCCCTTTGCCTGGCTCTACTCACACGAAAATTCCTGCCGAAAGTGGCTGCGCGCATCAAGGAAACCAAGAACTTAGCCTTTTATCTTTGGGGGTTCAACCTCTCAATCATCATGGGACTAACCATCCGCAACATCCTCGCCACCCAAGTTTATGGCACGATTTTGGCTCTACTTCTGTTGTTGCCCCTCGTCATCAGCCTCTTGTTGTTTTCAATAGGCAAGGCCGTGGGCTATCGTTATGGCGACAGCATCAGCGCAGGACAAGCCTTGGGACAGAAGAATACCGTTGTGGGTATATGGCTCACCATCACCTTTCTCAATCCCATAGCATCCATCGCGCCTTGCGCTTACGTGGTTTGGCAAAACCTTATCAACGCATGGCAGCTGTGGTATAAGCAGAAGTACGGCAGGCTTAAATGGTAAAATGTTACGCCGAGGGTGCAATACTCATTCTAAATGGTAACATATAAAGACTTACACTTATGGCAATAGGAAAATGGATTGGCGGATTTCTGGGCTTTATCGCCGGCGGACCGCTTGGTGGACTAGCAGGATTGGTGCTCGGTGCACTCTTTGACGTGGGACTAGATCAGGTTAACGAGCCCGATCGCAATGGACAACCCAGGAATACGGGTGGTTCAAAAGCCAACTTCTACCAACACAACGCTACCGTCAACCAACAACAGCGGCAACAGGGCGAACGCAATTCGTTCCTTTTTTCGTTACTAGTGCTCTCGGCATATATCATTCGTGCCGATGGCAAAGTGATGCACTCGGAAATGGAAACCTTACGTTCCTTCTTGCGAAGGAACTTTGGCGAGGTGGCCGTTGAGCAGGGCGACAGCATCATCCGCAACATTTTCGACCAGCAAAAACAAATGGGCGCAATGGCTTTCGAGGGCATCATACGCGACAGTTGCTTTCAAATCGCCGCCCACATGAATAGCGCGCAGCGTCTGCAACTGCTTAGTTTTCTGGCCGAATTGGCCAAAGCCGACGGGCGCATCGACCCCAGCGAGGTGAACGCTCTTCGCTACTTGGCGCAGTGGTTGGGTTTCGATGCGCGCATTCTCGACTCGATGTTCAACCTCGATAAGCACGATACGCAGTCGGCATACAAAGTTTTGGGAATATCGCCCAACGCTACCAACAACGAAGTGAAGGCTGCTTATCGCAAGATGGCCCTGCAACACCACCCCGACCGCGTTGCAACTTTGGGCGAAGACATACGCTTAGCGGCCGAAAAGAAGTTCAAGGAGATTAACGATGCCAAAGAAAGGATATACAAGGAACGCGGAATGTAAGCTGCAATGCGACAAAACGCCCATCAAATTTAAAGATGCAGAGCCGAAAAACGCATCATACAGGTGTCGACTGCCAATAACGAGGAACGCACATAACACGCCCAAAACCAACAACATAGCCCAAAACACATCGTAACCACATGTTCTTCGCGCACAAACATATTGCATTTAACTGCTAATTTTTGCTAACAAAATGTTGCTGTTTCATTTTAAACTCGTACATTTGCGCCGATAAAATCACTATTTCAAAACAAAAACAAAAAGTTAAAAGTATGAAGAAGATCATTTTCAGCGCAGCACTTTTCGTTGCTGCAATAGGTTTTGCTAACGCACAGAGTGAAGCAACAGCCAAGAAAGGCGACAAGGCTAAGACCGAACAATGCGACAAGGCAGGCAAGAAAGGCTGCTGCAAGAAAGACGCTGCCGCCAAAGAATGCTGCAAGAAAGATGCCGCTTGTAAGAAAGATGCTGCTTGCAAGGACAAGAAGGAATGCAACAAGAAATGCGACAAGGCCGCTAAGCAAGACTGCAAGAAGAGCTGCGACAAAAAGGCAGCTAAGTAAGCAAGCAACGGCACTGCTTACGCAAAGAACAAGGCTAACAAGCCAATGCCCAAGGGCAATGAGCAGACTTGGCCAACAACAAAGCAAGCTCCATACACGCCTCGTGGTTGTGTATGGAGCTTATTTTTATTGGGTTATGCCATAAGTTGCCTGCCCCAAAAAGATGCAGAACTGCGTGGAATCGACTTGATTTTTAACGCGTTGGCAGACTAAATCAAAATACGCTAATGCCTAGTAAGAACATTCTAGCACCTAGACAACCAAGCTTTCACGATAAAATCCTCACGCGCAAGTCCTCACTCCCCCGCGCTTATTCCGTCTCTTCTTTTGTTTTACGGATGGCGCGTTTGCGCTTAGGTTTCTCGGCAGCAGCCGACTTATCGTTCTTAACGCCAGCCAATTCTGGGTCTACGATGATGCGTCCGCAATACTCGCAAACGATAACCTTCTTGTGCATCTTCACGTCTAGCTGTCTCTGTGGCGGTATTTTGTTGAAACATCCGCCACAAGCATCACGTTGAACATACACTATACCCAATCCGTTGCGTGCGTTCTTACGAATACGTTTAAAGCTGCTCAGCAATCGCGGCTCAATTTTCGTCTCCAAATCACGTGCTCTATCACGCAGTTTTTCTTCCTCTTCTTTCGTTTCGAGCATAATTTCGTCCAGCTCATTACGCTTTTGATGCAAGTCGTGTTCGCGGTCATATATCTGTTGTCCCGTCACGCTCAGTTCGCGTTCGCACTCGTCAATCTTCACCAGTGCTTCCTTTATCTTCTTGTTGCACAACTCTATTTCAAGCGTTTGGAACTCAATTTCCTTGCTCAGCGTGTCGTACTCGCGGTTGTTCTTCACCTCGTCAAGCTGTCGGTTATAGCGTTCCACGCTAGCCTCAGCCTCAGCTATTTCAGCCCTTTTCTGCGAAATAGCCCTAGAAAAGTCGTCAATTTCCCTGCGAATTTTGTCTTCGCGAATGTTCAGACCTTCAATCTCGTCTTCCAAGTCCTGCACTTCCAAGGGCAATTCTCCCCTCAGCGCACGTTTCTCATCAATTGCCGAGAGCGTTGTTTGCAACTGGTAGAGCGCTTTAAGTTTCTCTTCCACCGACAGTTCGGTAATTTCTTTCTTTGCCATAACTTATAAATAGATGATGGGATTGGTGTTGGTCTGCGTCAGAATGCACTTCACGCCCTTGCACCTTTCCTCGATTATTGTTTTAAATATCTCGTTGGTAAACTGCTCGCTTTGGTAATGTCCAATCACGGCAATTTGTATTTCCTGTTCATGATCAAAGTAATCATGGTAGTGCATCTCGCCCGTTACAAAGGCATCTGCCCCAGCTGCGATGGCGTCTGGCAACAAAAAAGCTCCAGAACCGCCACAAATGGCCACCTTACTGATAGGCCGGCGCAACAACTGGTTGCACATCACGCACTCCACATCGAACGTTTTTTTAAGCAAAATCACGAAATCGTCGGCTGCCAAAGGCTGCTCAAACACGCCCATCACGCCCGAAGCTCCTTCAACACTAACGCTTTCGCCCTTCTCGTTAAGGGTCTCTACACGCTTTCGCGCGCCGAAAAAGTCTGCATTTAGCAGTCCCATCTTCTCGGCAATCTTAAAGTTCACGCCGCCTCGTGCATTGTCAATGTTGGTGTGCAAGGCAGCAATGGTAATGTCGTTTTTGATGGCCTTCATCACCGTTCGCTGAACAGCATTGGCGTCCGACACCTGTGCCAGCTTACGAAAGATAAGCGGATGGTGTGCAACAATCAAGTTGCAGCCCTTGGCCACAGCCTCATCCACAATCTTTTCAGTCACGTCAAGACACAATAAAGCCCCTGATACTTCCGCCTCTGTCAATCCAACCTGCAAGCCGGCATTATCAAATCCTTCTTGCAGGGGCAGGGGCGCGAATTGTTCAAGGGCACGTAGCACTTCCTTTATTTTCACGCTAAATTAGCTTTATGTTATTAAAGTGCAAAGTTACTAATTTCTACTGATATGGCAAAATATTAGGGCGTAGTTAACAGGTCATCCTGTTAACAATAGACCTTTACCCTCTCTCACCAATCTTCCAAGCTACTCATAGCCTCCACTTCATCCTCTATCTTATTGGGCAAAGTGGGGAAAAAGTCGATGCCTGTGATGCTTTCCACGTCGTCGATGGTCTTCACGTAATAGCTTTTAGGGCGGTTGTCTCCTTCATTACGATAGATAAAACCGATAGCTTTTGGCTCGCCTTCCATACACAGCACCACTTTAAAGAAAGCCTCAGGAACAGTTATCTTATTCTTTCCGATGGTTTTATGTTCGCCTTTCATCATCACAGGGCCCGCAACGATGTAGATGCAGCCATACTTTTTAGCCCATTTTCTGCACTGGCCTTCCAACTCTTTCCAATCGCCAACGTTCAGTTTATGGTCTTGCGGACAAATGTTAGTGAGCAGAAACGATTGCTTTTGTGCAATTGCATCCCAAGAATTGTCGGCCGAAGGACAAAGGTGTCCGCGGTCGTAGCCACTTTTTACGTAGTCTGCATCAACGGCTCTTGGTTTGGGCACCTCCTTGTCTTCTTGAAAGCTAATGCCCTTACGTTCGTTGGTTCCTTCTGTGTGTTCGGCTGTTAATTGCCATGCCACCCAATTGGGTATGCGCAAATCGCTGTTATACGATGCCATGTAAGCCACGCGCCTCAACAATTGTTCGGGCCTATCGGTCAGTTTACCAGGCACTTCAAGTGGCCCCAAGCCCTTCCTCTGCACCCAAGTACACCTATGTGTAATGGTATCTTGAACACTGTGTTCGCCCTCATACAGGTGTTGTTTAACTACCTGTTGCTCTTGAAGAGGTTGCACACCCACTTTCGACTTGCCTTTTTTTACAGGCTGCAAGCCAAAGGCCGACAAATAAGTAAAGGCAAATAACGCCAGATAAAATACTTTTCTCGTTTTCATATCTACTTCAAGTTTTCATAAGTGTTGCAAATATACGAATTAATTCGCATAAAACATCTGTTTCATGTAGCACAAATCTTCTTTTTTCCGCAACAGAAAAGCATCCTCAAAACTAAAAAGTTATCGCCTTAACTCCTAACAAACAAAGGTAATACTATTTCCCTTACCCCTTATAAACGCTCAAACACCTCCCCGTCTAAAACCTTAAAAGCAAAACTTTCAGCATTCTTTACCATCCCTTACCAAGCTTCCAAACTGCTTGTTGCCTCCACTTCGTTCTCCACGTTGTCGGGCAGAGCAGGGAAAAAGTCGATGCCTGTGATGCGTTCAACGTCGTCGATGGTATTCACGTAATAGCTTTTAGGCCTATTCCCCGACTCGTTACGATAAACAAAGCCGATGGCCTTGGGCTTTCCTTCCATGCACAACACCACTTTAAAGAACGCCTCTGGCACCGTTACCTTATTCTTTCCAATAGTCTTATGTTTCCCTTTAAACAACACCGGACCCGCCACAACGTATATGCTGCCATACGTCTTAGCCCACTTTCTACACAGATTTTCCAGCTCGTGCCAGTCTCCAACGTTCAGGTTATGGTCTTGCGGACATACATTCGTGAGCAAAAACGATTGTTCTTGCGCAGTAGCATCCCATCGGTTATCGGCAGATGGGCAAAGGTGTCCGCGGTCGTAACCACTCCTTACGTAGTCAAAATCCACGGCCCTAGGCATCGGCACATCCGTATCTTCATGAAACTTAACGCCCGCCCGCTTGTTTTTTCCCTCGGTATGAGCCCCCGTAAGCTGCCACGCCACCCAATTGGGTATGCGCAGGTCGCTGTTATACGATGCCGTGTAAGCCACTCGTTTCAGTATCTGTTCTGGTCTGTCGGTTAGTTTCTCAGGCACTTCAAGTCCATTAGCAGTCTTATACTTCGCTTTCCCTTGACTATTTTCTGCATCTATGCCGTTCTCGTTATCCGAATTAATCTGCCCGCCTTTCTGTTCCTGATAGGCACGTATACCGCTCAACTGTCTGCTACATTTAGATGGCTGTAAGCCACAAGCCGCCAAACAGACGAACGCCAACAACGCCAAACTATATACTTTTCCTGATTTCATAAATGCTGTTCAATTGTATCTTTCGTTTATAAACATAGTAAATAGATTTGTTTGATGCGACATTTACCCCCATCAAACAAAGTCGCAAATTATGCAACAAAGGTAGCAAAATAATGCAGCAACAACAAATTAAAGCCGAAAATACGGCGCAAAGCGGCAACCTAACTCGCTCATACTACAAAAACATTGCGCCTTCATTCGTCAACACAGGCTGCACTTCAAATAGCTATGTTAAGCCACATTTATCCCAACCTTACTGCCACCAAACGACAAAAGAGCCATCCATCACCATTGAAAGCGAACACTACCAACAACAGGAACAGGCAGCAAGGCACACCCTCAAAAACGCAAAATGCAATGAGGGTTAAGGCATTGGCGCGGCAAACGTGTTAAAATTTAATTTGGAACATATGGAGAAAATTCATATATTTGCAAGGTGTAACCCTTATCTGCACGCCTAGAAAGATGCGGAATGGTTTCCTGCATCCCATGATATAACCATTTATGCACCGACAACGGCGATGCAAAAACATCGCATTTAGGGCGTCTTGCACAAAGAACAGGCTATCAACACTCCCATTTCATTCCTTATCCCAACGACAAATGAAAACATTAAATACATATCTATTGCTCATGTTCCTTTGTTTTTCGGTTTATGTTGAGAAGGCAGAGGCACAACAAAAGCTGACCCTTATCGTGAGCGACGGTCTTAGTGGAGAACCTCTACCCTTCGTTAACATCAAAGTTAACGGAGCGAAAGACAGCTTGATATGTTACTCCGACTCTATCGGCAAGTGTGTAATTCCGCTGCAAGCAGGATTTTACGAGTTGCGACTTAGCAATGTGGGCTACACCAATCACAAAGAAAGCGTGACACTCGATGCCGACAAAACGCTGCACATAAGCCTATCGGCCAATACCAAAGTATTGGGCGAAGTATCTGTTGTGGGACGAAAACGCCTTATCAAGATAACACACAACGGATTGGAATACGACCTATCGAAAGACCTTGCCATACAATCCACCAACCTACTTACCGCCCTCAACCGCGTTCCGTTGGTGAATGTAGATGCCAACGACAACATTACGGTGAAGGGCAGCACCTCTTTCTCCATCTTTCTTAATGGGCATCCTTATCGCATTGCGCAGTCTTCGCCCAAGGCCGTACTGCAATCCATCCCCGTTAGCACAGTGAAAAAAATTGAGGTTATCGACCGCATAAACGCCCGTTATGGCGGCGATGTGGGCGATGCGATAATCAATATCGTTACCAATCAGCAACTTTTCGACAACTATGCCCTAACCCTTAACGCCGGGGCAAACACCCAACCAAGGGCCAATGCAGGCCTCAACCTCATGGGAACGTACAAAAACATAGACTATTCATTGGGTTATAACTACGCTCTTGATGGCCAACGAAAGCAGCCCATTAACTCAAAGAGCAGGTATGCGCAAGGTTCGCTATGGCAAGAATACAATGGTGAAGGCATTGGCGACGGAGATTGGAAAAGGCATACCGTAAGGGGCATGTTGCAATGGAGGCCCGACACGCTAAACACCTTGTATCTAGACGGACACGCCTTGATAGAACAAACCAACCTAAACACCCTGTGGCAACAAACCTTTAACGAACAAGGACAACTACCTTTACATAGTGCTTACGACTCTGAAAACAAGAACACAGCCGGCACTGCCGAAGCGAATGTCATCTATCGAAACCTCTTTCGCAAGACGGGAGACGAGCGTTGGGTTGTCGGCTATCGGTATACCTACAACCCAGACGTAAGACATTATTACCAAACCTACAGCAATTTGCTTAACAACGAGCGCAGAACCAGGCGCAAAACCAACGGCGGACTGCACGAGCATAGCCTGTCGGTTGACTTTAATTTGGTTAACAACGACAACACAACACTGCTCGTTGGCGGTAAGCAAACCTTGCGAAACGGAAACATCCAATCTTCAAACAAGTTGCTGAAAGACGGAGAATGGGTAGACGATGCGGCAGAAAGCCTACAACAACAGCAGCTGAAATACGCACAAAACGTATCGGCTGCCTACGCATCTATTTCGCTTGGTGTAGGCAACTTTACCCTAGACACCTCGCTAAGGTGGGAATATGGCGACTTAAAGATGCAATATCCACAACAAACGGTGTACAACTTCACTAACCGAAAGCATTATGTCCTACCCTACGCAAGCATATACTATCAGGGCAAAAGCTCTTCATTGTCGCTTAATTACAATACGGGTGTAACGCGCCCAAGCATACTCATGCTCAACCCTTTTAAGGCTATTGTTTCGCAATACTTAGCGGCTGAGGGCAACCCACAACTGAAAAACGCCTACACCCACACGCTGGAAACATCATATTCGCTTTACTCCAACACGCTGTTCCTTTCTTACAGTCTGCATTACAAGTGGATAAACCACCCCATTATGGCCTTTCCTAGATACAATGCCGACAAAAAACAGCTTATCACCCAATATCAAAATATAGTCTTTGCACGCAACTTGGGGTCGAACCTTTACCTTAATTACCGTCCCATACCGCTGCTTTCGCTCACTTTCTCTGGAAATATTGATTGGTATAAGAATCAAGAAAGCGAACAACTCTGGGATAAAACCAACACCGCATACAACCTAACACTGATGTGCGACGTACTATTAAAGAAGAACTGGACTATCGCCTTGCAGTACGGCAACTACAAAAACCCTGCTGAGATATGGGCAAAATCGCACGCCTTCTCCATCTCATCGTTAGCAATCAGCAAGTCGTTCCTTAAAGGCGCACTCAATGTAAGGGCAGTAATGAACTCGCCTTTCCAAAAGAACAACGAGCTGTTGGTTGAGCAACATCTCCCTTATTTCTCGCGTTCGCAAACCAACTATCTCACGGCTAGGGCTTTCGGTATAGACATAACCTATACCTTTAAAAGCGGAAACCCCAAAGAGCTGAAACGTGATAGCCGCTTAAAGGGTTCTGACCAGAAGACAGGCGTTGAATAATAGCAGCAACTACAATGAGCCACACAAACAAGACAGACAACTGCATGTTGAAGAACGCCATCCGTTTGCAGGCACAAGCTTTTCTCTCGCTCCGCAAAAAGCTATGCCTCGTGCTGCTGTGCGCCATACAGATGGTTTGCGCCCAAAGTTTCTCCATTAGCGGAAAGATAATCGACAACACAACGCAAAAACCCATAAAGGCAGCGCAAATAACCTTATTAGCAGCCGATGGAGTAAGCGCAAAAGCCGCTATCGCGAGTAACGAAGACGGTAAATTCGCCTTAAACGGCCTCTCTCCTTCCTCCTATCTTCTACGCATAACTAGCGTAGGCTATAAACCTATGACGCTGACTATCGCGGAATTGAACAAGGACACAGACCTAGGCGAATTTCTTTTAAAGCCCGACACCATGCAACTAGGTGAAGTTATGGTGTCGGCCAACCTACAAAAGAAAGCCGACAGGTGGGTTTTCTACCCCTCGGACGCAATAAAGCGACAAAGCACCGATGCCTACGATGTGCTGCAACGCATGGCGTTACCCGACTTGCAATTCGACTTAATGAACCGAACGCTATCTTCTCAGAAAGGCGGTGCACTGCAAATACGCATCAATGGCATGCCTTCTAACCAGTCAGACCTTGCTGCCCTGCAACCACAAGACATCGCCAGAGTGGAATACATCGACAACCCAGGCATCGTTTACGGCGATGGCGTGGCCGCAGTGATATTGGTTCACACCAAACGAGGGTACGAAGGAATGCAAGGCGGAGTGCAAATCGCCAACGCCCTAACTGCCAAACAGGGCAATGCCTACGTTTATTTCAAGCTTATTGGTCTGAAAAACCAACTAAGCATCAAGGCAACCAGCCATTATAAAAATGTGGGTGGCGTTTTCACCAACAGCTATAAAACCTTTCGTTACCCCACTAGCGATATGACACTTAACGCCCAAGGCGATGACAGAACATACAGATTGTGTGGCGGCAGCATACAATTGGAGTATAACCAACTGCTAGACGAGCGCAAATCTTTCTTCAACGTCATGGTCAATTACACCACGTCTTATCGTCCAGAGAACGTTTCGGCAAGTCGTGTACACCACAATGATGCGCCATTTTTCTACGAGGAGTTGCTCACCAAGGACAAAACCCACAACGTTTCGTTAGACCTCTATCTCGATAAGCAATTCACCAGCAATGCAAATCTGCTGGCCAACCTCACGGCGACATACATCGGCAGCGACTATCACAGAGCGTACAACAAGGTTTACCATGCCGCTGCACAACCCGCATTCACCAACGCCTACGATGTTGACGGCCAACACAAGTCTATTATTGGCGAGATTGTCTTCAAGCAACCCTTGTCTAAGGGGCACAACCTTAGCCTAGGAACATACAATCGCCTATCAGATACCCGCAACACTTACGAGGCAACCAACGGAACAAGCCCCACATCCCTATTCAATTTCAACAATTACGACTACATAGAACTAAGCGGAACACTGCGCAAGCTAAACTATTCGGTTGGTGGTGGCTACTCGTTTTACCGCACAAAGAGCGATAGTCTTATGGCCAACTACCATTTCTTCCGCCCTTCCCTTACCCTATCCTACTCGCTTTCCAAGGCATTTAGGCTACAATATTACCTAGGCATCAATCCCGTTGAGCCCCAACTGGCCATGCTATCAAGTTTCGTTCAAACGCAATCCGAATACGAATTGCGGAAAGGCAACCCACACCTTAAACCCTATCAGGCCTACATCAACCAACTTTCGCTCAGCTTTCGCAAACATGAAACCACGGCTAGTATTTCCACCTACATACAATACAGCAGCCATCCCTTTACAAACAACCCTCTCATCTACGATGCTGCGACCAACATGTTCGTCTATACACTGGCCAACCAACACAGTTTCACCCATTTGCAAGTGCGCCTCTACGCTAGTCAGAGTCTCTTTTCTCAAGCCCTTAAACTATCCGGGTGGCTCACACTCAACCGCTACATCAACAACGGATTAAGTTTTTTCACTACTTATACGGACATAATTGGTGGCCTATCCCTCACCTACGACCACACCACATGGGGCATGCAGGCCAACTTCTGTTCGGCAATCACCACCATGTTCAACGAAACAAAGACGCGAACAGCACCCACCCTGCAACTAAGTGCCTATTATAACATCCGCCGTTTGCGTTTCACCCTCAGCGTAAACAACCCCTTCATGTCGGTCGCCACAACGGTTTCTACACTTAATAGCGAACTTGTTAGCAGCACATCACATGTTTTTCAGAAATACAACGACAACCTTGTGCAGCTCTCCCTCAGCTATCATTTCAGGAAAGGAAAGGCGCGCAACCTGCAAAAGCAAATGGATAATGCCGACAATGATGCGGGAGTGGTGAAGTAACAACGCTTACAGCCAAGGCACCAAACCGTCTAGACACCTTTATTCACCTATTTATATATGTACAAATTCAACAAATATAGATACCAACATGCAAAAGACAAGAACCATAACACTGCTGATACTTACGGCCATAACCGCGCTGACGGCCTGCAATGCACAAACCAACAGCAAACCCGTGCAGGCCAAAACAGTGCACGAGAAACCGCCAGTGCCCAACAATCTAGCTGCGCGCATTCCTGCCCCGCAAGGCTACAAGCGAGTAGAAGTGGCCGAAGGGAGCTTTGCACACTTTCTGCGTAACCTGCCGTTAAAGCCCGCGGGCAGCAATTTGCACTACTATAACGGACAGGTAAAAGAGCGAAAATACGCAGGAGCCGTTGTAGATGTGGACTTTGGCAAAAGTGCTAACGAGCAATGTGCCGATGCCATTATATTTCTTCGGGCCTCGTATCTATGGAAAACGCGGCAATACGCCAAAATAAACTTCAACTTTACCAATGGCTTTAAGGCCGAATATGCCAAATGGGCGCAGGGTTACCGCATACGCAACAACAAAGCTTGGGTAAAGACACAGAAGGCCGACTACGGCTACCAATCGTTTAGAAAGTACCTACACCTTGTGTTTCAGTACGCCGGCACGGCCTCGTTAAGCCAAGAACTCAAACCCATTGGTCGCTGCTGGGCAGCAGATATTCAGGCTGGCGACGTGATTATCAAGGGCGGTTTTCCTGGACACGCCGAGATTGTGGTTGATGTGGCCGAGAACGAGAAAGGGGAACGCGTGGTGTTGTTGGCTCAAAGTTTCATGCCGGCACAAGAAATAGAGATTTTTCCCCAATGGTTCAGTCCCTCAGCCAATGGCACACGCCTTGTAACCCCTGCGTGGACGTTTTATTCGCCCACCGACAAAACCCTACTTCTCCGCCGTTTCAAGTCCGAATAAAGCAGAACATTAGCTATTTAACCCCAAGTAGGCATCTAGCTAGCAAGCCCAAATGGGCATCCCCCTAGACCTTATCCGTCTGCCTTCAACCCCCCAATCGGTAATTAAGAACCGGCTTTCAACCATTTTCTAATCACCGATTAGGGGTTAAATCTAGTATTTATTTTTTACAAAACGCCTTCTATCCGCCACTCCCTTCTAGCAAAAAAAAGGCTCAAAAGCAGGCTTTTTGGTGCTATTTGCAGCCTTGTGCATTTCTTTTTTAGTTCAATTTTAAGAATACCACCTGCATTTAGCACCATTTTGCCTTTCTAGTTTGCTGCCGACTCGACATTTTTTCAACCCCAATAACCTGCATTTGGGCACTAAAAACCCCCTTTTTGAAGTGCTTTTTGCCCACTTTGAGCCACGTTTTTAATGGTTCGAAGAGGTTTTGTCTACCTCTTTGATGTGGATATTTATGCAAATCACCTCGCATTTAGCAGCATTTAGCCGTGCGTTTAGCACCAAAATGCCTTGCATTTAGCACCAAAATGCACTGCGTTTAGCACCAAAACGCACTGCGTTTAGCGGCATATTGCACTGCATTTAGCACCAAAGCGCACTGCATTTAGCAGCAACTGGGCCAAAATCAGATGCAAATTATGGTTTAATGCAATGCAAATTCATATTGCCTGCATTTACATCCACCCCCTTTTAGCATCAAAACAAACTTCCGCGAGAATCGATTTTTTGCGGCAAGGTGGGCGATTGGTGAACGGCAAGGGCTCTTTTTGTGTTAAAAATCGTGCTGAAAACGTGACAAAAGTTTGAGCAAACTAGATGATAAGTTTACCAACCAACAAGCATTTGGCGTATTAAGCCGGTACGATTATCTAGTCGCCAGTAGTTTTTATAGCTGTGCTAGGCTCCCAGTTATACTAGATTTACTGGGCTTTCTAACCATCCTGTTTTTTCTAGTTGTGCTAGGTCTTCTGGTTATACTAGATTTACCGAGCTTTCTCGCAATCTGAGCTATTTCTAGTTGTACTAGGCTTTCTGGTTATACTGTTAATGCTAGCTTTTCTAGTCTTTGCTAGCCTTTTAAAACACTACAAATACAGCCAACAAGCACCCTACCCCTGCTACCAAGCACAAAAAAATGGCCGTTGCACGCCTTTCGACGTTGCAACGACCACTTTCGTTAATATTTAAACCTATGAATTTTCTTTTTATACGGGAACGTTTACACGGCCGTAATTGTACATTTTGAGCACGTTTACACAGTATTTGTTAAACTTATCGCTCATTACAATTTTCTTAACCATCTTTCTCATAACTTTATTCCTTTCTAATTTAATTATCCTAATGTTTTTGTTCGATGCATCTTCACATCGCGTTATCCTGAATATGTCCTATTAAAGACTTTAAGCGATATTCGCTAAACGTGATGCAAAGTTACGGCCTAAAACTGTGTGCGCAAACAATTATGTAGAAAAATGGCGTTTTAAGGCCGTTTCTTTGACACACATCAACGCGGTTGACCTAGGTCAACCGCAGTGACACTGCCAATTAGTCAGCCTTTAAAACATCAAGAAGACGGCCATGCTTGTCGAACGAGAAACGATGGGCCATGTAAAGCGTAACCATGAGCGAGAGCATGGGTGCACAGAAAGTGATGCACGAAATAAGTATCTGATAACGCACTGCTGTATCGGGTGCCGAGCCACCAAGTATCTGGCCAATCATCGTTCCGGGGAAACTAACCAGCCCCATTACTGCCATATTGGCAATACAAGGCATGAAAGATTTCTCTATGGCCTGCCTAATAAAGGGCGTCAAAGCCTCCAAACGCGTTGCGCCATTGCCCAAAAGATAGAAATACAACTGCCGCTCGCGCTGCAAGCCATGATAATACGTACTCAACGAAAGCACGTTCACACCAAGCATGTTGCCTAGCAGTATGCCCACAACGGGTATAAAATAACGTGCATCGAAGGGATTATACAAGCGCAACACCACGAAAAGGGCATACATGCACACCACAAAAGCTCCCACGCCTAAACCTACGGCTATGGGCATAAGCATTAGCCGCATGCGCATACGGGTGCGGTTTACTGCCGTTATCGAGGCCACCAGCACCATCAGCACAAACCAAAGCACGTTGATTAACCAGCTGTTGTAGCTGAAAAGAAACTCTAAGTAAAGCCCAATAAGCGACATCTGCACCACCATACGCACCGTAGAGATGATGGTAGAGCGAATAAGAGGGACTTTGAAATAATGGAAGAAGTAAAGCGGAACAAGCACCAAGAGCAATGTCAAGAGCATTCCGATGATGGATATATTCATTTTATAAAGCCGTGTTTGGGGTTACTGATTGTTTAGTTTAAGCATCAAGGTTTTATCGCATTGCCCTGCAAAGGCCCTATCGTGGCTCACGGCGATGATAGCCGCCTCTCGTTTGGCCAAGCTTTGCAGATAGCCCGCAACAAGCAATGCACTGTCAACATCTAAGGCCGATGTTGGTTCGTCTACCAGCAACACCTTCTTGTCTAACAATCCGGCCATCGAGAGCATAATGCGCTGCCGTTCGCCTCCGCTCACTTCGGCCATCCGCTTATCGTATAAGGTTTCGTCCAATCGCAGTCGCACCCATTGGTCCATCAGCGCCTCCTTAGAAAATCGTTTGTCGCGATTTACCCGTAGCTGGTAAGGCAAAGCCACAAGCTCGGCCACGGTGTTGCAAGGCAGGTTCACTTCTTGTGGCACATAGGCCATCACACTGCGCATATACTCCGCAGAGAGGGGCGTTAGTTCTGTTCCGCCAATGCTAACCGAACCCTCGTCAAGGGGCTGAAACCCCAATATACATCGCAAGAGCGTTGTTTTTCCGCATCCCGACTCGCCCATCACGCAAAGCATCTCGCCCCCACTAACCACAAACGAAAGGTTGTGGAACAGACTTTTACTCTCTAACGCAAGACTGGCGTCTTTCATTTCTACCGTCATACTATATTATATAATGTGTTATGGTGCGAAGGTTAGGCAAAGTGCGCATACACACACAAGGTTATGCGCTGGTATGGCCAGGCACGGTTCGCGCCAAGTGTTCTTTAAGTTCAATAAAGTAATGAATTGTCTACAAAAATACAAAGAAAAGTTCACAAACGTGTCGTTTGTTGGCTTTTTACGCTATCTTTGCAATGAAAACGAAGGAGAAAGACAAATATGGCAACATCCAACAACATCGACATAAAGCTTTACTTACCTGCCGAGTGGCACGAGCAAAGCGGCGTGCAGCTTACTTGGCCGCACGCAAAAACCGACTGGGCACCCATTTTGCCCGACATAACCAAGGTGTTTGTGGAGCTTACGCGAGCCATAGCCAAACGCGAAAAGGTGCTTATCGTGGCCCCCGATACCGATGAGGTGAAAGCTACGCTTATGCGAAACTTAGGCATGGAACGCCTGCGCAACGTGCTGTTTCACCAATGCGAAACCAATGACACATGGGCCAGAGACCATGCCGCCATAACGCTTACGGGCAACAACACCAACAATGGATTTAAGGTACAGAACACGCTGCTGGACTTTAAGTTTAACGGATGGGGCGAAAAGTTTGCTGCCGACAAAGACAACGCCATTACCCAAAGCCTATATCACGAGGGAATGCTTAACGGAACGCTTGAAAGCCACAACGACTTTGTTCTTGAAGGCGGTGCCATAGAAAGCGACGGAAAGGGAACGGTGTTCACAACATCGCAATGCCTGCTGGCACCGCATCGCAACCAACCTATGACAAAAGACGACATTGAACAACGGCTGAAAGACGCGTTGAGAGCCGAACACGTGGTATGGCTAGACCACGGGAACCTTGTTGGCGACGATACAGACGGACATATCGACACCATTGTGCGCACAGCACCCGAAAATACGCTGTTATATGTGGGATGCGACGACAGCCACGATGAGCAATACGAGGATTTTTTGGCCTTAGAACACCAGCTAATTGGCCTCCGCACATCAACAGGCATGCCCTATCGACTGCTGCGCCTGCCCATGCCCGGCGCCATTTACGACGAGGGCGAACGTCTGCCTGCCACCTATGCCAACTTCCTCATCATCAATGGAGCCGTTATTTGCCCCACTTACGCACAACCCGAAAAGGACAAACAGGCGCTGCAAACCATCGCCCAAGCCTACCCAGACCGCGAAACCATAGGCATAGATGCACGCACCGTTATCAAACAACATGGGTCGTTGCACTGCCTTACCATGCAATTTCCGCAAGGCGTTATTGCCAATAACCCATAAAACCACGACAAAGAAAAAATGCTTAGAACAGGAATAATACAACAACACAACACGGCCGACATACAAGACAACATGAACCGACTGGCCAACGGCATTGCTCGGCTGGCTAAGGAGGGCGCACAACTCATCGTTCTGCAAGAACTACACAACTCGTTGTACTTCTGCCAAGAAGAACAAGTAGACGTGTTCGACCTAGCCGAGCCCATTCCTGGTCCGTCAACGCAGTTTTTTGGCCAATTGGCCAAGGAGCATGGTGTAGTGATTGTTACCTCGCTGTTCGAGAAAAGAGCACCAGGGCTTTACCATAACACGGCTGTGGTGATGGAAAAAGACGGCAGCGTGGCAGGCATTTATCGTAAGATGCACATCCCCGACGACCCTGCTTACTACGAGAAGTTTTACTTTACGCCGGGCGACTTGGGTTTTGAACCCATCAACACAAGCGTTGGCCGATTGGGCGTGCTGGTTTGTTGGGACCAATGGTATCCCGAAGCAGCCCGGCTGATGGCCATGCGCGGAGCCGACTTGCTTATCTATCCCACCGCCATTGGCTATGCAGCCAGCGACGATGAGGCCGAACAGCAACGCCAACGCGAGGCTTGGACAACCATACAGCGCGCACACGCTGTGGCTAACGGACTGCCTGTGGTGGCAGTTAACCGCGTTGGCTTTGAGCCAGACCCTTCGCAAGAAACGCCAGGCATCAACTTTTGGGGCAGTTCGTTCGTAGCTGGTCCGCAAGGCGAACTGCTTTTCCGTGCCAACAACACCGAAGAACAGCGCGCCATTGTAGACGTGGACTTGGCTCACAGCGAGCAAGTTCGCCGTTGGTGGCCATTCTTCCGCGATCGCCGCATAGACGAATACGGCGGCCTTACGCAGCGTTTCTTGCAGCCATAGCAGCCTGCATTGCAGCTGTTTCTGCCTTTTAGGTTTGTTGGTTTGCCTCTTTAAGGCTCTCATTAGCCTGCTTCTTCTAGGCCGTTAGTTTGTTTCTTTTAGGGCGTTAGTCTGCCTCTTGCGAGTTATTGGCGGCAAGCAGCGAGCCGAAAAAGCCCAGCAAAACCTCCACGCTCTTTTTGTCGGGTATGGCTATCTTGATGTGTGTTGCTCCCGTTTCGGGGTCTTCTTCCACCAGTTCTTCCACCAGCTGCCTTGTTGCCTCTGGCGATTTAAGCGTGTCTGCAAGCCCTTGAAAGAACGTACGCCCTACATGTACCAGCTCTTTGGGCGTGGATGGGTTTGCGCTGCGGCTGCTGTGGCTATGGGTAGGCGTGACATTGGCGTTTCGTTTTGCCGCATTCTTGGGTGTGTCTGCGTGTCCAAAGTCCTTGTTCTCGGCCGTTTCGCCTCCGTGCTCAACAGTATTGTCCTCGTACTCGGCAGCATCGTCTTCTGTTTCATCATCAGTTGGTGTGCCAAAATCAAAATTAGCGACTGCCGTTGTGTCAACGTACTCGCCTTGCGGGCTTTTGCTTTCCCTTGCACGTTCTGCATTGGTATCTCCGCCCTCGTTGTTGGCTATGGTGTGCGCGCTTACTTCGCTTTCTTCATTATTGCGCGTTTCTTCTTCATTTTCGGCCAGATCGTCATCGTCAAACACTTCCGTTTCGTTTGTTTCGGGGGCGTTGTCTTCCATCGTTTCATTGCCCACAACCTGCTCTTGCTCGTCGTTGTCAATGGGGCTTTCGCCAGTGTGGGTGTCTGCCGAGCTACCCATCGTTTTGTTTAGTTCGGTCATCATCTCGTCAAACTTGCCTTGTTGGGCAAAGATGGTGTCCTCTCCGCCATCCAAAACCCCTTCGAAGAGAGAGGATTTGAACTTTAATTTATCCAGCATGTCTTCTTCGAACGTGCCTGCCGACACGAGGTTTATCACCTGTATGTTGCGTTTCTGCCCCAGACGGTAAACACGTGCGATGCGTTGTTCAAGCACGGCAGGGTTCCAAGGCAGGTCTACGTTCACCACGATGGAGGCTGCTTGCAGGTTCAGTCCAGTGCTTCCTGCATCGGTAGAGAGGAAAACGCGGCAGTGGGGTTCGTCCATAAAGTTGTTTACAAGGTCTTTACGGCGTATCGAGGGGATGCCGCCATGCAGATATTCAAAGCCGATGCCTTCCTTTTCCAATTCTTTAGCCACCAGTCTTGTCATTCGTTCCCACTGGCTAAACACCACCAATTTCTCGTCGCCGCTTTCTATAACATTGCGCACGATGTTTATCACCTCGGTTACTTTTGTGTCGAACCGCGTTTTTTGGTCTAATATATAGGTGCTGTCGCACAGCATGCGCATCTGCGAGAGGTGCTTCATCAGCCTATTGCGGTCTGTTTCAGACAAGAAGTGCATGTTCTGCCATTTCTTCAACAGCACCGACACATGCCAGCGCGCCTCATCGTGTTGCACCATCTGTTGCTTAGTCATGGGTACGAACAAAAGCTTGTCTTGTCTTTCGGGCATTTGCAAGTTTACGTCGCGTTTGCGCCTCCGTATCAAGAAACGTTTGATGCGATCGCCCAATTCGTTCAGGTTGCGATAGCCCGCGGTAGCACCTCTCTCATCGAGCATAATGTACCGGTCTTTAAACTTATAATAAGGGCTAAGTGCGAATTGGTCTACCAATTCGGCCACCGAATAGAGTTCTTCCAAGCGGTTTTCCAAAGGCGTACCCGATAGCACCACGGCATATAGGGCGTTCACTTTGCGGGCCGCTTTGGCGATGTGCGTGTTCCAATTCTTAAGTCGCTGCACCTCGTCTATCACCAACATGTCTACCTCTATGCTTTTGAGAAGTTTCAAATCGTTGCTTAATGCGTTGTATGATATGATGCGATAGGGCTCTTGACCTTCATATTGTTTGCATCTGGCCAACAAGTCGCCCTCTATAACGTGCACTGTTTCGCCTGTAAATCGTTCTATTTCGCGTTTCCATTGGTATTTCAGCGATGTGGGACACACGATGAGCACATTTCCCACCAGAGCCTTGCGCCTTAACATCTGCGCTGTGGCGATGGCTTGAATGGTTTTGCCCAGTCCCATCTCGTCGGCGATGATGGATTTGCCAGCCTTTAAGGCAAACTTTATGCCCTCAACTTGATAAGGATAGAGGCGGGTGTGCAGCAGAGAGTCGAAATCTTCCTGCCCCAAAGCGTCAACCCATGCTGCCCTTTCAATGTTTTCTCGGCGTTCAACAACATATTGCAGCGCATCGGGGTAACATCTAAACCCGGCATCGAGTTCTCGGGCCTTGGCCAAGAACTCATGGAAATGGGCATAAGCTGTTGGTTTCAACGCTAAATGCTCGTCAAAGTAATCGTTCGCCAACATCTTAAATGCCTCGCTGTTGTCGCAGCCGATGCGTATGCGCACTTGGCGGCCTTGCCTGTAGTCGATGTATACGGAAGAGTAGGACGGCAGCTCCCTGTGCACTTTTCGTCGCCCGCCAAACGTGAGTTTCAATGCTTCAATGTGCTTGCATGTGCCAAGTTGTGACGTGCGGAAATCAAAACACGAGCAATAATTCCACTGGCTGTTTGCCCCGCGATACACAACTTTATACTGTTGTTCGTTTTTGGGATTGGTCACTATGTACTCTCCGGGCTGCAGCTTGTCGTCTACGGCAGCAACAAGCAGTCGCTCTTCTCTGGCCACTTGCCTTCTTAATGCCACCTGCCAGTCTTCCAAGTTCATACCTTTGGGCATCACTTGGTGGGATATTCTTTTCCTTATCTTTTGTTTACCCTTCTTTTTCTTCTTTCCCTTGTTGATGTTTTCGCTCATTATCAGTTAAACTTTGCTCGTTTTTGAAGAAGTTATCTTGGCTTTATCACTTCAATGTGCACAATGTGGGGCTTTGTGCCAGATGGCCAAAGCAAATTGGCAAGGCCAAACAACGCCCCCCTTTTTGGAGTATAAAGCACGTAACAAAGATACAATAATATTTGATAATCTGACTGCTTTGTGGCCGTAAAGTTTAGGTATGCATCAGAAGTGCATTGCAGGAAGACGCTTTTTGCTAGTTGTTTTCAGCTCGAATGGTTGTGTACGTGGTACCTCCGATATCGAAACACAAACAACAAATCGGGGTTATAGTCGTTGTTATGCCTGTTTATGATTGGGAGATTTCACCGCACATCCTTCACTAACCGCCCCACAAGGTCGATAACTACCTTTATTTTACAATACTGAGAAGACTCTATTTTACGAATCCTATATGGAAAATAACGCGCAGCACATTGGGAAAGATGGGCTTACAAGTTTGTCGATGTAAAATAAATTCACGTGAAACATCGCCATAAATTCACATTTTTAAGCCTTTTACCTTTCGAAATCTCTACAACTGGTGGCCAGAGAGAGAGGCTTTACCTAGGTGTGCAACCTGCTCCTTTTGCCTACAACCTGCCGTGATGGCTTGCCCAAAGCCGAACATAAGGCGGAAGGAGTGGCAACGATAAATGTTAAGGCATGCCCAGTCTTTTCGCCCTAGCCCACATGGTTGATGGCATAGAGGTAGCAAATGTTTTTCTCTATCACCCTCCTGTGGCATGTTATAGTCAAAAGTAAATGGATTTGGGAAATAGAATTTGCAGAACGAAGGAGAGTTCAGGCGAGCTGTGATGAGCTTTCTTGAAAACATCGCGAAATACAAGGAAGCGGTGGATTTACTTCTAACCGTCAATTCCCGATTGGTTGATTCCAAAAACATTTCTTTTTGACTATAACCCTTCCACTTACACCAGGAAAATGCAAAACGGGATGCTTTATCACAAAGCATCCCGTTGTCATTAACAACTCTCTTTTCTTTCTTTGTTTCCTGAATAATCTTTACTTTCTAATGCTATACCTGATTTGAGATTCAATCCTTATTCAATCTTTTGCCTATGTTATGGGATGTTGTGGGGGAATAAACCAACATCCTGTCGACTACTTTCCCCGTATCCCCTTAACATACTGGGCCTATGGCAAAGCCCGCCTAATACCTAATTGTTTTTATCTTCGTCCCCCGAAGTGTACACCACCAGAGTTGGTGTTCGAGGAGTTTGTATTGTTATGTTGTGGCGTATATGTTGTGCCGCCATTGCTTGCTCCGCCAAACGAACGTCCCGATGTTGAAGGGGTAGACCCACCTTGCGAACGTGTGGAATTAAACTGTGTTACGCTTTGTTGCGTGTTGCTGAAAGACGAACCACCTGTGTTTCCACCGAACGAACGTCCCGATGTTGAAGGCTGTGAGCCTTGCGAACGGCTAGGGCTGAACTTGCTGTTGGGCACTTCGGGCGAGCCACTTGCATCAGAGCCGCTGAAATAACGTGCGCCCCCAAAGTTTCCGCTGCCAAAGTTGTCGTCGTAATCGCGGTTTATGCGTGCCGTACTCCGCGTGCTGCTTTGACGCTCGTAACCATCATTCCAACTTTCGCCATAACCAAAATCGCGCCCCGAACCATAGCGGCTACCGCCCGAACGCCTGGACTGGCTAGGATAATTGTAATTGTACGTGCCATAGTCGCGACCAGAGTAAGATCTTTGCGGTGCGTCGTAGCCATAGCCGTAATTGTCGTAGCTGTTATCGGTAAAGCCGCCAAACCTAAATCCGCGTCCATAGTCGCCACGTTGGAAACCATCGCGCATGCCATAGCTGCGCCCTCCACCGAATTGCCTTCCGCTGTACCTGCTGCTCCCATTATACCAACCACTGTTACCGCGGTAAGTGTTGTAAAATACGGGGCGACCGAAGTAATAATAGTCGCGATAGGGATAGCGAGCGTATATGCGGAACCGCCAGTAACCAGTGTCGTAGTAAAGCGGACGGTAGAAGTAATTGGCCTGGCAGTATGCCCTGTATTGCCAATCGTATAGTATATAACCCAAGTCTTGGTTGCGCCTGCGCCAATAGATGCCGTAGAGGTCGTCGTAATGGTCGATGCTAAGCAAGTAATCGAGGTTTATTTCGTAAGCAGCCTCATACTGGTCGTCGGTGAGGTTCAGCTCGTACGCCATCTTATCGGTGAGGAAGAGGGCCTGTTGCCGCGCTTGTTCGAAACTCATCGCCTTAGCCTGATAAGCAAAAGCCAGCAGAGTAAGCAGGGTTATTAATAGCTTCTTCATAATCGTTCTTTTTAAAGATGTTTATAACTCGATTCTAATTTTTTGGAGGCCAGCTCGGTTTTGGTTCTCTGTCTCTCTCTTTGTCTTTGTGGGGTAGCCTATGGCCGCCTCTTTGGGGATAAGCCTTTTGGCCTTTGTTCCCTTTTTACATTTGCAAAGTTAGCCCAATTATAAGCCCTGCCAAAAGGTTTTTCCCTAAACACGAAAGGAAATCCCCTACTCCAATGGAATAGTGAGTTAGTTTGTGAGGTGGTGAGGTGGTGGGTTTATGAGTTGGTAAGTTCATGAGTTTGTGAGTTTATAAGTTTATAAGTTAGTATGTTAGTGGAGTAGTTTATGAGTTGGTAAGTTTATAGTCTCACAAACTCATGAACTTATAAACTTATAAACTCATGAACTTATAAGCTTAGGCACAATGAATTATCTATTGAATGATAGTTTTTATTGCTTACTCTCTAACAGTAGGCCAGAAAGAAATGTTTTTACCAGACAGCAACAAATAAAAAAACAGCTTGTGATTGTTTGTTTATCGGTGAAGTTTCATACACCAATAAACAAACAATCACAAGCTGACAAGGGAACGAGTTAATAAGTGGGCAAGTTAACAAGTGGTCCAGCATTCTTATCTAGCCTTTCTAGCTATACTAGTCCTCCTAGGTCCACTAGGCTTTCTAGTTATACTAGCCCAACTCATTCATCAGCAGGCACAGCCATCTTTTCACATTTTCATCTTCTCATCTTTTCACCCTTTCACCCTTTCATCTTTTCACTCTTTCATCTTTTCACTCTTTCATCTTTTCACCCTTTCATCTTTTCACCCTTTCACCCTTTCATCTTTTCACCCTTTCACCCTTTCACCTTTTCATCTTTTCACCCTTTCACCCTTTCACCGTTCTCATCTTTTCACCGTTCTCATCTTTTCACCTTTTCACCCTTTCACCCTTTCACCTTTATAAGCCTTTTCACCGCACAGAAAACTTGTACACGCAGTGGCTGCTATACTTTTTACCAGGTTCGAGCCATGCACTAGGCCATTCGGGGCGGTTAGGACTATCGGGGTAATGCTGCGTTTCTAGGCATACGGCCGAATGTTTGGGGTAGCGATAGCCATGCTTACCAGCAAAAGAGGCATCGAGAAAGTTACCCGTGTAAACCTGTATGCCAGGTTCGTTGGTAAACACTTGCAGCATAATTCCCGTTTGAGGACTGTACAACGAGGCCGCCACAGCATGTTCGTCGGGTTGTCCGTTGTGCCAAGTATTCAAGCACCAGTTATGGTCGAACCCACGTGCATTGCGTGTCATGACAAAGCGTTGGTTGTTGATGTCTTTACTTAACGGCGTTGGCTTGCGGAAATCCATTGGCGTGCCAGCAACTTTCAGCATTTGACCAGTAGGCATATAGGTAGTGTCGGCAGGCGTATAGCGGTCGGCGTTGATGTAAAGCACTTGGTTCTCGCCATGTTGCGAAGGATTGCCGTTGAGGTTAAAGTACGAGTGGTTGGTCATGTTGATAACCGTTTTCTTATCTGTTGTGGCATCATAACGAATGTCAATGGCGTTGTCGGCCGTGAGTGTATAACGCACAGTGGCACGAACAGTGCCAGGAAAACCATTGTCGCCATCGGGCGAAACAAGGCTCATCTCCACCGTTGAGTCGTTAAGTTGCTTACCATCATACACTTGATATTGCCAACCCGTAAAGCCTCCATGCAGGCAATGCCCATAATTGTTGCGGGGCAGTTGCACTGTTTTGCCGTCTACAACGATGCGTCCCTGGTTAATTCGGTTGGCGTAACGTCCGATTGCCGCACCAAAATCCGACCCGAAATGCTGATAGTCGGCATACTGGGCAATGTTGTCGTAACCTAAAACCACATCGCGCAGTGTGCCACGCCTGTCGGGAACCATGATAGAAACAATGCGCGCACCAAAGTTTGTCAGGCAAACTTCCATGCCTTTATTGTTAACCAACGTGTAAAGACGTGTGCGTTTACCATTGATGCTGGCCTCGAAATCGTTGGGATATAGTCCTGAACGCGTAGCCACACCACGACTACCAGACTTCACTGTTGGCGCTGTGCCCGTCTTCGAAGGTTCGTTTCCCGACACCAAAGGCCACCCTTCGGCCCACTCTATGCGGTCGAGCCACACCACCCGACCATCATCGGGGTTGGATGCCTTAAAGCCATGATAAAACATATAGTCGTTGCCCGCATCGTCGGTAATCAGTCCTGCGTTGTGCCCAGGGCCAACAACATTGCCATTCTTACTCAACAACACATCGTAATGGTTATCGAGCAGACGCTGGCCAGCTTTGTTTAAGTAGGGTCCGAAAAGACTCTTAGAGCGGCCAATGGTTATTCGGTACGTGCTACGAGCCCCCTCGCAGCAAGTGCCTGCCGACCCGAAGAGGTAATAATATCCCCCACGCCGCCTGATGTAAGTTGCCTCCATAAACGTTCCTGCAACCTTGCGTGGCTTAACGCCCTGCTTTACATGCAAGCCATCGGCACTCAACTCTACACCGTAAATGCCATGAAACGAACCGAAGAAAAGATATTTCTTGCCCCCGTCTTCGATATAAAAGGGGTCGATACAGTTTTGAATGCCAATCTGTTTGCTTGTAAACATACAGCCGCGGTCGACAAAGGGACCGGCAGGACCATTGCTCACAGCAACGCCGATACCTGCATCCCATTCACCGCCCCATACCGATTTAGAATAGTACAGGTGGTATTTACCGCCAACGCGCTGAATGTCGGGCGCCCAAATACCGCCTTTCGGTAGCCATTTGGGGCGCGAATTGTCGGTAAAAGCCGTGCCCACCAACTTCCAATCAACAAGGTTAGTCGAGTGGTATATGGGTACGTTGCGCGTATCTTCTGTGGCATAAAGATAGTATGTGCCGTCTTCGGCGCGTATCACCGTAGGGTCGGGCGCACTTTTGTCTATCACGGGGTTACTGTAAGTCGACGTCTGTGCCAACGAAAATTGGGCTGACAGCGACAGCCATGCAAGCAATGTCGCCGTAAGAATGGGTTTTACTGAATGTCTCATTGTTCTTTATTAAATTCTTTGGGCAAAATGCCAAACTGTTCGTAAAAACATTTGGTGAAATAACTTGGACTAGAAAAGCCCACGTTGTAACACACTTCGTTCACTTTCTTATCGCCTGTTTTAAGCATTTCGGCTGCTGCTTTAAGTCTTTCTATACGTATATAGTTGTTGGGCGACTGGTCTAGCGTGCCGCGCACCTTGCGGTTAAGGCTCGTGCGGCTCATGTTCATCTCAGCCGCCAAGAGGTCTACGTTAAAGTCGCTGTTGCCGATATTGCGCATAACAGCCGCCTTTAACCTTTCCAAGAACTCGGCGTCGGCAGGACTGATAGAGGCAGATGACGCCGAAACAAATGGCGAAGTGGCATACATCTTTTTTATTTCCTCGCGCTGCCGCAATAGGTTTTGCACAGTTTGAGAAAGGAAGTTCATGGAGAATGGTTTCACGATGTAGGCATCGGCACCGCTTTCCATTCCTTCCATCTTACCTCGTTCGGAGGTGACGGCCGTTAATATGATTACGGGAATGTGCGAAAGGTCGACGTTGTACTTAATGCGACGACACAGTTCCATGCCGTCCATCGGTTCCATCATCACGTCTGTAACCACAAGGTTCACGTTGTTACGCTCCATTTGCAACAAAGCCTCTTCGCCGTCGGTGGCTGTAACGATGTTGTATTCTTTTTCCAAGCACCGCTTTTCGTACTCCAACATCTGCACATTATCCTCTACAAGCAGCAGCGTGTAGGGTTTGGTCTGCGCCTCTTGCGTGGTTGCGAGTTCGGTTTTCGCAGGCGTTATGTCCCCTATTCCATTGCCTCCCAACCTTACGGGCACTTCTTGCACCAAGGGCAAGGTAAGCACAAACACATTCATATCCGCCTCATCGCCCATGCGCAAATGACCATTGTGCAGTTCGGCCAGCGAACGAGCAAGGGCTAAGCCAATGCCCGTGCCCGATGTAGAGTGTTCGGCCGTGTCGATATGGAAGAAAGGCTCGAATATCTTTTCACGCAAATCCAAAGGTATGATGTTGCCATCGTTGGCCACGGTGAGGAAAAGTTGCGTATCGTCGGTCTTCAATGTCACCGAGATATACGACAGACAGTACTTCACTGCATTGTTAATCAGGTTGCTTACAATCTTGGTAAAGCCCTCGTGGTCTACATAGCCATGCAGGTTGTTGCCTTGCAACGATAACGTGGCGTTGATGTTTTTCTCGCGCATTGCCGAACGGAAACGGTTATATATGTCGGTAACCAGTTTCGTGAGGTTGCAATATTCGAAGTTGAGGCGTAGGCCGTCTTTCTCTGTTTTGCGAAAATCCAGCAGTTGGTTTATTAGGTCGGTAAGCCTTTGCGTATTCTCGTACATGATGTTGAGGTCGTCTCTCACATCATTGTCTTTCACCTTCTGCGTGCCGAGAATGTTTTCCAACGGCCCTAAAATCAGCGTAAGCGGTGTGCGTATCTCGTGCGCCACGTTGGTAAAGAAGTGTATCTTGCTTTGATATAGTTCTTGTTCTTTGCGCGTTTCGAAGGCCTCCATAGCCTGTCGGCGGCGCATTTCGGCACGGCGATTCCAATAACGCATCATCAACCACACCAAAACGGCGAGCAAAACCACATAAAATAGTTTGGCCCAAATGGAGAATAGGAAGAATGGGCGCACATCGATGTCTAGCTTATACTCGCCAGGATAAGCCTTTCCGTTTTGGTCTTTCATGCGCACAATTAGCTGATAAGAGCCAGCAGGGAGGTTGGCGTAGGTCATAAAGAAGTCTGCCCCCATAGGTTGCCAACTCTTGTCGAACCCTTCGAGCTTGTATTCTAACGCTCCCCAATTTTGCCTTGAATAGCTTAGGGGTACAACATGCAACCTAAATGAATTTTGGTTGTAAGCCAACGATAGCTTACGAGTAAACACAATGTTTTGTTCCAAGGGTGTGCCCTTTGTGAAGTTATCAACGTGTTCGTTACCTATATATAAATCGGTGGCCACAAGTTGGGGCATGCGCTGTTCTTTTTTCAATGCCGAAGGCGAAAAGCGCACAATGCCGCTAAGACTTCCAAAGTAAACGCGTCCACGCTTGTCGATGAGCGACGAGTTATAGTTAAACTGGTTGTCGAGCAGCATCGTGCTGTTATTATAGGTGCGTACGTCGCCGCTATGGGGGTCGTAGCGCACAAAACCAGCATAGCCTGAAAGCCAAAGCACACCATCGCCATCTTCTTCCATGCGGAAAAACGTAGACGTACTGTTAAGTACACCTTGCTGTAAAGGTTTGAAACGGCGAGTGGAAAAGTTGAACCTGCACACGCCACCGCCCTGCGTTGTCACCCAAATAGTGCCTTCGCTATCTTCGAAAATGCTCAGGGCCTTGTTTGAAGTAAGCCCCGATTGGGTTGCTTTAAAGTTTGTCCAGCGGCCATTGTGCCGCATAAATACGCCATTGGTTTGTGTGGCTAGCCATAGGTTTCCGTGCGAATCGAAACTTACATCGTTGATGAGCACGGGCGGCACGGCTTTATCGTAGACAAAAGATTGGGTGTTGGCATCGTAGGTACATAGTCCACGTATGGTTCCAAGGTACATTACGCCCTGCGGCGAACGCGCTATACTAAATATGGTGTTATCGTGGAGCGACCCCAAACGGCCGTCGGCCTTGAACGATTTCACTACTTGGTGGGTGCGCGTATCAATAACTTTTAGGCCCGAAGCAAAGGTGCCCACCCACAATTCGTTGCCATCCACACAAAGTCCATGCACGTTTGGGAAGGCGTTGCTGGCCGCAATATGGCTAAATGTTTCGCTGTCGGGTTCCATACAGTTCAGTCCGCCGTCTTCTGTTCCTATCCATATTCTCCCTTGTTTGTCCATAACCATCTCGCGCACGCGCCGCCCATGCAGTCCGTTTCCGCTACCTTGTGGCACAAAACGTTCGAAAACGGGGTGTATGGCAGGCAAGTAATTCAGTCCGCCAAAATAAGAACCAGCCCACAAACCACCCTCGCGGTCTTTGTAGAGGCAATAAAGCGGATTATCGGATATGGAGAAAGGGTCTGTGGGATTATAGGTAAAGTGTTGGGTGGCGTGGGTATCTAGGTTGTAAACCAGCATGCCTTGCTCGGTTGCCGCCCATATCTCACGATGACTTAGTATAAGGTTACGCACGAAAAGTTCCTTTCCTTCGATACTGGTTACTAGGGGCTCGAAACTGTGGCGTGCAGCATCTATAAGCGAAAGTCCTTGTCGGTCGGTGCCAATGGCGTAGCGCCCGTTGCCCAAGGGCAGTATGGCCGAAACAATGTTTCCTGCAAAGGGCGTTTGCCCATCTTGTGTGCGAAAGGGCGTAAGCGTGCGAAAGGCGTGGTCGGTGGTGTATAGTCCGCCTCCGAAAAGGCCGAGCCACACCGCCCCATTGTCGCCAATGGCCATGCCTGCAACGTTGGGATACCCCTTCAAGCGGAAGTGTGAAAGGTGGTTGCGACGTAAGTCGTAGCAGAAAACTCCCTGTTCGTTAGCCGTGATGTATATCTTATCGCCATGACCTTTTATCACGTTCACCATGTTGGTGATGCTCACACCGTCGGCACTTCGTTTGTCGAAACGGCTGAAAGAGTCGGTCAATGGACTGTAAATCCACACGCCACAATCAGTTCCCACCCATATTCGGCCGTTCGCGTCTTCAAAAAGCGCGTTGATATAGCTACTGCCTAGGCTATGTCCGTCGGGATAGCTGTAATACCATTTAAATAAGGTGCCGTCGTAACGGTTTAGTCCTGATTTCGTTCCAATCCACATCAGGCCTGTTCGGTCTTGCAAAATGGCGAGCACGGTGCTTTGCGACAGTCCCGACTCCACGCCGATATGCCTGAACAGGATGTTGCTCCTGCCTGTCATGCCGACAAGCAGAAGCAACGCTGCTATCATCAATCTTATTCTCCTCATTTGCATTAGTTTGTTGCGTAAAGGTACGAAATTATTCAAACAAACCGAAAAACGGCTATATTATTTCAAGAAATCTGTTGTACGATTAGGCGAATATAGTTCCCAAAGGGAGGCAATCGTCCAGCCAGGCGCAAAGATGTCGTTATAAAATCCTTTGCCATTGTGTCCGTAATCCCACGTGGTATGCTGCACCACTTCGGGGTAGAAACCCTGCTTACCCACGCCGCAAAGGTTGTTGGCAACAGGCAACAGCTGACTAAGCGAAGACGTAATAACATCGTACATGCCCTTAAAACGCTGCTCGCCGGTTTGCTGAGCCAGCCAGCTAAGGATGTGGGGAAGTTCGAAAACAAACACGTCTATATGGTTATTCTCTACCGAAACATTACCCCATCCGCGTGTTTTCAGTCCCAGTTCGCCTGTCATCTGCCCAGGCGCAAAAGGCACATCCCACGTGTAATACCACGAGATGGCGAAGTATGCGGCTTGCTTACACAGGTCGATATAATGCTTTCGCTCCTCGCCCTTAGTAACCATAGCCAGATAATAGGCGGCTGTTACGGCGGCTATGGCGGCCTCCTTGTCTTCGCAATTGGCATCGAGCGTAGACGAGAAGTAGTCGCTTTGCGAGATAATGTTCTTCTCCACATATCTTACCGTTCGGCGAGCGGCTTGCAAATAGTTCTTGTTGCCGAAGTATTTCCAACCCATCACCAATGCAGAGGTAGCCGAAGGAGTGCTACCTCCCGATGCGTCGACGTCCGTTCCATCAGACTTAAACTTACGAGCGAAGTGACCATCATCTTTTATTAAGGCAACGAAGTTATCGAGAATGGTACGTATGCGCCGCTCCCATTCTACGTGGCGACGACCGCGGCTCTTCTCGTATTTTAAATAATGTAGTACAGCATACACGGCCTCGCTTTGCTGACGAATGGAATGGATGCTTTCTTTTGGGAAACCGTCGCGGAAGTTTACGAAGTCGTGCAGGTAGCCGCCTTCCCCAAATCCGTTGCTCAGAAAACTGTCGAAGATGGCTTGTCCCTTGTTAACTAGCTCTTCGTCTTTTGTTTCGACACCGTATTCTATCTCGTTGAAGGCATTAAGCAACACACGTCCGCAAAAGCCTATCTGCATTTCTGTTTCCGGTAGGCAGTCGTTAACCCGAAGTGAGAGCCCCGAATTGTATTTCAATGGGTAGCGGTCTACGAACGAATGGCGGAAGTAATCGCTGAGGGCAGCTTTCACTTCTGCACCCGTGTAGGCACTTTTCAAGGGTTGTGGCTGCATGCGGTCGTAGCTATACTGCCACACTTGCGTAACAAAGCTGCCGAAATCATTGGCTTTATAGCGACGTATGCGCCAACGCAAGGTTTGCTGTTCACCCTTTTCTAGCTTGGCAAAAGCCGTTACGGGGTCTATGAGCGTTAGTTTGCGGATATATCGTTTGGGAGTTTCCTTATAAGGATAGCCAAACTTTAAGGCCACGGTGTTTGCCTCGCCGTCGAAACCTGCATAACCCACGGATGTGCGCCCAGGAAGTATTATCTCGCCCGTAGTTAGCTGAACTTGTACGTCGCAAGGTGTGTCTAACACGCGCAATACAGATATGCCTTGCCCATCATGTGGGTTAAAAGCACTAGTTAAGGGTGTAGACATACGGTCTTCTCTAAAACACCAATGCTTACTGGTTTTGAAGGAAGGGGCCTCTTGGGGTGAGCGCATGTTGCGATGATACCAGAAACCAGGTATGTAAAACTCAGTCTCGCTAGACGACAAGCCTGTGTTGAGGCTGAGCTCAAGATGGAAATACACCTTTTCGCGCGCCGAGAGGGTGACGGTCAGCAGTTCGTCGTCGCCGTCTTTTGTAGTAGAAGACACAATGCCTAATGGTCCATCGGTCGCCCAATGCTGCCCTTGTTGTTGCAATTGGCGCGTTTCAGACGGATTGCCTGGCGTTTTTAGGCTAAGCGACATCGACAAGCCTTGCGCTTGTAACGGACCAATGTTCGCTACAAACGCCCAACCTAGCAGAATGACTTTTATTCGTTTCATCGTTTTCTCTGTTGTTTTTATGCTGTGAATATCGTCAATAACAGTTGACGTTATCTATCTTCAGGCCATACCGTCTCTCTATGCGAAAGACGCCAAACAAGTAACCTACCGTGGCATCGCCAACCATTTGGCCATGCAACCTAAAAGGCTTGGCGACGCCACGTATGGTTAAAGGTGTGTTTTCAACGGCTTATTGTTCTCACACTCTTATAATAGGTGTCGAAAACGTAGAATGTTTCGGTACGCTCATCATAGGCAATGCCCGTAGGACTTCCAAAGCGTGCCGTCTCTCGTAAGTCGCCATCATCAGGCCCCCAAGTGTTGCCATCGCCCATGGCCGATGTTGCTCCACGCCCTGCAAAGGTGCAAACACGACCTTCGGGTGTGAGGTAACGCACGCAATAGTTATCGTAATCGCAGAAGTAGAAGTCGTAAACATCTTCCTTGCCCTGTGCCGCGTAGTCTGCATTCTTCACAAATATGCCTTGATAGGGGAAGTTCATTAACGTGCCGTCGCCCTTACCATCGGCCCATCCCTTCACGCCTTGCTGCCCCGAAACGAGGTAAGGCTGCTTGAAACGCTTGGTGGCCTCATCGTAATCCATACGATAGATACAGTGTTGGTTCAGTGCTATTACGTAAGCGTACTTGCCTGTGGGGTGCATGGTGATGTTAAAGTTCCAACGACTAGCACCAAGGGTGAGCATTTGCTCATAGTTGTTGCCCGTGAGATATGGGTCCCAAGGAGTTGTTTCCGAGGCATTGGCATAATATTTGGCCACGTCAAGGCGATAAATCGCATTGTTGCCGTAGCTGTTAAAGTATAGTTCTCCGCTGACAGGGTGCACGGCAACGGTGTTACATTGCTTGTAAGCGGCCAGCACCTCGCACTTAGACCCGTCTGTAAAGCTGCCATCGGCGTTGCGTTTAACAATCCATACGCTTGTAGAACGCTCTCCGCTGTCGTCGCGGTCGGTAGCAACCACCATGTCGCCCTTTGCCGTAAAGTCTATTGCACGTAAGCGCTTACCTTCGAAACACTTACTGCCGTGCATCACGGTAGTAACAGTCTTCGCCTTTAAGTCGAAGAGTTGCACACCATAGCCACTATAATCGAAGTCTTCGTATGCAACATATAGGTGGTCGTGGTTCTGCGGGTCGAACTTCATAAAGGCGGCTTGCTTGCCGAAAGTGGCCGAACCGTCGTCCTTGCCCGTACCAAATTTACCATCGTTCCACCCTGGGTCGCCGTCGCTTATGCGGTAACCTATCAGCGTGCGCACCATCAACGGACTGGCGTATGCAAACATTGTAGTGGCCTTGGCTGATTGTTGAGCCACCTTCACCTCCACTTCAAACCGTCCCGACTCGGTCCAATAGGGCACGATACAGCCAATACTGTCGGCCTTTACGTACGTTAGCTTAGCAGTCTTTCCGCCAATCGTTACGTTTACCTGTTTAGAGTCGAGTCCGAAGTTTGTGCCATAGATAACCATTTCTTGGCCTTCGCTGCCCTCGGCAGGCGTAAAACGACTGATAGTTACAGGCACATTGGGGTTGTAACTCGGAGTGTTGTCTTCGTCTTTATCGCCGCAAGCAGCAATATTGCCACACAAAGCGGCTATGAAGAGCGCGTATATCCAACGCCTCATTGTGGGTTTATTCCTTTTCATATTGTGGTTTCGTCTTAATGTTAACTATGTGTTTACAATCTTATGCCGCGCCTATTTCTTCACGCGAATTTTAAGTGTGGTAAGGTTTCCCTTATGATCTGTGGGCCACGTTCCTGTTGGCTCGATAAAGATATCTTTCGAATCGTTGGCTCCACGCTTGCCAAAATAGATGGAACCAGACGGTCCGACGAGTTCGGCTTTCAGCAATTCAACAGGTTGCGACTTGTTGTAATACACAAAATCGATACGGTCGCGCTCGTCGTATTCGGGGCAGAAAGACAGCTGGCCAATGTTGGCATCCTTGTTATCGGCAGGGAATGTGAAACCCGGATGTGTAACGGGGTTGGGGAATTTCTCGCGATAAGTGTCTACGAAACCAGCCTTTCTCAACATTACAGAGCAATCCCAGTTGGCCACTACACCGTTATGACTGTACAAATCTTTGGTGTTGGCCTGCCAATCAAGGTCAGACGGTTCGTTAAAGTCGCCACCTAAGACAACGATACGCCCCTTATTCATCTCGCCTTGGGCATCGTCAAGAAACATTTCCATCGCCTCGTCGCGCGTACTCAGTCGGTTGTCTTTCATTATCCGTTCGCTATCGGTAATGGGATTGGGCAGTTTCGACCAATCAGGACCACTGTTATAGCCTCTCGGCAGATAGCAGGCATAGTGCTTATAGTCGAGGTGTGCAGAATAGAAGGTCATCTCTTGACCACGAACTTCCACCGTTACCTTTATCATATAGTTGTCGGTGGGCGTGGGAAGAACCTTGAAACTCTTTATTTCGTATTTCGACAGCACGCCAACAAACGTGCCATGATTCTTACCATAGTAGTCTTTTTGGTGCTTTGTCTTTAACGATTGGCACAGACGATGTGTGTACTCGCCGTCGCCATCGGGGATTTTCTTCAACAAGAGGTCGTTACGCAACTCGCACAACAGCACTACATCGGGGTCCACTTGGTTAATAACGTCTACTAATCCATTATAGGCGTTGTTCACTTGCGTTGCTCCAAACCATGTGTTTAGTTGGAAAACTTTCAGGTCTTGATACACTTCCACGGGCTTTGGAGGCTCAGGAGTGGGATTGTTGTCCTCTTTGCTGCACGCTATGGAGCAACAGCCAAACAGCATCATCAATGCTGCATTCAGACAACTGCGTTTAAAAAGATGTTCTCTTTTCATTGTTCTTGGTTTTAATAAATACTATTCTAGGTTTCTAGTTACTCTTAGTCCACACCTTAATATGATGTTTGGGGTGTGGCATTAGGTTGGTTCTGCTGCACGTCTGACGTAAGACGTGTGCCTCAATACAGAGACATTTCTACTGAACCTTTACGATTTTCTGATTAACACTGCCGCTATTTCCCCACACCTTTACCACATATATGCCCACGGGCACATCGTTCAGCCACAAGTCTTGTGCGTTTATGGCTCTGCCTGCTTTTACCTTTTCGCCGCTTATGGCGTAGAGTTCCCAAGTGAAGGCAGAGTTATCGGGGCTTGAAATCTGATAATAATTGTCGCCGCCGCGGGCAATGGTGTAGGTATCTTGCGTGGCATCCACATCAGCAATGCCGCTAAGTTCGCCATCTTTAAAGAAGGGAACCGCCCCTCCTTTCGACGGATGCTTGCCCGCTATATAGGGCCAACCATCAGCATCCCATAACACCTTGTCCACGAAAAGTTTCCTACCAGCATCTATATCTGTCTTATCAAACCCGTGATAAAGCATCCAATAATCGCCGTTATCGTCGATAATCAGTTGCGAGCAATGGCCAGGACCAGCCACAAATTCGTTACCCGACAGTACACTTTCATACGAACCGCCCACATCCATTATCTTCTTACCGCGCTTATTGACGTATGGGCCACGCAAGTCTTTACTTCGCGACACCACAACTCGGTAGGTGCTGTTGGCTCCTTCGCAACAATTGCCCAGCGAACCCAGGAAGTAATAATAGCCTTTGCGTTTAACAATCATCGTGGCCTCTGTGCCATGATGCATCCAATTGTGGTTCGGACCAATCTGAAACTTCTCTGCCCCAGGCTTTAAAGCCAGTCCATCGGCAGACAGTTCTATGCCCCAGACACCGCGAAAGCTACCCCAGAAGAGGTATTTCTTGCCGTCGCCGTCTTGAAAGAAACAAGGGTCGATGCTGTTTTGCACGCCTATTTCGGTGCTGGTAAAGAGTTTTCCCTTGTCTACAAATCCTCCGCGAGGCGAAGAAGACGTGGCTACACCGATTCCGCAGTTCCATTCTTTCCCCCATTCGGCCATCGAATAGTAAAGAACGAATTGCCCATTGATGTAATTAATGTCGGGCGCCCAAATGTTTCCACCTTTTATAAAGGTGGGACGAGTTGAGCTATTGAAAGCCGAACCCGCAAATCGCCATCGCGTGGCGAGGTCGCGCGACTTATAAATAGGTACACACAGCCCACCTCCCTCTGTGGCATAAACATAGAATTGGCCATCGGGTGCGCGTACAACGCTTGGGTCGGGCATGTCTTTGTTTAAGACGGGGTTGGCGTATTGCCCACGCACAACTGTGCCCAACATCAGCAGATTGGCTACAAGGGCTATTCTTTTTATCGCGTCTATTTTCATAAATAGGGGTTATCAACTTTTAGTTACATTGAAATCTTCGTGAGTTGGAGGGTTGGTGAGTTGGTGAACTCAAAACCTCATACACTCACCTCACCACCACCTTCTTCACCGTCTTGTCCTTGTACCGAACAACGTTTATTCCACGTTTCGGAGTAGATAGTCGCCGTCCGTCTACATCGTATCGTCCCACTTCTTTCTTCGAGGCATCGGGTGTTTGAGGTTCATTCTCAATGTCTGTCGAAAACTTCTTATTCTTCAAGAAGTTGTCCATCAGCACCTTCATCCAATGTCCGCCAAGTACAGAGCGACCTTTGAATATCTGATAGTCGCCACTGTTCACCCAATACCAGTCGCTAAACGGCACTCGGTTCTTTGTTTTGTTGGCAAACTCCCACACTAGGTCGGCAATGCGTGCAAAGCCCTCTTGGTTCTCAGCCAAACATGCAGTCCACATCTCCCAGTCTGATTTCGTATATCTTTCGCGATTATCCAAAGGTATGCCGTATGGTTCTGCCTTTGTAAGATAATAGCTATACTCCTTCTGTTTCATTTGTTTGGAAAAGAGGTTAAGCCCCCACATCTTATCCCACACCATATTATACTTCATGCTCCACGTGCCACTGCGGTCGTAAGCCAATCGGTAATGGTCGCCATCGTTAGCCGTTCGTTCCAACGTCGCAGCCATTTGGCGCGCCTTGTCCATATAAGTGCGGTATGTGGCGTTCTCTCCTTGCATCTGTGCCATCAGTGCATAGCCGGCAATTCCCATAATGGCCTTTACCGAAAGGTTTACGTTGTGGGCCAAATGTCCGGCAAAGTCGTCGGTGCAAAGTTGGTTGGCTGGGTCTTGTCCATTAGCCACCAAATAGTTTGTCCACATCGTCAGCAAGTCCCAATACTTCTTGGCAAAGTCGGCTTTTCCTTCTCTCAAACAGGCCATTGCCGTGAGTATAACCATGTTTCCTGCCTCTTCCACAGGCATGTTCTTGCCAAAATCGCCCTTGGCACCTGGAAAACAAGAGGCATACGTCTGCTTGTCGGCTATGGGATAGAAACCCAAATCGTGTGCAGGGAAATGAAATCCCCAGCGCGAGCTGTCGGCGCAATACTTGAATACGCCCTCTAATGCACCTTTCTCCAACTGCGTGTTATAGGTAAAAAGCAGTGGTGCGGCAGGGTAAGTAACGTCTACCGTGTTGATAAATCCGCCCGAACTGTTCTCTTTCGAGAAGTACATCAGGTCGCCATCCTTATCCATAAACAGCTTATGGGCGGCCAACGTTTGCCGATAAGAGGCTGCCAAGGTCTCGGCATACTTCTTGTTTCCTGCTGCTAAGGCATCGTCGTAGATCATCTTGTCCCATCGGCGCGCACGTTGCATGTACGACTTATAATTATCGCGGAAGTTTTCGAAGGCATCAGTGAGCTGCTGCCCATCTTTCGCCCAATAGGCTTTGTAGCGCGTTCCAAGGAATTGCACGTCTTGAACTTCGTCGTAACCTATCATCATATAACTAGAATCGCGCTCCGTCAACCCGAAATTGTGCAAGTAAGCCAACATGGGCATCTCGCTTTCGTTATTGCTCTTGATACGCAGTGCATCACGTTGGGCCAGCGTCCCCTTACTAATGAATTGGCTTTCCACAACATTTTGGTCGGCCATCGTAACGTTTCCGTTCACGTTGGGCATCATCAGATAACCCCAATCAATACAAATGATGTCGCCCGTTTTCCCCAACACGTTCTGTTCTACACTTCCCGTTCGCACATAGTCAATGTTGTTCACGTTTTGTATGCGCGAAATGGTGGGTTGAGTGTTCTTCATCACCGCTAGTTCGGGTGTCGTTCCGAAGAATATCTGCACATCATGCTTTCGCTTATCGTTGGAGCAAACCTGATAAGATATGTAGTTAATGGGTGTAGAAAGCAAGTTCAGGTCGTCGAGAAACATCGGTGCGGTGAAAACCAAACATAGGTCTACGCCTCCGCAACGAAATGTATAGTAAGTGTTGGTGGCCATAACGTCGCAGCCCGTTTGTACGGCATTACGCATGTTGTTGTGTTTCTCTTTCACGTTGGCAAATAGTCCGATGTCGGCATTGGCCCCACCTGTGGTGTTATGCACATGGTACGCGATAACATTGTCGCCAACACGCAAACTTTGTTTTACATTAGCAGGCAACATCAACTCCTCGTTCTGCACCCACGTTTCGCCCGTTTCGGTTGCCAAAACACCATTTACGTACACCTCACACTTATCGTCGTGCGAGTAAATCAGCCACAAGTCGCGCGCCAAGTCTTCTTTGGTCAGCGTCACATGCCTACGTATATAGATGTCCGAATTGGTGTCCGTCCAAGCCGTACGTATGTTAGGATATTCTTTGGGAGTGCCAAACGCCGCCTGTTGTGTTTGCCATTTGCTGTCGTTAAAATCGCGTTGCATCCAGTTCGCAGCTGGTTTTGCATAGCTAACCTTTGCCTTCCACGCGCCCATGTCGGCCATTGGTGCCACGGGTTTCAGTAGTCGGCCTTTCTCCTTTCCCATAAATCGGTAGGTCGTTCCGTCAACGCGCAACAGGCCGTCAATGGCTTTCTGCTGTCCCGTCCAATGGCGCGTGGTGCCGTCGTATAGGTTATCGTAAGGCGACCAAATGGAGAAATAGGGGTCGTTCACTATCAGTGGGACAGACGGCAAGCGAAGGCTAGTGCGCCGATAAGGTTCGAAAAACGAACCGCCCTGCGCCTCTGCCGCCAGCATATTTGCCACACCAACCAAACAAAGTAATAGCTTTTTCATATTGAACAAAATACTATGGTATTGTTTTAAACATTATTTCTGATTGCATTGCAAAATTACTCGTCCCTTTTAGATAAGGGTACGACAATCACCCCAAATAATAACAAAATCGGACCAACAAGCCCCATTGGTTCTTTTTTGCTATACTCTGAACGGATTTTACGCATCAGTACTTAAAATAAAGTCTATCTTTGCAGCGTAAACAATCGGCAACAAATAGTTCAAGTTTCTATATATAATATGGTGTAAGCACCCAACCCCATGCAGGGTTGTATCTATATTTGATATATGCCGAAACCTTAACGAACATAGAGTAATTATTTTAACTAAAAACAACTTATGAAAAAGCAAGTACTATCATTAGGTCTAGGATTGTTGAGCGCAACCCTGCTCAACGCCCAAACCACGCCTTGGCCAGGACATGCTATCGGCAATGGAGGGGAATATTATCTCTATAATGTCGCCACGGGCTTGTGGCTTCAAAACAACAACACCGTGAAAGACGGATGGGCAACGGCCGTTAACGTGGGTACGCGCGGCCTACCCATCACCTTTGAAAAAGCAGGAGCAAAGACGTTTAGGTTGAGTTCCATCTTTTACAAAGGCAACTGCGTATCGAAAAAAATTGGAGATGCTGGCTTGCTTTATTGGGACATGCCCGCCGATAACGTTGGGGATTGGGAGCTATCGCCTGCCGACAACATGCAATCCATACACGGATACTGGCTAGAATGCGATGCCTTGGTGCTAGGGGCAGACAATAACCTGCTCACAGTAGATAAGGAGAAGAACAGCGTTTGGCAGCTTGTTACACGAGAAGAACGTATTGCCGATGCAAAGGCGAAGGCCTCTGCCGACCATCCCGTGGACGTAACGTGGCTTATCGGCGCATCCGACCTCGTGACGAAGAACAACCTTTTCAAAATGGATTGTACGGCTGCACCTAACACCGAGCATTCTACTTATCGCGGCGGATGGGACATTGTGAGGGCAAACACCATCCAAGAGTTCTGGAACACGCAAACATTCGATTTCTATCAAACAATCAGCGGGTTGCCCAACGGCACCTATAAGTTCAGCGTACGCGGATATTATCGAGACGGTTCAAGCGAAACACGCGATTATACGATGTACGGATATGGTGCCGACAAGTTTATCAATGGCACCGAACAACTTCGCGCCACCTATTATGCCAACGGCACTTCTGCCCCCATCATGTCTCTTTACGCAGGTGCGAAAAAAGCTCCCGAAGAGGGATTTAGTTTCCAAGCCGAACGCGAGAACAAGCAAAATAGCGGGTTATACGTGCCCAATACAACCCACGAGGCCAACTGCGCCTTATGGAAGGGTAATTACCAAAACCCCGAAATAACCATTACCGTTACAGATGGAACACTGAAATTGGGCGTTAAAAAGGAGGCTGGCGTTGTCGACGATTGGTGCGTAATCTCCAACTTCTCTTTAAAATACCTTGGTTCGAAAGTTCTTCAAACCGCCGAAGAGGCACTGAAAGGCCTTAAAGCGATACTTGCCACAACAAAAGCGTTTAAAGGTGCCGTCGCCCCTGCATTGAGCAAGCAATACACAGATGCCATTGCAGCAGCCAACAAAACCCTCACCTCTACCGACCCTGTGGCCATTATCGCCGCAACCTCTAACTTACAAAAGGCTTACGATGCCGTTGCTGCCTGCTCAGAGAACTATTCTGCTTTGGTAAAAACGACTGAAATTTGCAAGAACATCAATAAGAACAACGATGCACAGCTTAATGCCGCCACGGTAAAGGCCGAGAAGGTGGCCAAAACCGCCACGACCAATGCCGACATGAAGGCGGCTCTTGTAGACCTGCGCGTGGCTCGTAAGATTGTTGCTGCCGACAAGATGCCCGACATTTACAAGGGAGCCAAAGCCGGTGCAGGCGAATTCTATTTCTACAACGTGGCCTCTCAGAAGTTCCTTATGGGCGGTTCCGATTGGAATACGCATGCTGCCGTAGACGTTCCCGGTTTGCTCTTTACCGTTGCAGCCGAAGGAAATGGTTTCACCATCAATCGCTTTGGTGGTAAAGCAGGCAATTACCTGGGTTATAATGGCTATACCGACATTCCAGACAAAGCTGTTTGGGCGTTCGTTCCCGTCGCAGGCAAGGCCAACGTCTACAACATCGTGAAGGGCGACAACCATGCCCAAGGATTGGCTTTTGCGCCACAATCCAACACCGATGCCGACGAGGCTATGGATAAGGAGTTTTGGAATACCGTTTCTGTTGAGGCTGCCGTGGCCAAGAATGCCAACGCCGAATGGAAACTCGTTACCAAGGCCGAACGTGATGCGCTGCTCGCAACGGCTACCGAGAAACGTCCTGTCGATGCAACATACCTGCTTGCCAACCCTGGTTTTAACCGCCCCGACCTCTTTGAAAAATGGAATAGCGACAAAAAAGGCGACTTTAAGGATGCCAACCTTGGCGTTATCGACCGCGGCAGACGCACCAACCCCGTGTGCGAAGCATACTATCTAAACTCATTCGAGGTAAACCAAACTGTAAGCAACTTGCCCGAAGGTTATTATCAGGTAAACATGACGGGCTATTATCGCGATGGCAGCCGAGAGAACTTGCAACAAAAGGTTGCCAAAGGAACGGCTCCTGCACGTCATGCCACGTTCTATATCGAATACAAAGGCAAGGGCGACGAGGTCGCACTGCCCTCTATCGCAGCAGGAATGAACCAATGCCCAGGTATCGGATGGACTGGTACTGCTGGCGAACAACCCGACAACGTGATGGATGCAGCCGAATATTTCGAATGCGGACTATATAAGGTGTACACCCACATCATTAAGGTTGGTCCAGAAGGCGAACTTACCATCGGCGTAACCAAAGACAAACAAGTGGATGGCGATTGGGCCGTGTTCGACAACTTCCGCCTTACCTATTTCGGTAAGAAGGTTTCTCAAGACATTATCAACGGCATCGAGAACGTTAAAAACAATGTCGTTGAAGATGGAAAGATTTACAACCTGCAAGGTATGGAAGTGAAACGCCCACTTAAAAGAGGCATTTACATCAGTAATGGAAAGAAATTCATCGTTAAGTAAGATTTAGGTTTAATTTTTTTTAGCGGCCAAGGTTCAAACATATTTGTGTTTAACCTTGGCCATTTTTATAACAGAGAAAGAGGGAAAGGTGAAAAGGTGAAAGGGTGAAAAGGTGAAAAGGTGAAAAGGTGAAAAAATGGCTGCGCCCGCTGATGAACGAGTAGGGCTAGTATAATCAGGAAACCTAGTGATTCTAGGAGAACTAGAATAACTAGGAGAACTAGAATAACTAGAAAAACTAGAAAAACTAGAATAACTAGAAACCCCAAAGAACTAGCCCAAAAACTAGAAGATCTAAAAGAACTAGTACATCTAAACTGGCTAGCCACCTTCAGCTTACTAAGCCAAATGCTTATTAACTAATTAACTGGCAAACCCGTAAAGTTCTCGCCCCACACCTCATCTTTTGTAATATTTTAAGCATAAATTTTAACATTATGAGTGCCCTTGCAATCCACCAATCGCCCGCTCGACCGCAAAAAAACGATTCTCGCGAAGGTTTGTTATGATGCAAAAAGGGCTAGTATGTAAATGCAAGCAAAATGAATACGCATTGCATAAAACCGCAATCGGTACCAGATTTAGGCCTGTTTGCAGCTAGATGGAGTGCATTTTGGTGCTAAACGCATTGCATTTTGGTGCTAATCGCACTGCATTTTGGTGCTAAACGCACTGCATTTTGGTGCTAAACGCACTGCATTTTGGTGCTAAATGCAAGGCGTTTTGGTGCTAAACGCAAGGCAAAATGCTGCTAAACGCGAGATGAAAAGCATAAAAATGCACATCTAAGAGGTGGACAAAACCCTTCCGAACCATTAAAAACATGGTTCAAAAGGGGCAAAACATATATCAAAAAGTGGGGTTTTAGCGGCTAAAAGCAGAGAATGGAGCACAAAAAAACTACGAGCCGGTAACCAACTAGAAAGGCAAAATGATACTAAATGCAGATGATTTTCTTAAAAGAGGACAAGAAGAAGAGTGGGTAAGGCTGCAATTTCTTGCTAAAAGCATGTGTTTTGGCCATTATTTTTGCTAGAATGGATTGGCCTGCAGTGTGTGTTTTGTAAATTTTTTAGTAGAATTGTGAGTTGATAAGTTTATGAGTTGATAAGTTTATGAGTTGATAAGTTTATGAGTTGATAAGTTTGTGAGTTTATGAGTTTGTGAGTTTGTAAGTTGATAAGTTTGTGAGTTGATAAGTTTGTGAGTTGATAAGTTTGTGAGTTCATCAGCCGATGGATTATACTGATATGAGCAGGGAAAGATAACATTCTTCTTGAACGACACAAAAAGGGAATCAACAGATTTTATGCCAACCACCGCGTTATGTTTGTTACCTCACAAACTAACAATCGCTTTGTTGTAAGTAGCTCAATTTACAAAGCAACCTTGCAAAAGTATGCAACGAACCAACCTTCAACAACAAAATTTGCTCCCAATAAGTGCAGTGCCATATACTAACCCTGTTTAGCAAGCACAGCAAGTTTTGTTCTCCATTTTTGCAATTATCGGTTAAAAAACAAGCAAATGCCCTGTTTTTTTTATCTTTTGAATGGTTTGTTTTATCCTCACATTACATTTCTCAGTAATTTTGCTGATGAGTTTAACACAATCTGCATCGGAAAGTAGCCTTTCGAAAGGCGTAATACCGTGGATAAGAAAGTAGGAATTAAAATACAACTATTATATTTATGAAGAAAAATAATCTAAACATCTATGGCCAAAGGTTCGCATGGGGAGCCTTGCTGTTTTTCGTTGCTTGCATGTCGGCATGCCGAAGCGACAATGGAGACGTTTCCTCTGCAGAATACGACCCATCTCGACCTGTCACCGTGACAGACTTCATCCCCAAAGAGGGCGGAGTGGACCAAAAGTTGGTTGTTTACGGCAGCAACTTCGGCAACGACACTGGCAATGTCAAAGTCACCATTGGCGGACAGCGCGCCGTTCTCATCAGTGTTAAGGGCGATTGCCTTTACTGCTTGGTGCCTGCCAAGGCCTATTCGGGCGAGGTGGTGGTGTCTGTTGGCGGCAAAACAGCCAACGAACAGAGCGCAACGGCCAGCAGCAAGTTTAACTATGAACGAAAAATGGTTGTGGGAACGCTCAGTGGCGTACGTAACCAATTCGACGACCAAGGTTGGCACGACGGCCCTTTCAACACGGCAACAGGCTATGCCGGCGAAGGATGCCTTACCTTCGACCCCCTAAACCACAACATTCTGTATGCCGTTTACGATGAAAACGCACACGGCATACAAGCACTTGACATGGAAAAGAAGGAGGTAAAAACCATACTCTCTATGTCTAAGTTCGACAACCACCGACTACGCTCCATCGATTTTTCGAACGACGGGCAATATATGCTCATCTCCACCGACCGCGACGACCGCCAGTTGCAAAGTCCTAGCGTGTGGATTGTTAAGCGCAACGCCGATGGGACCTTCACCGACGCATCAAAATCGCAAATCTTAGCTGCCTACAAGCAGTGCAACGGAGCCGCCGTGCATCCCAAAAACGGCGAGCTTTACTTCAACAGTTACGAGCGCGGACAGGTTTTCCGCCTAGACATGAACAACTACTTCAACACCGTTGCAAGCGGCGGAACATGGTATCCCAACTGGACCGACGGCAACTTTAAGGAGCTGTTTACCATTCAAGATGTGAGTTGGGAGTTTAAAATCTTCATCCACCCCACTGGCAAGTACTGCTATATCGTGGTTATAAACAAGCATTACATTCTGCGTTCCGACTATAACGAAACCACCAAGAGCTTTGCTCCCCCATACGTTGTGGCCGGACAAGCGCGAAACGACGGATGGGTAGACGGTGTTGGCACCGGTGCACGAGTAAACAGGCCCTACCAAGGCTGTTTCGTGAAGAACAAGAAATACGTTGCCGAGAACCGCGATGATGTGTACGATTTCTACTTCTGCGACAACCGTAACCACTGTATACGTTATCTCACCCCCGACGGCATCGTCCGCACATACGCAGGACGCGGCACTTCGTCGCAAGCCGGCGATGGAAACGCATGGGGAACGGAAGACGGAGACCTGCGAGAAGTGGCTCGTTTTAACAGTCCTACGGGAATTGCCTACGACGAAAACGCTAACACCTTCTACATCCTAGATACCCAAGGACGAAAGATACGCACCATTTCAATGGAAAAATAGAACTCCAAATAGAGCCATAAGACAATGAAAAAGATATTTATATTATTCTGGATGTTGTGCGGCATTACGCTTAACGCCTTAGCACAAGAACAGCTGGAAATATCGGGAACAGTAACCGACGCCACAGGAGAAGCCCTTATTGGCGTTAGCGTCACCGTGAAAGATGCCAAGGGATTGGGTACCATCACCAACATCGACGGTAAATACACCATCAAGATGCAGCAATACCAAACGCTGGTGTTCTCTTACCTGGGCTACAAACCCGTAAGCGTGCTGGTTAAAGGCGACAGAAGGGTTATCGACGTACAGATGGCCGAGGAGAAACTCAACACCATCGACGAGGTTGTCATCACGGGTCTTGGCGCGCAAAAGAAACTCACCGTTACGGGAGCCATCACCAATGTCGACCTCGGACAAATGAAACAATTCCCCTCATCCAACTTCACCAACGCCTTGGCAGGTAATGTTCCCGGCATCATCGCCATGCAATCTTCGGGTCAGCCGGGTAAAAGCACATCGCGCTTTTGGGTTCGCGGCATCTCAACCTTCGGCGCCAGTTCCGATGCGATGATACTAGTAGACGGTTTCGAACGGTCGAACATCAACGACCTGAACATTGAAGACATCGAGAGTTTCTCGGTTTTGAAAGACGCTTCGGCAACGGCCATCTATGGCTCGAAGGGTGCCAACGGCGTTATTCTCATCACCACCAAACACGGTAAGGAAGGAAAGATAAACATCAACGCCAAAGGCGAGGTAGCGTATAACACCCGTACCATCACCCCGAAGTTTGTTGATGCGCCCACGTATGCCACTCTGCTCAACGAGGCACGCATAACGCGCAACCTCCCTCCGCAGTATCAACCCGAAGAGCTGGCACTAATCAGGTCGGGACTAGACCCCGACTTCTACCCCAACGTAGACTGGTCGAAACTTCTTCTTAAAGATGGTGCAATGAGCTATCGTGCCGACTTGAGTTTGAGTGGCGGTGGAAACACAGCCCGCTACTTCGCATCCCTATCGTATGTAGAAGACCAAGGCATGTACAACACCGACGAGACATTGCGCAACAGGTACAACACCAACGCCAATTTCAAACGCTGGAACTATCGTATGAATGTGGACATAGACGTTACGCCCACAACGGTTATCAAGCTGGGCGTATCGGGCAACCTCAACAAGCGCAACAGTCCTGGTCTTGGCGACCAATATGTATGGGGCGAACTCTTTGGTTTCAACGCCCTAAGTTCTCCCGTCCTCTATTCCAATGGCTATGTTCCGGCCTACGGTCGCCAAAAATATCAAATGAACCCTTGGGTTTCTGCCACACGCACAGGTTACAACCAAGAATGGGACAACAACATACAGACAAACGTAACGGTAGACCAAAAGCTGGATTTCATTACCCGTGGCCTTTCGTTTACAGGTAGGTTCGGATACGACACCTATAATAGCAACCACATATACCATCGCCTTTGGCCAGCCATGTATCGCGCCAACAGCCGCGATTCGCAAGGCAACATCATTTGGGATAAGCTTTTCGAAGAGTCGCCCATGGCCCAAACATCAGGCGGAGAAGGTTCGCGCCGCGAGTTTTTGGAGGCTTTACTACGTTGGAACCGCACCTTCAACAAGCAACACAACTTTGGTGCTACTGCCCGTTTTACGCAAGACGAGCGGATACAGACACAAAATATAGGCACAGACATTAAAAACTCTGTCAGCCAAAAGAACCAAGGCGTTGCAGGGCAGATAACCTATAACTACGCCCTACGCTATTTTGCCGACTTCAACTTCGGCTATAACGGTTCCGAAAACTTTGCCGACCACCATCGCTTTGGTTTCTTCCCTGCCTTCTCCCTAGCTTGGAACGTAGCCGAAGAACCCCTCGTAAAGAAGGCATTACCCTGGCTCAACATGTTCAAGCTACGTTACTCGTGGGGCATGGTGGGCAACGACAATGCGGGAAGAAGCCATCGTTTCCCCTACCTTTACACTATCGATTTTACTAAAGAAGGCTACAATTGGGGGTCGAACCTTACCACAGCCACCACCACAGGCATGCACTACACGCAGGTGGCATCGCCAAACGTTACATGGGAGATTGCACGCAAAACCGACGTTGGCTTTGACTTCGTGGCGTTCGACAACAAGTTCTCGCTCACGATGGACTACTTCTACGAGAAGAGAACGGGCATCTTCATGCAACGCAACTTCTTACCCGACATCACAGGACTTGAAAGTCGCCCTTGGGCAAACGTTGGCGCCGTAAAATCTAGCGGTTTCGATGGTAACTTCCAATACAAGGACCACATCGGTGAGATAAACTGGACGGTGCGCGGAAACATCACTTACAGTAAAAACACCATCCTAGAACGCGACGACGAAAACAACGTTTACGCCTATCAGTACGAAAAAGGCTACCGCATTGGCCAACAAAGGGGGCTTATTGCCCAGGGCCTCTTCCGCGATTACGACGACATTCGCAACTCGCCCAAGCAAAGTTGGGGAGCCGTACAACCTGGCGACATCAAATATAAAGACGTTAACGGCGACGGCGTTGTGAACGATGGCGACCGCGTGGCCATAGGTGCAACCAGCACCCCTAGCCTCATCTACGGGCTTGGAGCCTCTATTAGCTGGCGCGGTTTCGACTTTAACTTCCACTTCCAAGGAGCTGGCAAATACACGTTCCTCATCAACGGCGGTACGGTTAACGCCTTCAGCAATGGCCGCTGGGGAAATATCCTTAAAGGGATAACCGACAACCGATGGATTTCATCAGACATTTCGGGCACCAAGGAAACAGAAAATCCCAATGCCCCCTACCCCCGTTTGAGCTACGGCAGCAATAGTAACAACGAGCAGGCATCTACCTTTTGGTTACGCAACGGCCGTTTCTTGCGCCTCAAAAACCTCGACATTGGCTACACAATGCCCAAACCCTGGGTCAACGCCATACACTTGGAGAGCGCACGAATCTACATTTCGGGGCAAAACCTCATCACGTGGTCGGCCTTCGACCTTTGGGATCCCGAACTCGACAGCAGCAGGCGAGGCGAAGAATACCCCATCACTCGTTCGTTTACGGCAGGCATACAAATTAGTTTATAACCACAGACATACAACATGAAACGTAAAAATATTGCCCTGATAACGTTGGCGTTGGGCATCGGAATACTCTTTTCCGCTTGCAACGACTATCTGGACTCCGACAAATACTTTGAAGACCGTACCACGATTGAAAAGGTCTTCACCAGCAGAATACGCTCCCAACAATGGCTTGCCTACGCCTATTCGTTCTTGAAAGACGAGAACGCCGACGTTGTTGGCAAGGAGAAAGAAACCAATTCGTTTACCTTTGCCGACGACATGTACTATGGCGACCGCGACGTTAACTACGACTCAAAGGAGGCTGATGAGCTTTCGTACAACACGTTCATGCAAGGCGAATACGACGAAAACGACTTTAACCAAGGCTGGACAATGTGTTACAAGGGCATTTATCAGGCCTCAGTGTTCATCGCCAACATTTACAGGAACACCGAAATGACCGAAAAAGAACGGCTCGACTTTAAAGGGCAGGCACGTTTTGTGCGCGCCTACTTCTATTGGCTGTTGCTCCGCCGTTACGGTCCTGTGCCAATCATGCCCGACGAAGGTGTTGATTACACCCTTAGTTACGAACAGATAGCCACGCCGCGCAGCTCGTACGAAGAGGTGGCCAACTATATTAGCCGTGAAATGGTGCAAGCCGCCAAGGAAATACAATACACCAGGCGCGACGGCGAAAACATCGCACGCCCCACAAAGGGCGCTTGCCTGGCCACACGCGCCCTGGCATTGGCTTTCGCAGCCAGTCCGTTGGCCAACGGTAACACCGATGCCTACGCCAAGCAGCTGGTAGACGACAAAGGCCGGACATTGCTCAACACCGACTATCAAGAGGAGAAATGGGCGCGCGCCGCCGCCGCCTGCAAAGACGTTATGCAGCTTGGTGTGTACGACCTCTATCACGCCTCGTTCAGCACAACAGATGCAGCAGGCGACCCAGCCACCATCGTACCGGCCGACTCTACTTGCCAATTTGCCCAAAGCGACTGGCCAACGGGCTGGAAAAACATCGACCCCTTCAAGTCTTACCGTGTTTTGTTCAACGGAGACGTTGCCCCAGAAGACAATCCCGAACTGATATTCTCGCGTATAGACCAAAATGCCACACGCATAAACCACAGCATGATGTCGTTTGCACGCCATTCCATGCCTCGCGACTTTGGCGGATGGAACACACATGGCCTTACCCAGAAGATGGTAGACGCCTATTATATGAACGACGGCACAGACTGTCCTGGCAAAGACAGCGAGCTGAACGGCGGGAACGGTGCTGAACGTCTCAAAGGATTTACCACCGCACGCGACTATCGCCGCGGAAAATACAAGCCCTTGGCCGCCAACGTGTCGTTGCAATATGCCAACCGCGAACCGCGTTTCTACGCCTCGGTGGGCTATAACGGCTCTGTTTGGGAGTATTTGGGCGACCCCGAAAGCACCCACCACAACCGCCAAACCTTCTATTATCGCGGTAGTGGCAACGGCTACAACAACTCGCAGTTCTACCTCCGCACGGGTATCAGCGTGAAAAAGTACGTCAATCCCACCGACGTTCCCGACCGCGAAGACTATAAGAACATCAAGAACAGGGCCGAACCCGCCATTCGCTATGCCGACATACTTTTGCTCTACGCCGAGGCGCTCAACGAGCTTGATGGCACATACACCATCCCATCGTGGGACGAAAGCACCACTTACAACGTTCGCCGCGACATTGCCGAGATACAAAAAGGCATACACCCCATACGCATACGCGGCGGAGTGCCCGACTATTCGACAGACGTCTATGCCAACAAAGACCTCTTGCGTGCCAAGATTAAACGCGAACGCATGATTGAATTCATGGGCGAGGGCAAGCGTTACTTCGACCTGCGCCGTTGGAAAGACGCGCCACGAGAACTGAACCAACGCATTTATGGCTGCAACGTAATGATGGATGCCAACCACGCAGCAGAGTTCCAGCAGGTTATCCCCATCAACAACCTGCGCAGCACATTCTCAGACAAGATGTACTTTTGGCCCATCCGCCACAGCGAACTGAAACATAACTCGCGCCTGACACAGAACCCAGGATGGACTTATAACGATTAACCTACCCTTTAAGTGACAAGAAAATGAAAGTAAAACATCTTCCGATATATGCGGCGATGCTCGCAAGCGCACTCGCCACGCTTACCGCCTGTAACGACGAATGGAAAGAAGAGCAATACACGCAGTACGTTAGTTTCCGCGCACCGCTTGGCAAACTAGGCGTTACCGACGTTTACGTGCCATACAGCAGGCGCAATGCCGACAAGACTTTTGTCGAGGGTAGCGGACTCTCATCGTATAAACTACCCGTAATCGTTAGCGGTTCGCTGCAAAACAAGAACAATATCACCGTTCATGTTGCGCACGATGGCGACACGCTTAACGTGCTAAACCAAGCCCGTTTCTTAAATCGCACCGAACTGTGGTACACCGACATGAAGGATTATGCCACTGTTCCAGAGACGACGACCATCGCATCGGGCGAGAATGTGGGGCTGCTTAACATAAAATTCAACTTCAATGGCATCGACATGAGCAACAAATGGGTGTTGCCGCTTACCATCGTAAACGGCGAAAACTATGGCTACACAGCCCATCCACGTAAGAACTACGCCAAGGCGCTGCTCCGCATCTTCCCCTTTAACGACTATTCGGGCGACTATTCGGGCAGTACAATGAAGATTTTCGTTACAGGCGACGAGGCTAACGCCACCGCTAAATCTATCATTCGCGGATATGTGGTGGACGATAAGACCATCTTTTTCTACGCAGGCGACATAGACGAGAGCCGCACCGACCGTGCCAAGTACAAGGTTTTTGCTCGTTTCAACGGCGAAAAGGAAGGCACGGTAGACTTCTATACCACCAACAACGACCTGAAATTAAAGGTGAACAAGCAGGCCTCGTTTCACATTATCGAGCAAAAAGACGATGTGAAGCCTTATCTCGTGCACCGCTACGTTATCATCAACAACATTAGTTACGATTACGTAGACTACACCTCGGCTCCTGGAACAGAGTTTAATTGGTCTGTTAGCGGTACGCTCACACTAGAACGACAGATAAATACACAAATACCCGACGAGGACCAAGCCATCGAATGGTAACGTTCCTAGTTGCCTAAACACATTTAGGCGTGTCTTATCAACCGCATGCCTCAACACAGACCCAATCTGTTAAGGCAGGTTCTAAAGATAACCTCCACAGGATTTTTAGGCATTACTTAAACCCAAATCGGCCGTTAGAGCCTGTGCAGATTTTGTGTATTGTTGAGCATCTTACCTGTTTTATTCTCTTGACGTAGCCCGCTACGCCTTCAAGAATAAGACAGGCAATATGCCGACAAGCATAAGAAAGATGAATGGGAAGCGATGGAAACAACCTAAAAATATTTGATAAGCAACCTAACAACAGATTGGGGTTAAATCTTTCTTAACCTTCCAACTCTCTTAAAAATAAAATGGTTGATTGTTGTTATAGTAGTAGTCAGAAAGCCATGCTTTATCTCTCAATGGGATGTAAGCATGGCTTTCCCTTGTCACCCCCTAATCTTCCACTGAGCCCAGAATAGTGCGAAATTTGAAGATTCTTAGCATCCATCTTAAACGAGCAAACGCCCACCCCATTATCGAGTGAGCGTTTGTTTGACTTTCGCTTAGCTGGGCAACAATAGGCAAAGATGCCCGTTTGTGCCCATGCGTTACTTGTTTTTTCCCCTAAGAAAGGGAAAAGTTGTGGAGCTGGTGGGATTCGAACCCACGTCCAAACAGGGAAACCATACGCTTTCTACACGCTTATTCCAGCCTTCGGTTTTCGTGCATTGGCAAGACCTGGACCACCAACCAATGCCTTATCCCCTAAAATTTCATTCGGCGAGCGGGGCCACGCCAAACTATTTCCGATTTCTCTGCACCGCTATATCAGCTGGCTTCGGAACAACAGCCTCTGAGCGATGTCTCGTTCCATCACCTAGTGACGGAATAAAGCCCAAAACCTACTATGCTTCGGTTAGGCAGCGAGAGCGTAATTTCTTTCGCCAATTAAATTGTCGATAACTGGGATTATGGAGCCAGCCACCTACGCTCCGCGTGCTTACATACCATTTCATCCCGCTGTCAAATCCAGTCAACCCCGATTTTGTTTGCCCACGTACGGCGTTTAATAATTGCCTAACATATACAAACGGCGGCATACAAGTATGCGATATTAATTTGCAAAGTTAATAAAAAGGGTTCACATCACCAAATTTTTCAATCAATATCGTTCTTTTCTTTCTTTCTCCGCAAGCGTATTTTCTGCAGCAGCTGTACAAACAAGGCACGTTCGTTTGAAGACAATCCCACAAAAAATAAGGCAACGCAGAAGGTAAGCATGCTAAGCAGAAGCACAATAACAAGGCGCAGCATACCTTGTGCCATGAAATAAAGCGGAACGAGGTCTATCGCGAACACAATCAGCGTGAGCCCAATAACAGGTAAAGCCACACGATAGAAGAAATCGGAATAGGCCATTCCGCAATTGGCGTGCATATAATAGATGTGTACGGCCGAGAACATCAGCCCGTAAGTAACAATGCCTACAATATACATCCAAATGGGCGAGAAACCGAAATAGAAGAGTACATAAGACAGGACAAGCGGCAGCAACTCTACAAAGCAAACCCACTTGTTAAGTGCCTTTATGCGCCCTTCTGCTGCCAAAGACGAAGAGAAGACAATAGTTGTCTGCTCAATCAAACTTCTTATCAACAGCAAACGAGAGATTACCACCGTCCATTGCGGCACATTTTTTAGCCATATCTCCAATATATAGGGCATTTCTACCATTGCAGGGATGGCGAAGAAAGCCAAGATAAAGTACGAAAATTTGCATCCCATCAACGAGGCGGTTATCATTTGCTGCCTATTCCCAGCCCCCTCGCTTTTGGCTATCACGGGGTTTAATGCCTTCAACATGTGTCTGGCAAAGGCCATAAGTTGCCCGATAACCTGTATGCCGATGCCATGTGCGGCGTTGAGCAGCGTTCCAAAGAAATGGTTAAGCACCAGTCCGGCTCCATAATTGCTTACAACGGCACTTGAAGTGCCAACAAAGCTCCACCCTGCAAAGCCAAGCAATTCTTTCATCAGACCCTTATCCCAATATCGCTTGATGCCCATCTCGCACTCTTCGTAATGCCTATGGCAATAAATGAGCGACACGCCAAAAGTAAAGAAAGGTAAGAAAGCCATCAGAAAGCCGTAGGTGATAAGCTTATCGCCCGACGAATAGATGGTGACATAGGCGATAATAAGTTTCAACACCGAATCGGCCACACCGAGAATGGCATAGAATTTCATGTTCTCGTGGGCGTTGATGGCTGCCTCGTAAGGCGCGGTCATGATGGTGCCGATAACGCTCACGATAAGACTAGCAAACACTACCTGGGCGGCGAAGGTGCGTTCGGGAGGGATGTTGAGCACATGTTTGAAACAAAAGTACCCCACAACAAGTAAGCAAACCACCATGACAGCCGACACCAACAGATGAAGTGCAAGACTTACATTAAATATGCGCTTCTGCATAAGCAGGTTGCCCGCCCCTTCATGGTAGTTGAGGTAACGCTGGGTAGAGGCCGAAACAGACGCGCTGACAAAGCTCAACAAGGCTATAACGCCACCAACGACGTTGAAAATACCAAAATCGGACTCGCCAAGCGTGTTGAGAACCAAACGCGTGGTATACAGGATGATGAATATGGAGATGAGCATCCGCCCATACAGGAAACCCGTATTTTGTATTACTCGTTTTGCAACTTCGTTCATGTAGCGTTGTTGTTATAGGTTGGAAACGATGGTATCTATCACCTTCTCCTTTTGGAAATGTGCCAGATAGTAACGTTTGCCGTTCTCGCCCATCGCTTCAAGCTGTTGGGCAGACATCTCACTAAGCCTCAACACATTCTTGGCAAGTGCCTCATAGTCCGAGGCAGGTGCCGTAAGGCCACATTCGGCCGTTTCAATCACTTCGTTGCCAATGCCGTTGAGCATAGACACGATGGGCTTGCCAAAGGCCATGTACGATTGTGTTTTAGAAGGAATGGTAAGGGCGAAGATGGGTTCGTCGCGCAGCGACACAAGTAGCGCGTCGGCATGAACAAAAAGCGAGGGCATGTCTTCTAAGGGGTATCGCCCCAGAAAATGCACATTGCCATTCAGCCCCATAGCCTTAACCTTACGTTGAGCCGCTTCGCGTTTTCGGCCATCGCCCACAACAACCCAATGAATGTGCGCGCAGGCCTTTGTTTCTGCCGCGGCCATCACAACAGCATCGAAATCTTGCGCCGCGCCAACATTGCCGGCAAACACAACGATAAAGCCTTTCGGCATCAAAGCCTTGTGTTTCTCTTTATTGATAAGTGCCTTATCGAGAAACAAGTCTTCGGCCCAATTGGGGGCATACACATACTTTGCCTTGAAATTTCCTTTCTCTTCCACAGACTGCTTGAAGGCTGGCGACTGCAAGAACAAAGTATCCATGCTGGCGTAGATTTGCCTAACCATCTTGGTGAGCCACTTCTGCATACGCGGCCCTAGTTTCTTGCCCGTGGCCTCAACGCTTTCGGGCCAGAGGTCTTGCACCCAATACGAGGTGTTGACACGTTGGCGGCGTTTTAAAACCAAGCCTGCGTAGGCCTGCAATATGGGCGACGTTCCCCAACAAAACACCCTGTCGGCGGGTAAACGATGAAAAAGTACGTACGCACATGAAAAGAAAATGAACGAGAAATAGTTGACAAAAAGAGCCAAGCTGCCACCTTTGCCGCGTGGAATGACGGGTACGCGTATCACGTCGGCACCAAATAGCCGTTCGCGCTGTATGCCCCATTGCCTGTATCCCTTAAAGATTGTTCCGAAAGGATAGTTGGGCTTACCCGTAAGCACGGTTACCTGGTGTCCGCGCTCAACAAATCCCTTCACCAAATCGTTTACCTTAAAGTCTTCGGGATAAAAGTATTGCGTAACGACAACAATCTTCATCGGCTTTGTTCCATGGGATAATTGGCTGCGTAGAGCGAGGCATGCCCGTCCATCCACTGTTTAAGCTCCGTGAGCATCTGCTTGTACGAGGGCACATCGTAGGCTAAACGTTGCGAGCGTGCAATGCTCTTGTCCACGCCGTTCTTATCAACGGGAACGATTTCGATGGCCTTATGCCATATTTCCTTAAAGAGTTGCAAAAGGTCGAACTTGTTTATGCCTTCGCCATTGCTCACTTGCACAAGCCCCATAATGGGGTTTTGTATCACGTAATCAATGACCTTAGCCAATTCGAGTGTGGTTACTCCGCCCCAAATGGCCGTCTTATACCCCAAACATTGCTTTTCTTGGTGCATGAACCAATGGAACAAGCCCTCGCCATTGGCTTTAAGTTCGGGGCCCACAATTGATGTGCGCAATGTAAGGTGATTGTCGTCCACAATCTCGCCCAAGGCCTTGCTACGCCCATAAGTGTCGTCGGCATCTTTAAAGTCGTCCTCGGTGTAGTTGCCTTTCTTGCCAGAAAATACGCAATCTGTGCTGATGTGTATCAGCTTAGCCCCCACTTCGTCGGCCAGTGTTTTTAGGCGATGGGGCAAACAGGCGTTAATGTAGATGGCATTGGCAGGGTCTTTCTTCGCCCCTGCAATCAAAATGCCAATGCAATTTAAGATGATGTCGGGCTTTTGCGCCTTTACCACCTCCACCACATTGTTCCAATTGTTCACGTCTACCACGATGCTGCCGGGCGTTAGCGGCGTTCTATAAACCACGTCGACAAGCTTATAGCGTCCCGTTTCCTTTAAATAGTGGTAGGCAACATGGCCGGCCATCCCGGTTGCGCCCAGTAAAAGAATTTTCTTCATGTCCATATTATGCTTTGTGCCAAACGGTACGGTTTATGTAATCGGTGTACGACAGAATTATTCTAACCACCTTCGTAGATACGTTGTCGGCGGCATAGTCGGGTATGGGGTGTATGTTGGCTTTGCTTTCAGCATGTTGGGCCGTAACCACTTCTATGGCATCGAGTATTCGCTGCTGTTTAAGTCCGCTCATAACTACCGTTGCCTCGTCCATACCCTCTGGCCTTTCGTGTGCTTGCCTAATGGTAATGGCAGGGAAACTCATGATAGACGATTCTTCGGTGATTGTTCCGCTATCAGATATAACGCAGAAGGCGTTTTGTTGCAGCTTGTTGTAGTCCATAAAACCAAATGGTTTCATAAACTCGATAAGCGGATTTTCGTTGGCAAAACCTATGCTTTCAAGCTTTTTGCGCGTTCGGGGATGTGTGGAAACGATAACCCGTTTGTTGTACTTTTGCGTAATGGCGTTGAGCGATTGCAGCAAATCGTCAAGGTTTTCGGGCGAGTCTACATTCTCTTCCCGATGTGCACTGACGATGAAATACTCGCCGGCGCGCAGTTTTTCTTGTTCAAGAATGTTGGATTGTTCAATCTTGGCAGCGTAATAGGCCAGCACCTCGGTCATGGGCGAACCAGTTTTGATAATGGTTTCGGGCCTTATGCCCTCTGACATGAGGTAACGCCGAGCATGTTCGGACAACGGCATGTTGATGTCGCTTAGGTGATCTACAATCTTTCGGTTCACTTCTTCGGGCACACGTTGGTCGAAACAGCGGTTGCCTGCCTCCATGTGGAAGATGGGAATCTTTCTTTTCTTAGCCGATATAACGGCCATGCAGCTATTAGTGTCGCCGTATAGCAACACGGCATCGGGCTTTACTGTTTCCAACAGCTCATCGGTTTTCTTCACCACGTTGGCAATGGTTTGTGCGGCAGTCTGTCCTGCGGCATCCAAGAAATAGTCGGGCTTTCTCAACTCCAGCTCTTTAAAGAATATCTCATTGAGTTCGTAATCAAAGTTTTGCCCAGTATGTACCAAGGTCTGCTGGGTATATTTGTCTAGTTCGGCAATAACCCTGCTCAGTTTAATTATTTCGGGGCGAGTGCCCACGATGGTCATTATCTTCATTTGTGTTTAGTTTAGGACTTTGCTGGTTACTCACTTCTTATTTCTTTTGTTTTCTGTCGTGGTTCCAAGCCAAGGTCTTCCCTGATAAAGCGCAACTTCATCAACAACGTTTCCATCTCTTCTACCGATAGCTGGTGCGTGTTATGCGAGTTGTAATCCTCTGAAACGGATATGGCCTCGTTGCCTTCGGTAAAAAACTTATCGTAGTTCAAGTCGCGCGTATCAACGGGAATGCGGAAGTATCTGCCCATGTCTACCGCCCTAACCATCTCTTCGCGTGTAACCAACGTTTCTGAAAGCTTTTCGCCATGACGTGTGCCAATAACCTTAATGGGTGTTTGCAGATACTTAGGGTCTACCTTTGCATATACCTTTCTTAGTGCATGCGCAAGCACGTCAAGGGTTGCCGCAGGTGCTTTTTGCACAAAGAGGTCGCCATTCTTGGCATTGGTAAAGGCATAAATAACCAAGTCTACGGCATCGTCTAGGGTCATCATAAAGCGCGTCATATTCGGGTCGGTAATGGTAATGGGGTTTCCTGCAACCATCTGTTCTACCCAAAGCGGTATCACCGACCCCCTGCTGGCCATCACATTGCCATATCTTGTGCAGCAAACCGTGGTTTTAGTGTTTTCGCCCAACTCCCTACCCTTAGCACAAACAACCTTTTCCATCAGTGCTTTGCTCATGCCCATAGCATTGACGGGATAGGCCGCCTTATCGGTAGACAGCACCACAACCCTACTAACGCCATGCTCTATGGCCGAAAGCAGCACGTTGTTTGTACCTAGTATATTGGTATGAACGGCCTCTATGGGAAAGAACTCGCACGAAGGAACTTGTTTTAGTGCGGCCGCACTATACACATAATCCACCCCTTGCATGGCAACATCAACGCTCTGCTTGTCGCGAACGTTACCAATATAGTATTTCACTTTGGGATTTTGCAGGGTGTGTCGCATGTCGTCTTGCTTTTTTTCATCGCGCGAGAAGATGCGTATTTCCTTTATGTCAGAGTCTAGGAACCTGCGTAGAACGGCGTTTCCAAACGAACCCGTGCCACCAGTTATCAGTAAGGTTTTATCTTTAAATACAGACATAATACATATTATATATATACTTATATTGAAGTCGTCTTGCCTTTTTTGTTTCTTTAAATTAAGAGGGGGGCTATCTCTGTGTTGCGAAAAAACGAGATACTCTCCCCTTTCATGTACAAAGTTCTTGACAAAGATACGATAAAAATTGAAAAATACACCATTTATACGTGGTAAAACGTGGATATACCCCAAAAACAGAGGCAAACTTATAAATCGACTCACGCACAAACTCACCAAGTAGCCAACACATAAACCTACCAACACACCCACTCCTTCACTCACCAGAGTGCCGCATTTTGTCTTATTTTCGGCATTAATTTTAACATTGTGAGTGCCTTTGTAATCCACCAATCGTCCATTCGACCGCAAAAAATCGATTCTCGCGAAGGTTTGTTTAGGTGCTAAAAGAAGATGGTTGTTAATGCATGCAAAATGAATGTACATTGCATAAAACTGCAATTTGCACCTACTTTTGGGCTGTTTACAGCAAAATGTTGTGCAATATGCTGCAAAACGCACTGCATTTTGGTGCTAAACGCAAGCCATTTTGGTGCAAAACGCAAGCCATTTTGGTGCAAAACACGAGGCATTTTGGTGCTAAACGCAAGGCAAAACGCTGCAAAACGCAAGGCGAAACGCATAAAAATACGCATCAAAGCGATAGAAAAACCCTTTCGAACCATTAAAAACAGGGCTCAAAAGGGGTAAAACATACATCAAAAAGTGGGGTTTTAGCGGCTAAAAGCAGGAAATTTGGGGTGAGAAAAAGACGAATCAGCAACCAAATAGAAAGGTAAAATGCAGCTAAATGCGGACAATTTTCTCGAAAGAAGACAAAATGAGGAAGGCATAAGGCCGCAATTTCTTGCTAAAAGCATACATTTTGGCCATTATTTTCGCTAGAAGGGGTTGGTCAGAAGTGTGCGTTTTGTAAAGTTTATGGTAAGTTTGTGAGTTGTTAAGTTTGTGAGGTTGTGAGCTTAGAAGTTGATGGGTTGATGCCACTTTTCGAGATAACCACATTTATGCACTTACAGATGGTTCTGAATTTTAAATTTCATCGCACCTTTATCAAGTACTTCGCACACGAGCGAAAGCCTTATCGTGTATGCTTAAAACATAAGTTCGTTGCAAAGTTATGCCTTGACATACATTACAGCTTCATTGCAAGATATTGAAAAGAATATCCCAAGAATTGTTTTCTTCTGGCTTAAACAAGGGGTATCTGATACGCATGTTACATCTCCGTTCTATTGCATTCTTCCACCCTGCTACATCATCCTTTGCAACGTATTCAACCCCTTCATAGCCATCAAGTGCCTCATGAGCATAGGCTTCGTCGCTAGCAATGATGGGAAGACCATACGAGGCGGCCTCGACAAGGGGTAGCCCCAGGGTTTCTAACCAGCTGGGAAAAACCAAGGCGTGGGCATGCTGGTACATACTTTGTAAGTGAGTATGCGAAACCAAGCCTAAGAATTCTATATTGGAAGAAAGCCCATTGTCTTCAATCTGCCGTTGAAGAACTTTGTTAATACCCTCTCTTAAAGTGAAATGTAGTTTAATTTGGGACACCATTTCAGGTTTTTCGCGTTGAAGTTCAACAAGTGCTTGTAGCAATATCGCGTGGTTTTTGTAGCAGAAATCTGTTGCAGGATAAATAAAATGGTAGTACTTGCTATCAAACAGTTGTGTGTATTGTTTTTCGTCACCATTTTCTTTTAATATCGTTGGACGTATAACATGTATTTGCTGCTCTGGTATTCTAAAACGCCTGACAAACATTCTTTTTATAAAGTTAGCCTGCACAACCACAAGCACGTCTCTTTTTAAGAGTAGACGAAGATAATGCGGATACAGCGATGTATAGAAAAAGAGTGTACGTTCGTTACGTTTAAAAGGATTCCAACAGACCTCTATCAACGACAGCGCATTGTGAAAATACACAATCTGCTTGGCATTGGTACCCCTCACACAAGTGTTTTGAAAAGAAAGAATCCAGTCTGGGCTTATTCCCAATTGCTTGGTCAAGCATCGAAATCCAAAAAAATCGAAGAAAACACGACGCAGCCCACGTGTATTTACTACCACATATTGTACCTGTGGAATGTTAGGTTGTGGCATTGAGGGGTCTACGAACACAAAATAGTGGTCGTTATCGATTCTTGTTGCAAGCTGTTCTATGAATTGTTTGTAAATGACCAACGCACCTGATGCGCGTGACGCTGTTGCTATAACGAAAACATTCATGGGATAACATGTTTTAATTTATTCTTTAACGAGTTCGTGCTTTGAGCTTTTGTAAACAAACTGCCGTATTCTTCTTGCCTTGTCTTCTACAAATTTATTAAGTATCTTATCATACAATCTTTAATTTTCGCTTTCTATTGTTAACATTGTCCTTTCCTACTGATTGTTTATTCATCTATTTTGCTGCAAGAGAATCTTTATCTGCATAACCCGTCCAGCTATGCCGCTTTTTGCTTGCCTACACACAGATTGGCTTATACTTATTTAGAAAGTGGCGTTAAGCAAGTAAAGGACAAGATGGTCGTATGTATAATTCTCCATAAAGTGCCGATAAACCTTGTCAGCAATTTCATGTCGTTCAGTTGGGTGTGCAAGATAATATCTCAGCTTGTCTATCCCCTCATCAATGCTTCTGAAACTGACTAACTCAGGGTCGACGGGTAATAAATCCTTTAGAATAGGCCGATAGTCAGACAATTGAAAAGCCCCACAACCGTTAACTTCAAAGAAACGATTGTTTACGGATTCTATCTCTGCATAGTGCATTTGATTAAAAACAACCTTTGCACCAAAAAGTGATTTTGCTTTCTCGTTTCCTGAAAGGTATCGGTTCTGATATGCGGCACTCAGTCTTGAGTCAAAAAAACGATTTGGTTTTGTTCCATAGACCTGAAGGCTAATCCCTGATTTAATAACTTCATACAACATTCGAGAGCGATAAGGATATATTGTGCCGTAAGTCATCACATCGACTTGTGCCTTCTCTTCTGCTGCAACTTTAGAGATTTCAGGTTTCGTGTGAACGCGTGGATTAAAGGCTTCATGATACAATTTTACCTTCAACTTCATATTATCTTGCATGAACCGAACAATATAGGGATCTTTTGTGAAATACAAATCATAGTCGGAAGCAAAAATTTGTTGATACTCAAAAGTGGTTAGAGCATCAGGGTTAACTTGTATTACCATACACTCGCAATTTGCTTTGAGATAACTTACAAAGCAAGGATGGATGAAACGATACACGCAGATAACGAGATTAGGTTGCATGGCAGACACTTTCTGAGCATATTTAAGAAAAAGTTTCTTATCGTAAGTATCGCTGTATCGGCGTGCAAGATTGTCGATAACATTTCCATATCTTCCCTTAACCCACGCCCTGTCCAACGGATCGACAATTGAACAAAGGTGTCCTGCATGGATAAATGCATCATGTAGATGGTATTCCATCGAATCAAATGCGCAAGAACCTATAATAATGACATTCATAAGTTGTTTTTATATTCCTTGATATATCTCTTGATATTGAGTTACAATTCTTTCAACATTGAAACGCTGTACGTTCTGCAAGCCTTGTGCGATGCAGTTTTCTCTAAACCTTGGATTGGTTATGACGTTACAGAATGCAGCGTGTATGTTTTCTACCGAAGTCGGGTCTACTAAACATGCGCCTTTGCCTGCTATCTCGCACATAGGGGTTAGAAGGGAAGTAACCACTGCTCGCCCAGTGGCTTGGGCCTCAATGATGGGCATCCCGAAACCTTCGAAGATGGAAGGAAACGAAACTAAGTCGCATTGACGATAGCAATCCAACAGTTCGTCGTCGCTAATGTTCACCTTATTTTCATAGCTCACGCCATGCTCTTGCAATTGTTGCTTGGCAGCATCGCTCAGTGCGCCCACTATTATCAGCTTGCAGTTTATGCCTTTCAAGGCCAATGCTACACGTTCGAGGTTCTTGTTCCAGCCCGTCCCGATGTGTAATATCGTGGGGCAGTGCTCGTCAAACACTTTTGGCGCAGGGGTAAAGAGTGGGTCTATGGGGTTATGCACCGTGAAAACCTTACTGGGATTGAGCCAAGGAAAGGCAGAAAGCAACTCGGCCTTCGTGGTTTCGGATATGCAGGTAATTCTGCCAACACGTCGAAGTGGCCAATCGAACCATAGCTTTCGCCACAAATACTTCTTTATGGGGTTGCCACCAAGCCTCAAAGTAACGAGGTCGTGTATGGTGAGCACCGTGTTGCGGGCGGGCAGAGCCAAGGCCAAGTAGTGCAAGTCGCCCGTTATGTGGTTTATTCCTCTACGATTTCTGTTTTTGTAAGCCCACCACAAGTTGCGCAAGATGCTCCAGGGCAACGCCCTATAATCGGGTGCCGATATGCCAATTGCGCGCTTGGGGCCGAGGGCTTGCACGATGGGCGAGAACACTCGGTGCATGCTAAACCCCGCTTTCTTGTTTCTGAAAAAGAAAGTTATGTGCTGGTTATTATTGGTCTTGTCGTGCATAATTGGTGTTGATAAATATTCCCTTATAGGGTTCAAAATAGTCTGTTCCTTCTCCATAGTTCAAAAAGCCCTTGCTAATGTTTATCCAACAATAGGCGGTTAGGGTGAACATGATGGCCAACTTGCCGTAGTTGGGGCGGAAAAGCGTGAGCACGTATGGAACAATGAATATCTCCATCAAGTTGTAATACAACAGGGCACGGCTTACGAACACTTGCAACATGGTGCCGTTGAACAGCACATAGAAGATGGAACCGAGGAAGTAGAGGTTGAAAAAGGTGTAATACAATTTCGACTTATGCTCTACATACTTGTCGAAAATCATCAGCAAAGCTATCCATATCAGCTTTCTGAACAATGAAAAGAGCGTGGAGACGACAGAGACGTCGTAATTAAAATTCATGTATGTGTCCATTCTCTTCAAGTCGTCTTCGCTACTTACAAATACGGAGAGCAGTGGAGCCACCTTGTTTACTATCCCCGACATCGAGATAAGTATGGCTATGCCCAACACGGCGATGAGATATTTGTTGCTTATCTTGCGCGAAAGGAACAAGGCGAAAATACATACGACGGCCGATTTGTGGAAGAAACAGGCCAAGACCACGCACAGAAAAAAGGACCAACGCCTGTCTTTTACGAGGAAAAGAAAGCCGAAGGCGTAGATGGCCAATGCCAAAAACTGCCTGTTGGTGCCCATGTAGGGAACAATCACCATATAAAGCAGCAGCAAAGACACAAAGGGTGAGGTGGACAACTTAAACACAGCATAGAACATCAGGGTATAGAACACCAGGGCATGAATGATGAGGTAAGCCGTGTAATTGTCTGTTACCACGCGTATGGGCAGCATAAATAAGTAATAACCCACCTCAAAAAGCGGTTCGGTTATGCTGAAATCTACCAGCAGCTTGTCGAAATAGCTCGTGTATGGAATCCAGTCGCAACCCGTTTCCCAACGAAAACCATCGTGAAATATCAAGAATGCGTAGCAGATGAAGGCAAAGAGCATTCTGTATTTCTTAACCGTATCTTGATTGAACACTTCAAGATAGGCGAACACGGAGAGGAAAAGGGTGGCAAACAAATACATCGTTGGATTTGTTAGGCGTTATTCTTCTTAGCGTCTTGGATAAGTACGTGGATGCTGGTAAGTACGATAGCAAAGAACATAAAACCCAAAACGATGGTCATACGCTTAGGCCCATCCTTCTTCAACGGCACGGTTGCGGGCTGTATCTGCGTAAAGGCGGGTGTGCGTTCTTGCACTTTGGCACGTGCCATCTGCAACTGCTGGCTCGTTTGGTTGTAGATGTTGTATCGCAGTTGCATCTCGTTTTCCAGCTCGTCTTGCTTTGCCTTGAACGATTGGAGAATGAGATCGGTGTTGGCATCCGAGTAATTACCGAACGTTTGCTGTGCCTTAATGTACTGCGCCTTCGCCTCGGAGAACAGCTTTTGCGAGTAGACCAAGTCGTTACGGGCTTTCTTGGTTCGGTAATTGGTTACATACTGCTGCATCTTAGTCTGCACGGTGTCTGCAAGCGAGGCAGAGATGAGCGCATCCTGTGCCGTTACAGATATGGTAATGATGTTCGTTTTCTTATCTACGCTGCATGTAACCATGTTCTCCACTTGGTGCAATATGCCCTCTTGTTCTTCCGTCAAGCGAAAGTTATTCACCTTTATCTGGGCCTCACCTGAGCCCTTGGAAGAGAACAAACCCAAAATGCCTTGCAGGATTTTGTCCCACCAAGGCACCTTTTGGTGCGAGAGCAGATAGTTGTAAAGGGGCATTTCTTTTACTTCTCCATCCAAAGAAGTAACCTTCACGTTGAACATGCTCGTGAGAAAAGGGGTGGAATTGATGATTTGCGGATATATTTCAGGGTATATGGCGTCTACGGAGCTGCCGCCTTTACCCAAATTTACGCCCACCATTGATGCAATGTCGCTTAGACTTTCGGACATGCTGCTACTGTTGGATATTTCAGGAGCGAGTACAACTTTTGTTTTATAGGTCTTGGGTATGCTGAAAGCCACCACAGCCCCAACCACAAAGGCAACGCCGCACGACAATCCAAACAGCCGTTTGTTCTTCCAAAGGGTCTTCATGATAGCCAAAAGGTCTATCTTGTCTTTTGTATTATTCTCCATTGCCTATATACTTTACTTCATCAAATTAGCAATCGTGGCTATCAGCGTGGCCAGGCCGGCCATAGTTGTACCTACGGAGAGCCATTGGGTAAGTGCCTTGCCGTTGTTTTCGGGTTTGGTGGGCACCACTATCTCGCAACCGGGAAGTATCTTGGCGTTATGCCCCACGCGAGCCACGGTTCCGTTCATATATATAATATAGGTGTTGCTTTTCTTAGAACGGTTTCCAAAGCCACCTGCTTGATTGATGTACCATGCAGGACGACGGCCTTTCTCGTAGGCCACCGTATTGGGATACATCACGTTTCCGCTAATCTTCACCGTTCCGTTGTATTCGGGAACGATAAGCTTATCGCCTTCGCGCAACACAAGGTCGGCATCGCCACCCGGTTCTGCCAATGCCTTTTCCAGTTCGATACCCACATAATAGGTGTCGCCAAGGTCTAGGCGTTTCTTTTCCACCGAGTCTTTCTTGCCGCTTTGCATCTCGGCCAAGCGCAAAACGGTTTCCATGCGAAGCCGTTCATCGGGCGTAATGCGTCGTTCTAGCCGCGCACCGCGAACATAAGCCAAGTCGGTTACGCCGCCAGCTCGCCTAATGGCATCGCTAAGGCGTTCGTTCTTGCTCGTAAGCGTGTAGGTTCCTGCGAACATCACCTGACCTTGCACGGCAATATTCTTCTGTACATTGTAGCCGGGGCTCTTTCGTACATACACTTCGTCGAAGGGTTGCAGCGTAAATCCTGTTTCGCCGTCTACCACAAAGCCGTCTTTAAGGGCGAAAGTGTAGGTGCGCGAAATCACGGAATCGGTACTCAGAGCCTTAGGGTTGACGATGCGCCGAGCCACATCCACCTTAGTTGTAGATGCCGACTCTTTCAGTCCGCCCGCTTGCAGTACCAAGTCTTCTAGCGTTTCGTTGGCGGCAAACTTGTATATGCCAGGATACATCACCTCGCCATGTATGGTTACCGTTTGTTGTTGCATCATCTCGCCCTTTGTGGGAACAAACAGCACGTCGTTCTTTTGCAGGGGAATGTCGGCCACCTTGCCGCTCATAATGCCTTCAATGTCTACGGGTATTACCTCCAAAGTGCGGTCGGGGCGCATGCGATGCATCACCGCGCGTGCCGTAAAAGCCTCTTCGGTGATACCTTCGGCGTGTTCAATCAGCGTGCGAACGCTGTTGATAGAACCGCCAACCTGGTACATGCCAGGGCGGAACACGGCTCCTTTCACTTCGGCCATATTCGAAAAGCGCGGCAAAATGGAGTCGACACTAACCGAATCTTCATCGGCTAAGTGAAAGGTATTAAGGTCGAACTCGTCTACATTAAACACCGAATACTCGCGCCCTGTCTTTCTCACCAGCCTAACTGTCTTAGTATAGGCATCGCCCGTAAAGCCGCCAGCGTATTTCAGCAGCGTTCCCACACTCTCGTTACGTTTCATTTCATAGAACATGGGGCGTTTCACCTTACCCGTAATGTTCACCAAACAGTCGTATGCGCCAACCACAACCACGTCGTTGTCGGCCAATCGCACGTTACCCGTTAGTTTGCCGTTCAATATATAGTCGTAGATGTCTACTACCGTAACCAGCTTGTTTTGCCGATACACTTTGATGTTACGCAGCGTTCCTAAGTCGTTTATGCCGCCAGCCATGTATAAGGCGTGGAAAACCGATGCAAAAGCCGATAGTGTATAGGTACCCGGCTGTTTCACTTCGCCCATCACGTTCACCATGATGGTGCGCGTTTGACCCACAGTTAAGCGCACACGCGAACTGCTATAACGCGACCCCAGCGTAGAACGCAGGCGCGCATTGGCCTCGGCCACGGTAAGTCCGCTCACCTGTACAGGCCCGAAACCTTCGATAATTACGTCGCCATCGGGCGAAATAGTAGTCTGTTCCGACTTCTGCGATGCACCATAGATGTCGATGTTAACCGCATCGCCAGGCCCCAGCCGATAGTTTTGGGGTGTGGCGATATTCATATTGGGTTCAAACGACAGGTCTTTGCGATTGAAGATGTCGCGCCCGAACACTTTCTTGGGCATCTTGCCCACGTATATTTTCAGTTTCTCACGGTCTCGTTGTGTGGCCGAGTCGGGCAAAAAATCGTCCAACTCTTGCTGCATCAGCCTATGTTCGGCCGTGTTGCGTTGTTTTGTTGGCAGGTCGCGCTCATCTTGTTGCACGCCTTTCACCATCATATTGTTTTTCTCGTTCTTCTCTTCTTTCTTGTTTTCGCCGTTATTCTTTCGCATACGGCCGTCTTCAAGTTTGCTTTCCTTGTCGGTGCTATTGCTCACTTGCCCTAGTCCCTTATCTTTGGCCACACGTTCGTATGCTTTCTTAACGCGCCTTATCTGCTGAATATCTACGCCACGCTGCATCAGCTTGGTTACTATTTGGGTCTGCGAGGTGCCTGCCTCGTGCTCTTTAAGTACAAATTGCATCACTTGCGAGTCGGTCATAGACGATTGCGCCCTTAGCCCAAGCGAGCAAAGGGTCATCAGCAGCACAAGTAAAAGACTTCTTTTCATCTCCCGTTTTTATATTTTACTTCATAAGCAAGCGGTCGTGCCTTGGGGTCACACATATATATAATAATGTGCGCCCCCATTTTCGGCTGCCACTGCAACGTATTTTTGTTTGTCCTAATTGTAAAAGCTCTTTGGCTTGTTTCTATCTGTGTTGGCTAGTGCATAGCCTTTATTTAAACTCGTTATGAGGTGTTTTATTGCATGCCCCACTCATAAAAAATGTTTGTCTGGCGTTTCTTACTCCTTACAGATAACCGTCAAGGCACTTGCCTTGTACTTTTCGCAGACAATGCAAAGATACGAATAAAAAGTTGCTTTCCTATTCCTTAACCTGCATTTTTGCATTTGTCGCAACGTCTATACACAGGCCATGGGCCTAAAACTTAACGAAATGCAACCTACATTTGCGCGAACTTAGAACCATCCGCGAAGTAGTTAGATTATCAATCTTGAAATGTTCGTTAAGGCTGTTTACACCATAGTGCAGCAGGATTTCTGTATTTTCTAATGGTTTGTCTCCATTCTCGCGGTCGTAAAGATAGGGTTCCGAAAGCAACAAGCTGTCGCCCTGCCTTTCAAAGCGCAGCAAACATTTGCTTATTTTTCCGTCAACATCTCTCAATTCAATCAGTTTGTGTTGAATGGCCCAAAACAGACGCTTACCCTGCATCGTATTTACGCCGCCCGTGCCAATGCTATCTATCTGTTGCAAACGCCAATAGCCGTCTAGTTTCTTGTTGCGCGAAGTTTCTAACTCGCAACTGCCAAGCAAAGCCAGCATCATCAGTGCCATGCCAACAAATTGCATCAAGCCCTTACGCCTGCGTATCTTCGTATTCTGTGTCATGTTGTTTGTCTTACCTTTCATTTAAACAGCCCTTTCTTAGCCACGGTTAGCTGCACGCCCCACTTGTTACCCAATATCCGTCCCATGTCTGCGCCCACTGCGGCAGCCACATTCCAGTCGTTGCGCAGTTCGTACTTGCCTTCTAGCATCAGGCTAACGTTATGTTCTTTCTTCTCGAAGGGGTCAGAATAAGTGCCAAGTCCATTTTGATAAGTGGCAAGGAAACGATAACTCAATTCGTCTGTGGGCTTTCCCCCGATGCCAAGATGCCAAGCCACAAAGCGGTTGTTGGCCACATTGATGTTGCCATTGGTGTTATAAATGGGCGAACGATAAAGCGGATTGCCCATTACCTGCCCCCAATGCTGCCAGCCCGTATAGATGTAGTGGTTGTAATAATTGTCTTGTCCGCCCAAGTGGTCGGCAATGGTGTTGGTGTGGTCGTGGTAGATAGGGCCGCTTTGGTATTTGGTGTAAAGGTATTCAAGCACCACATCGGTAATCCATCGTCCGTATTTAAAGTTCAGTTCCGCCCCAAGCATCCAGTCTTTAAGGTCGTAAACAAAAAAGCGGCGTTTCTTTTTCTGTAACCATTCGTCGCCCGTACCATATCCGTCATAGTCTAGTTGCAACATCGACGAATGGTCTTCGAAGTACTTGTCGGCATAAACAGAAAACCGCCATGTGTCTGCATCGTAGTTCACCCGTGCCAACCATGCGCCAAGTTGGTTGCCTTCGGCGTTTTGGTAGGTTGTTTCACCAACATCGGCGCCACCTGGCAAGAAGGCCTTTACAAACGATTTAAGCCCCGTTCTGCCACGAATAATCCTCACCTTGCCATCGTCCAGCAGCTCATAAGACGTGCCACCAAAGGTGGATGCCATTTCCAAGCCCAGTTCTAACGACAGCGGAGCGAACCGTTCGGGGTTGCCAATCATAATATAGCCTGCCTTACTGTGGTAAAGCACGTTCTCGGTATATAGGTGCTGTTGACCTGTAAAACGTTTCTGCCAATTGTCGTCGGTCGTTTCTCCGTATGCCACGTGGCCTTTAAGGTGCAACCATCCATTGCCAAAAGGCAGTGTCCAATAATTGGGTAAAGCCAAACGCACCTGCGGAACGGGGCGCGCATTGATGCCAAGCAACTGCGAACCACTGCTTAAAGCATTGTTTTTCAATTCCATGTTGTGGCGTTTGCTGCCGATGGTGAGCGTGGCATGCAGCCAACGAGCCTGCACAAAGGCTTGGTCTACTACTATCCTGCTTGTGAAGCCTTGCGTTAGTGCCACATTCAGCCCATAACCCATCCCCCACCTGCGAACAGAGTCGGTGCTTAGCGGGCGTTCGATACCAGCCAGTAAATATCCATTGGTCTTTTCCAGCGAACTTAGTCCGTGTTTGTTGGCGTTTAGCCAAAGGGGTGTTTGTCCACTCGATTGCGTGGCTTGCACCTCAACGCTATACCCCAGCCCCTTGCCAAGCTTTATCTTTCCGTGCTCGTTTCCCTCGCGCCATGCCTGGGCCTGTGCAGTGAACGCAGGCGTAATGCACGCCAACAGGAAAGCGGTAAAATAATGTTTCATACTTTCTAAGTAACGCAAAACGTTTAATATTATTTTATAACTCTTGCATTTTCTTGCCTAATATTAAGCATCAGACGCATTCTAGCATCATTCCATAATCTGCCATTGATGGATTTCTAACCCCACTCCACAACTTCGTTCTATACGCAATGCATTCCACAAAACTGCGAAAACGGCTGTACCACAGAACAAAAGTCGCCTCCTTTTGGCCATCAACACTGGTTATGGACGCGTACCTCACTTTCTTGCTATGCTATCAAGCCAATCAAATAGCTCATGCAAAGCATAATCACCGCTGTGCGGACGGTTCCAAGCCAGCAGATAATTAACGTTTCTGCCAGCGTTTTTCAACTTCATGGCCAAATTAAGGGGTATGGGGAATGCCGTGTCGCGATCTATTGCCCCATGCCGTATATACCAATATGGGGCATTGGTGGCTTTCTCGGAGCCAATCTGCTGCATGGGATTGAGCAACAGTTCATTGGCAACAACGCCCTCAGAGAGTTTCGAACCGCCCTTTGATGCCGAATAAGTTGTGAAATTGGCTGGTTTGTTGCTGGTATCACCAAACTCATCATTCTCACCAGTTGCCACCCCATTTGCTACACCAAGAGCATCAAACGCAGGAACACCCTTCAATGGTGTTTTCTTGGTCACATAATTCAAGTATTTAGACAAGTCTAGGTCAACCACATACTCCCCCATGTGCATAGGTGCTGGCATACGTCTGGGCGACCCTTGCGCCATGCCATCAGCAATTTTCTGAGTAGGCATCACCCCACCATCCAGTGGTGCAAACGTCCCTTTTTCTTTATTAAACGAGAATCCGATGCTGTCTGGAATCTCTGCCCCGGCATCTTTGGCCAATTGTGCCGAACGGATAAGTTCGCTTTTGATAAAATCACGGTAGTTGTCAGCCGTAAGAGGCGTACCATCTTCTAGTTTCAACCCGAGTGACTTTTGATATTCAGGGAACAATAAGGCCAGTTCTTTGCTTACCTCGCGATGAATTTCGTCGTTACCTTGACGTGATTTAGTGTCACTATACAGCCACTCGTAAGCCATATCGGCATGGGCAAGGTCGGTTATGGGACAGAAACACACGGCTGCAAAAATGTCATCACGTTCTTTGGCTGCCCCCATCTCGTCGAGCAACGGTTCATACACAGCGTTGTTACCCGATGCACCAAGCAAGGCCGACAACGCCCCACCTGCCGAAGTGCCATCAGAAATAATCTTCTCGGCATCTCCTGGCATTTGCTCGTCGAAATGTCGAAGGTAGCGTACAGCAGCTTTCAGGTCAAGTATAGCAGCGGGAGCTTTGCCATTATACACTTTTTTCTTACCATACATAACGAACGAAGTGCGCCCCCTTACCCCCGGAAGGGCTACCACATAGCCACGAAACAACGCCATGCCTGTGGCATCTCCAGCCGAAACGTTGCCTGGGCGAGCAGGCATATAACCACCCACATTGTTTTTAAGAAAGATAGGCGAATGCTGATTGGCACCCTCTGGCACATATACGTTCATATATTGATAAGTGGTATCGGCCACACAAGTAACATAGCATAAGCCTTCGTAAGCCTTATACTTCACCGTCTGGCCTGTGGCCAAGGTCAAAGTGCGCTCCACTCCCTTACTCGCATCAAAGTTCAATGCATTATTTACTTGACGCTTAGCTCCTGTTGCACTTGCTGCACAAGCAGCGAATGCCATCGTTAAAAACATTTCTTTCATTGTCCTCGCAGTTTACTGTTGGTTTTGTTGTTGGCCTTTGATGCACATGCTAGCGATACATTCTACTCATCTTTTGTTTTGTAGTACGACATTTTATTATCCTATTCATACTGCGCATAACCAATCAAATGCAAATTTACGAATAAATAATGAAGGGAATGGCAAGGGCAAAGAAAACGTTTGAAGTTCCCAAAAAAACAAAACGATGAACGCATGTATATGCCTATACCCCACCCTTTCAATCACCATGCAGCGTTAAAATGAAGAAAAAGTCCAGCTTTTTGTTGCGTTTTCAGAAATAATCAACTAAATTTGCAGTGTCGGTATAGAATGCCGATACAGCCTTTACCTTGTCGCACAGATGCCTAATCTAGAAGAAGACATCGCGCCCTTGGCCTAGCTAAAAATGAATTCACATAACTAAAAACCACATTACCATGCCTGAACAATTCTCGCTTTACGTAATTATCGGCATTGCCGCTATTATTCTTGTACTTTTCTTGTTCGCGTCGTATGTCAAGGCTCCGCCCTCGTATGCTTACATCATATCGGGTCTTAGCCGCGAACCACGTGTGCTCATTGGTTCCGGAGGCTTCCGCATTCCATTCTTCGAGCGACTCGACCGCGTGTACCTAGGACAGATAACGGTAGACATTAAAACTGAAGAGAGCGTGCCAACAACCGACTTTATCAACGTTGATGTCGATGCGGTGGCAAAAATCAGAGTAACACCAAACGCAGAAGGTACACGCTTGGCTGCCAAAAACTTCCTCAACATGACGCCCATGATGATTGCCGAACAGCTGCAAGACTCGCTGCAAGGCAACATGCGTGAGATTATCGGTACGCTAGACCTGCGCTCGCTAAACACCGACCGAGATGGTTTTTCAGACCAGGTGATGCAGAAAGCACAACACGACATGGCCAAATTGGGTATCGAAATCATTTCGTGCAACATACAGAACGTTACCGATAAGGAAGGTCTGATACACGATTTGGGTGCCGACAATACCGCCAAGATTAAGAAAGACGCATCAATTAACCGCGCTATCGCCGAACGCGACGTGAAGATACAAGTGGCTCATGCCGACAAAGACGCCAACGACGCACGCGTGGATGCCGATACGGCCATTGCGATGAAGAACAACGACTTGGCCTTGAAACGTGCCGAACTAAAACGACAGGCCGACACGGCGCAGGCCGATGCCGATGCTGCATACTCCATCCAACAGCAAGAACAGCAGAAAACCATCAACATTAAGACGGTTGAGGCTGAGATTGAAAAGACCAAACGCCAACAAATTCTTTCGCAAGAACAAATCGTTATCCGCCAAAACGAACTGTCTGCCGAAGTGGAAAAACGTGCTGATGCGGAGAAATATCAAGTGCAGAAGAATGCAGAGGCCGACTTAGAACAGCGCAAGCGTATAGCCGAGGCCCAACGCTACGAGGCCGAACAGCAGGCTATGGCTCAAAACGCCGCATCGGATGCCACGCGCTATAAGCTGGAACAAGAGGCACAAGGTATCAAGGCCAAGGGCGAGGCCGAGGCTTATGCCATCTTGAAGAAGGGTGAGGCCGAGGCACAAGCGATGGACAAGAAGGCCGAAGCCTATAAGAAGTATAACAATGCTGCCGTTGCCCAGATGATGATTGAGGTGTTGCCGCAGATTGTAGAGAATGTGGCCAAGCCCATCAGTGCAATTAAAGACGTTAACATTTACAGCGGCGACGGCAACGGCATCAGCGCCATGAGCGGCAATGTGCCTGTGGCCATCAAGCAAGCGTTCGACGTATTGAAGTCGGCAACTGGCGTAGACATGGCCGACATCATGAAGGCTGGTTCGATACAAGCCAAGACTACGAGGAACATCAACCTCAATGGTGAGGCACAAGAAGTGGTAGACGGGTTGAAAGATTAACCATCACCACACCCTTTTTCACGTTCTTTTGAAAGTTGGCAGCTTTTGTTTCCAACGTTCAAAAGAACGTTTTTTGTTGAATGAATTAGTGAGTTCATGAGTTAGAGAGTTAGTGAGTTCATGAGTCTATGAGTTTGTGAGTTTGTGAGTTTGTGAGTTCATGAGTTCATGAGTTAGTGAGTTTATGAGTTGGTGAGTTAGTTAGTTCATGAGTCTATGAGTCTATGAGTTGGTGAGTTCATGAGTTGGTGAGTTCATGAGTTTGTGAGTTCATGAGTTTGTGAGTTTGTGAGTTCATGAGTTCATGAGTTTGTGAGTTTGTGAGTTTGTGAGTTTGTGAGTTTGTGAGTTCATGAGTTAGTGAGTTAGTGAGTTAGTGAGTTAGTGAGTTAGTGAGTTAGTGAGTTCATGAGTTAGTGAGTTTATGAGTTCATGAGTTGGTGAGTTAGTGGGTGCATGAGTTCATGAGTTGGTGAGTCCATGAGTTTGTGAGTTCATGAGTTCATGAGTTAGTGAGTTGATGAATTTATGGGTTTGTGAGTTCATGGGTTTGTGAGTTCATGAGTTTATGAGTTCATGAGTTTATGAGTTCATGAGTTAGTGAGTTTATGAGTTGATGAATTTATGGGTTTGTGAGTTCATGAGTTAGTGAGTTTATGAGTTTATGAGTTTATGAGTTTATGAGTTGGTGAGTTGGTGAGTTGATGAGTTGATGAATTTATGGGTTTGTGAGTTCATGAGTTCATGAGTTCATGAGTTGGTGAGTTCATGAGTTAGTGAGTTTATGAGTTTATGAGTTGGTGAGTTCATGAGTTGGTGAGTTGGTAGTTCATAAGTTCATGAGTCTATAAGTTAAAAAACACCACAAACTTTACAAAACGCGCACTATTGGCCAACCCCTTCTAGCGAAAATAATGGCCAGAATGTGGGCTTTTAGCAAGAAATTGCAGCCTTACGCGCCCCTCCTTTTGTCTCCTTTTAAGAAAATTGTCTGCATTTAGCACCATTCAGCCTTTCTAGTTTCTTGCCGATTCGTCTTTTTCTCAACCCCAAATTCCTGCTTTTAGCCGCTAAAACCCCACTTTTTTATGTATGTTTTGCCCCTTTTGAACCCCTTTGTTAATGGTTCGAAAGGGTTTTGCCTACCTCTTCGATGTGTATTTTTATGCGTTCCGCCTTGCGTTTTGCAGCATTTCACCTTGCATTTAGCACCAAAACGGCTTGCGTTTTGCACCAAAATAGCCTGCATTTTGTAGCAAAATAGCCTGCGTTTTACACCAAAATGCAGTGCGTTTTGCAGCATATTGCACTGTTTTTTGCAGCAAATAGCCCAAAAGGTGGTGCAAATTGCAGTTTTATGCAATGCAAATTCATATTTCCTGCATTAACAATCATCCCCTTTTAGCATCAAAACCAACTTTCGCGAGAATCGTTATTTTGCGGTCGAGTGGGCGATTGGTGGATTGCAAGGGCACTCACACTGTTAAAATTTGCGCCGAAAATATTACAAACTAAATCATTGATAAGTTGACGAGTTGACAAGTTAACGAATTAACGAGATAACAAGATAACAAGATAACGAGATAATGAGATAACAAGATAACGAGACAACAAGATAACGAGACAACGAGATAACGAGATAACGAGATAACAAGATAACAAGATAACGAGATAATGAGAGAACAAGAGAACAAGATAACGAGAGAACGAGAGAACGAGAGAACGAGATAACAAGTTAATAGGCGCAGCCATTTTTTCACCTTTTCACCCTTTCACCTTTAAAAGCCATTTTTTCACCTTTTCACCTTTTCACCCTTTCACCTTTTCACCCTTTCACCTTTTCACCCTTTCACCTTTTCACCCTTTCACCTTTAAAAGCCCTTTCACCTTTAAAAGCCATCATTCGTTGGAAAAATCACCCCAATTCAGCTTGTCAATGTCGGCTATTTCAGACAGTTTGATAAGCTTTTTACGCCTTATTTTGCTCTTAGTCACCTTAAAACGTTCCTCCTTTTCATCATCGTCTGCGTTAAGATTCTCTTCGTACACCCTTGTGCGTGTAGAGAAATTGATGTCTAAGTTATAATAAGTAACACACCTAATGCGGCGATTATGGTAATAACCAATCAACTCAAAATCGTTGTTTTGGTATCTAAATATATAGTTCCAACACCCATATCTACCATGTGCAAAATAAATGTGTAATGTGTTTTTTATGATATACAACTCAAGTTCGGGTGCATCATAAATGCCTCCGTCCTCGTTTTCGGAAGAAAAACAAGTGTCGTTCCTTAATATCTGCTCGTAACCATTCTTACGTTTAAAGAGGATGATCAGTCCGCGGCGATTGCGATCGAGCCGACCGCGGTTTTCATCATCCACCCATTTGCTCTCCTCGGTTCCCTTTATCATCAGCACCACGTCGGGCTTACCGTCTTTATTAAGGTCGCCCTTGTATTGTTGAAAAAGCGTATATCCGTTGGGAACAAACTCCTTAGGATCTGTTTTCAACTCCATTTTGGGTGCTGTGGCAAGCCTCACGCTGTTTTGCACGAGGCCTTGTTTGGACGTTGTAACCTTTAAACTTTCTTTTCTCGTTCCTCGAAAAGTGTGTTTTCTCGCCATGACAATGTTCGAGCAAACTCGACATTGTTCATTGGGCTTACGAAAACTTTCGTTTTTCGCTTGCTTGCAGCCCATTGTAAAGACCACAACTAGCAATAAATGATATTTCCTTAACATAACAATAGAGCGTCAATCATCCTTTGGCAAATCCAAATCAAGTTCGTCGAAGTCGGTTATCTCCGATAATTTGATGAGGTTTTTCCGCTTAAACTTGATAGTTTTCACCTTAAATTTCTCTTCCGCCTCATCATCATCTGCGTTAATATTCTCTTTATATACACAGGTGCGTGTAGAGAAATTAACATCCGTGATATAAAGAACAACTGGCCCGCGATCGTAACTACCAAAATAACCAATGAGTTCGAAATCGTTATTTTGGTATCTAAAAATGTATTTCCAATAGCCATAACGCCCATGGGCATAATGCAATATCAGGGTGTTATTCTTGATATAGAAGTCTAATTCGGGTGCGTAATACACACCTCCATCCTCGTTTTCGGAAGAAAAACACTCGTCGTTCTCGGCTATCAACTCGTATCCGCCATCGCGTTTAAAAAGGATGATAAGTCCACGGCGATTGCGATCGAGCCGACCACGGTATTCATGGTCCACCCATTTGCTTTCCTCGGTCCCCTTTATCATCAGCACCACGTCAGGTTTGCCATCCTTATTAAGATCGCCTTCGCATCCTGAAAACAAGACATACCCATCGGGAATAAATTCCTCGGGATCTGCTTTCAGCTCCATTTGAGCCACAGCCACGGGTTTCACACTTGCTTGCACGGTGTCTTTTGTCGGCACCGTGTCCTTTCCGCTTTCGTTTTTCGCTTGCTTGCAGCCCGTTATCAGGGCAACGGCAAACAACAAATAAAAAATCCTTAACATCATATACACCTGCTATTCATCGTCTGGCAAACCTAAATCAAGTTCGTCGAAGTCGGTTATCTCCGATAATTTGATGAGGTTTTTCCTTTTAAATTTGATTGTTTTCACCTTAAATTCCTCTTCCGCCTCATCGTCATCTGCGTTAATATTCTCTTTATATACACAAGTACGCGTAGAATAGTTGACTTCGAGAATCCTAAGAGTAACAGGCCCTCTACTAGAATAACCATCATAACCTATCAGTTCGAAGTCGTTATTTTGGTATCTAAAGATATAGCTCCAATACCCATATCGTCCATGCAGGTAGCTTATTATCAGTCTGTTTTTGTTTATCTCCAAACTTAATTCGGGTGCGTAATACACACCTCCATCCTCGTTTTCGGAAGAAAAACACTCGTCGTTCTCGGCTATCAACTCGTATCCGCCATCGCGTTTAAAAAGGATGATAAGTCCACGGCGATTACGATCGAGTCGACCACGGTATTCATCATCCACCCATTTACTTTTATCGGTTCCCTTTATCATCAGCACCACGTCGGGCTTACCGTCCTTATTAAGGTCGCCTTCGTACCGAGAAAACAAATCATACCCTTCGGGAATAAATGCCAAAGGGTTGGTTTTCAAGTCTGTTTGAGCCACAGCCGCGGGTTTCACACTTGCTTGCACGGTGTCTTTTGTTGGCACCGTGTCTTTCCCACTTTCGTTTTTCGCTTGCTTGCAGCCCATCATCAAGGCCACAACAAATAATAGGTAGAACGTTCGTTGCATAACTGGGGTTAGGTAATTGGTTGTTTCAAACGCGGTGGAGAGGGTAAAGGCCACTTGTAATTACGCCATGTAGTGACAGAAAATACGGCTCTTAGTGCTATACGTACGATGCACTTAACATCTCCCATCCATGCAAAGATAATATATTTCTTTGTTTTTTACGTTTCAAATCCACATTCTTTTTGTCATCAAGGTATAATGATTGTCCGATACGCCGTGTATTAATGCTGCTTAGCATGTCTTCATGCGCTTTGCCAACAGCGTATGTTTAAATGTTATTTGTATTACAAATTGTTGCTGTCTCGCTAAAAGGTTTGAAACAGCAAATGTGGTGTTCAGGTTGCCGACAAATAGAAAAATGGTTTCACCTCCCACCAAAAGCTGACCCCTCTCTGGTCTTCATAAGCGCGATATGGCGGACTGCCGATTGGGGTTAAAGGTGCAACAGGGTGAAACGTGAACGCCATACGCGCCTCGTAGTCCTATATCATTACGTCAGTAAAGGCTTAAAATTGTTCGCATCATTGCGCCCATCCTGTTCAGCCTTATCGCTTGTGCGGGCGCATAGCAGTTGTTCTTATCTCACAAAGTACATATTAACGATTTATTAAATACGGTAAATACATTTTACAAATCACGTTCTTCGGCCGAACCATTCTAGAAGAAAATAACCGCTAAAAGCCATATAAAATGCGCCCAAACGATAAAATTTCGGCATTTTTTGAGTGCTTATCCCCTCCGTTTTTGGCCATTTGCTATGCTTTTGCATTTCTCTTTGAAGAAAAATTCTCCCAAATTTGCATCCGCAACTACTAGAAAATGGAAGTTAATTGCTAGTTGTTGCAACGCATTTTGCATCAAAACGCATTGCATTTTGCACCAAAACGCACTGCAATATGCACCAAAACGCAAGGCAAAATGCACCAAAACGCAAGGCAAAATGCAACGAAACGCAAGGTAAAATGCTACAAAATGTAACCAAAACCCACCAGAAACACCATATTATGCGTTATTTATAGGTATTTTGACCAATTGGAATGAAAAACTGCTTGGTGGCGTTTGGTTGAGCGTTTCATGTCGTTTTGCCTCCCTAATACGTGCTAAAAAGTATGTTTTTGTGCCTTATTTCTCGTAAGCACCAATGAGTCAAGTGGTTACAAACTTTAAAAATACGCGCGAAAATCCGCCCAATGCCTGGAAATTTTACGGCGAGGGCACTCATAATGTTAAATTTTGGTACAAATGTTTTACAATCTTATGGATGTTATTCAGAGCCATTGCATGACTTTGTTGAGTTTAATCCTTGTGCCAGTAAAAAAGCACTTACACGGAAGAACTTTTGGGATGAATGATAGTCTGAAAGGGAAACTTACCTTTCGAAAACGAATTCCGCAACGCCTATTGATGAGCATTGCGGATAGAGAAACCGAGCCGATTTGAAGTTTAGCGGACAGCAATAATTACAATTAAGCCAAACCTACATCACGTGGCCACCTTCCCAACAGGTCTACTACATCATAATCCACTATGTACCACCGCATGGGCACGCGCCCCAATCCTGTAAAATAATATAAAATTAACGCTTTAAATTTGCTTTCACATGCAATATAATCGCACAAACAGAGTTTGTTACTATATAAAAGACTAACAACTATGATGATGAATGAGGCATTGCCAATAATCATTGCTTTTCTACTAAGCGTGTGTTTTGGGTTCGTTTTCATCCCTGGAATACTGAATTTCTGCAAGGAGAAGAACATCTACGACATACCTAACCAACGAAAGGTGCACAAAACGTTGGTGCCCCGACTGGGCGGTTTGGCGTTCGTTCCTGCCATAACCTTGTCGATAATAGTAGCTGTTGGCGTAATGAGCGTTGGCTTTACCGAACCAAAGATACAAGTAAGCCTATGGAGCATGGCATTCTTGGCCAGTTTGTTGCTGGTTTATGCCACAGGCGTTGTAGACGATCTCATTGGGCTTAACGCACACGTGAAGTTTGCTGTGCAAGTGATTACAGCTTGCGCACTACCCCTTTGTGGTCTTTACGTAAACAACCTTTATGGTTTTATGGGCGTACACGAAGTGCCTTATTGGCTGGGATTTCCCCTCACTGTATTCATCATCGTGTTTATAGACAACGCCATGAACCTCATTGATGGTATCGACGGGTTGGCCGCAGGCTTGTCTATATTAGCCCTTTTGGGCTTTCTGTTCGTCTTTGGTAATGCACAACTTATACCATACGCCGTTGTCGTGGCCTCGGCTATCGGCATACTGATACCCTACATGCGCTTTAACATCTGGGGTAAAGCCGATCAAAACCGCAAGATTTTCATGGGCGATTCGGGTAGCCTAACGCTGGGTTTCATCCTCGGTTTCCTCTTTGTGAAGTCGGCCATGCACAATCCACCGCTCATGGCAGCATCTCCCGAACGCTTTGTACTGGCTTACAGCCTGCTTGTTGTGCCAGTTTTCGATGTGGTTCGGGTTGTTTTGCATAGGCTCCGCACCCGTCGGCCCTTGTTCTCTGCCGACAAAAATCACATTCACCATAAGCTAATGCGCTTGGGTATGACCCAGCATCAAGCCCTCATATTTATCCTTGCGCTTGCCATTGCCTATGTTGCCATGAACCTTTTGCTCTTCCCCCTAGTCTCGATAACGGGCATCGTACTGATAGATGTGGCCACTTTCACCCTCTTTCAGCTTTTGCTTACTCGCAAGGTAGAACGAAAAGAATTGAAGATTGCAGCATGAAAAGACTGTTCGACCTCATCGTTTCGGCTCTTTGCCTCGTGATATTCTCACCGCTTATCTTGCTTTGTGCCATCGCTATAAGACTAGACGATGGCCTACCTGTTATCTATACGCAAGAGCGTATCGGGCGTAAAGGAAAGCCTTTCTTTATCTATAAGTTCAGAACAATGCGCATGGATGCCGAAGAAAACGGCCCTATGGTACTGGAAGTAGACGGTGACGACCGACTTACACGTGTGGGTAAGTTTCTTCGCGAGCACCATCTCGACGAGTTGCCGCAGCTTTGGAACGTGTTTAAGGGCGATATGTCTTTCATTGGACCACGCCCCGAACGCCGTTTTTACATCGAACAGATTATGGCAAAAGATGCTCGTTACGAACAACTTTACGCCTTACGCCCAGGTGTAACGTCGTATGCCACGCTATATAACGGTTATGCCGACAGCATCGAAAAGATGCTTAAACGCCTGGAACTCGACTTATACTACCTGCAAAACCGCTCTTGGTGGATGGACACGCGCATTTTAGCCTGCACGTTCTTTAAGATTGCGGGCGGTAAGAAATTTTAGTTTCCTCTCCTCGGCAGCCCTCCTCGGTTTCATCTGCCAGCCATCCTTTGTTTCGTCCGCCAACTTCCATCGGCTTAGTAGGCCACAACTTATTCCAAATAAGTAGCATATTAACTAGCAACCAGCACATTCCCCACCCATCTTCTTTGTTACAAAAACATCTCGCGGCAAAACTCCATTTTATTTTGCCTGCAAATAAGATTGAAAAATCGTAACTTTGCAATTACACAACAATCTAACCCCACGTATGCAAAAGTTCATATCCCTAACATTGATAACACTTTCATGTCTTTCATCTTATGCTCAGGTGGAACAACAAAGTTCGTTACCCACAAAAGAGGACACAACAGCCATAGACAGTGCGGACTATTGGAGAAAACTCGACTTAAACGAGGTTATAGTCATTGCCGAAAAAACAGTGATTGACCATAAGCCCGACCGCATAGTTTATTATACTAAGAACGACCCATATGCAAAAGGGCTAAACGGAGTGGAAGTAATGCGCCGTCTTCCGCGTGTGTCTGTCGTAAACGAGGCAGTAAACGTTGCAGGTAAAGCCAACGTTCGATACATCATTGACGGGCGATTGCTGGAAACTTCCGAAAGCGAAACCTTGATGAAACTAAAATCCCTGCGTGCAGACAACATCGAACGAATAGAACTTTTCACCCTAGCTCCTGCCAAATATCCTGCTGCCGACAACGTGTGTTATATCGCCATCAAGACAAAACGCGACGAAACACTTGGGGTAAGCGGCAACGTAGACGCCAACCTCATCGTCAAAGAAAGCCTCAATAGCTATTTTGGAGGCGGCATTAGGCAAGCAACAAAACGCGTGGACTACTCCATAGACCTTAATTTCAACCGAAACAAGGGTATCAACGACATCATTAGAGAGTACACTTTTGCCGACCACACCAAGCTGTCGCAACGTAGAAACGATTTCACCAACAAGCTTTTTAACCTTAACGCCTTGCTGAAATACAGGCCAACCGCTACAATTGAAACAGGCCTTATGCTTAACCTTGGCACAGAACGACTGAAAAGCGAATTGCAAGACCTAACCATCGATCGCGGACTTAGCTATCGTTCGTATGCTCATTCACCATCCAACCCCATTAATGCCACGACTCTAACAGGGTATGCCGATTGGAATTTAGACAACAAAGGCAAACTGTTGAGCCTAACATACAACTACTTTAACAAGACAACCAAGTCCACCTCGCACATTAGCACCACCGAAGGCGCATCGTCATCGATGATGAACAATTCAGGAAATAACAGCTACAAGATACACGCTGTCAAGCTAGACGCTACGCTCCCTTTCAATGCCTTCAACATGGAAATAGGGGCAGCCTATACGTCTATTAGCAACACATCTGCCATAAGCACAGAAACTCTTACAGGTGGTGTGTGGACTAAGCTACTAGGACAAAACAATAACTTCCGTTATACAGAGAAAACAAACGCCGCTTACGTAAGCCTTTCGAAAGATCTTAGTCCCAAATGGTATGTTCAAGCTGGTCTTAGATTTGAGCACACCCACCTTACGGGAAGGAATGTAGCCGAGCATAACAAGCAATCTTACAACCGTCTTTTCCCCACACTCAACCTAAGTTATAGGGCGGAAATAGGCTATTCCCTATCCGCTGCTTATTCCATGGGGATTAACCGACCACGATTTAGCGACCTTAACCCATTTAGATATTACACCACAACTACCGATTATGTATCGGGTAACGCCTATCTGTCGGCAAGTATCACTCACAATGCCGAACTTTCTTTTAGCCATAAAGGACTGTATGCCGTTGCTTATGCCTACCAGTTGAAAGACGGCGTAGGCTATGTAACACGATTTACCCCAGACAACTCACAATACACAACTCCCCAAAACTACATCGACTATCGAAAATATGGTGTATATGCCAGCTATCAAAAGAACTTTACTGCATGGTGGAACGTGAAAGTGGGTGGCGAAATATTTTATGCCAAGTCCAAATCTAGCATTGACGACAGTCAACCTTCCAACTCCACGAGTTGGAGTGGAAAACTAGAAGGAACTAGCGACGTCGCTTTCAACAGTCAACGCACGTTGCTTTTCACCATACAATATCTCCACATGTTTCCCCACGATGAAGATTTAGTCAGGTATAAAGCCCTTAGTTTACTCAACGCAAGCCTGCGTTGGCAGCTTATTAACGGCCGCCTCCAATTAAACCTCTCTGCAAGTGACCCCTTCTTACAAAACATTACGCGAGCCACAAAACATTACTCCACTTACGAGGAATATATGGAAACAAACGCGCATGTACGCAACGTATCGCTCAAAATAACTTACCTATTCGGCGGAAAGAGCGTGAGAGACGTATATAAGGATAACAAAGAGACTGAGTCTAACAGAAGTTATTAGGCCGTTTTTGGGCGAAACGAAAGAAAGACTTCCTTTACCAGCCTCTCCATTTCTTTTCATTGTCTCTGTTTCTCAAAACCATTAATCTTCCATCAACTTGCTTTTATTACGTATATTTTTTGTAAGTTTGCATCAATAATAACTAAACCTGTTTTTGCGATATGGAAATTAAAGACGGCCAAGGCACAACCAAAGCCCCAGAAGTGCAAGGCCAAGACATATTGAACCGCTTTTTTGAAGAACAATTGCAAGTGTGGCCCGATGCCCAACAGCGTTTCAACGACTTGAAGGGCGTGTTGTTCAAAGCCGTAACATGCGCAGGCATGCCATTTTACGTGCAATGCAATCCTGCGCGCCTTGTTTCCACTGGCGCAAAGATTGATAAAGCAGCGCTGGCACAACGTCCCTGCTTTCTATGCGAGGAAAATAGGCCAGCGGTTCAAACGCAAATACCCATCGACAACGACTTCGAGTTGTTGGTTAACCCTTTCCCCATCCTGCCATTGCATTTCACCATACCCGCAAAAGTTCACCAACCGCAACTTATTCGCGAACACTATGGCAAGATGCGCCGACTACTTGAATGTTTCGAACACCTTACCGTGTTTTATAATGGGCCAAAATGCGGCGCATCTGCACCCGACCACATGCACCTGCAAGCAGGAACAGGCACCCATCTGCCCTTGCGCGACAACTGGGAACAGCTTTACAGCAGTCGCCAAACACTGCTATCCACACCCGACGGCTCTGAACTAGTGGCCATCAACAACTATGCTTGCCCTGTATTTGCTATTGTGGGGCGCGACGCCAAGGCCGACATCACACTCTTCGAAACCCTTTATGTGGCCTTACCACAGCGCGAAGACGAAACCGAACCGATGTTTAACATCTTGAAATGGCGCGAAGGCGAGATGTATATCACTGCGGTGATACCACGCGACAAACACCGCCCTGCCTGCTATTCGGCCGAAGGCGACGCGCAAATGCTCATCAGTCCGGGGGCGTTAGACATGGCAGGACTGGTTATTACGCCCCGAAAGGAAGACTTCGAACGCCTAAACACGCCCCTACTTGAATCTCTATATAAAGAGGTGGGCATGCCAACGACAACTTTCGAAGACGTGAAACGAAAAATAATGGGAGTATAATAGAGGAGTTAAGGAGTTAAGGAGTTAAGCCAAATGCCCGTGAGGCTTTAAGGTTATTTGTTCGTTAGTTAACGAGTAGACAAGTTAACAAGTAGACAAGTAGACAAGTAGACAAGTTAACAAGTAGACAAGTTAACAAGTAGACAAGTTGACAAGCCAGCAAATAGACGAGATAACGAGATAACAAATTTATATGCGCAGCCATTTTTTCACCTTTTCACCTTTTCACTCTTTCACCTTTAAAAGCCCTTTCACCTTTAAATAACAACTTATGAACCCAGAATACAACGAAACGCCCCAAGTATCGGTGGGCATTATGAACGGTACAGAAATCTTTTTTGTGCTAAACACCCCATATAAGGTTAACAACAGCGAAGCACAAGGTCAGCAAACGGTTTGCCTTAACAAAGGCCGCATCGTTTGGAACGGACAAGAATACGACCAGCTTACCTTCGAACCAACCTCAGCCGAGGCCAATTTCTCGCTCCACAACGTCACCATCGGTGTTAATTTTCATTGGGAACAGCAACAAACGCAAACCTTTAAGGGTGCACTGCGCTTTGTGATAGATGACAACAAGATTGTGGCCATCAACCAATTGTCGGTAGAAGACTATCTCGAAAGCGTCATTTCTAGTGAAATGAGTGCCACATCAAGCCCCGAATTACTGAAAGCCCACGCCGTTATATCGCGCAGTTGGCTATTGGCACAGATACAAAACCGCGATAAGAAAACCACAACAACAGGTGCTGCGGCCTTTGTAATGAACGAAAACGAAATAGTGAAATGGTACGACCGCGAAGATCACACCCTCTTCGACGTGTGTGCCGACGACCATTGCCAACGCTACCAAGGCATAACTAAGGCTACAAGCAAGCACGTTGCAGAGGCTGTGCAGGCCACACGCGGACAAGTGTTGCTGTCAGAAGAGGGAATTTGCGATGCCCGTTTTAGCAAATGCTGCGGCGGAATGGTAGAAGAATACCGCTATTGCTGGGAAGACGAAGACAAGCCTTACCTTAAAGTGGTGCGCGACTTGCCTAACCCTGCCGTAGACTTAGACCTAACCAACGAAACCAACAGCGAGGCTTGGATACGCTCTACCCCCGATGCGTTCTGCAATACGCGCGATACACGCATCCTCTCGCAGGTGCTTAACGACTTCGACCAAACCACAAAGGACTTCTATCGCTGGCGTTTGGAATATACACAAGCGCAGGTTGGCGAACTGCTAAAAAAGAAGTTGGGCATTGATTTTGGCCTGATTACGGCCTTCGAACCCATCGAAAGGGGTAAGAGTGGGCGTTTGTCGCGCTTGAAAATCGTTGGAACAAAGCGCACACTAACGCTTGGCAAGGAACTGGAAATACGCCGCGCACTTAGCGAAAGCCACCTTTATAGTTCGGCATTCGTGGTAGACGTGGCCGAACGTGATGCCGAAGGAGTTCCACTTCGTTTCGTCTTCACGGGCGCAGGATGGGGACATGGCGTGGGCTTATGCCAGATTGGGGCGGCTGTGATGGGCGAAAAAGGGTACGCCTACCATGAGATTTTGACGCATTACTACCCAGGAGCCGAACAAAAACGCCTCTATCCATAGATAGATGTTTAAGGATATGAGTTGTTGAGGTTGCTGAATTGCTGAGTTGTTGAGTTCGTGAGGTATTGAATTGTAGAACTCAATGTTGTTCACAATAAAACTCACAGACTAAACAACTCACAAACTCAGCAACTCACGTACTCAGCAACTCACGAGCTTATAAACTCATAAACTAACATGACCACAGGCAAAGAAACACCGTGGAGATGGGTGCCATCAATATACTTCGGCACAGGAACAGCACAAGCCGCCATCGCCACACTTGCGCTTTTGCTCTACAAACAACTGGGATTGAGCAACGCAGAGATAACCCTCTATACGGGGTTGTTGTTTCTGCCGTGGCTGTTACGCCCGCTGTGGTCGCCGTTCTTAGGCCTATTACGCACCCCACGTTGGTGGATTGTGTCCATGCAACTGATGCTTGGCGTTGCCTTGGGTGGTGTTGCCTTCACCATTCCCACCGCCCATTGGCTGCAAGGTACGTTCGCTTTTCTGGGGCTATTGTCCCTCGCCTTAGCCGTTCACGAGACAGAAGCCGACGTGTTTTACCACGATACGGTTATGGGCAGCACGCGTTCGGGCCTTTCTAGCATGCCAAACACATTCCGTTTGCTGGCCTTTATCTTCGTTCAAGGTTTCTTGGTGATGGTGGCAGGCAACCTACAACTGCTCTATCGCAATAGCATCAGCCTATCGTGGAGCCTTATTTTCTATTCCGTTGCAGGCCTTTTCATTCTTTCATGGCTATGGCACCGCACGGCGTTGCCCAGTCCTTATAACGAGTCCATCCACCTTTTAAGGCGGCAACAGCGGCGCGAACAATTTGCAGAACGTTGGCAAGAGGTGAAGAAAGACATCTTTTCGCTCTTCGCCCAACATCCACGCCAACAACTTGCAGCCACGTTTTGTTTCACGTTCTGTTTTTTATTGCCCGAAACACTCACGTCGAAAGTGGCCATGCTCTTTCTTGTAGACTCCAATCACAATGGCGGACTGGGACTGTCGCCACAAGAATTTGGCCTTACTTGTGGCACTGTGGGCGTTGTAGGACTTATCGCCGGCAGCTTGTTGGGCAAGGCTATCATTGCCGCAAAAGGCTTACGAACCATCGTTTTGCCCTTATCTGTGGCCATTTTACTGCCCAATGCACTATATGTTTTGCTTAGCGAGACCCAGCCAACAAGCCTAGGCATTATTAACCTTTGCATCTTTATCGGACAAACGAGCTTAGGTTTGGCCTTAGTTACCTATTGGACGGCTTTGAAAACCATCAGCAAAGCTTTGGGCAACCATTCCGTTTACATCTTCCTTACAGCCGTTTTGGCGTTGGCCCAAATGGTTCCCGGCATGTTTTCGGGTGCATTTCAAGAGTGGCTTGGCTACAACAACCTCTTCTTAATAGCCCTCGCTTGCGGCGTTCTCTCGCTAACGGGATGCGTTTGGATAAGGCCCATGTTGCTAAACAAAAGCAAAGCCGATACAGAAAACAACAAAAACATAGACTTCTCTTAAACCCAAATCGGCAGTTAGAGCCTCTACAAAGGCTTTTGTACTGCCGCTACAAGGCTTTTGTAGTCGCACTACAAGCATTTTGTAGTCGTGCTACAAGCCTTTTGTAGTGACACTACAAAAGGCTTGTAGCAAAGCGGACACAGACTAAGCCCGCTCCATCAGTAAGCCTTAAATATATCGGTTAGGGCTTTTTTCAGAAGCATTAACAGCGTATAATCCTCACCATAAAACACTTACGAGCCACCCAACAACGCCAATTTCTATTCCGAGCCAACGCCTTTCAACATGCCATACATAAGCTTGGCAGCGTTGTCGGGTGCCACATCATTGCCCAACACCTTTTGCAAAAGGGCATAATTGTTAAGCATTTCTTGTCGGGCCTCACCGCCGGGCAATAGCGTTTGCAGGCAGCGGGCAATGTTGTCAATGGTAAAGCGGTCGGCAAACAGTTCGCTAACCACCTCCTTATTCATAATAAGATTTACCAGCGAAATGTACTTCACCTTGATAATATGGTTGAAAGCAAAACGGATGAGGCGTGGCACAGGCGTTTTATAACACACCACCTGCGGCACATTAAATAAGGCTGTTTCGAGCGTTGCCGTACCACTTGTTACCAAAGCGGCTGTTGAATGCGCCAAGAGCGGATAGGTTTGGTTCTTCACCAATCGCACTTGCGACCCACGAATGAAACCTTCGTAATACTCATCCGCAATGGAAGGTGCACCAGCCAACACGGCTTGGTATTGCGGAAAACGTGCCGCCACCTGCATCATAGCCGGCAAATTGTCTTTTATCTCCTGCCGCCTGCTCCCTGCCAAAAGTGCCAATATGGGCTTATCGGCCTGCAATGCGTTTGCCTTACAAAACTGTTCGAAACCTTCGTTATAAGTGGAAAGGAAACTGCGAACCTCATCGGCCGTTGGGTTTCCCACGTAATGGATGGGATAATGGTGCTTTTTCTCAAAGAAATCTACCTCGAAAGGCAAGATGGAGAAAAGCTCGTCCACATCTCGTTTAATGTTTTTTATGCGATATTCTTTCCACGCCCAAATCTTAGGCGAGATGTAATAATACACGGGAATGCGTGTCTTCGACTTCACAAACTTGGCGATATTGAGGTTAAAACCAGGGTAATCCACAAGTATAACCACATCAGGTGCCCACTCCACAATGTCTTTTTTGCAGAATGCCATGTTGCGGAAGATGGTGCGCAGATGAAGCAACACGGGGATAAAGCCCATGTATGCCAATTCTTTAAAATGCTTTACGCGCGTTCCACCTACGGCAGTCATGAGGTCGCCGCCAAAGAAACGGAACTCGGCAGCAGTGTCTACGGCTTGTAACGAACGCATAAGATGCGAGGCATGAAGGTCGCCAGAGGCCTCGCCTACAATTAAATAATAACGCATAAACTTTTAAAGGTGAAAGGGCTTTTTAAAGGTGAAAAAGTGAAAGGGTGAAAAAGTGAAAGGGTGAAAAGGTGAAAAAATGGCTGCGCATATTAACTTGTATCTCGTTAACTCATTAACTTATCTGCTCGCCAATTCACTAACTTGCCCACTTGTTAACTCGTTAACTTTTGAACAAATAAACTTAAAAACTCACAAGTGGCAGGCTTAACTCCTTTACTTCATGCCATTCTCCACTTACAACTTACTACTTATCACTTACTACTTATCACTTACAACTTACTACTTACAACACCTCTTCCCATGCCTTCATCCGTTGCAACGAGTCGTAGCAAGTAACGTCAATACGTGTGGGAACGATGGCCACATAGCCATTCTTCAAGGCCCAATGGTCGGTATCTTGCGCCTCAGGCTCATCGCTTTGGAAATGTCCAGCCATCCAAAAGTAGTCGTAACCATGAGGATGCGTTCGTTTCTCGCACTCGTTCACCCACGTACCCCTGTTCATTCGGCACACCTTCACCCCTTTAAACGTCTGCGCGCGTGGGAAATTCACGTTCAGACACACCTCTTTGGGCAAGCCTTCGGCAAGCACACGGCCCACAATGTCACGCACATAGGGACGCAAAGGCTCAAAGTCGGCATCCTCATCAGGGTCGGCAAGCGAAAAGCCTACCGAAGGAAGACCCTTTAAGCATCCCTCAATAACCACGCCCATCGTTCCCGAATAGTGAACATTCACGGCGGCATTGTCGCCATGATTGATGCCCGACAGAATGAGATCGGGTTGCCGTTCGGCGAACAACTCACTGAAAGCAAGTTTCACACAGTCCACAGGCGTTCCGTTACTCGACCACACTGGCGCTCCCGCCACATCCTTTCGCCTTTTAAGCAGTAAGGGTTTGGCCACCGAAAAGGCACCTGCAAACCCCGAACGACCAGCATCGGGGGCGCAAACCACCACATCGGCAAAGTCGGTAAGCATGGCCACCAACGACCGTAAGCCCTTGGCATGATAGCCATCATCGTTAGATACTAATATAAGCGGTTTCTTTATTTCCATCTTTCTCCTTATTTTCGTTACCTGTCTGTTATCCAAGCATCTGCCAAAGCCCGTTTCGAATGCGCAATGACACGCCCATTTGTCAAGCTCAACATCAGTTTGACGAGCGGCTGTTTGCCTTTTCAGAAAAGCAAACAACCATCCCTTGACCATTACATGCAAATGTATTTACTTACGCTTATAATGCTAAGTAAGCTTGAATATTTACATGCAAAAGTACGAAAAAAGCTTTAATATAGTGCTTTTTCATGTAAAATATGTATCTTTGCATTCTATTAAAAACAACCAGGAAAAAAAAGGTTATGGGAAAAATTATCGCATTAGCCAATCAAAAGGGTGGCGTGGGAAAGACAACCACAACAATTAATCTCGCTGCCTCGTTGGCTACACTAGAAAAAAGCGTGCTGGTGGTAGATGCCGACCCGCAGGCTAACTCTTCAAGCGGACTTGGAGTGGACCTTAACGACGTGGAATGCTCGCTCTACGAATGCATTATAGACCATGCTGACATACGCGATGCGATCTACACCACCGACATCGACGGTCTTGACATCATCCCTAGCCATATCAACCTTGTAGGTGCAGAGATAGAACTGCTCAACATCGAAAACCGTGAACGCGTATTTAAAACACTGCTCGACGGCATCAAGGGGGACTATGACTACATACTCATCGACTGTTCGCCATCGTTAGGTCTTATCACCGTGAACGCCCTCACCGCGGCCGACTCGGTTATCATCCCCGTTCAGTGCGAATACTTCGCGCTAGAAGGTATCAGCAAGCTGCTCAACACCATCAAAATCATCAAGAGCAAGCTGAATCCGAAGTTGGAAATTGAGGGGTTCTTGCTCACGATGTACGACAGCCGCTTGCGCTTGGCCAACCAAATCTACGACGAGGTAAAGCGACATTTCCAAGAGTTGGTGTTCAAAACAGTGATACAACGCAACGTGAAACTGAGCGAAAGTCCAAGTCACGGCTTGCCCGTTATTCTTTACGATGCCGAGTCTACTGGTAGTAAGAACCACTTGGCACTAGCTAAGGAGATTGTGGAAAAGGGCAACTAGCCCACCACAAGCTCCCCTATTTACGGCCAAAAAGCAACAACCTTGGCGCGGCTGGCATACCAAATGCAGCGCAAAAAGACATTGGAAAAAAGGCATACCCCAAGCCTATTGCCCTCCAAAGGGCTTATGTGCAAAAGGGGAAACATGCCGCCAACAACTATTTAGAACACTGCTGAGAGCCTGACGAGCCATGACAAGCAGGTTGCATCCTGCAGAAACTCGTCGGCTTGTCAACGTGTAACTTAATAAACGAACATTTCTAAATGGCAGTACATAAGAAATTCAACGCCCTAGGCAGAGGACTCGATGCACTTATCTCCACCGAGAACGTGCGTCCGCAAGGCAGCTCCACCATCAACGAAATCCCGTTAGAGCAGATTGAGGCCAACCCCAATCAGCCCCGACGAGAGTTTGATGAGGATGCTTTGCAAGAGCTTGCCAACAGCATTGTAGAGATTGGCATCATCCAACCCATCACGCTACGACAGGTTGAGGACAACAAATTCCAAATCATCGCAGGCGAAAGACGTTGGCGTGCTTCGCAATTGGCAGGCCTACAAGCCATACCTGCGTACATCCGTACCATCAAGGACGAGAGCATTATGGAACTGGCGTTGGTTGAAAACATCCAACGCGAAGACCTTAACGCCATCGAAATTGCATTGGCTTACGAGCATCTGCTTTCGGCCGAAGGCATGACTCAGGAACGAGTTTCGGAGCGCGTGGGCAAAAGTCGCACGGCTATCACCAACTACTTGCGACTACTTAAACTCCCCGCACAAGTGCAAATGGCTCTGCAAAAGAAAGAAATAGACATGGGACATGCCCGCGCATTGCTGGCCATAGACAGTCCGTCGCTACAAATAAAACTCTTTCGCGAGATACAAAAGCACGGCTACTCGGTTAGAAAGGTGGAAGAGTTGGCCCAAAAGCTAAAGAATGGCGAAGACATTCAAAGCGGAAAGAAAACTATTGCCACCAAAGCAGCGATGCCCGAAGAGGTTACCAGGATAAGGCAAAGGCTCTCCGACTTCCTCGACACCAAGGTTCAGATGACCTGCTCGCCCAAAGGCAAAGGGAAAATTAGCATCCCTTTCGCCAACGAAGAAGAGCTGGCGCGCATCATGGCTGCGTTTGATAAGCTAAAAGAACAATAAGCAAAAGGTGATAAAAATGAGTGCGAAGATTTCCAAACTGTTAATGACGATGGCTCTGCTGTCGCCCTTTGGCAGCGTTGCATCCATTGCACAAGGACATTTCGACGCCTCGAAAAGAGCCCAATCACAGGGCGACACACTCGCAACAACTATTGCGGATAGCGTGTTGACAGAAGAAAAAGACAGCCTGAAAACATCCCTTACGCCGACACTCCAAAAGAAAAAGGAGAAACGAAACTGGGATACATGGCGGCCTAATCCTAAACGCGCCATGTGGTTGGCCATCGTTCTGCCAGGCGCAGGACAAATTTATAACCGCAAATACTGGAAACTTCCATTGGTGTATGGCGGTTTCGTGGGTTGCATTTACGCCATGCAATGGAACAACATGATGTTTCGCGACTACTCAAAAGCCTACCAAGACATCATGGACACCGACCCAACAACACAAAGCTACAACCAGTTTTTGCACCTAGGCACAAGAATAACCGACCAAAACAAGGAGCAATACCAAAGCATCTTCAAAAGTCGTAAAGACCGCTATCGCCGTTGGCGCGACCTTAGTTTCTTCTGCCTGCTGGGCGTTTACGCCCTTTCCATCGTCGATGCATACGTAGACGCGTCGCTGTCTGAGTTCGACATATCCGACGATCTCACACTTCGCGTAGAGCCTGCCGTGATGAATAGCCCCTTGGCAGGCACGTCTTTCAAGCCATCGGCCATCGGTCTGCATTGCAGTCTAACATTCTAAAATAAGCTATTAGGAGTAACGTACGCGCGTACAGATTGAAAAATAAGAACAATGAAATACAGCATGAAAAGATTTAATTTTCTGTTAACCACCATGATGTTGAGCTGTGCGATGCCTGCATGGGCACAGCATAACAACGATGACAAGGAAATCACGGTGACAACAGCGAATGGCAAAAACGAAGTAATAGACTTGCCAGAGGGCATGACCTACGAACTAGACAGTCTGCTCAAACAATACAATGCGGAGAAATACCTTAGGCCTGCTACCGATTGTAACATGCCTAACGTTAATCCCAGTTTCCCTAAAGAGGTGTTCGTTGAAAGACTTAGCCGAATACCTACCGTTATCGAGATGCCCTATAACGACGTGGTGCAGAAGTTCATCGACCGTTATAGCGGAAAGTTGCGCCGTTCGGTAAGCTACGTTGTGGGCGCAAGCAACTTTTACATGCCCATTTTCGAAGAGGCGCTCGAAGCTTACGGCCTGCCACTCGAACTGAAATACCTGCCCGTTATCGAATCTGCGCTTAACCCCAAGGCCGTTTCTAGGGTTGGTGCCACGGGCCTGTGGCAATTTATGCTGAACACGGGAAAGCATTACGGACTAACAGTTAACTCGCTTATCGACGAGCGCAGCGACATCGCCAAGTCGTCGTACGCCGCCGCACACTACCTGAGCGACCTCTATCGCATATTCGGCGACTGGAACCTTGTTATCGCCGCATACAACGCAGGGCCCGAAAACATCAACAAAGCCATACACCGCGCCAAAGGCGAAAAGGATTACTGGAAAATCTACCCTTACCTTCCACGAGAGACGAGGGGATATGTGCCAGCCTTCATCGCAGCCAACTATATCATGAACTACTACTGCGAACACAACATCTGCCCTATGACGGCAACCTTGCCCGTAAAGACAGATACGGTGGTTGTTCATCGCGACATACACTTTAACCAACTGGCGGGTGTACTGGGTATCGACTTAGCAGAGCTCAAAACCCTCAATCCCCAATATCGCAAAGACATCGTTTGCGGTGCTTCTGCGCCTGCCACGCTCCGTTTGCCTGCTAGTATGGTTAACAAGTTTATCGACAAGCAAGAAGATATATTTGCTTACAACAGCGACGACTTGCTAACTAGAAGGCGTGAAGTGGAAGTGGCCGAGGCTCCTGCATCCTATTCGCCCACGCGCAGCAGCAAAAGCAGTAGCAGAAAGCACGAATCGAAAAAGGAAAGACGTAAGCGCGAGAAACGCGAGAAACACGAACGCGGTGATGGTGGTGGCAAGAGCATCATGATTAAAGACGGAGACACACTCTCTGAGATTGCCAAACGCAACAACACCACCGTAAAACAGCTGAAAAAACTGAACAAGATCAGCGGCTCGAACATCAGAGCAGGAAAGAAACTCAGAGTGAAGTAATAGCGTAACAACGCATTAGCTACACAATATTTATATAAAGGAAGGAGTTCTGTCAGATAAACAACCGATGCCTGGAAAACATGGCTTCGCTATGCAACAGGTCTGACTGAACTCCTTTCGACTTTCCTCTAAGAAGGAAACAAAACAACAATGGGAACACCCCAACAACAAAGCGCACGAAAATTTGGGATAACAACAAAGTGGGCAAACCACAACTCCTAACATCAGTGTAAAGCCCATCCACCCAATTTTCAACACAAACGTACAACACATACTGGCTCATTTTCATAACTTGCAGCGATATGACCGACCAAATTACGAGAGATAAAGAAAGGGAACAAGCAGAAGAACAGTTGGTGAACAAGGCTTTCAAGCACTTGCTCGAAACCTACATGGCCTCGCCGCACCGCAAGAAAGAGGAGATTATCACCAAAGCTTTCAACTTCGCAAGAGAGGCCCACAAGGGCGTGCGTAGGCTCTCGGGCGAGCCTTACATCATGCACCCCATCGCTGTGGCGCAAATAGCCTGCGAGGAAATGGGCCTGGGCTCTACCAGTATCTGCGCCGCGTTGCTGCACGATGTGGTAGAAGACACCGACTATACGGTTGAAGACATCGAGAACATTTTCGGCTCGAAGATAGCCCAAATCGTTGACGGGCTGACTAAAATTTCTGGTGGAATATTCGGCGATAGGGCCTCGGCGCAAGCAGAAAACTTCAAGAAGTTGCTGCTAACCATGAGCGACGACATACGCGTGATACTCATTAAGATATGCGACCGCCTGCATAATATGCGCACCTTGGAAAGTCAAGCACCCAACAAGCAATACAAGATAGCAGGCGAAACGCTTTATATCTATGCCCCTTTGGCCAACAGGCTCGGTCTGAACAAGATAAAAACCGAACTAGAAAACCTCAGTTTCAAGTTCGAACACCCCGAAGAATACGCCTCAATCGAAGCTAAACTGGCATCGACACAAGAACAACGCGAAATTCTTTTCCAGCAATTTACCGACCCCATACGGCAAGCTCTCGACCAAATGGGCATACAATACGAGATAAAAGCGCGCATCAAGAGCCCCTACTCCATTTGGAATAAGATGCAAAGCAAGCATGTGGCTTTCGAAGAGATTTACGACATACTGGCTGTACGCATCATCTTCACCCCCAAAAACCAGGAAGAGGAAATCAACGAGAGCTTCAACATCTACGTAAAGATAAGTCAGCTATACAAATCGCACCCAGACAGACTGCGCGATTGGCTCAATCACCCCAAAGCAAACGGCTACCAAGCCTTGCACGTAACGCTGATGAGCAAGCAAGGACGCTGGATTGAGGTGCAGATAAGGAGCAACCGAATGGACGAAATAGCCGAACAAGGCTTTGCCGCACATTGGAAATACAAGGAAGGAGAAGAGATAACCGAGGACGAAGGCGAACTGAACGACTGGCTGCGAACCATCAAGGAGATATTAGACGACCCACAGCCCGACGCGATGGACTTTCTCGATGCCATCAAACTGAATCTTTTTGCATCCGAGATTTTCGTGTTTACACCGAAAGGAGAGATAAAGATGTTGCCCGCAGGATGCACCGCGCTCGACTTCGCCTTTCAGTTGCACACCTTCCTTGGCAGCCATTGCATTGGCGCAAAGGTGAACCATCGGCTTGTTCCGCTTAGTCATCGCCTGCAAAGTGGCGACCAAGTGGAAATATTAACGTCTAAATCGCAACACGTAGACCCGTCGTGGATTAACTTCGTTTCTACGGCTAAGGCGCGCGGTAAGATACAAGCCATACTTAGGCGAGCCAACCGCGAACTGCAAAAGCAGGGAGAAAACATTCTGAAAGAATGGCTTGCCAAGCACAACTTGGAGCAAACAACGCCTATACTAGATAAACTTTGCGAGCTACACGAACTGCAAAAGCCCGAAGAACTGCTGCAACACCTAGGCGACAGAACCGTTATCTTGGGTGAAAAAGACCTAGACGAAATCCTAGGTAAGAAGAAAAGCAACGTTAGCTTTAGCTGGTTAAAGCGCATGCCTTTCATGGGACGCGAGAAACGCCGCAACAAAACGGAGAAAGAGGAGCAAGACCTGCTTGTTGTCGGCAAGGACTTCAACAAGAAACTGCCCTGTATCATCACCGAATCATCGGTAGAACGCTACATATTCCCCTCGTGCTGTCACCCCATCCCAGGCGACGACATCTTGGGTTACATAGATAATAAGAGCCGCATCGAAATTCACAAACGCGCTTGCCCCGTTGCCAATCGGCTCAAATCAAGCTATGGCAACCGTATTCTCGATGCCAAATGGGACATGCACGGCAAGATGTTCTTCGAGGCGACAATAGAAATTCGCGGTATCGACCGTCATGGCTTGCTGCGCGATGTGGCCGAAGTTATTTCCAGCCAACTGAACATCGACATGCGCAAACTTGTTATTTCGGGCGACGAAGGCGTGTTCGACGGAACTATTGAGCTGCGTGTTCACGACAGAAACGAGACACAACAGATTATAGACAAACTGAAAGACATTGACGGCATTCACGAAGTGCAGCGCATTTTATAGGCATAAATAACATCACGCACAAGTGTTTCATATTGATGCTTTTAGGTTTAAGTCAGATTACGAGTACAAGAGTCTGACGTAATACCCTCTCGCCAACTACTAAAAAAACAAGTTAACAGTTGGCGAGTTGTTTATCCCAAATTGGTTGTTAGAGTCTGTGCAGATTTTGTGTATTGTTGAGCACATTTCCTGTCTTCTTCTCTGGGCGTAGCGGGCTATGCCCAGAGAAGAAGACAGGCAAGATGCCGACAAGCAAACGAAAGAAGAACAGGAAGCGACGGAAACAACCTAAAATAATAGGTAAGCGGTCTAACGACCGATTGGGATCTATATCTAGCCACACCTACACTCAAATCGGTGAACGTACACAACCTTCCAATCTTTTCCTATTCCTATCTTTTTTGTTAAATTCGGTTCTTATATTTTACAAAACACGCCCTTCCCGTCCCTCCATTCTAGCGAAAATTTAGGCCAAAAAGTAGGTAAATAGCCCCAGTTTTTACTCTTACACACCTCTCTACCTGCCCACTTTTAAGAAAACAACTTGCATTTTGCACCACTTTGCCTTTCTAGATGGTTGCAGGTTCGCGATTTTTTCAACCCCAATTCCCCACTTTTAGCCACTAATACTCCACTTTTTTGTGTACTTTTTGCCCCCTTTGAGCGATGTTTTATAGGTTCAAAGTGGTTTTGCCTATACCATTTCAGTGCATATTTATGCTTATTTGCCTTTCATTTAGCAGCATAATGCCTTGTGTTTAGCACCAAAAAACCTTGCATTTAGCACCAAAATGCACTGCATTTAGCACCAAAATGCACTGCGTTTAGCACCAAAATGCACTGCGTTTAGCACCAAAACGCACCACATTTAGCACCAAAACGCGCTGAACTTAGCAACAAATAGCCCCTAACCTTGTGCCAATTGCGGTTTTATGCAATGTACATTCATTTTGTTTGCATTTACAACTACCCCCTTTTTACATCAAAACCAACCTTCGCGAGAATCGATTATTTGCGGTCGAGTGGGCGATTGGCGAAGAAAAAGGCAGCTATAATGTTAAAATCTGCACTAAAAATATTACAAACCAAATCGTAAACAAGGGAGCAAGGGAGCAAGGGGACAAGTTGACGAGAAAGCGAGTTAACAAGTTGATGGGCGCAGCCATCTTCTCACCATTATTAGTTGATAAGGTAACAAGCAACAAGGTAACAAGTTTACACGGCGTCAGCCATCTTCTCACCATTATTAGTTGATAAGGTAACAAGCAACAAGGTAACAAGTTTACACGGTGTCAGCCATCTTTTCACCATTATTAGTTGACAAGGTAACAAGATAACAAGTTTACACGGCGTCAGCCATCTTTT